>JAZLLN010000088.1:0-141001 GCA_045598165.1 Candidatus Cryptobacteroides sp.
CGTTACGCACCCTTCCGCCGGTCGCCATCAAAGATATTGCTACCCTTATGCTGCCCCTCGACTTGCATGTGTTAAGCCTGCCGCTAGCGTTCATCCTGAGCCAGGATCAAACTCTTCTTTGTATATTCTTATTCTCTTAGCTTGATTCCTGACACCTTAATTCCTTAAAAGAATTAACGCTCTCGATTATTAAATTTCTCGGTACTTGCTTGTACTTTCCTTCCAATCTTTTCAATGAACTGTTCCGCTTACCGCGAAAAGGACTGCAAAGATAGTGACTTTTTCTTTCCCTCCAAATTATTTTGAAGTTTTTTTCATATTTTCGCACAGAATTTATGGAAAAGAGCGTTCCACTCTGGAAAGTTTTCGGCGTATTCGCTAAAATCGGCGCTTTCACCATCGGTGGAGGCTACGCCATGATTCCCATCATCGAAGATGAAATGAGGAAAAGGGGATGGATTGATGACGAAGAACTTCCGGACATTGTAGTGCTTGCGCAGAGCGCTCCCGGCCTCCTTGCCGTGAATATGGCAATCTTCGCCGGATACAGGATAAGAGGATTGAAAGGAAGCATCGCCGCCACAGCAGGAGCCGTTATCCCCTCCTTTTTCTCCATTCTGGTGATAGCAATAGCCTATTCCGCCTTTCAGGAAAATATTCTGGTTCAGAAATTCTTTATGGGTCTCAGACCCGTCGCCGTCGCCTTGATACTCACTCCGATGGTCAGGCTGGCAAAAAAAGGCTGCCGCTCCTGGTGGGCTTGGGCGTTGATGATCTTCACCCTGTTTGCCGTTGCCTTCCTTAAATTATCCCCCATTTACATACTGCTCGGAACAATTATCGTCGCCACCATAATCATCGCGTCAGGGGAGGGGCGCAGGAAATGATTGCATTGCTGCTGCAATTGTTCTGGACCTTCTTCATCATCGGCCTCTTCAACTTCGGAGGCGGCGGGGCAATGATTTCACTCATCCAGACCCAGGTGGTCACGCTGAAGGGATGGATAAGCGAGGAGGTCTTCGCCAACATCATAGCCATCTCACAGACCACGCCGGGGCCCATCGGCATAAACTGCGCCACATACGTGGGATATCAGGTAATGGCAGATCACGGCTACGGCAATGTCCTTGCCATCCTCGGTTCCCTTTCGACAACCATAGCCGTAGTGCTTCCGTCCTTCATTATCTTCTTCGCGCTGATGAAGTTCTATTCGAAATTCCATACCAGTCCTGTCTTCAAGGGCGTTATGGGAGCCCTCACCCCTGTTGTGGCAGGAATGATAGGCGCGGCCGCACTTGTTTTGATGTTCCACGTCGGTTTCGACGGATGGATTCCGCAGTTCGAGCTTATACGCAACAACTTCCCCGACTGGAGGAGCTGGACCCTGTTTGCAGTTGCGTTCGCTCTGTCGATGTGGTCAAAAATAAGCCCGATATGGATCATAATCATATCGGGCATAGTCGGAATCCTGATATTCTGAGGACTATCTTCTGAAATTGTACCCGAGAATGTCGAATACGTTGTATTCGTGTCCCTTCGTGGCGGCAATGAATCTCTCGAAATCCCTGTTGTCGGGAGCGCACCACTGAACCTCGCTGAGTGCAAGCATTCTGGGCAGAAGCATATACTCGAGATGCTCCGGAGTCGGAACATATTCCGTCCACAGGTTTCCCTGAACTCCAAGTATATGGTGCTGCGAGGCCTCGGGGATATCCTGATAAGGGTCAAGGCTGTAGACCTTCTCGATGGTGAGTGCTCTTTCCGGGTCGCTGGTCCAGCAGAGAGGCTCGTTCTCAAGGTCAGGGGACTGTGCATAATCCAGATAGCAATAGTTATTGGGAGACATTACAACGTCATAACCCATCTGCGCCGCCTTGATGCCGCCAGCTGAACCGCGCCAGCTCATCACGGTCGCTCCCTCGGCAAGTTCGCCTTCGAGAATTTCATCCCAACCTATGATTTTCTTGCCCCTGGTGGCAAGGAATGCCTGAACACGGGACGTAACGTAATTCTGGAGTCTCTGCTCCTTGGTGGCGTTTTCATCGGTCTTGAGACCCAGTTCCTTGATAAGAGCCTGGCAGTCCTTGCATTTCTCCCACGCACCTTTGCGGCACTCGTCACCGCCTATATTGAAATACTCTGAAGGGAAGAGGTCTGCAACTTCCCCAAGAACGTCTTCGAGGAATGTAAAGGTCGTTTCCTTGCCCGGGCAGAGGGCCTCATCGGCGATACCCCAGCTGGTCCTGACGGAATAGGGACCTCCGGTGCATCCCAACCAGGGATAAGCTGTCATAGCCGCCACCATGTGGCCGGGAAGGTCCACTTCCGGGATTATTGTGATGCCAAGAGATTCTGCATAGGCTACGATTCCCCTGATTTCATCCTGTGTGTAGAAACCCCCGTAACGTATGCCGTCCGATGAGTCACGGTCCTTTCCAACCTGCGTGCCATCACGCCACGCACCGATTTCCGTCAACTTGGGATACTTCTTTATTTCTATTCTCCAGCCCTGGTCTTCGGTAAGATGCCAGTGCAGGCGGTTGAGCTTGTAGACGGACATTATGTCAAGCACCCTCATTATTTCTTCCTTTCCGAAGAAATGACGGCACTCATCAATGAGCACTCCCCTGTAACCGAAACGGGGTGCGTCCTTGATTTCGCAGCAAGGCAGAGACCAGGCGTCGGAAGGCACACGGTTCGTTCCGTAGATACTGGCCGGGAGCATCTGCTTCAATGTCTGAACGGCATAGAAAAAGCCATTGTAATCAGACGCCTTGACTGTCACTCCTGACTTTGAAACAGTAATTTCGTATCCTTCCGGGGCGACGGTCCCGGATGTCTCGAATATCACTCCCGCCTTTCCTTCAACAATCTTTGATTTTTTCCCTGAGGTTTTTGAAAGTTGCGAAGCAAAATCCTTCAGCATTGCCGATGCCCTTTCATCCTGCACTCCGGTGACGTTGAAAGAAGCACCCTTCACGCCAAACGCACCATTACCTACAATAACCTCATTGGGGGCGGGTACAACTCCGACAATAACGGCAGTATTGTCAATTGCCTCTTCACATCCTGCAAGTAGAACAACAGCCGCGGCTGCGGCGAACATTCCTGTGATTTTCATGGATATCAGTTTTAGTTTTTACAAATATAGCCAAAAAAATTAATGGCACCCGAAATCGGGTGCCTATTAATCTAACCTAAAATTAACCTATGAAAAAACTATTCGGTTTGGTCTTTTGCAATAGGCGTGCCAAACTATATGTTTTGGTCTAAAGTTATTGTAATTATTTTTACATCCTCTATCGGACAGTCCCTTCCGTCGGTCTCGACCTGAGCGATTTTATCCACAATTTCAAGTCCGCTGACGGTTTCTCCGAAAACCGTATACGCACCGTCGAGCTGTGCGCAGGTTCCCGCATCCTGCACTATATAGAACTGTGAGCCGCTCGATTCCTTGAAAGGATTGACGGCATCTCCACGTCGTGCGGCGGCCAACGCTCCCTTCTTGTGCCTGTGCTCCGGGACAAATTCTGCGGGAATGGTATAATCAGGACCGCCGGTGCCGAATTTGGCCTTGTTTGCCGGATCCTTCGAGAGAGGATCTCCGGTCTGTATCATGAAACCATTGATGACTCTGTGGAAAAGGACTCTGTCATAATAACCTGAAAGCGCGAGCTTGGCAAAGTTGTCGCGATGTTTGGGAGTGTCCTTGTAGAGTCTGACCTTGATCGTTCCCAGGTTGGTTACGATGTCGAATACCGGTTCCTCCGGCAGTTGAGCTAATTTGTCCATAACTTTCTGTTCTTTTTGCGCCGCGGCGACGGAATCGGCACGAGCCTGCTCTGCAGCAGCCTCTGCTTCAGCTTTCTTGGCAGCATTGTTTCCGCATCCTGCCAGTACTGCAACGGCAGCGCAGCAGAGGATGCAATTGATTGTTTTTTTCATATCGATAATTATTTGTGTTTGATCATCCGGAATACGAGATAGGCGTAACTGAGCAGCAGAAGCGTGCCCGCCGTCAGCAGAACCCATACGGCGGCTCCTGCCTTCTGAATCTCGGCATATATGAAAAAGTACGCTCCGGCCACCACGAAGAACGTGAAGATTGTGCGCATATCATAATTGATGGGATATTTCCTCTGCCCTATGATGTAACTTATCACCATTGCCAGGCCGTATCCGACAAATCCTCCCCAGGCGCAGGCCCAATACCCGTATTTGGGCACGAACAGCACGTTGATGCTTATCATCACTGCCACGGCTATCGCGTTGATTATAGCGCCCCACCAGGTCTGGTCCGTAAGCTTGTACCAGAATGAAAGATTGAAATATATGCCCATGAAAAGCTCCGCCATCATCACGATGGGAACGACTCCGAGTCCGGACCAGTAACCGCGGCCGATAAGATATTTCAGAACCGGCAGATAGAACATGACGGCCAGGAACGCAAGCAGGGAGAAGATTATGAACCACTTCATGCCTTCGGCCAGAGTGCGGTCATTGTCCCTGTTCTTCGCTTCTCCGAACACGATTGGTTCGTAAGCATATCTGAAGGCCTGCACCAGCATCGACATTATCATCGCTATCTTGACACAGCCGCCGTAGATGCCGAGCTGAACCATTCCCTCCTTGCCGGGCATCAGCTTGGGAAGCAGAATCTTGTCCGCGACCTGATTGAGGATACCCACGACGCTGAGCAGCAGAATGGGCCAGGTATATTGGAGCATCCTGCGGCAAAGTTCCCTGTCGAAGCGGATATGAAGGCTCTTGAGTTCAGGGATGAAGCCGAAGGTCACACCGAACGTGCAGACAAGATTGATGAGGAATATGAATCCGACACCGTAGTCATACTTCGCGAAAGCCGCTCCAAGAGCGGGGAAGGTGCCGAACATCCTGGGCATCACGAGGAAGACAAACAGGTTCAGAAGTATGCTGGCGAAAATGAAGGACAGCTTCAGCGTCACAAATTTAATAGCACGTTTCTGCTGCCTCAGTCTAGCGAACATCACTGCCTGGAACGCATCGAAAGCGGTTATCAGCGCAAAGCAGCCGATGTACTCGGGATGCGTGGAGTAACCCATGACAGCGGATATCGGCTTCAGGAAGCAGAATACGACGAGGAGGAAAACCAGGGCCACGGACCCTACCATCTTCAATGAAGTTGAGAACACATTCTCGGGATTCTCGTTCTCCTTGCCGGAGAACCGGAAGAATGTGGTCTCCATACCGAAGGTAAGGAAAGCCAAAATGAGCGCCGTCCAGGCGTAAAGGTTTGTGACAATGCCGTATCCGCCGCTTTCGGCAGGTATTATCTGAAGATACAGTATGCTGAGAAGATAGTTCAGAAACTTTCCGACTATGCTGCTCAGTCCGTATATGGCCGTATCTTTAGCAAGGGATTTCAGGTTCATAGTTATGCAAAGTTAAAAAATTTAGTGCTACATTTATGCCAAACCATACGGAAACTGCATAATTATGAAAAGGAAAATCGCACTGGCGGCGCTTTCGGATATTCCTTCACCAGATCCGGGGGTGTGGGGAACGGAGGATGGTCCGCGAGAATCAATTCCAACACCGTCAATATCGGTTTCAGCTTCAATATCGGCTCCTGAATACAAAAGCTTCAGCACCGTGCCGCAGTTTGCGAAATAACTGCAGGGGTAAAACAATGAGGGCTGGTTTTTTGACCAGCCCCCATTTTGTATTCATAATCTGAATTTAGTCGGTAAGGGAGAATCTCTTGATGACGGTGACCTTGGCACCCTCCGCCAATGCGGCAAGGACTTCCTTGATGGTCTTCTTGTCGTCGATCATCTGATACTCCTGCTCCACGAGGGTGTTCTCCTTGAGGAACTTCTGTACACGACCCTTGGCAATATTCTCAATCATAGCGGGGTTGAGATTTGCAGCCTTCTCGGCGGACACGGTCTTGATGATCTCGCGGGCCTTGTCGGCAATCTCAGCGGTAATCCAACCCTTGGCGGTGTTGGACTCGATATGATCCTCGGAATCAACGTGTGCAGGGTTGATGCCGACCTTCTTGAGAGCTGCCTCGACAGCCTTCTGTATCTGCTCTTCCTTGGTCTTCTCCACTGCGACCTTGTACTCGTTGTCAAGTACTTCCTGAGGGCAGTCCTCTGCAGAGATGGCAACGGGGTTCATGGAGGCAACCTGCATTACAATACCCTTTGCAAGGTCCTCGGCAATGGTCTTGCTGAAACCTACGAGAGCACCGAGTTTGCCATTGAGAGTGTGGATGTAAGCCTTCACGAAAGGAGCCTCAACCTTTGCATAGAATGCAAGGACGTGCTTCTCTCCAGTCTTTCCTGTCTGAGCCTCGATAGCCTCTTCAACCGTATATCCGTCAGGCATCTTGCAGGCCTTGAGACCTTCGATGTCATCGGGACAGTTTGCGATAGCCACATCAGCGATAGCATTTGCAAGGTCCTGGAAGTCAGAGTTACGGGAAACGAAGTCTGTCTCGCATCCGAGGCAGATGATAATACCCTTTCCGTCCTCAACGCGTGCCTTGACTGCACCCTCTGAGGTCTCGCGGTCAGCTCTCTTGGCTGCAACAAGCTTACCCTTCTCGCGGATGATGTTGACTGCCTTCTGGAAATCTCCCATAGCCTCTTCAAGGGCCTTCTTGCAATCCATCATGCCGGCGGAAGTCATTTTACGTAATTTCATTACGTCTGCTGCGGTGATAGCCATAGTTATATCTCTTTAAAGGTTAAACAAATGGTTATGCCTCAACGGGCTTTGCACCCTTGCGGGGGCGAAGGTTCTTTGCGGGGGCCTTGGGTGCCTCTGCATTCTCCTCTGCTTCAGCCTCTTTGTCCTTCTCAAGCTTGCGCTCTTCGAGACCCTCCTGGATGGCTGCGCACAGAACGTTCAGCACGCACTCGATTGACTTCGCCGCATCGTCATTTGCCGGAATCACATAATCAATAGGGGTAGGATCGCAACAAGTATCAACCATTGCGAATACCGGAATATTAAGACGATTGGCTTCCTTGACAGCGTTGGCCTCTTTCTGAACGTCAATCACGAAAAGTGCTGACGGAAGGCGGCTCATATCACGGATAGAACCGAGGTTCTTCTCGAGTTTTGCTCTCTGGCGGTCCACCTGGGGACGCTCTCTCTTGGCGAGTTTGTCGAAAGTTCCATCCTCCTTCATCTTGTCGATGGTGCTCATCTTCTTGATGGCCTTGCGGATGGTGGGGAAGTTGGTAAGCATACCACCTGCCCATCTTTCAGTAATTGAAGGCATGTTTACGGCTGTAGCTTTCTCCGCTACGAGTTCCTTTGCCTGTTTCTTGGTTGCTACGAAGAGAATCTTGCGCCCTGATTTGGCAAGCTGTTTCATCTCTTCGGCAGCCTCGTCTATCTTGACGATAGTCTTGTGCAGGTCAATGATGTGGATTCCGTTCTTCTGATCGAAGATGTACGGAGCCATCTTAGGATTCCACTTGCGGGCAAGATGTCCGAAGTGTACGCCTGCATCAAGCAATTCTTGGAATTCTGTTCTTGACATTGTTTTGTTAATCTAATTTGTTGATCTTTCCTGTAGGCATCCGAGCCTCCAGGCTCTTTTCTTCAATTCCCGGGTAGTGACCTTGTCAGTCCCGAAAATTTTCCGCAGTCCGGCAACTTCCATCCGGGCATCGCACCCAAGAAGTTTGAATAACCGGCCTGTGCCGTAAAGTAATAATAACTAACGTTTGCTGAACTGGAAGCGTCTACGTGCACCGGGCTGACCAGGTTTCTTCCTTTCAACCTCGCGAGCGTCGCGGGTGAGGAATCCTGCTGCCTTGAGAGTAGAACGATATGCTTCCTTGTCAATCTCACAAAGTGCGCGGGCGATTCCGAGTCTTACGGCCTCTGCCTGTCCTTTGATACCGCCACCGACGAGGGTGATCTTGGCGTCAAACTGACCGAGAGTTTCCGTGACTTCGAACGGCTGGTTCACGATGTAGCGGAGAGCCTCCTCCTTGAAGTAGTCTTCGAGGGGACGGTCGTTGATCGTAACGTTGCCTTTACCGGCAGTGAGATAAACGCGAGCTACAGCTGCTTTACGTCTTCCAAGGGCGTTTGTCTGTTCCATTTGCTCTGTTTAAATTTCGTCCAACTTAATAGTTTTAGGGTTCTGAGCCTGATGAGGATGCTCCGGTCCTGCATATACAAACAGGTTGTGGAGGATGTCGTCACCAAGACGGGTCTTGGGGAGCATACCCTTGACTGCTCTCCTTACGAGTTCTTCGGGTCTCGTGGCGAGAATCTCCTTGGGGGTCGTGAAACGCTGTCCGCCCGGATATCCGGTGTAGCGTGTGTAGACCCTGTCGGTCATCTTCTTTCCGCCGAGGGCCACCTTCTCAGCATTGATTACGATGACGTTGTCACCACAGTCAACGTGAGGAGTGAACCCGGGTTTGGTCTTGCCACGGAGGACAAGAGCCACGCGGGAAGCGAGGCGACCAAGCGCGAGATCCGTCGCGTCAATGACGACCCACTCTTTCTTTACAGTCGCCTTGTTGAGCGATACTGTCTTGTAACTTTGTGTGTCCATTGTCTTGATCTTAATGGTTAATACTAAAAAATTGCGATCCCTACAAAAATAGGGACCGCAAAGGTATAAAATATTTCCTTAAAAACAAAACCTACGCCACCATCAGGAAATTGGCCTGGATGAAAGCATTTATCGCAACTGTCACGAAAACGAGGCAGATGAGGGTGGCGACGATGATTCCGATCACCTTGACTCTCTTGAACCAGGTCTGTCCGTCCCAGCCGACTGTCTGGAACATGCTCCAGAATCCGTGCGTGAGGTGGAACCACAGGGCGACGAACCAGATGATGTAAAGGGCGAGAACCCACCACCTGGAGAATGTGGTCATCAGAAGGAGGTAAGGGTTGTTCTCAGCTTCGCCGAGGCTCGGAACGAACTCAAGCAGCTGCATCTTGGCCCAGAAATGGAAAAGATGGAAGCAGATGAATCCTATGATGAGAATTCCGAGAATGAACATATTGCGCGAGGACCATGAATCGGCGGCAGCCCTGCTGGAAACCTCATAGCGCTTCACACCGCCACGGGCAATCACGTTCTTGACGGTAAGCCAGCATCCGTAAAGGATATGTACGGCAAAACCGAGAGCAAGTACGGGAACCATTATGGAGATGACGGGCGTGCTCATGAAGTCGCAACCGAGCTTGAAGAGACCGTCTCCGGCACTGAAGAGTGTATCGTCAGCCGCAACGGCTCCGAACTTCCCGGTGAAGGAATCGATTACTGAGAAGAAATTGATCGTGCCGTGAAGAAGCAGGAACACGATGAGAAATGCACCGGACACCGCCTGGATGAATTTCTTTCCGATGGATGAATTGAATATGAACATTTGTACTGAAATTATTCGAATCAGGTTTGCAAATATACTCCGAATCTTGCAATTTCCATAATTTTCAGCCAAATTTGTACTATGTATAAAAGAGTCCTACTTAAACTTAGCGGCGAAAGTCTCGGTGGCCCTTCAAGGAAAGGTCTCGATGAAACAAGCCTTCTCAAATTCGCAACAGAAATCAAGAAAGTCATAGATGCCGGATACCAAGTGGCCGTCGTGAACGGCGGTGGAAACATCTTCAGAGGTCTCCAGGGATTGGAAAAAGGCTATGACCGTGTGACCGGCGACCGTATGGGTATGCTGGCTACGGTCATCAATTCGCTGGCCGTAGCTTCCGCCCTTCGCGGACTCGGAGTCAAGGCCGAAGTGTTCACGGCAACTCCTATGGAGCCCATAGCCAGACATTATGACAGGGATGAAGCCATCAGGATTCTTGAAGAAGGCGGTGTGGCCATTATCTCCGGAGGAACCGGCAATCCCTATTTCTCCACCGACTCCGGCGCCGCTCTCCGTGCCCTCGAGCTCAAAGCGGACGCCCTGCTGAAAGGGACAAGGGTGGAGGGTGTCTACAACCTCAATCCGGAGACCCACCCCGAAGCCGTCAAATATGACGAAGTGACTTTCGACCAATGCCTTTCGGAACACCTGAAGGTGATGGACGCGACCGCTTACTCTCTTTGCGAGCAGGGGCCCGTTCCCATCATCGTATTCAATATCAATACTCCCGGTGCCATTCTTGACATCGTTAACGGCAAGAAGATAGGCACTATCGTTCACGCATAACCTTTAAAAGCCATGTTGACAGACAGAGCAAAAGAAATCATCAGCGGAGCAGAAGCGAAAATGCAGTCCGCCATCAAGTTCCTTGAGGAAGATCTCAAGACATACAGGGTAGGCAAAGCCAATCCGTCAGTTTTCAACGGCGTGATGGTGGATTACTACGGTACGCCCACCCCCATCCAGCAGGTTGCGTCCATCACTGCTCCGGATGCCAAGACACTCGCCATCCAGCCCTGGGAAAAATCAATTATCTCCAAAATTGAAAAGGCGATACTGGATGCCAACCTCGGATTCACTCCGTCCAACAACGGGGAGATTATCCGCTGCGTTGTTCCGGCGCTGACCGAGGAGAGGCGAAGGGAGCTCATCAAGAAGGCGAAGACTGCCGGAGAAAGTTCCAAGATTGTCGTCAGGAATTCCCGCAGGGATGCTGTAGATGCCCTCAAGAAGGCCCAGAAGAACGAGGGTCTTTCCGAAGACACCGAGAAAGAGGCCGAGGACGAAGTGCAGAAACTCACCGACAAGTTCGTGAAGAAAGTCGATGAGACCATTGCCACAAAAGAAAAAGACATTCTTACCGTTTAGTCTTGAAAATCGGAAATCTTGATCTTGGCGAGAGGCCTTTGCTTCTCGCCCCGATGGAGGATGTAACAGACGCGTCTTTCCGTGTGCTCTGCAGGGAGCAGGGCGCGGATATGGTCTATACGGAATTCATCCCGTCCGACGGACTTATCCGCGATGCGGAGAAAGCCATAGCCAAGATGAAGACATCCGACGATGAGGCCCCGATAGGCATTCAGCTATACGGGCACATTCCGGAATCAATGGTGGAAGCGGCCAGGATGGCAGACAAGGCCGCGGAAATAGCGGGAGGGCATGGAGCCGATGTCATTGACATAAATTTCGGTTGCCCTGTCAGCAAAATTGCGGGACGCGGAGCCGGTTCCGGAATGATGCGTGAGCCCGACAAAATGGTAGCCATCACAAAAGCCGTGGTGGAGGCTGTCGGCAAACCTGTCACCGTCAAGACCCGCCTCGGATGGGACGACAGCTCCAAAATAATAGTGGAACTTGCAGAAAGGTTGCAGGACGTCGGGATTCAGGCGCTCACAATTCACGGAAGGACGAGATGCCAGATGTACAAGGGAGAGGCTGACTGGACTCTCATCGGGGAAGTCAGGAACAACCCAAGAATGCACATCCCAATTATCGGCAACGGGGATATTACCGACGGCAGGAAGGCGGCTGAGGCTTTCGACCGCTATGGAGTCGATGCAATAATGATTGGACGTGCAACTTTCGGCCATCCCTGGATTTTCAAAGAAATCAGATACTATCTCGAACACGGTGAGGAAATGCCGCCCTTGAGCACCGCCGACCGCGTAGCCCTTGCTAAGAGGCATCTTGCACTGTCTCTCATGCACAAGGGAGAGAAGAGGGGCATTTATGAAATGAGACGGCACCTTTCCTGCTATTTCAAGGGACTTCCCGACTTCAAAGAAACCAGGATGAAGATGGTGACGACCCTCGATCCCGCTGAATTATACGGAATTCTTGACTATATTTGTGCCAATTATGATTGACAAGATACTGCTGTTCCCGTATTACGCAATCCTGAAACTGCGCAATTCCCTTTACGACAAGGGAATAAGAAAAATCCACCGTGCGGAGGTCCCAACCATCTGCGTCGGCAACATCGCCGCCGGAGGAACAGGGAAAACCCCTCATACGGAAATGATTCTGAGGGAATTGCTGTCCAGTTCGAAATGGAGCGGAAAGAGCATTGCAGTGCTTTCAAGAGGATACAGACGCGAAAGCAAGGGGTTCCAGCAGGTAAAGGAAAACGGCAGTGCCACAATGTTCGGTGACGAGCCGATGCAGATAAAGAAGAACTTCCCTGAGGTCACCGTAGCCGTTGACAAGAACCGCATTGAAGGATGCCGCTTCCTTACGCATCCGGAAGAGCTGAAGAGTTCCCGCAGCGGGAGGAGATGCTGGGAAAAGGATATGCCTGCCGCCGACATCATTGTCCTTGACGACGCTTTCCAGTACAGGAAACTCCGCGCAGACCTCAACATAGTTCTGGTAGACTATAACCATCCTCTTCACAAGGACCATCTGATACCTCTCGGGCGGCTCAGGGACCTGCCGGAGCGTATCGAAGACGCCGACGTCATAATCGTAACCAAATGTCCACGCTATTTGGACAATTGGCAGAAAACCATCTGGGCCGAGACGCTTGGAATCAAGGACTATTCCACCGGTGACTGTCACGGCACGTCTGCCGGAGGGAAAAAGCAGCTCGTCTTCTTTACCTATATCGAATATTGTCCGCTGCAACCCGTATTCGACAACGCAGATGCAAGGTATATCTATTCAAAGAGGATGATACTTTTCACCGGCATCGCCAAAGACAAGCCTTTGAGAACCTATCTCAGCGACACATACAGAATAGTGAGAAGGTTCAGTTTCCCCGACCATCACAAGTTCGTATGGGGGGATTTCCAGAAGATCCAGCACGCTGTCAACAAGTGGCCCACGGCAGCAGTGGCGACTACAGAGAAAGACGCCCAGAGAGTCCTTGACTACAGGGGTCTGCCCTTCCCCCTCAGAGAAAGGATGCTCAAAATACCGATCAAAGTCGCTTTCCTGACCCAGGAGGAACATGACATATTCCGGAACAAACTTTTAGAGCTATAACAACCATGAGAAAACGGGAAAATCACCGAAGGAGGGTTCCACGCGGGAATCGCATACCTGTTCTAAGCGCAGATTCTCAGTTCTTCCCGAAATCGGAAGGACTGGAATCCAATTCGAATTCCAATTTTCCTCCGGAAGCAATCTCCGAATGGGGCAGTATTGCTGAATTCCAGGGCTTTCCATTAACTTTCAGGGATTTGATATAGACGTTTTCCCTGGAAGCGTTGGCCGTAATTCTGAGTTTTCCGCCACCGGACAACCGGACAAGAGCTTCGCTTACAAAAGGAGCATTCAAATAATAGAAATCCTGTCCCGCATTCGGGCACAGACCGAGATTGCAGAATATGTACCAGGAAGCCATCGCGCCCGTGTCCTCATTGCCGGGATACCCTTCCAGATCGAAACCGTTGTCCATTGCATGATGGACCCAGAACGAACTGAGGTCCGGACGACCGGAATGGACAAAGGCTCTGGAGGCCAGGAATCCCGGCTCGTTGTCGTATTTGACCAGTTTGTTCTCAAAACCATACTCGAGTCTCTGCGTAAAGGTTTCAGGCCCTCCCATCAGAGTTATCAAGCGGTCGAAGTCGTGAGGCACAAAGTAACTGTAGGTCCAGGACGAGCCTTCGTAGAAGGGTGATATCCAGGAGCCTCCATATCTGGTGGGATCTATGAAAGAGAAGACACCGTCTTCGTCAAGCGCATCAACGAATCCGCTGTACGTCCCATCACTCAACTCAGGGTTCCATAAAGCCTCCCATCCGTGACTGCGGGCCAAGTACTTTTCAGCATCTTCTTCGTAACCGAGATGCCTTGCCATCAGTCCGGCGCAGTAATCATTATAAGCGAATTCCAGAGTCTGGGAGGAACTCATATTGCAAGTGGGGATGTAACCCAGCTCCCTGTACCTGGTATGAGGACCGCTCCCGTCCGGGTCTCCGTTGCCATACCCGATGCGGCGGTTTTCCGCATTGTGCTTCACTATGGCCCAGGCTTTCTCCCAGTCCACGCCCCTCACACCCTTGAGGCAGGCATCGGCAATAATGCAATCCACATCGTTACCCCCCTGCTCCATAAGCCTCTCTTTCCCGGCAATGAAACCATCATAAACGCAGCCATTGTGCTCGAAGCGATCCGTCATGGACAGGATATTGCCGGCAACGGCGTCTTCGTCAAGCAGGACCAGAAGAGGGAACAGGGTCCTGAAAGTGTCCCAATACGCATAGTTGTCATCCCAGAAGGGATTTTTGGATTTCCACTTACCGTTATCGAGAGACCTGTCTCTTGCAAAGGTGAACACCCGGTAAAGGGCCGAATAAAAGATGGTCTTTTCGTCATCGGCGACTCCGCCAATCTCAACCGACTTCAATTTTTCGTTCCAGGCTCTGCGGCCCTTGTTCACCACTTTGTCAAAATCCCACCCGGGAATCTCAGATGCCAGAAGCTCTTCCGCCCTGTCATAACCGGTAAAGGAAATGGCCAGTTTGAGAATTACGGTATTTCCTTCGGAAGTCGGGAATGTAAAATAAACTCCCTTGTGGGTGGAAGACAGGGTGTCGCACACCAGAGAGGTCTTTCCTTCCATTATCTCATCACCTTCCCATACCCCGTAGCCTTCAATCTTTCTGTTCAGACGCGCCACGGTGTAAAGTTTATACGGGCCGTCAGGCCAGCCGGCACTGATGGATATCATCATTCTCACCCCTGCTCCGTCAGGATCGACATACACCTCGTTGCCGAGAAGTTTCCCTCCCATATAAGTCGCAATATCCCTGGCGATGCTCTGAGAAGCGTCGAACACTATTGACGAGCATCCGCTCTCCGGAAAGGTGAAGCGGTATGCGGCACTGTAATATGACGGTGCAACCTCCACTCTTACACCATACCTGTCCAATGTCGTTGCATACAGATAAGGCAGGGTGATGTCATCCGAATGTCCGGATGAGTGCGAACCGGGTGCCACCTCAAGCCCGCCTGTCTGTGGCTGAATGAGGAAATGCCCGTATGAACTCCATCCGGTGCCGCTGACATGAAGCTGGGCGAACCCGTCTATGGCCTGTCCGGGCGCATAACCGTCAGTGTCTCCTCCAAAGGTCTGAGGAGAAGGATTGATACTGCCATACGGCAGCATAGGGCCTATGACACAGTTGCTCCCCCTTTGGTCAACCACCCCTATCGAGGTGTCAACGCAATCCGCAAGATTCCCAGGAGAACAGGACAGAACCGCTGACAGAAAAAGGGGAAGGAAAGGTATTTTTTTCATAGCTGTATGGTTTATCCGCTATATATGTTCGACCTCGGGATGAAGGTCTATTCCATATTTTGCCTTTACACCCTCCGTTATCCTGCGTTCAAGTGCAAGTATATCGTCAGGTGTCGCCTTCCCTTCAGCATTGACAATGACGAGAGGCTGTTTTTCATAAACGGCCGCGCCACCCTCAACGGCACCCTTGAAGCCACAGCGGTCAATAAGCCAGGCTGCCGGGATTTTTATCATTCCGCCTTCAAGGATATAATGGGGAACGGTGACATCCGGGCCGGACTCTTCACGCGCAACGTCGATCACCCGGGCAAAACTCACGGCATCTATCACAGGGTTCTTGAAGAAACTGCCTGCACTGCCTGTTTCCACCGGGTCAGGAAGTTTCGAACGACGGACCCCGATTATGGCCTCCCTCACTCTCTGCGGAGTAAGGTCCTCCGGTATGGCGGCATCCGGTGCCAGACCCAGAGCCTCGCGGACACCTTTGTATTCAAGCTTCGGGGCAAAGGCACGGCTCACGCGAAACAGCACCGCCGTCACAATATACCGCCCATTAGCATCCTTGAACATCGAATCTCTGTAGCCGTAACGGCATTCTGTATTCTGAAACTTCACGGATTTCCTCTCAAGGGTGTCATAGCAAACCACCCCTTTTATGATATCCTTAACCTCAACTCCGTAAGCACCGATATTCTGCACCGCGGCAGCGCCGACTTCTCCCGGAATTAGGGAAAGATTCTCAGGTCCCCACAACCCGTTGCCGCACACGTTGGCCACGAAATCATCGAAAACCACTCCCGATCCCGCAATCACGGGAATTTCATCCAGGCCCATATCCACATACTTTACGTAATTGATGCAGGAATGAAGCACCGTTCCCGGGAAATCCCCGGTGAAAAGCAGATTGGAACCACCGCCTATGTGCATCACCGGCTTGGGAAGAGAATCCCAGTCAATGGACTCCAGCTCCCTGGCCGTGCTGTATTCGATGAAAAGGGCGCATTTCACCTTCATTCCGAAGGTATTCCTTCCGCTCAGGTCGTAATTTTCAATTCTTGTCATTATTCTATTATTTGACAGGCGAGGGCAGATGGCAACGAGGTACCGGAAGGGCTAGCCGCCCTCGGCTCTAGAGGGAGGGACCCACGAAGTGGGAGGGCCTGGTCCTTCCGGACTTCGTTGCCACTGAACTCATTATATCAAAATTACTCGAAATCTACGGACTGGAAGAACTCCGGACGGTGATAATCCGGTTTCGGAGTGTCAATCGGCGCCCAGGTGACGAAATGAGGGACTTTCAGCCCGTCGCCGCACTTGAAGAAATTCATCCTCATACTGCGGCCGCTGAAATCCTTCACTCCGGAATTGAAAAGAGCCGATGCAGGAATTGCTATCTTCAGGCCCCATTCCTCCACAAATTTCTCATCAAAAGATCCGGTTCCGGCCGTGGTCTCAATCTTCACACTTTCCAGAACAGCCTGAGGCGCATCCTCAGGATCGTCGCGTCCGGTGCGGCAGGCCATAGCCATCATTCCGATGGGATTGAACTCAAAATTGTAGTAATGCGGGTCCGCCGGATCGGGCTGAATGAAACATTCCACGCAGGAATCTTCGTAAACGGGGCCTCCAAGCATGGTTTGCAGGGCTCTCGTCCCCTGCTCCTTCACTTTATATTCGATGTGGAACGATTCTCCGTCGTGCCACACTCTGAACTTCACCTGAGGTTTGTAGGGGAATTTTTCCTTCCAATTGACGTTTTCCAGACTAATCCAGTCCGATGGGGTTCCTTTTCTGACTAACATAGTATCTTCTTTCTTGTAAAGGCAAATTTAATGAATATTTATCGTATTTTTACAGCCATATGAGAACTGCTATCTACGGCGCCGGCTCCCTCGGAACAATTCTGGGCGCATTCGTCACAAAGAACGGAGGTCAGATAGACCTTTTCAACCGCAACGTCAACCACGTGAACGCCCTCAGGGAGAAAGGTGCCACAATCACGGGGACTCTCTCTTTCAACCAGAAGGTGAACGCTTTCACTCCTGACCAGATGACAGACGTTTATGACATCATCTTCCTGATGACCAAACAACTCCATAACAAGGAGGTCGTCACGTTCCTGAAAGACCATCTTGCCGATGACGGTGTGATAGTGACTCTCCAGAACGGACTTCCCGAACCGGGAATCAGCGAAATAGTGGGAGATAATCGCGTGTTGGGTTGCACCGTGGCTTGGGGCGCCACAATGAAGGACCCCGGCGTATGCGAGCTCACCAGCGCACCGGACAGCCTTACTTTCTCGCTCGGCAGTATTTCCAGCGAACCGAACCCCAGAATCAGCGAAGTGAAGGCCATTCTCGAAATGATGGGCCCCGTGGAGCTTGATGCCAACTTCATCGGCACAAGATGGAGCAAACTCCTCATCAATGCAGCCTTCTCCGGAATGAGCGCCGTTCTGGGATGCACTTTCGGTGAAGCCGCCAAGAACAGGAAGTCCCGCAAAATCGTTCAGGCCCTCATCAAGGAATGCATTGACGTATGCGCTGCAGGCGGTATCCGTATCGAGCCCATTCAAGGCAAGGACGTTGCAAAACTGCTCGACTACAGAAACTGCATAAAGAAAGCCGTGTCTTTCTTCATCATCCCCATCGCCATCCGCAAACACGCCCTGCTCAAGGCCAGTATGCTGCAGGATCTGGAGAAAGGCAAGAAAACCGAGGTGGATTCCATCAACGGTTCCGTCTGCGCTTTCGGCCGCAAGATAGGATTTCCCACCCCTATGAACGACAAGGTAGTGGAGATAATACACAAAATTGAGGATGGAGTTCTTACCCCTTCCTTCAAGAATCTGGAACTTTTCTAACAGAACTTTATGGTATCTTTTGAAAGCGATTACAACAACGGAGCCCACGAAGCTGTGCTGAAAGCTCTGATAGACAGCAATAATGAGCAGACGGCCAGTTACGGTGCGGACCGATTCAGCGAAAGTGCCAGAGAAAAAATCAGGAAGGCCTGCCAGTCACCGGATGCCGACATTTATTTTCTGACGGGAGGAACCCAGACCAATGCCACAGTCATCGCCTCTCTTCTAAAACCGTATGAGGGCGTGATTGCACTCAAGAGCGGCCATATCGCCGTTCACGAAGCCGGGGCCGTTGAATTCACCGGCCATAAGGTGCTTCAGATGGAAAGTTCCCCTTCCAATGCAGGCAAGATGACGGCAGCGGATCTGGATGATTTCGCCTCAGGGATTGAAAACGAACCGAGTTATGACCATTGTGTCTTTGCCGGTATGGTTTACATATCTTTCCCGACGGAGTACGGCGCCATCTACAGTGCGGAGGAACTCGCCGATATTTACAATGTTTGCCGGAAACACGGGCTCAAACTCTATGTGGACGGTGCGAGGCTCGGCTATGCTCTGGAAGCAGCGGGGAATGATGTTTCTCTCCCTTTTCTGGCATCCCATTGCGACTGTTTCTACATCGGTGGCACCAAGGTCGGCACCTTATGCGGTGAGGCCGTTGTCTTTCCCCGGAGCAATGCCCCCGAACACTTCTTCACCATTGTCAAGCAACACGGTGCGCTGTTGGCAAAAAGCCGTACTGTAGGGGTGCAGTTTGACGCTCTTTTTACGGACGGACTGTATTGCCGGATTTCCCGACACGCCATCTCCCAAGCAATGAAACTCAAGAATCTGTTTGCACAGAAGCACATCCATCCGGCATTTGATTCTCCGACCAACCAGCAATTCGTCGTCCTTGATGACCGATGCGCAGACGGACTCATGAAAAAAGGCATTCTTTTCGAGAAATGGGAATCAAAGCATAATGGAAGCAGCATTTACCGTTTCGTGACAAGCTGGGCCACGAAGGACGAAGACATCGCCCTACTGGCATCGGCTCTCGATGACTGCAGTGTCTGAGCTCCGGGAAAAGAGCTCGGCACCGCCGCCTCGATAAAGCGCCATCACCTCGACAGATGGCACCTGCAGTCAAAAAGTCATCGTAATTGAAATCTACAGTATCTTTACGGTACCGTCTTCCGACACCTCAATGATGTCGCCTGTTTTGACCGTGTCCAGGAACTCCTGCCCAAGCTGATCGATGGCAATCAGATTGCTGTGTTCCCACACGACAGACAGAATGACGCCCGCACCTGCAAGAGAGTCAATATGCTCCGAAAACAGCAGACAGGCAGGGTTGATTCCCATCGAGCAGATGACCTGAAGTACCATTCCTCCAGTCGTGGAGCCTATAGTCTGAGGCAGGCACAGGGCCTTCCCGGTAATGTTCTTCTGGAAGATATCCGGATTGTTCTGATCTGCAACAATTACCTTGCTGGCGTGAGAGAGGGCTGAGCTCTGAAATGTTGCAAGAGTGTTGACTCCCTGATGTGACACAACGGCTTCCCCCTTGTAGTATCCGCCGTTAATAACGCGTCCCTTGAATTCTTTCATTGTTTAGTCCTCCTTTCCTGTTATGATATCGAGAAGTTCGTCATCCTTGTAATACCTTGCAATCGAGTATGTGCGGAGTTTGTTGGAGCATGTCATTATCCTCCTTGACTTGGTGAGAGGGTTAGACGTATACATAAGCGGGCATATGGTTGTCACCCTGGCTCCTGTCTCCATCAGCTGTGCATATTTCTCCGTCTTCTCAAATTTTTTCCTCACGGGAGGGGCGGTGCAGAGAACGGTCTGGCAAGCCACTTTCTTCCTGCCCTTTGCCTTCAGCGTGGAGACGATTCTGTCTGCCCATTCTTCCAGTTGCACCCTTGAGAGATGAGGACATCCTATAAATGCAAGGGTCCCTTCCTTGTCAGGCTCCTTCCACATCACGGGATAAGACTTGTAAACGCGCTCGAGTTCGGCATCATCTATGACGTATTCCTTATAGCCTTCCGCAAGAAGGGTCTCTCCCTGTTCCTTCGCTTCAGGAGTCACCTTGTCGATGTGATACAGTCCGACTGCTCCGTTGGATGCGGTGGCGGCGCCGAAATCCTTGAGGTATGCCTTGCACTCGTCGGTCAGTTCGGTGCCTATCCACTTGTCAAGTCCAACAACGTAGGGTACGTCCTCCATCACCTTGATTCCGATGGCGGAGCCGAGAATCTGGGGAATGGGTTTTTTTGTCGTATTGACAATGACCTTCCACCTGGCCTTTCTTCCCTCATCGGTAAGCAGGCCGAACTTCGGCACGAATCCGATGATGGAACCGAAGATATCAATCATTCCGGAGTTGCGGTTGCACCGAGCTCCGAGCACTGAGTTGGCGTAATTCACGGCACTGGACTCGGCCCAGGACAGAACATCACCCTTTCCGGGGATATTGCCCATCTCGTCGAAATAGCAGGCGCAGCTGAATGCGTCGTCACGGATGAGGCCGAGCTGCTTCAACTGCTTCTCGTATTTGCCCTGTGCTCCGTAAAGAATCTTGGAGAACAGGAATCTGTCAAGAAGATTGCACTTGACGTTCTTGAAATCGACGGGGCTGGGGTCCATTGTGAATCCTTCCTCAACCTTGAGCCCTGCACCGATAAGTTCATCCATCGTCCTGTACACCGGCTTGAGAAGGGAAAGGCCGAAGGACGTAACGAGATGTCCCTGTCCGTGAGTCACTTTCACAAGTTCAGTGGCCTCGAACATATCGCCGTACCTGACGATGGTCTCCATAACCTTGGCTTTGACCTCCCCCTGTTTTCCTTCGAGGATGTCTTTCTGCTCCTGAGTGAGCTTCATCTTGTATTCGTATGCCATAATCTTGATCTCCTATATCTTCATCGCAACATCCCAGGCACGCCAGATAGCCGTGCGAAGATTGCCTACATAATCACAGTCTCCTACAAGTCTCACCTTTCCCTTGCCTTCAAAGAGCGGCTGTGGCCTGTATCCCATAGATGTGATTACGCTATCGCCCTTTATCTCGAATTCCTTGCCATCCTTGTCTATCACAATGACTCCTTCATCGGTAAATTCCTTGAGCTTGGTGTCAAGATGGACCTCAACCTTGTTGAGTTCAAAGAAGTCCCGGAGGTATGAGCTGTTGGCCAGGCATACTCCCTTTACGGCAATGAGGTCGTTCTTCATCTCCACGATGACGGGAGTCTTGCCGTGACGGTAGAGGTCATAGGCAATCTCGCATCCGGACAAGCCTCCTCCAATGATGATTACCTTCTGACCGACTTCCGCTCCTCCAAGATACTGGCAGGCCTCGATGGATTTCTCTATGCCCTTTATGCGGGGACGGTTGGCCTTCGCTCCGGTGGCTACCACTATTTCGTCGAAGTCCTTGAGTTCATCAAGAGACTTGACCTCAGTGTTGAAACGTATCTCTATCTTATGGTCCGCCATCTCTTTCCCGTACCATTTGATGAGTTCCTTGTCCTTCTCCTTGAAATCGGGAGCGGCGGCGTAGTTGAAAACGCCTCCAATCTTGCCCGACTTCTCAAAAATCACGGGTTTATGGCCTCTGAGAGCCAGAACCCTCGCCGTTTCCATTCCTCCGATACCGGCGCCTATGACGGCAACCTTCTTCGGGTGTTTTGCCGCTTTGATTTTATATTTGCAGGACTGCATCGTAGTGGGGTTGACGGCACAGCGTGCCATTCCCATATTGTCGGAAAGGCTCTGATCGTTGCCGACACCCTTGTAGGATGCCATATTGAAACAGGCATTGTGACAGCAGATACAGGGACGGATGGATGCTAGGTCATCGTTAATCAGTTTGGTGACCCACTCGGGATCGGCCAGGAACTGACGAGCTACGCCCATTGCATCAATTTTTCCGTCAGCTACAGCCTCTGCGGCAGTTTCGGGAGTCATCCTTCCGGCACATACCACAGGGATATCGACGAACTTCCTGATGTGTGCCACGTCGTCAAGATTGCAGTTCTGAGGCATATACATAGGCGGATGTGCCCAGTACCAGGCATCATAGGTCCCGTTGTCGCAGTTGAGCATATCGTAACCGGCATCTTGCAGGTACTTTGCCGCCTTTTCGCTCTCTTCCATATCGCGCCCCACCTCGACATAGTCTTCTCCCGGCATGGCACCCTTTCCGAAGTCCTTTGTCTTGGATACTACAGAATATCTGAGGGATACGGGGAAATCCCTGCCGCAGACATTCTTGATGGCCTTCACAATCTCCACGGGGAATCTGTAGCGGTTCTCGAAGCTTCCGCCGTATTCGTCGTCGCGCAGATTGGTGTATTTCATAGTGAACTGATCGAGCAGATAGCCTTCGTGGACAGCGTGAATCTCAACTCCGTCAACACCGGCATCCATACAGAGCTTCGCGGTTTTTGCGAATGCCTCAACCATCTCGTCTATCTCTTTCTTGGTGAGGGGTCGGGACATACAGCTTTCCTCCCAGCGGTTGGGAGTCGCGGAAGCGGAAGCGGTCAGGTAGTCCATATCGAGAATGGGCTTCATCACGAATCCGAGGGCCTTGTTCTTGCAAGCTTTGACCATAATGTCATTGATGGCCATACTTCTGCCGAACCCGGCTGTCATCTGTACAAACATCTTGGCTCCGGTCTTGTGGAACTCGTCCATAAATTTCTTGAGTTCCCTGAACTTTCCCTTCCCCTGATAGAGCCACTTTCCAAGGATGATATCCCTGATAGGAGCGATTCCGGGAAGAATGAGTCCTACATTGTTCTTCGCGCGTTCAAGGAGGAAATTGGCCGCCTCCTTGTCAAAATGATTCGGTTCAAGCCATCCGAAGATGGATGTTCCTCCCATGGATGTCATCACAATCCTGTTCTTGATTTCAAGATTGCCTATTTTCCACGGAGTGAACAGGGCTTCATACTTTTTGTCCATATTGATATTGGTTTTAGTGTTTTTGGCAACAATAAACCCCGAAGATGTGTAATTGCTCTTCGGGGTTTGAATTCAATTATTCCTTTACTGTACTCTGAAGGCAGAGTTCATCCATCTGGACCTGATCAATCTTCGAAGGAGATTCTATCATCACATCGCGGCCCTGGTTGTTCTTGGGGAACGCGATATAGTCACGGATGGTTTCCTGGCCTCCGAAGAGGGCGCAGACGCGGTCAAAACCGAAAGCCAATCCTCCGTGAGGGGGAGCGCCGAACTTGAACGCGTTGATGATGAAACCGAACTTGTATTCGGCGTCTTCCCTGCTGATGCCGAGCACTTCGAACATCCTCTCCTGCATCTCAGCGTTATGGATACGGATAGAACCGCCGCCAAGCTCCGTTCCGTTGAGAACGAAATCGTAGGCATTCGCGCACACGCGCTCAAGGTCTTCCTTCCTGTCGCTGTAGAACCACTTCTCGTGCTCCGGCTTGGGAGCGGTGAACGGGTGGTGCATTGCATAGAAACGCTGGGTTTCATCGTCCCATTCGAGCAGCGGGAAGTCCACAATCCACAAAGGCGCGAAAACCTTGGGATCACGCAGACCGAGACGGTTACCCATCTCGATTCTGAGCACGCCAAGCTGAGTCTGCGTCTTGCGCTTGGAACCGCAAAGAACCAGAATCAGATCACCTGCCTTTGCCTCCACGGTTTCGGCGACTTTCTGCAATTGCTCCGGTGTATAGAATTTGTCTATGCTTGACTTGACCGAGCCGTCAGCATTCATTTTGATGTAAACGAGGCCTTTGGCTCCAACCTGGGGGCGCTTTACCCATTCGGTCAGTTCATCCAGCTGCTTGCGGGTGTATTCCGCACATCCTGGAACTGAAATGGCTCCGATATACCCGCTTCCGTCGAACACGCTGAATCCACAACCCTTCACAAGATCGCTGATCTCGTGTATTTTCATTCCGAAACGGACATCCGGCTTGTCGGAACCGTAGTTGTCCATGGCGTCATACCAGGACATGCGGGGAAGAGGATTCGGAATATCCACTCCGAGAGCATTCTTGAACATCGACCTCATCATTCCCTCAAAGGTGTTGAGGACATCTTCCTGCTCCACAAATGACATTTCGCAGTCTATCTGGGTGAATTCCGGCTGACGGTCAGCACGCAAATCTTCGTCCCTGAAGCAGCGGACTATCTGGAAGTAGCGGTCATAACCTGCAACCATCAGAAGCTGCTTGAATGTCTGGGGACTCTGGGGCAGAGCATAGAACTCACCCGGATTCATACGTGAAGGCACAACGAAATCGCGTGCTCCCTCGGGAGTTGACTTGATGAGATAGGGAGTCTCTATTTCCATGAATCCCTGTCCGTCCAGATATGTCCGTATTTCCTGAGCCAGGCGATGCCTGAGAGCGAGAGCTCTCTGCAACGGTGCACGGCGGAGGTCAAGATAACGGTATTTGGCCCTGATATCCTCTCCTCCATCGGAAACTTCCTCGATGGTGAAGGGGGGAGTCTGAGCCTTGTTGAGGACTGTCAGCCTTTCAATTTTCACCTCGATGTCGCCTGTGGGCATCTTGGGGTTCCTGCTCTGGCGTTCCACAACTTCTCCGGCGACCTGAATCACCCATTCACGGCCTACGCCGGGGTCTTCTTCGGTCACAAGCTGCGTGATACCGTAACGGTCACGCAAATCTATGAATGTCATACCGCCGAGTTTGCGTGCTTTCTGCACCCAACCGGCAAGGGTCACTTTCTGGCCCGCATCTGCAATGCGGAGTTGTCCGCAAGTATGAGTTCTGTACATATTTTCGGTTAAACTTACATTTCGTTGCCAACCTTGCGCGCACGTTCGG
Source organism: Candidatus Cryptobacteroides sp. (assembly GCA_045598165.1). Taxonomy (GTDB): domain Bacteria; phylum Bacteroidota; class Bacteroidia; order Bacteroidales; family UBA932; genus Cryptobacteroides. The sequence goes on from JAZLLN010000088.1 coordinate 24,832, forward strand.
GTTTGTCAAGGTTGATACCATCGGAAACTCCAATTTCCACAAGGATATTCCATCCTGCGCAAAGGTCAACGTACTGCTGATATTCCCCGGCGTCCGGTACTACGATTGTAGTGAACGGAGTCTGCTTCGGAGAGATGGCCACGACGTGCACACCGGCACCGCCGAACACGGCCTTATACTTCTCGTACTCGTTCTCGATGGGTTCCACCACGAACACGATGTCACCTTTCTGCATCACCTCCTCGGGTCCGTGGAGGGCATAGGTTCCTTCAAGGAAATCACTCTTGCGACGGGTGATTTCGTTGGTCTTGAGGGTAAGTTCCTCAGCCACTCCGTCATTCATTCCGGCGAAATAGATGGTATTGGCGCCTTTCACCCATTCCACAATCTCCTCAGGGACTGAAAGGGTGAGGGCTTTCTCCACCTTCTCCGACAGTCCGGCAAGATCCATATCCCTGCCTGCGAGCTTACGGACAACGGCCTCGTTGTAAAGGACCTGCTCGACCACGCTCTTGGTGGCGGCGATTGCATTCTCCCACCCGCACTTGAGAACATATGTGGAGTTGCACTCCTCCTCAAGGGGTGTATTCTCGTTTGCCGTAACACCAAACCTGCGTTCTATCCCTTCGGATTTGAGATTCTTGGCAAGAAGAAGGGTTTCCTTCGTACGTCCGGAATTGGATGACAGCACTACAGTGTAATCATCAAGCTTGTAATCGCAGCACTGGGTTGCTCCGTCCGTGTGGATGAATTCCTTCACCCCCCAGTTCATTGCCTTGCGGATGGCATTCTTGGCCGGCATAATACGGCTTGAGCCTTCTCCCGTCAGGAGAAGTTTTCCGCACTTGCGGGCAGATTCAGCGGTCGCCGCAGCGACTTCGGGGTTGAACTTGGAAATGGTGCTCACCGTGTCCATCATTTCGCGGACAAGGTAGAACTTGGAATATTTTTCGTTATTAAGGTTCATTTTATTATTGTTTTATGCCATAAGTTGAGGCAGGAATGTGCTGAAAATCAAGACAAGCAGACCTGCTATGAGAACTGCAACCGTCTTCCTGGACACACCCTTCCACTCCTTCAGGACAATTCCCCATACGTTGGAGAAAGTGACGTTCAGAGCCATAAGGATGCACCAGCTGAAGGTGAGAAGCACTGCGGAATTACCCTCAAGGAACCCTTTTCCGAGGCTCAGGCCAAAGAACTGGCTGTACCAGAGGATTCCGGCAAGAGCACAGAAAATGATATTGTTGCCCCAGAGGCTGCCCTGCTTGTAGTCGGAAAAAGTCTTGTTGCGGGAATTCTGGAAAAGACAATATGCCGCATTCGTGATGAATCCTCCCAGAGTTACAAGGAACGTGGCGGGAAGGGTTGCGAAAATGGGCTTCGTGGATTCCCAGTGAAGTCCTGCACCGAAACTGAGGCCGATGGAGAAGCAGGCGCTCATAACACCTGAAAGGACAGCCACTGCGAGCCCCTTGCCGAAATTGAAGTCCTTGACGGCCTTCTTCTTTTCTTCCTCGGGGAGAGCGGCGGTCTTCATTCCACCTGCAATGCCTATGATGGCTATGCCTACGAGGGTGACGATGACGCCTACCCAGATAGCGGTGGTGAGGTCTCCTGTCTTACCGGTAAACACAGGGCCCAGAATGGCTCCGAGGCCGGAACAGAGGCCGAGAGCAATGCTCTGGCCGAGAGCGACGCCGAGATAGCGCATCGACAGTCCGAAGGTCAGGCCTCCTATTCCCCACAGGACGCCGAAAAGGATTGTCAGCAGGGATTCACCGGGGTGAGCGGCATACATTGCAAAAAGGCTTTCGCCCTGAGGGACTGCAAGAAATGCTCCCAGAAGAGGAAATACCAGCCACGCAAAAACACCTTGGACAAGCCAGTAACTTTCCCAGCTCCAGCTCCTGATTTTGTTGATAGGCACATAACTGCTTGACTGGCAGAAAGCGCCGGCAGCGATTATGACAAGACCTATGATGATGGAAAGGGTTGCGCCCATAACTCAATTATCTCTTGGATGTGACTTCCTTGGAATATTTGTCGATTTCGACCATATAATCGGCTCCGACGGGCACGTTGTTGCGCTCGCAGAACTCATCATATACGGCACCCCAGGGCAACGCCTTGAATTCCTCGAGAAGAGTGAGAACCTTATAAGTCTCGCCCTCGAGTTCATATCTGCGTATGGTTTCCACAGGCTCGAGAAGAGCGCAAAGCATGCACTTCTGAGCGGCACGGCTGCCGATTACATAAGCGCCGAGTCGGTTGATGGCTCCGTCGAAATAGTCAAGTCCGTAGTGGACGCGGTTCATTGCGCCGGCACGTACGATCTCGAAGAACAGATCCTGGGTGAAGTCATCCTTGATGGTCACGTGGTCGGAATCCCAGCGGACAGGACGGCTGACGTGAAGCATCAGCTCAGGCACGAAATTCAGAAGTGCGCTGACCTTGTCTGCGGGAGACTCGGTGGGATGATAGTGTCCGGTGTCAATTGTAGGAATCTTTCCGTTGGCTGCGGCATATGCCGTATAGAAGTCGTGGCTTCCCACGGTGAAGCTCTCAAGACCGATGCCGAACACCTTGCCTTCGATACAGTCCTTCATGTTGGATTTCTTCTCTGCAAAAATCTTGTCGAGGGAATCCTTGAGGAATTCACGATACATGAAATGGTTGACACTCTGGTCCTTGCATCCGTCGTGCACCCATACGTTCATGATACAGGGATCGCCCTGGGCTTTTCCCATCGCGTCAGCGATGTCACGGCAACGCTTTGTGTGCTCGATCCAGAAGTCACGGACAGCCTTGTCGGGATTGGAGAGGGAAAGGTTTCCGCTCTTGGGATGCGAGAAAGATGTGGAATTGAAATCAAGGGGAGTCTTGTTCTCCTTTGACCAGTCGATCCACCCCTGGAAATGCTCTACCCCCACCTTGTCACGGTCAACGAACTTTCCGCCGAATTCCCCGTAAATCTCGTGGAGATTCAGACGGTGGCTTCCCGGAATAAGGCTCTTCGCCTTGAGGATATCGGAACGGAGTTCATCGATGTTGCGGGCCTTGCCGGGATAGTTTCCCGTAGCCTGAATTCCTCCGGAAAGATCTCCTGCACTTTCGAATCCGGCAACGTCATCAGCCTGCCAGCAATGCATCGAAAGATGGAAGTCCTGAAGCTGTGCAAGTACCTTCTCGGTATCTATTCCGTATGCGGCATATCTCTCTTTGGCGAGTTCGTATGCCTTCTTTACTGATTCTTTCATTTTGTGGATGGTTTGAAAATTTTAGTGTCAATGAATTTGTTGATATCCTTGCGGGACAGTTTTGCCTGAATCATCACGTTGCCGAGAGCCGTTCCTTCTGCAGGGCCGGCAACTACGGTCACGCCGCAGGCATCAGCGGTCATCTGGTCGAGAAGTTCGTTCTGGGAACCTCCTCCGATGATGTGAAGAGCCTCTATCTTGAAAGGAGCGATAGCCTCCAGATTGTGGAAGACCTCCGCATATTTGCCTGCAAGAGAATCATAGATGAGCCTCATAATGTGAGCGTCATCGGCGGGCTCCTTAAAGCCGTGGTCCCTGCAATACTTGCAGATTGCAGCGGGCATATCGGTGGGAGACGCGAATTCGGGAGCGTCGGGATCAATCAGATCCGCACTCTTTTCACATTCGGAGGCCAGCCTTGCAATTTCCGGATAACTGTAGTTCTTGTCTTCGGAACGCCATTTCACAAGACACTGTTCCAGAAGCCACATTCCGGTGATGTTCTTGAGAAGCCTTGTGGTCCCGCCCACTCCGCCTTCGTTGGTGAAGTTGAGCTGGTACATCTTCTCGTTGATGACAGGCTCTTTCGTCTCTATGCCCATAAGGCTCCAGGTACCGCTGCTGAGGTATGCAAAACCCTCGCTCAAAGCCGGCACGGCCGCCACAGCGCTACCGGTGTCATGGCCTGCAACAGCTATGACATTGACCTTGCCGAGACCTGTCTTTTCTGCAAGTTCCGGAGAAAGTTTCCCCACTTTGTCGCCGGGATAGACGATGGAGGGGAATCTCTTTGACTTGACGTGGCAGACATCGAGAATATCCTTGTCTATCTTCTTGGTGCGGGGATCCATCAGTGCGGATGTGCTCAGAATCGTGTACTCGCACACTTTCTTGCCTGTGAGGAGGTAGGACACGGCATCCGGCATGAAGAGAATGGCCTTGGCATTCTCAAGCGCCTCCGAGCCTTCCTTGTGCTGGGCATAAAGTTGGAAAACCGAGTTCAGATTCATTATCTGAATGCCGGTACGGCGATACAGTTCCTCGCGGGGCATTTTCCTGAAGAATTTCTCCGGAATGCCCTCGGTGTAAGGATCCCTGTACGAACGGGGGAGTCCAAGTAGAGAACCGTCCTTGGCTACGCAGACGAAGTCCACACCCCAGGTATCAACGCCTATGGACTCCACCTTGACACCCCTTTGCCCGACTATGGTCAGACCCTTGACGATGTCATCGTAGATTGAATAGATATTCCAGTAATACTTGCCTCCTATCTGGAGAAGCGGAGTGGGGAACCTGTGAATGGTCTCCATCTCAAGCGCTTCTCCGGATACCTTGGCCAGTATCACTCTGCCGCTCGTGGCTCCGAGATCGACAGCGATATAGTTCTTCGCCATAATTACTCTTCCTCGTCCTGAGCTGCGTACTCCGCAAGAAGTTTGTTCTGTACGTCACCGGGAACAGGCTGGTAATCGGCAAATTCCATCGTGAAGGTTGCCGAGCCTGCGGTGAGAGAGCTCAATGTGGTTGAGTAACGGTAAAGTTCTGCGAGAGGAACACGGGCCTTGAGGATAGCGAATCCCTTGTCCGCACCCATGTCACCAAGCATGCCGCGGCGGTTCTGGAGATCGCTCATAACGGCTCCCTGATACTCTGACGGAGTCATGACCTCAACGTTGTAGATAGGCTCGAGAATCTTCGGACCCGCATTGCGGAAGGCTTCCTTGAATGCATTGCGGCCTGCAATGATGAAGGCGATTTCCTTGGAATCCACAGGGTGCATCTTTCCGTCATATACGAACACGCGGATGTCGCGGGCATAGGATCCTGTAAGAGGGCCTTCCTCCATCTTGCCCTTGATACCCTTGAGAATGGCGGGCATGAAACCGAGGTCGATAGCACCACCGACCACGCAGTTGTAGAACTCGAGTTTTCCACCCCATTCCATCTCGGAGATATCCTGGGTCTTGATATTGAGCTGGGTCTCCTTTCCGTCAATCTTGAACTTGGTGTTGAGTTCGCCTTCTGCGGGGCAGACAAGCAGATGAACCTCACCGAACTGGCCCGCACCACCTGACTGTTTCTTGTGACGGTACTGGGCGGTAGCTATCTTGGTGATGGTCTCACGATAGGGAACCTTCGGGGCGAAAAGTTCGACCTCAAGCTTATACTCGTTGTTGATGAGCCACTTCACCACGTTGATATGCTGCTCACCGTTGCCGCTGAGAATAGTCTGACGGAGTTCCTTTGAATACTCGACCACTACGGTAGGATCCGTGGAAGCAATCTTCTTGAGAGCCTCACCGAGTTTCTGCTCATCCTGCTGTACCTTTGCCTTGATGGCGCAGCGGTACTTGGGAGCAGGGAAGGAAATCTTGTCATAGCTGATATTTGAACCGGGAGCGGAGAGTGTCGTGCTGGATTTTCCGTTCTTCAGTTTGACTGCACAGCCGAAATCTCCGGCCTTGAGAACGTTGACGGCCTCTTTCTTGGAACCAGCCACTGCGTAGATGGCGGAAAGGCGCTCCTTGTTTCCGGATACGGGATCCTCAAGATCCATACCGCTGGTGATGCTGCCGGACATTACCTTGAAATAAGAAACTTCTCCAAGGTGCTGCTCCACGTCGTTCTTGTAGATGAAGAGGGAAGCGGGACCGTCCGCCTTGCAAGCGGGAGCGGGAGCCACCTCGCAAAGGAACTCAAGAAGCCTTGCCACGCCATTGTCGGATTTTCCGCAAACGCAGAAAACGGGATAGACCTTGCCCGCCGCTATGCCGGCATTGAGTCCTGCGTGGATCTCTTCGTCGGTAAGACTGCCCTCGTCAAGGTATTTCATCATGATCTCGTCATCGAACTCGGCGACTTTGTCGATAAGCTCCATACGGGCTTCTTCGGCACGGTCTGCGAACTCTGCGGGGATGTCCTGAACCTGATTGTTCTTGTAGTACTTCATCGTCAGAACATCGACAAATCCGTCATAACCGATACCGGGATTGGCAGGGAACTGAATGTAAGCAAGTTTGGAGCCGATGGCTTCCTTGAGTTCTCCCTGGATTTTATCCCAATCCGCCTTTTCGGAATCAAGCTGGTTGACGGCGACCACGAGAGGAAGATTCTTCTCTTCGGTACGGCGTACGAAACTTTCAGTACCTACCTCGACTCCCTGCTGGGCGTTGACTACCAGGACGCCGCTCTCGCACACTCTGAATGCGGAATATGCTCCACCGATGAAATCATCAGAGCCGGGAGCGTCGATGAAATTGATCTTCTTGTCCCTGAACTCAGCGTAAAGAGGCGTCGCATAGATCGATCTCTGATTGAGTTTTTCAAGGTCGTCGTTGTCGGACATAGTGTTCTTGTCCTCAACCGTACCCATTCTGGTGATGATTTTGCCCTCATAGAGCATAGCTTCTGCCAACGTGGTCTTGCCGGATTTGGTAGCGCCGAGAAGAACCACGTTGCGGATGTCTTTGGTAGAATACTCTTTCATTTTTGATATTGTTTATTAGTTGAATTATCGTAGTCTGCGAATTTAATAATTTTCACTGTCAATCGCAATAGCGTCAATGGCTGGAAAAACTATATCAATTTCGAAACCTTCCCGGCCAATTCCAGAAAAGCGAAACTGTCGGGACCGGAGCCCAGGGCGGCCGGTTCCCCTTCATCTCCGCTTTCGCGTATGCCTTGAACGAGCGGAATCTGCTCCAGCAGGTCCAACCCGAGACTTTCCGCCATGGCGGCGCCACCGTCACGTCCGAAAATATAGTATTTCTCATCAGGATGTTCTTCGGGAGTAAACCAGGCCATATTCTCCACTATTCCGAGGATTCTGCGGTTGATGCTTTTGTTGCGGAACATGTTCACTCCCTTCTCCACATCGGCGAGAGCCACGTTCTGAGGTGTCGTGACTATTACGGCAGCCTCCATCGGAATGTCCTGGACCAGGCTGATATGAATGTCACCCGTTCCGGGAGGCATATCTATCAAAAGATAATCGAGCTCTCCCCATTTGACTTGGAGTATCATCTGCTTCAGAGCATTGCATGCCATCGGGCCGCGCCAGATGAGAGCCTGACCCCTGTCCGAGAAATATCCTATGCTCATCCACTTCACTCCGTATTTCTCTATCGGGATTATATATTCCCTTCCATCCTCCTCAACCGCTGAAGGAGTAACACCCTCCGTATCGGTCATGGTAGGGACGGAAGGCCCGTACACATCCGCATCCGCAAGACCCACCCTGTAACCGAGACGGGAAAGGGCACAGGCCAGATTGACGGCAACCGTTGATTTTCCAACTCCTCCCTTCCCGGAAGCGATGCCGATAACGTGCTTCACACCCCCGAGTTGGGAAAGATCCAGATCAAGAGTTTTCTTTGCGGGAGCGGCTTCACCTGTCACGACGGCCTTCACCTCGTAGTCCTTTATTCCTCCGCGCACCAGAGCGGCTTTTGCCGCACCCACGAGATACTCTGTGAGAGGATCGCGCTTCTTCGGGAAGGCCAGGGTCACCGTCGCCTTTCCATCTTCGAAAGACGCGCTCTGAACCATACCCAGATCAACAATGTCCCTGTCCTGCATCGCCGGATGCCTGACTTCCTTCAACAGTTCAAGAATTTCCTTCTCTCCCATATGTCCTTTGGATTAAAAAAGTGGCTTCTACTTCATTGCCGACCGTAGAAGCCACCTGTAGATATCGTTATTCGCAATTACTTGAGAAGAGCTGCGCGCGCAACCTCAATTTCATCCTTCAGTTCCGTCAACTGATCCCTGAGCTGATCGACGCTGATGGCGTTGATGACATAGAGAGGCTCAAGAATTTCGTTGAGGCTTGCCATTTCGGGAGTGGCGTTGACGGTCTTGGTGAGTCCGTCGTGAACACAAACGAAATTGTAGGTGATGTCGCTTGCAAGTTCATCGGTGAACATAGGCATGAACTTGTCTACGTCTCTGGTGAGGATGAAAAGCTGCTCGACGAGGCCGGCCGTCACACCTTCCCAGAAATAATTGATTCTGCCGGCGGCATACTCGTCATCCACGAAAAGGCTGAAAGCCTCCTTGTTGGACTCGATGTCAAGGGAAGGCAGGGTGTAGAACTCCATCAATGCGGGATCGTTTATGTCCGTGAGAAGCTTGAAGATATTCTCGCTGTATGACGACACCGGCATCTCATAAAGCTCGGCAATAGACTTGTCCGAAGTGAGGATACCGACTGCGCGGTATTTCTGGTTGAGGGTCACAAGACCTGCAGCCACGTCAGGAGACATCAGATAATCGGGTTTTACCATCTTCTCCTTGTCGGAAAGGGCAATCTTGCCGTCATTCTTGGCCTTGAGGAAAGGAACTGACCTGATCTGCTTTGCGGATTCGATGAGGTTGGCCATATCAGCCTTCAAGGCATCGCTGGTCAATTCATCCACGGTAGCGTGCGAGTAATCGGCAGCTTCTTCCTTTGTTTTGTTGTTGCTGTTCTTGCAGGAAGGCATCGCTACGATGGCAATCGCAAGAAGGATGGTGGTAATCTTTTTCATATTATCTGTATTTTCTTGTTTCAATTCAGTCCGCTAATATATTAATATTTCGTCAAAAAACCTATTCCTTGCGGACAAACTTTCCCGGGACGTCCGTAATGAGACAGGATGCAAGCAGTATGCATATCAGCGTCAGAATCGAAAGATTGAACCAATATGTGGGTATTTCCCAGTCTCCGATGATTTTCACTCCGCTGTAGAAGGGAGCCCGGCCGTTCCTTGACTGGGGCTTGAGATAGATGTATCCGACACGCGGAACAATTTTGTCGTTCACGACGGCGTAGGTATGGGACGCATTCAAGTTGACGGTCAGATTCTCCAACTGAAGGTTGGTATTGTCCTTTTTCATCTTGGAAAGGGTTTCATAACCTTTTTCTCTGGCAAGGGGAGTCATTCTCGAATCTATCTGCAGCGTAAGCCTGTTGCCCCTGTCGGAAAGCGTCTTCTTCGCATTGTCAAGATACTCCCACCTTGAGTCATATGAGCCGTCCCCGGAGTACGGTTCAAGTCCGCAGTCAGCGCTCAACTGCCTGAACCCCACTGAAAGAATTTCTTCGTGAATCGGGTTCACCTCCTTTCCCTTGCGCCTTTCATCTTCCTGATTTTCAAGCTGTGACTGCAGTTCGTAGATGAAACCACGTTCATAAAACTGGCAGGTGAACTTCTCGCAATCAAGGTCGTAAGTGATCTTTTTGTAGTCGTTCATCGAAAAGGATGCCACCGCCAGAGCCTCATAAGACCATCTGGAAGGGATGACATCACCTATCACGGGGACATTTCCCGTTTCACTGCCCGGCGTGAGGTCATCGAAATGCACCACAAGACCGCAGAGCAGAATCTGAGGAATCAGGAGAAGAGGAATGGTTATGTAGATGGATACCACGGAACTCAGGCACTGGGACAGCAACAGGCCTATCAGCGAGGAAAGGAAGGCCGACACGAAAAGAAGCAGCCACCAGATCCAGAACATACCGTGGATTCCCATTATCAGGTTGCCTACGACAATGAACAGCAGGGTCTGAACCAGACACACGGCCGCCATATACAACATTTTGGACCATATGTAACTTCCGTATGACAGGTTCAGGAATTTCTCCCTTTTCAGGAGGGCCCTGTCCTTTATGATCTCCTCCGCGCTTCCGGACATCCCGAGAAATATGGACACTATTATCGCCATGAAAAGATAGGACGGCAGATTCTTGTTGTCCATCACGGTATATATGCCCGTATCGGGTGTATAACGGGTAAGAAGACCGCTGATGACCGCAAGCAGCGGCGCTTCCAGCAGGGTGACGGTCAGATACTGGATATCCGTGATTTTCGCACTCAGATTCCTTCTGAGGAAAATCAGCATCTGGGAAAACTTTCCCGGACGTTTCTGATCGGTCGCCGGCACTTCCGAGACGTCCGCCCTCTCCATCCGCGGACGATTCTTCAAATAAAGTTCATGCCACTCCTTCGGCTTGATCTTGCGTTCGTCCGTCCTGTTGCCCCGGCCGTCAAGCCCCGTTTCGTCTATGATATTGAGCACTATCTCGGGATTGACGTTTCCGCAGACAGGACAGGTGGAGGTTTCCGCATCGGCATAGTTCGCCGCCTTCTTGAAATAGGACACGGCATCTATCGGATTGCCGTCGAAGACAGGATATCCTCCCTTGTCCAGCAGCCACAACCTGTCGAAGAGCTTGTACACATTGGACGAAGGCTGATGTATGTTGACAATTATGAGTTTTCCCTTGCCTGTCTGCTCCTTCAGCAGGTTTATGACTTTCTCGGTATCGGTGGATGACAGGCCCGAGGTCGGCTCGTCCAGAAAAAGAATGGCAGGCTCCCTTATCAGCTCCAAAGCGATGTTCAGTCTCTTTCTCTGCCCCCCGGAGATGAATTTGTTGATGGGAGATCCGACTTTCAGGTCCTTGGCCGCATCCAATCCCAACTGGGTGAGAACGGATATCACCCGCCTGTCGAGCTCTTCGTCCGGCATCTTGTCGAAACACAGTTTCGCAGTGTACCACAGATTCTGGTATACCGTCAGTTCCTCAATGAGGAGGTCGTCCTGAGGCACATACCCTATCAGCGCCTTTGCCGCCGGTTCCTGAATATCGTGGCCGTTGACCGTGATGCTGCCACTCTGCGGACGCAGGGTCCCGTTGAGGAGGGACAGAAGAGTGGATTTACCCACACCGCTGCCTCCCATAATGGCTACCAGCTGACCGCTTTCAAGCGAGAAACTGAAATCGTGCATCCCGTTGGGGGAGGTGGGCTCAAAACGGTACTCAATATTCCGTCCACACAACTCCACCTTCTCCCCAAACCCGCTGTTGTCATACAGCGCCATTATCGTGGAATAATACATCGGCGCCGAATTGCCGGCGGTCCCGGTGCCCTTGAGAACACCGCTCTGCTGCCAGGTCTGGAATATGCCGTTGAATACGGGCACGTCATTCATCATCACGACAGTATCCCCCACAAAACTGAATATCAACCTGTTGTTGGGCTCGTCATACAAAGTCTTGAGCGTTCCTCCCCACAAAGGCTGTATCCAGATATCGCTCCCGGGGTTACCTTCAACGAAATCGAAATATCCGGAGTACTGGCTGTCGCTTATTCCGAAATTGTCCTTTATCTTGGAGAATACGGCATCCTCCCTGACGATTTCCCCCTTGCCGAGTTTGCAGAATTCAAGGAGCCGCAGAAGCAGGGAGGACTGCTCCTCCACACTCACCCGGCTTGTCAGGTTATTGCAGATTCCGTCGATGACAGAATCCTTGTCCAGATCGGGAAACTCATCGTAATAGTCCCTGAGATCCGAATACAGATGCGAATATGATGACTCCTTCTGAATACCGAAACAGTATTTCAGATAAGTGTGGATCAAACTCTCCGCCTTGGATTTCTCCACATCGTTCCTCGCGCCGATAAGAGCGAAAAGATTCAACAGACTGGAAACTACAACGTCATTCATATCAGAACAATTTGTACAAAAATAAGATTTTATGCTGAAATTTCTTTTTAATTTTGTCTTCTCTTATGGAAGTTAGAGCAAAAAAAGCCCTGGGGCAGCATTTTCTGACCGACCAGTCCATCGCGATGGGAATCGTCGATGCACTTTCTCCTTCCGGAATCCCTGACGTTCTGGAAATAGGACCGGGTATGGGAGTCCTTACCCAGTACCTTCTCCGACGCAACAACATCCGTCTCAAGATGGTGGAGCTTGACAGCGAATCTGTGGTTTATCTTCTGACCCATTTCCCGGACATGCAGGGGAAACTTATCGAGGCGGACTATCTCAAACTTGATATCCATAAGTTTTTCAAGGGCCCGTACCGTATCATCGGCAATTTCCCCTATAACATTTCTTCCCAGATATTCTTCAAGATACTTGAAGACAAGGACCTTGTTCCGGAAGTTGTCTGTATGATTCAGAAAGAGGTGGCTGACCGCATAGCCGAAGCTCCGGGAAGCAAGATCTACGGCATCCTCTCCGTTCTTCTTCAGGCCTGGTATGACATTGACTATGTGATGTCCGTAGGTCCGGGAGCATTTGCTCCTCCCCCAAAGGTCAAATCCGCCGTCATCCGCCTCCGCAGAAATTCAAGGACTGAACTCGGCTGCGACGAGAAACTTTTCAAAACCGTCGTCAAAACAGCTTTCAACCAACGCCGGAAAACACTCAGGAATGCACTCAAGCCTCTTGTCGGAACCGTTGTCAATCCCGATGCGACCGAAAGAATATTCTCCGATTCAATTTTCGACCTTCGGGCGGAAAGACTGGGAGTTGAAGATTTCGTGCGACTGACCCTTATGCTCTCCGAAGCCTGAGCGATATACCTCCACAATATCCTCTCCTGCCATTCCCACCTCCTCAAGCAGTATCTCGTCAAGATCCGAAGGGGATACACGAAGCTTGCGGCAGATTTCACGATAGACCTGAGCTGAATTCCGTCCGGGGGGAATTCCCTCTTCCAGAGCAAGGCTGAACGCCTTATAGCTTTTCTCAAAATTACACATATCCTTTATGAATTTTCTGCAAAGTTTAGATTTTCATCCCGATTCCCATCCCTGCAGGCTGTGGTTTTTTTGAAATAATTTATCTTTTTGAAGAAATATAAAGTTTATCTTTATTCTATAAAGGTTCTCTTTATTTTTTCCGCTTTCCTGATGAAATATCTTTGGACCATGATTTCGCAAGTCCTTGTAAAAATTCACCAAATCCGGAGAAGCAAAAGAATCACGGAAGCCTGGATGGCTGAAAAAATGGGCCTTTCGGTGGTCGCTTACAGTAATTTCGAAACGGGAAAGACGAAAACCGACCAGAAAAGGGTGGAACTGGCCGCCAATCTTCTGGGCATTCCTCTGAAAGAACTGTACTCAGAAGAAAACAGAGTATACGATTCAGGTGAAAATCTTCTGGAGACACTGGTGAGAAAAGACCATGAAATTGCTGAACTTCAGAACAATCTTTCTTCGGCCAGGACCATCATCGAATCACAGAAACAGACAATCGATGCTCTCAAGGAATTGAAAGTGATTTACGAGAAGCAGCTCGGTCTGTAAAAATATTTATCTTTGTGCCGCATGGCACAGGAAATCCATCTTCTCGACTTCATGAATCCCGATCTGCTGGAGGCCGGTCTGGATGAGGCTGGACGCGGACCTCTGGCAGGTCCGGTATTCGCGGCAGCGGTAATTCTCCCTGAAGGCTTTTCCCATCCCCGCCTCAATGATTCAAAGAAAATGACGGAAAAGGCCAGGGAAGAACTGCGCCCAATCATTGAAAAGGAAGCGATTGCATGGGCAGTGGAAAAAGTCAGCGCTGAAGAAATCGACAGACTTAACATCCTATGGGCCAGCGTCACCGGAATGCAGAGGGCCGTGCTACGTCTTTCGGTAAAGCCGGATTTCCTCCTTGTCGACGGCAACAGATTCAAACCCCTCGAAGGTTACCGCTACGCAACCGTGGTGCATGGAGACGCCACTTACAAAAGCATCGCGGCGGCTTCAGTCCTTGCCAAGACCTACAGGGATGACTATATGAGGGAACTGGCAAAAAAATATCCGCAATATGGATGGGAGAGGAATATGGGATATCCTACACCCAAACATATTGCGGCTATCAAAGCTTTCGGTCTGACTCCGGAACACCGCCGGAGTTTTCACCCAAAGGAATTGGAACCTGCTCTTTTCTGAATTCAATCGAAATTCCGCGAAGCGAACGACAAAGCGATTCTCAATGCAGTGTGCCAGTATTCCCAGTTGTGCACACCGTCACGCACACGAAATTCGCTCTTTATTCCGTGACTCTTCATCAGTCCGTGCATTTCCTCTGAAAGTTCCAGAAGGAAGTCATCATCTCCGCAATCGATGAACCACTGGACCGTTTTCAGCGCCTCCACGGTCTTTTCATCAGCATTTCTCAGAAACCCGACCGCGGAATGTTCGCAGACGGCTTCCGTCACATAATACAGCTTGTCCTTCTCCTTGCCGGCTTTCACATTGTCTCCCCTGTTGTCAAGCCATGCACTCATTGCATAGCAGGAAGAGAACATATCGGGATGTCTCTGGCAATAAACGACGCTCCCGCCGCCACCCATCGACAGGCCCATGACAGCCCGCTGCCCTTTCGATCCACCGGCGTTGTACCTGTTCTCAACGAAGGGAATGAATTCTCCGAAGAAAAAATCTTCGTAATTCCAACCCGGCATATTGAAATAGCCGTTCCATACCTTTCTTGTAGGTCTTCCACCGGCGTTCGGCATTATGATGACAGCCTTCCGGCATTCTCCGGATGCCATAAGTTCATCGGCGACGGCACTCATTCTCCCTCTTTCCTCCCAGGCTGTATAGGTGTCGGAAAGACCGTGGAGAAGATAAATCACCGGATAGTGATTGGACGCATCATATCCGTCGGGGAGATAGACGTTGAACTTGACCTGAGCGGCAAGCACGCTGCTCGTCAGGGAGTCCGTCTCGACCTTCCCCCAGGAGAAGGCAGAGCCGGGCACAAGAACCATAAACAGCACCGACAGTGCCAAAAATCTCAGTTTCATCTGCTTATTCCTTTCCGTTCACCTTCTTTATCACGTCAATCTCCTCCTGACTGAAAGGCGTCTTGTCGGGACGGATGATGTCATGGAACCAGGGTTCGGGTTCCTCCCCTTCGGGATGGACGTCCCCCCAGGCATAGATTGTATTGGTCTTTCCTTTCACGAAGCCCCAGTTGATGGCGCTCACGTTGTTCTCTTTGAGAAGGGGAAGTATTTCCTGGAAAGTGCTTCCCTTTGTCCTTGCCATATACTCAGTGCAATACATAGGACGTCCGTAGACCTTAAGGGAATCTATGAGTTTAATCTGGCAATCGGGAGTATGGTACTCGTGATAGGAAATTATGTCGGACATCTCCAGAGAGAACAGGGAATGTTCCACAAGATAGTCCTTGTCTGTCCAGATGCCAACGGATATCGGCTGGGAAGGACGAATCTCACGGGCCCACTTGAAAACGTTCTTCAGGAGCGCCATGGAATAGCCTCCTTCGATTCCCCTCTCATTGGGCTCGTTGTAAAGATCCCACCAGAGTATTCTTTCATCGTCCTTGAATGTCGTGAGGATATCCTTCACGTAAGCCTCAAGTTTCGGATATGTGCTGAGAGTATCCTGCCACAGGTCGTTTGCCGGATCCTTCACCCAACCTGAATTGTGGACTCCCGTTTTGGGTTCCGGCTGAGGACCGTAAGCGGCGGTCCCGACGTGGCAATCATCAAAGAACACAAGGAAGGGCGTGATTCCATGGCCGTTTGCAATGTCAAGGAAATCACTGATGTGCTGTTTGAAGGTTTCGGGCTCGTTCTCATATACCACGCTGCTGAGGAACACCCTCATTGTGTTGAATCCCAACTCTTCCGCATAGCCCAGTTCCCTGTCTATCGTCTCGGGATCGAAAGTCGCCGTCTGCCACATCTCTATCTGGTTGATTGCATTGGCGGGAATGTAATTGCAGCCGCTTCTCCATCCGGTAGCCTCGTACCAGGCATTAGCTTTCTCTGCAGTCCATTTACCATCGGCGTCTATGCCGTTGTCCGCATTGCGGCATCCTGCAAAGAGTGATGCGGCAGCGAAGAGAATCAAAAAAAGTCTTTTCATTTGTCTATGATGTTTGTTGTTGATTCTGTTTTGAAGACCAGCATTCCCGCAATGGAAAGGAGTGCCAGAAGAAGAAGGCAGACCGAGCAGGCCCGCGACACGTTCTCGCCGAGGGCAAAGGACGACGGCTCAAAGCGCATCACCACTTCGTGCTCTCCGGCCGGCAGGTCAATGGCCCGGAACAATTCGTCGCTGAGATATATCGGATACTCCTTCCCGTCAACTCTGGCAACCCATCCCGCCGGATAGAAAACCTCGCTGAAAACGGCTTTTCCTCCTGTCTCGGAGTTGTATCTGTATCTCAACTCATTTGGAGCATATTCCGTCATTTCTATGGGAGTGCCATCCTCGAACCAGGCATTGCCCCTGGCATACCTGTATCTGAGAGGAGGATTGTTTTCACCAACGATGACATAGCGGCAGTTCAGGGAAGCAAGGCCCTCAAGGTAAGGCAGGGAATCCTCGGCTTCCTGAACCGTGGCGGCATTCCTTATCGAGGAATACACTTTGTTTATCTCGGATGAGAGATGGCTGTCAATGTATTCCTGATAAATCTGCAGTTTGGCGGGAGAATAACCTCCTATGTTCTTGTGCCAGTATGAGGGATGCGAATCGTTGAAGACGCTGACTGTCAAATCAAGCACCCTGTAAGAAGGATCCCTGTCCTCAAGTATCATCTCATCCACGGGTCTCTTGTCAAACTGAGCCTTGAAATTTCTTGGAGAGATAAAGTCATCTTCATTCAGATACCTGTGGCCGACTGAGAACAGGTCGACGAGCACCAGGACACATACGATAACCGCAGCAAGCGATCTTGAACCCTTCTTCTGCTCTCTGCGCTGTGAGCTTCCCCACCACAAGGCGGCAAAGGCCGCAAGAATAAAAAACATGGAGCGCCACGCATCCGACACAAGAAGATAACGGCGGTCCGCAGCCAATGCTTCGGCAAGGATTTCCGGCTGTCCGGCATCCGATGAAGCATAGAAACTCCCGGCAATACCGGGAATAACGGCACAAAGCAGGCAGAACCCCGCTGTGATCGCAACAGCCCACCATCCCTTCTTTCTGAATTCCGTCGAGAATTCCTCGTTCCTCACCATCCTGTCCAATGTAAGGAAAGCCAGGACAGGTAACGTGAACTGAAGCACGGTCAAAGCCATCGATACTGTCCTGAATTTGCTGTACAACGGCACGTAGTCATAAAACAGCTTGGTAAACCAGAGGAAATGATTTCCCAATGCCAGGAAAACCGCCAGCACCGTCGCTATGACCAACCACCATTTTTCCTTACCCCGGAATATGAACAGGCCCAGGATAAACAGAAATACCGTTATCGCACCCATATACATCGGGCCCGCAGTGAACGGTTGGGGGCCCCAGTACAAAGGAAGATTCTTGGATACCTCGTTGAGATTGGGCTGGCCGGCTCTTTTCAGAAGGGCATAAGTCTCTGATTTGTCCGGATTGACCGCCCCTGCGGAAGAGCCACCGTTGAAATTGGGAATCATAAGATTGGGAAGTTCCTCCCATCCATAAGACCAGGCCGTGGCATAATCCAAGTCCAGACCTTTGGTGCCTTTCTGCTTGTCGGAAGAAGCCTGGCTTCCTCCTCTCATCGAATATTCCGTGTATTCCCAGGTGGGAATCAGCTTCGTCGCGTTTGTTCCGATGCCGCAACACCCCATCACCAGAAGCAGCGCGGAGGCAATGAAGAAACGACCGGTACAACTCCGCCTTTCCGGGGAGGACAGCAGCCAGACCAGCAGCACCAGGGCATACAGAATAATGAGAATTGCCAGATAATATGAAATCTGAGGATGATTCGCTTTTATCTGGAAACTGAGAGTCAAACCGAAGAGAGCCGCTCCAAGGACAGTCATCGGCAGCCATTCCTTGAGGCCGCCCCGCTTCTCCACCGCCGAGCGGTAACAGAAAATCAGTGAGGCAAGCACCCAGGGGAGGAATGCAATGGCCTGCATCTTGGTATTGTGCCCCACCTGAATTATCTGGAGATTGTATGAACAGAACGTAACGGCTACAGCCCCTCCGGCCGCAATGATGGGGCTGATTCCCAAAGCCAGCATCAGAAGGAATGCTCCTAAAAGAGATATGAAAAGGTAACTTGCCGGTCTCTTGAAGAACATCAGAGCGTTATACAGAACTTGTGTCAAATCTCCCTTGACCGGCGTCTGGAAAGAAATGGTCGGCATGCCTCCGAACATGGAGCCGCTCCACTGCGTCATATCGTCCGGATGGGCCTTGTTCCATTGGGCAGCCTCCTGTGCCATTCCGCTCCATCCCGAAATGTCGCTCTGGTTCACGATTTTCCCACTGAGCAGCTGGGGTACAAATCCATAGGACAGGACCACAAAAGTCAGGACAATTAATGCATATATCAATATTTTCTTCTTCATAGCAACGCCACAAGTTTTTCAGTCAGGACTTTCCTGCTGTATTTTTCTATATCCGAAGTCATTCGGGATGTATCCCCATTCCGGAATCTGTCCCACTCCGCCATTATGAAAGACTCCATAGCCTCCCTTCTGTCCCACTCATACATAACCCCGGCACCCGTTTCCGCCAGAACACCGGCGGCGGCCCCGTCCTCCTGGCCTATTCCAAGTACAGGGCGGCGTGCCGCAAGATATTCAAATATCTTTCCCGGAAGGACTTTCCTGTATTCCGGTTCTTTACGAAGAGGCAGTATCAGCACGGAAGCGGACTGCTGCTCACGCACTGTCCCGACATGAGGCAGATAACCCAGGACATTCAGATTCTCCTCCAATCCGGCGGCAATGAGAGAATCCGTTATCCCTTTGTCAACCTTGCCCGCCAGGCGTATCCTGAGAGCTTTTCTGAACCCTTCATCCTTCCTGCACATATCTGCCAGCACCTCCCACAGCACGGTGGGATTCCCGTCTTCCGCAAACAGCCCTGTATGCGTCACGCAGAAACTTCCTCCACGCGGGGCTTCTTCTCCGCAGCGGAAGTCATCCTCGTCAAACCCGTTGGTCACCAATTCCACCGGAGTGGATGTCATTGCCTGAAAGTCAGCCTGCACAAGCGGAGTGACCGCAATCACTTTGTCCGCATTGTCGAGCACCTCCTTCTCCAAACGTTTATGTTTCCTTCTCGCCAAAGGCAACAGCCCGAGGTGCTTGAAATAAAACATCTCCGTCCACGGATCACGGAAATCCACAATCCATTCGGGAACTTTGTCTTCCGTGCCCCCGGCTTTGCGGCGCAGGGCTTTCATCAGGCCCAGACCGATAAGGTGCATGGACTGCGGGGGACCGGTAGTCACCACCGCATCAACCGGATGCTCTTCGAGATACTTCTTCAGATAGCTGACGGACGGTTTCACCCATCCTGTGCGGGGATCGGGAATGAAGCAGTTTCCCCTTATCAGCACTGACAGTTTCTTAATGAAACCCTTCTTCCGGGCATTTATCGGATTGACTTCACCCTGATTACCGTTCCCCGTCGGAGCACAGCCCCGCCCGGAGCCGAAAAATTTCAAGACTTTGCGATAAAAATCATACGGTTCTGAAATATGAGTTTTCAGGACCTCCGTGCAGGGAGGGATATCCGCAAGGAGGCTCTCATCGACAGCGAGCCGCTCGGGATTCTCAGGAGTATAGATGACCGGCTGCCAGCCGAAGGAGGGAAGGAACTTTGCAAACTTCACCCATCTCTGAACTCCGGAACCTCCGGTGGGAGGCCAATAATATGTTATGATGAGAACCCGTTTCATACCGTTATGCACCCACTTCCGCCTTCATTTCCCGGAGCAGGTCGAAAGCCTGCAGAGGAGTCATATTGTTAATGTCCGCTGATTCCAGTTTTTCTTTCAAGGAACTCAACGTAGGGTCATCAAGCTGGAAGAAAGACAGTTGAACACTGCCGTCCTCAGCCACTTCCCCTTTCTCCGACACGACCTTGATACTTCTCTCTCTCTTCTCCAACTCCCTCAGGGTACGTTCGGCCGACTCTATCACCTCTCCGGGCATCCCGGCAAGACGCGCCACATGGATTCCGAAACTGTGGGCAACCCCTCCCGGTTCGAGTTTCCTCAGGAAAATAACCTCCTTGCCCTGCTCCTTGACGGCAATGTGATAATTCTTCACCCTCGGATATTTGTCCTCAAGGTCATTCAGTTCATGGTAATGGGTTGCGAACAGAGTCTTTGCCCCTTTTCCGTTCTGATGTATGAACTCAACCAGAGCCCTGGCGATCGACATTCCGTCATAAGTGGAAGTTCCGCGGCCTATCTCGTCCAGGAGAACCAGTGAACGGGCAGACAGATTGTGCATAATCATCGAGGTCTCAAGCATTTCCACCATAAACGTGGATTCTCCCCGGGAAATGTTGTCGGTAGCTCCCACACGCGTGAAAATCTTGTCAAGATAACCGATCCGGGCACTCCCGGCCGGAACAAATGAACCTGCCTGAGCCATCAGAGCTATCAGAGCCGTCTGACGGAGCAAAGCGGATTTTCCAGCCATATTCGGTCCTGTCAGAATCATTATCTGGTTGGACTTGCTGTCAAGAGACACATCGTTGGCAACATATTCCTCACCGGGAGACATCAGAGTCTCGATAACGGGATGACGGCCGGCCCTGATATCGATGGAAGTGCCTTTGTCAACCACGGGACGACAATAATTCCTGTCTGAAGCCTGCTGCGCAAAACCCTGCAGGACATCAAGCCGCGAGACAATACGGCAATTCTCCTGAATGTCCCTGATAGACTTCTGAATCTTTCCCAGAAGGTCTCCGTATATTCTGCTCTCAATTTCATAGATGGTCGCTTCGGCGCTCAGAATCTTTTCTTCATATTCCTTCAGTTCCTGAGTGATGTAACGCTCGGCATTCACCAGCGTCTGCTTTCTTATCCACTCCTGAGGCACCTGCTCCCTGAACGTGTTGCGGACTTCAATGTAATATCCGAACACGTTGTTGTAGCTGATCTTGAGAGAGTTTATTCCCGTTCTTTCTATCTCCCTCTGCTGCATCTTCAACAGGTAGTCCTTGCCTCCCCGGGATATTTCCCTGAGCTCGTCAAGTTCCCTGTCCACCCCTGATGCTATCACATCTCCCTTGCCCAGCTGGGTCGCAGGGTTCTCCGCCATCGTGGAAGCAATGCTTTCCCTTATTTTCTCACAGTTGCGCATCGCACCGGCCTGCCGTTCCAGAGCGTGAACTCCGGAGTTGGAACAAAGAGCCTTTATCGGCTCCATCCGTCCCAGACTTCTGCTAAGCTGCATTACTTCACGAGGGATTATCCTCCCGTTTGCCGCACGTGCCAGAATTCTTTCAAGGTCCCCGACTTCACTTATATAATCCTGCATCTCCCTGAGGGCCCCGCCGTTATCGAAGAAATACTGGACACTGTCATATCTCTCCTCCAGTTCCTTAATATCCATTATCGGCATCGACAGCCATTGTCTGAGAAGACGTGCCCCCATCGGCGAACAGCTACGGTCCAGTACGTCTACCAAAGAAACACCATCCTGAGCGGATGCCGGCTGGAATATTTCAAGATTACGGGAAGTGAACCTGTCCATCCATACGAACTTGTTGCCGTCAATGCGGGAAATGGAACAGATATTCCTGAGACCGGAATGCTGGGTCTGTTCAAGATAGCAGACCAGAGCACCGGCCGAGCAGACCGCAAGGGGATATACGTCCACGGCAAAGCCCTTCAAGCTGTTCACACGAAGTTGCGCGCACAATTTCTCCTGAGCGGATTCGAATACAAAGGCCCATTCATCGAGAGGGGTTATGTAATAGTCCCCGAAACGTTCCTTCACGGCATTCAGCACCTCTCTCTGAACTATCAGTTCCTTGGGCTGCATCGATGCCAGCAGCGTGGTGATATATTCCACAGAGCCTTGCGCAACCTGAAACGTTCCCGTACTGACATCCAGAAATGCGGCGCCGCACTCATTGTTGTCGAAAGTGAGTCCGGCCAGATAATTATGCTCCTTCTGGTCAAGCATTCCCTCTCCGAAAGCGACACCTGGAGTAAGTATCTCCGTTATTCCCCGCTTCACAAGTTTGGATTTGGCCAGTTTGGGATCTTCCAACTGGTCACATATTGCAACCTTGTATCCTGCCCTGACAAGTTTCTGAAGATAGGTTTCGATTGCATGGTGCGGGAATCCGGCCATAGGCGTATCACCCTTGTCACCGTTCGAACGTCTCGTCAGCACCAGTCCCAGGACCTTGCTGGTCGTAAGCGCATCATCAGAATAAGTCTCATAGAAATCACCCACCCTGTACAGCAGTATAGCCTCAGGATGCTGAGCCTTTATGCTGAAGTATTGTTTCAGAAGCGGAGTATCTTCTACAGTCTTTTTCATTTCTAACTAATTAATGGCGAACAGGAAAATCACCAGAATGACTATCGGCTCTATGTAACGTATCTGAAAGTAGAGAGGCCCGAAAATACGGTTGTTAAATCTGATGGAACCGTTATTGGTAAACTCGTTCCTGACAAGTTCCCTGTCCAGTTTCCACCCGGTGAATATAACGAATAGCAGGGCTCCGAACGTCATCAGGAAGTTGGATGTGACCATATCGCACAGGCTGAAAAGAGTCAACCCGAAAAGTTTCATCCCTGACAGAGGGCCGAAGGAAAGCGAGCACAATGCTCCAAGCAGCCAGGTGCCGATGAATATTCTCAGTACCGCCTTTCTTCGGGAAATCTTCCTTTCTTCCACAAGATATGCAACTCCTACCTCAAACATGGAAATCGATGACGTGAGCGCGGCCACCACTATGGTAAGGAAAAACAGCACCGACATAATGCGGCTGAGCACTGGAGCGGCGATCCCCATTTTCACGAAAATGAAAGGAAGAGTCTCGAATATGAGACCGGGACCTATTCCCGGTTCCATACCGGAAGCGAAGACTGCCGGCATTATGGCAAAACCTGCCACGACGGCGAATATCATATCCGCCAATGCGGTTCCGGCACTGACCTTAAGAATGTCCCCGTCCTTCTTCATATAGGATGAATATGTGAGAACCGTACCCACTCCCAGAGAAAGGGAGAAAAAGGCCTGTCCCAGAGCGGAGATGAAAGTATCGGCATTCACACTCTTGAAATCCGGCTTGACAAGATATCTGACACCCTCTTCCGCTCCCGGAAGTGTCACAGAATAGACAGCGATTGCAAGTATGAGCGCAAATAGCACCGGAATCGAGAATTTGTTGAACAGTTCAATGCCCTTCTTAACCCCACGCAGAACAATCAGCGCGGTAATGCCCAGAAATACGGTATGTGAGAGCAGAGGCATCCAGATAGAGGAATTGAAGGAGGCGAAGAGGTCTGCATTTTCTGCCTGGAATCCGGAAATCAGCGACTTGGCGAAATAATGTATCGACCATCCTCCGACCACGCTGTAATAGGAAAGGATAATCAGAGGAGTCAGCACTGTCAGCAGTCCCAGCCATTTCCAGGCTGTGCCGGGAGCAAGTTTCTCCAATGAACGGAACGTGTTCGCCCCCGCATTTCTCCCTATTACGGTTTCACACAGCATTATGGGCACAGCCAGAAACAACACGCAGAAAAGATATATCAATATGAACGCCGCACCCCCATTCTGCCCCGTTATGTACGGAAACCTCCAGATGTTGCCGAGCCCTATCGCAGATCCCGCCAATGCCGACATCGCCGTAATGCTACTGGCAAAATGTTCTCTCTTTGCAGCCATTTACAGAATGAAATTGGTGAAGAATATGACAGCGATGGCAATAGGCGCCACCCACCTGATAAGGAAATATACAATCGGAAACAGTTTTCCGTTGGCGGCAATTCCACCGTAATTTGTAATCTCATCCCTTACTTCTTCCTTCTTGAGCGCGAACCCCACAAACACGGCCACAATGAATGAAAGCAGCAGCAGAAGTATATTGGAACAGAACCAGTCGCACGCATCGAACAGCCTGCCCTCCAACGCGCACAGGGAGCCGAGCAGACCGCATATGCAGAAAACAACAAGCACGGCCTTTTTGCGGCTCATTCCATATTTTTCGGTAAAGAAGGCCGTGCCCACCTCAACAAGGCTGATGCAGGAGGTCATGGCCGCAACAACAACCGCAATGAAAAAAAGCGCGGCAACAATTCCGCTTATGACAGGAAGTGTCTCTCCCATCCTGGAGAAGATAAAAGGAATGCTCTGGAAGATAAGTCCGGGGCCGGCTCCGGGCTCGATACCGGCTGCAAAAACCGCAGGCATTATGGCGAATCCCGCAAGAATCGCGAATACTAGATCCGAAGCGGCCGTTTCCGCACTGGACACCAGGACATTCTCGTGTTTGGACACATATGCTCCATAAGTGACGATTGCACCCATCCCCAATGAAAGAGAATAGAAACTCTGGCCCATTGCATAGGCAAAAGACTTAGGAGTGATTTGACTGAAATCAGGCTTGATCAGATATTCCATGCCTCCCCTTGCCCCCGGAAGAGTAAGCGAATAAGCTATCATGACAACAATAAGAATGAAAAGGACAGGTATCGACCACCTGCTGAATTTCTCGATGCCTGTCTTTACCCCGTTCATAACGATGAAACAGCAGGCTCCGAGAAAAAGAAGATGTATTCCCACAGGCTTCCAGAAAGACCCTGTCAATCCACTGAAGAGATTCATGACTTCATCTGTGGAAGAGCGTACAAAGGTTCCGGAAAAAGTCTTGAACATAAAGTCCATCGACCAACCACCGATAACGCTGTAATATGAACAGATGACCAGTGGAATGAACACCGCCAGGTATCCGGCATACTTCCATATACGTCGGTCAGGACGCAGGGAAGTCATGGAATAGACTGCGCTTGTCCTGCTCTTCCTTCCCAGAATAACCTCCGCCACAAAGATGGGCAGGGAAACAAAAACGGTTGCAAGAATATAAAGGACAATGAAAGCCGCCCCTCCATGTTCCCCAACCATATAAGGGAAGCGCCAGATATTGCCGAGTCCTATCGCAGAACCGGCCATAGCCATTATTACACCCCAACGGTTGCTGAATTTCTCCTTGTGTGCCATCCTATTTCCTTGTATAAACCGTAAATTCAAAGTTGAATCCGGTTTCTTCATCGTGAAGAGTCTCCGAGCGGGATTCCTCCTTCCATATGTCGGGATTTATCTCGGGGAACCATGCGTCCGCATCAATCTCCGTATGTACGTGAGTGATGAAAAGCCTGTCCATCCGGTCGATGGCCGTTTTATATACTGACGCCCCACCCATCACAAAACACTTTTCGGCTCCTGTTGCTTCCGCTTCGGCAAAAGCTTCTTCGAATGAATATACGCAGGTTGCCTCGGGAATCGGATCGCCGCCGGCGTTGAGCACTATGTTCTTCCTCCCCTTCAACGGATGGAACGGAAGGGAGAAATATGTTGTACGGCCCATGATTACCGGGAAACCGCTGGTAACTCTCTTGAAATATTTCAAGTCTTCGCTGAGATGCCAGGGCAGCTGGCCCTTGATGCCTATCCCGTTATTGTCGGCGATGGCCACTATCAAACATTTTTCCATATCGTTATACTGCTACAGGAGCCTTTATTGCAGGCCACGGATCATAATCCACAAGTTCGAAATCCTCATACTTGAAATCAAACACGCTCTTCACTTCCGGATTGAGCTTCATCTTCGGAAGAGCCCTTGGCTCACGGCTGAGCTGTTCTCTGACCTGATCAAAATGATTGAGATATATGTGAGTATCGCCGGTAGTGTGTATGAACTCTCCGGGTTTGAGCCCGCAGCATTGGGCGATCATCATAGTGAGCAGAGCGTAGGATGCTATGTTGAACGGTACACCGAGGAACGTATCGGCACTGCGCTGATAGAGCTGGCAGCTGAGCTTACCGTCGGCTACGTAAAACTGGAACATACAATGGCAGGGAGGAAGGGCCATCCTGTCAACTTCCCCGGGATTCCAGGCGCAGACGAGCATACGGCGGGAATCGGGATTGTTCCTTATCATATCGACAACCTGCGACAACTGGTCGATGCTTCGTCCGTCAGGTGCCGGCCAGCTGCGCCACTGGTGCCCATACACGGGCCCGAGGTCTCCGTTTTCATCAGCCCACTCATCCCATATGCTCACCTTGTGGTCCTGAAGATATTTGACATTGGTATCACCGCTTATGAACCATAGCAGCTCGTAAATGATGGATTTAAGATGCACTTTTTTTGTTGTCAGAAGAGGGAATCCTTCGCTGAGGTCAAATCTCATCTGATGACCGAATATGCTTTTCGTTCCGACACCGGTACGGTCTGTCTTGACCGTTCCCTTGTCCATTATCTCCCTTAATAAATCAAGATATTGTTTCATAGCCTACCTGACGCCGAAAGCGAAAATTATAGCCTCCTTGTAAACCTTCCCCGGTTTCAGCACCGTTGAGGGGAAATCGGGATGATTGGGACTGTCGGGGAAATGCTGGCACTCCAGGGCAACGGCGCAATAATCGTGGTAGATGCGTCCGCGTTTTCCGACAGGGCATCCTTCAATCCAGTTCCCGGTATATACCTGCACTCCGGGCTGTGTGGTGTAGACCTTCAGCACACGTCCCGAATTCTTCGAATAAAGTTCGGCGGCCTCCTGTATCTGACCGGGCATATAATTGTCTATGCACCAGCAGGCATCATAACCCTTTCCGTATTTGAGAGCGGGAAAGTCTTTCTTTATATCCCGTCCGAGAGTCTTGGCCTTGCGGAAATCCATAGGAGTACCGGCTACCACCTCAGGAATACCTGTGGGGATGAGAGTGCTGTCCGTGGGAAGATACTCGGTGGCATTGAGCGCAAGAGTATGACGCAGCACGCTGCCACCGCCATTCAGATTGAAATAGGCGTGATTGGTGAAATTCACCACGGTTTTCCTGTCAGTACGCGCCGTGAAAGTCAGCCGGAGTTCATTGTTCTCACTCCATTCATAACGTGCTATGACCTTGACATTGCCGGGATAGCCCATCTCTCCATCCTCGAAATAATACATGAATTCCACTCCTCCCTTGTGCTTGCGGGACTCCCAAACCTTGTTCTGGCATCCTTCAGGTCCGCCGTGAAGATGATTGGGGCCATTGTTTATCGGAAGGCTGTATTCCACTCCGTCGAGAGTGAATTTTCCACCGGCTATGCGGTTGGCGAATCTCCCCGGGCATTTTCCAGCACAGGGACCGTCAGCGAAATAGGACTCCGGCTTGCCGTATCCGAGAACAACATCGGCAAGTTTCCCTTTCCTGTCAGGCACGTTGACCGCCACAATTCCGGCACCTATGCTGCTGAGAACAACTGATGCTCCGCTCTCATTTGTGATGGTGTACTTGTAAACGGCTTTGCCGCATCCGGTCCTTGACCAAAGTTTTCTTCTGATAGACATAGCTTGTTATGGGATTTGATTCAAAATTCTGTTTATCATCTTCTGTGTAGGAGCATCCTTCAGAAGGATGGTTTTGTCGGCATCGAGCAGATACAGGGACGGAATGGCCCTCACATCATAAAGCCGTTCGTTCCTGATTGTCCTGAAGACATCATAACAACTTATCCACGACTCGGGATAATTGGGTTCATACTCCCTCCAGGCCGCAAGGTCTTCATCAATATAGACATTGACCACCGCTACCGCTCCGCTGTTTACCCGGTCCACCATTTCAGGCACGCCCATCACCTCATCGATGATTTCCTTACAGGCCGCACACCCGGGGTTGCTGAAGAAAAGCATAATGTATTCCGCCTTCACGTCATACAGGTTCAAGGTCTTTCCGGCAGCAGTACGCATCTTGAAATCGGGGGCTACCGTACCGCACTGGCATATGGCACAGGATTCCGCCTCATACCTGTATGCCGCTCTCATATCTTCCGGTGTCAGGGGAGACTCCGCCATAAGTCTTACGAAAGGCAGATAATAATCCTCATTCCTCAAAGGTGAATTGGGATCATAAAGGTACTTTGACACCATCTGGGTCATCAGCGCGTAATAGTGAACCGAAGTATCTGCCCTTTCCTCCTCACATATCCTGTCAAACATCCGGGTCACGGCTTTCTGCGATTCGGACAGAGGGACATTGTCCAATATGCCGATGAAATTGGAGAGCGCAACTTCTATTTCATCCATCGGCACCCCACTGAAATCATCCCAGTAATGATCAAGCAGATATTCAATCCTTTCCTCCCGGTCAGTGTAGACGGAAGGGATTCTCACCTCAGGGAAATGCCTGGTTTCCGGTGCGGGAGCACTGTGTCCCCCACAGGACATGACACCTGCCACAAGGACGAAAAGGCAGAATATGTCAAACTTCCTTTTCACTTATAAGAGTTTCTGAAATATTGATGATGAAATCGCCCATTTTCTCCAGCTCGTTGACGATATCCATGTAGAAAGCGCCTGTCTCGTACTGATATCCCTCTTCCTCAAGTTTTTCAAAATGTTCCTCACGGAGTTTGTCGCGAAGCTTGTTGATGGCGGATTCCGCCACATAGGCATTGTTGATATTGCTGATCTCGTGCACCGGAATCGACAGGTTCTCTATCATCGCCGCATAAGCCTGATCCACCAGCGCAATCATCCTGTCAATCTTCTTCAGCATGTCGGCGGTGAATTTCTTCTTGTGAGCGTAAGTGCGCATCAACATTCTTCCTATGGACTCCCCGGAGTCTCCCAGACTTTCCATTTCACCTATTATCCGGTATGAGCCCTTGATTCTGGCAAGTGCGGAAGAGCCCACCTTGGCCTTGCTTACTTCACCGAGGTACGAAGCTATCTCGAACTCTATCCTATCCGTTATCTCCTCGTACTTGACAAGCTGCTCGTTCTTCTTCTCAAAATCTTCTTCATTCCTGGCGTGTACCGCTTCCTTGATGTGCTCCAGGCCCTTACGGCAGATATTGCCGAAATGAAGGATTTCCTGCTGGGACTCCTTGAGGGAAAGTTCGGCGGAACTGAGCGGGCCGGCATTGATATATTTCAGGCGGAAGACCTCTTCCTCCCCCTTCGGAGAAGGCACCATCCAGGTCACGACTTTTTCTATCACTGGCACGAACCAGATGAGTATCAACGTGTTGATGATATTGAAAAGAGAGTGGAGCGTTGCCACAACGAAAGGTAACGATGCCGTCAGAGCGGCTGTAGTCTCAGGATCCTCACCCCAGACTGCAGTGGCGGGATTGGGAAATCCGAAAAGAGTCACGATGTTGCCGATAAGGTTCAGGAACGGATGGAAAAGGCAACTCACCCAGGCCACTCCGAACAGATTGAACAACATATGGGCCCTGGCCGTTCTCTTGGCCGATACATTGGCCACGGAAGCCGCAATATTCGAAGTGATGGTGGTACCGATATTCTCGCCCAGGACCATCGCCGCCGCCATCTCGAACGGAATGTATCCGTTCGCCACAAGCACCATTGTAATGGCCATCGTGGCTGCAGAAGACTGAAGCATCAGGGTCATTATGGCTCCTATCACCATGAAAAGCAGCACCGACCACCCGCCGGCCCCCGTGAGATGACTGAGGAATACTCTTACCGGTTCGTTATCCAGCAGGACGGTGGATGTCTCCCGAAGTGTCGTCAGTCCCAGGAACAGAAGGGCAAATCCCATCAGGAATTCCCCGATATGCCGCGATGTCTTGTTCTTGGACTGGAGACACAGGAATGCAAAGAACATCAGAGGTACGGCGATGGCGCCCAGGCTGAATCCGCATCCACCGAAACTGAGTGCGAATATCCAGGCCGTTACCGTGGTACCGATGTTGGCACCCATAATCACACCAATGGCATTGGCAAGGGAAAGGAGACCGGCATTCACGAAACTCACAAGCATCAGGGTCGTTGCCGTCGAAGACTGGACCAATGCCGTTACCACAATACCGGTAAGGACCCTCTTGAACGAATTTGATGTCATTGCGGCCATGAATGCGCGAAGCTTTGCGCCGGCCATTTTCTGCAATCCGCCGCTCATCAGGGACATTCCGTAGAGGAACATTCCCAGCGAACCGAGAAGGGTCAGAATCTGTAAAAATAAATTCATCCGAATATTAAAAAGCTATCCTACAAATATAATCAAAAATCCGTAGATTTGCGGTATGAAAAAAACGGTGGCCCTCATATTGTTTCTGTCTGTATTCTCCGCAGTTACGGCCAAGGCCCAGTTATATTCCGAGGGCAACGACCCCGCATCCGTTTCCTGGCGACGGATACGGACAGACAATTACAGGATTGTCTATCCCGAAGGCCTCGATTCCATAGCAAGGGTCTATGCCGCAAGTCTTGAAAAATACAGGGAGAAAGTAGGGCTTACCATAGGATACAAACCCAATGAGGCATATAGAAAGCCCATGCCTGTCATTCTTCATCCCTTCAACGCACAGAACAACGGAGTGGTGACCTGGGCTCCCCGAAGGATGGAACTGTTCACCGTGCCGGATGCGTCCGACCCTCTTCCTTTTCCCATAAACGATCACCTTGCGATTCACGAATCCAGACACGTGGCCCAGATGCAGTTCGGAGCGGAAAAACCATACAGATGGCTCAATGTGATCTCCGGACAGCTGTGGCCCGGAGCAATGGCCGCCCTTTATCCCGGTCCGGCATTTTTTGAAGGGGATGCCGTGGTCGCCGAGACAGAGTTGACCAATTCCGGACGCGGCAGGACCTCTTCTTTCCTCAACTACTACGACATCTGCTTTTCCGAGGGGGATTTCCGCGATTTCTGGAAATGGCGCTACGGCTCCCAGCGGTTTTACACCCCGGACCATTACAGGGCAGGATATTTCACAATTGCAGGCATACGCACCTTATATGACGACCCCGACTTCACGGCAAGATACTACCGCAACATCACGAAGGGTTGGCCTTTCCCTCTCTTCGTTTTCCAAAAGACCGTGAAACAGGCATCCGGGAAGAATTTCAAAGAGACTTTCAAGGAGATTGCACAGGCGGGCAGAGAGCGCTGGGAAAATGAAGCGGAACTCAGAAAGCCCTTCACTCCTTCCACCAAAATCACCGGACACGGAAAATTTTACACCGCATTCAGCGAATGCGCGGCCTGTGAAGACGGACTTTATTCCATCCTGTCAGGACTCGACAGGGCTTCGGAACTTGTAAAAATAAGTCCTGATGGAACCGTCTCCACTTTGGGACCTTTTGCTTCATCGGCATCACATCTGACCTTTTGCGAACCCTTGAAGAGACTCTTCTGGGCAGAAATCATCAATGATCCCAGGTGGGAGCTCAGGTCCTTCTCGGTAATAAAATACAGGGACTCTGACGGTTCTGTCAGCAATCTCACCGGGAAAGACAGCAGATATTACAACCCTTCTGCCGGAGGAAACAGCCTGGCTGTCGTCGAATACCCGTGGACAGGAGGTTCAGCCGCAGTTGTTCTGGACGCTTCGGACGGTCACATCATCAGCAGGAAGACCGCCCCCGACGGAATGCAGATTGTGGAATTCTGCTGGATAGGGGAAAAACTCCTTTTTTCAGCCGTGACAGAGCACGGAACCGGCATCTATGACCTTGATTTCAATGAAATCCTGGCGCCCCAGCCCTGTATGACAAGCAGGCTTTTCCCTTACGAAGGAAGAATCCATTTCACGGCGGACAGAAACGGATCACAGGAACTCTATTCCCTTGACCCCCGCGACGGGCAGGTCCGGAAACTCACCTCAAGCCGTTTCGGAGGCAGATTCTACACTTTCTATGGAGACAGCCTGTACTTCTGTTCCGGGTCGCGTGACGACTTCGGGATGTGCAAGACCTCTGTCCGCGACCTTATGGACAGAACCGTTGAATTCGGGGATATCCGTCAGGACAGCGTAGCTGAAAAGCTCAGCTCCCAAGTACCCGGTTCTCCGGAGGAAAACAAAGAAATCTCAATTTCAGAACCTGAGAAATACTCCATGATAGCCCACCTTTTCCATCTGCATTCCTGGCTGCCCGTATATGTGAATTACGATGCCGTCTCCAACCTGAACATGCAGTCCCTGGCTTCCGATGCGGGCCTCGGAGCGACCGTTCTCTTCCACAATGATCTCAATTCGATGCAGGGCATCGTCGGATACTCAGCCTGGAACCGGAACAGCGGATGGAGACATTCCCTTCACGGACAATTCACCTACAGCGGCTGGTATCCGGTAATCGAGGTCTCCTTCGACCTTAACGACAAAGATGCAGTTCACTACCTTCCCCAATCATACTACAGCAATTTCGACAGGAAAGAATCATACGTGACCCAATCACTGGACATCCCGTCCTTCCAGAGCAACGTCAGAATGTACGTACCGCTGCAGTTCTCTTCAGGAGGATGGAGAAGGGGAATCATCCCGGAGGTCAATCTCCGTTTTACCAACAACTGGTTCAGCACAGGATTGAAGAATATTCCCATGACAAGCATAAATGCCAGAATCAGCGGCTACATTATGCGACCCGTCGCCTCCTCCTGCATTTACCCGCGCCTCGGAATAGGGGCGGAAGCCGGATACAGCAACTATATCGGCCTCGGCCATTTCTCAACCCCTGCGGCCTATCTGTCCTTTTACGGATATCTCCCGGGCATTCTCCGCACACACGGCATCAGATGGGACGCATCCCTGCAGAGCCAGACGGAAGTGTCCTCCATTCTGCGGCTGCGCTATGCTTTCCCGTTCGCGGCAGTGGACTGGTCCTTCCTGAGCCCTGTGGCCTACATCAAGAACTTCGAATTCTCCGCCGACTGCCGTTGGCAGCACTATTATCCCACTGACAAGGATTCCATTACTTTCCTCGGCACATTGTGTGCACGGCTCGGGAATCTTCTGTGGATACCCTACGACACCCGCATTGGCGTGAACGTTTCCTACACTCCCGGCATCTCCAAAGGTCCCGAATGCAGCCTCGCTTTCAGCGTGGCCATGTAATCCCTAAAGATTGAAACCGCGGATTTCCGGCTTGATGATCCTGTTGTCCCCTTCCCATGCCTTCAACGTCACCGTGCGCTTCTCGTGCGGCATCAGATGGAAATAGTTGTCAGAGATGACGGCGGGAAGTATCTGTTCGCCCGTCCCGGCATCCCTTGCAATGATGCGTATCATCATCGCCGGTGTGTCGGACAGATTTTCAAGAGTCAGCCTGTCTCCCTCCATCCTGTATTTCACCTTAGCCTTCGGCAGTCTGTGCAGAGCCTTGAAATTGTCCGTATCCCTGCCGAGCACATAGAAGTTCTCCGAAAGCAGGCGTCCTTCCGCATCGGTCAGCTTCAGGCTGTAATAATAGACAGCCTGACCCTCAGGTACGCCGAGGCCGAAACATCCGACTGTGCTGTCCTCCCTGCTCGAAAGGGAGCATTCCGATGCCGACAATTCCCTGCCGTACATATCCAGAATTGACGCGGAAGCTTTCAATCCTGTCAGATTTCCGGCACTGACGTTGACGACCTCGACCCTGCGGATTGCCGGATTCCATTGTATGTGAAGCGGTTCACAGGCCTTACGGCAGCCGTAATAAGCACCGTCCGTGTCGAAATAGTAATCGTATGTAAAGAACACCAGATCCGGCCAGGCGCTGTGGCTCATCCAGAGGGTAAGGCCCCGGCGCTCCGCACTGCGGGATTCGAAGATTGCCCTGTAGCCGTCATAATTGACCCACTGGGCCCATTCGCAGAACTGCTCCGCATCCTCAGGTTTGCCGAACATCCCCTCAACCGCCGAATTGAAGGTCCCGACGCTCTGGGCACTCTCACAGGTATAGTTGTGATATCCCCACATATTGTCCTGAGGCCACAGATGCTCCTCAGGAATAAAGCGCACCAGACTTTCGTAATTGGGGACATTGGGCATTCCAAGTTCGCTGTGGAACTTTTCCTGTCCCCAGGAGGTGAAGGTCTGCAGGGCACTCCTGCGGCAATAAGGGCCGTGTCCGCTCACGATTTCCCTTGAAGAATCCGGGAAATAAATCATTCCCGGGGCCAATTCCCCGACCAGATCCCTCAGGCCGCTATCCAGTCCGGCGGGGGGAGAACCCTCATTGCGGCCACAGTACAACGCAATGCAGGGATGATTCCTTATCCTCCGCACATAGTTGTCCGCATTCCTCAGGAACATCTCCTCATCGTCGGGTTCGGGACCGTCAACAGGATTTGCAAGCCAGAAATCCTGCCACACCATAACACCGTATCTGTCGCAGGCCTCATAGAATTCCTCGTCTCCGGTCTGCCCCACCCAGTTGCGGATAATATTGAAGTTCTCTCCCGCTTCCAGTCCGACAGCCATGTCGTACTCCCGGGCCCGATAGCGCAGCAGGGCTTCTGAGAAACCCCAGTTGCCGCCGCGGCCGATGAACCTCCTGCCATTTACATAGATACTCAGCCTTCCGTCCGACGTGTCGTAAGTCATTTCGCGGAGCCCGGTCCTGAAGCACAGACTGTCCGACACCAAACCATCCCGGGAGGTCTTCATACACACGTCATACAGTTCCGGACTGCCGTATCCGTTGGGCCACCACAGCCGTGGTTTTTCTATTTTCATCGTTTCCCCCACTTCAAACCTCGCTCCGGCCGGGACTCTGATGTCTTCATTGATCTCGCAGTCTCCCAGACTCGCCGTCCACAGAGTCGTGATGTCATTGGAAGAATGGCTGGAAAGCGTCGCTCCCACAAACACGTCGGCGGAACCGTCCGGATTGAGTTTTGTCCTCACCACGGGATCGGAAATCGTCACCGTCCCGGTACTGCTGAAATATACATCGTTCCAGATGCCTATGTTGCGGTCGTGGACACTCGGCATCCAATCCCATCCCACGGTGGCGTGGAAAGTGGGGTTATCCGCTCCGAGTTTACCGCCGTTCCTCGCACAACGGGCATACGTGTCAGCTTTGTTGGAACCGGGATGGTCCGGACGATGAATATAAACCTCAATCTCATTGTCTCCCTGCCTGACTATGTCCGTCACGTCAAAATGAGCGTCGGTAAACGCCCCTTCTATCCTTCCGAGCGCCGTACCGTTGAGGCTCACGTCCGCCTTCCAGTTGATGCCGTCAAAATTGAGCCACGTCCTGTCTCCCCGGCCGTCATAGCGCATCACTCCCCTGTATATGAAATCGTTCAGGAAATATGACTCCGATATCTGGGTATTGTTGTCGCCGAAGAAGGGGTCCGGGACAGCACCGTCGTCCAGATAGGATGTAAGCACCGTTCCCGGAACGGTTGCGGGAAGCCAGGCTTCGGGATTGTCCTTCTCCGGTACGCGGGCCAACTTCCATCCGGTATTCCTCTCCTCGATGTCATTGCTGCCGTATATCTCCACTTCGCCGAGAGAGAAAGGATTAAGGTCAGCAGTGGCGTCAAGTTCAAGTCTGACATAGCGGGCTCTGCCCTTCAGGGCGATTTCATCGGGAACACCCGCCCGAATATATGAAGAAGCGCCTTCAATATCTGCAAGCTTTCTCCACCGGGCGGCATCGTCGGACACGAGCACCCTTCCGGAAACCGGAGGATTATGCCAATATAACTTCATCGAGGACAGGCTTGTCCTCGCTCCGAGATCTATGTACAACCACTCGCTTTCCCCGCTGCGGCTCACCCAGAAACTGCTGAACACAGAGGAAGGGCGTACCTCTATCTGTCTGCCGTCCCTGTAGAATTTCCACTCGTTGAAAGTGAAGGAAGATGCCGTCTGGCACGATGCCAGAAGTTTGAATCCTCTGTATTCCCCGGCGGGAAGCGCTGTATGGAGATTGATGCTCCCTCCCCCGGCCAGCACTTCCTCCTGCGAAAGAGTACCTTCCCATCTGCCTGCTTCCTCCCATTCCTTTCCGTCCCGCGTAGCCAGAATTACATAGCTGTAAGGAGCGTATGTTATTGTGTTCTTGCACTGGAAGGTGGCAAAATAGCATATTGCATCCGTATTTATGCTGCATCCCTCACACTTGAGTTCCAGCTCAAAACTGTTCAGGCTGCAAGTGAATTTCGACTTGTCCCTTTCGTCAAGAAGCCAGTCCGCCTCCTCACGCGGCACCGGCTTGCCGTTCAGCCAGAAACGCATGGATGCCGGAGCGGACTGTTCTTTTATCCCGTCCGTCACCAGCTGGGCCGTAAGATTATAATCCGTGGCGGAAGACGCCACCGCAGCCCTGTGAAGGGCAACATTGCGCTCGGGCAGGGGATTGCAGGCAAACGCGAATGCCAAGGGAATCAGGAGGAGAGTTTTTGCATTCATAACTCCGTAAAGTTAATTATCTTTGCATATATGTCAAAATTCACCGAAATAAGTTTCACCTGCCCCGAATGCGGAGAAAGCGGCGTCTTCAAGCGCTACAGCGGTGTAAACGCCGCCGAAGACCCCGAACTCAGGGATGAGGTGCGCACAGGCAGGCTTTTCGTCCGAGAATGCCCGAAATGCGGACACAAGGACATAGAAACCAGCCCTTTCCTTTATACAGATCCGGAGCTAAGG
The DNA here is from genome assembly GCA_045598165.1 of Candidatus Cryptobacteroides sp. GTDB lineage: Bacteria > Bacteroidota > Bacteroidia > Bacteroidales > UBA932 > Cryptobacteroides. The sequence goes on from JAZLLN010000088.1 coordinate 61,196, forward strand.
GTGATTCTCGCCCTTTCAAAAGAAAAATTGAATGCCAGCGGCGAAATTCCCGGATACACGGCAAGGCAAGTGTCTACTGTAGGGGAACTTATCGAAAAGCTCAAGATTTTCGAAGCCGGATTGGATGACATTGCCATTGAAATGTGCAAATACGTCACCTCTCAGGAACTCTGCAGGGACGTGGATCTGAAATTCTGCGGAATGAACGGTCCAGATCAGGAAATAAGCCTCACATACCCGGAAAAAGGGCAGATGCAAATACTTGAGATAGGACTCAACGTCTATAACGACTGCTGCGGCATCCTGTCGCGCAACCCCCTCATCGCCGAAAAAGCGAAAGGCCTGGTCCGTGTGGACCAAGCCTGGCTTTCAAATTTTATCGGATAACTAAAGTTTCCTTGCTCCGTCGGAGATGACCACGTCGTAAATCTTGGGACTGTGGCCGAACTTGGCGGTGAACTGCTCTTTGGCGGCCTCGATGAAAGGCTCGTAGAGTTCGTCCTTCACGAGGTTGATGGTGCAACCGCCGAATCCGCCTCCCATCACGCGTGATCCGGTGACATCCATCTTGCGGGCAAGTTTGTTGAGGAAGTCCAGTTCTTCGCAACTTACCTCATACAATCTGCTCAGGCCGAAGTGAGTCTGATACATCATTTCTCCCACGGTCTCGTAATCACCCCTTTCAAGGGCGTCGCAAACGTCAAGGACCCTCTGGACTTCACCTATCACATACTCCGCACGCAGGAAATCCTCTTCGGGAATCTCACCGCGGACCTCGTCCAGCCACAGGCGGTTGCAGTCGCTGAGGAATTCTATATCGGGATGGTTCTTCTTGATGTGGGCGGCCGCATTCTCACAGGACTGACGGCGCTTGTTGTAAGCGGAAGAAGCCAGTTCATGCTTGACGCAGGAATCGATGAGTACAAGTTTGTAACCCTCGGGATTGAAGGGGAAATACTTGTATTCCAAGGTTTTGCAGTTCAAACGGATAAGGCTGCCCTTCTTTCCGAAACAGGACGCAAACTGGTCCATAATGCCACAGTTGACACCGCAATAGTGATGTTCGGTCATCTGACCTATCTTGGCAAGTTCAAACTTGTCTATGCCGTTTTTGTTGATATCTTCAATCGCAAAGGCAAAGGTGCTCTCAAGTGCCGCGGATGATGAAAGGCCGGCTCCGAGAGGAACGTCTCCCGCAAAAACAGTATCGAATCCGGCAACCTTTCCGCCTCTCTTTATCGTTTCGCGGCAGACTCCGAATATATAGCAGGCCCAAGCCTGTGCCGGTTTGTCCTCCTCGTTGAGGCCGAAAGTCACCTCTTCGTTATAATCAAGGGAAAACGCTCTGACCTTGTCGCTTCCATTCAACTTGATTTCTGCAATGATACCGCAGTCGATGGCTCCGGGGAACACATACCCTCCGTTGTAATCGGTATGCTCACCGATAAGGTTGACACGCCCGGCCGAAGCATACTGGACACCGCCTTCTCCGAAAATTTCCTTGAATTTCTCGTGAATTCTTGTTTTCATAATTTATGCAATTGGTTATAGTTATACGTTAAAAAGGAAATGCATAATGTCTCCGTCCTGCACCACATACTCCTTGCCCTCCACTCCCATCTTGCCGGCAGTACGCACTGCAGCTTCCGTCTTGTAGTTCACGAAATCTTCATATTTGATGACTTCTGCACGGATGAAGCCCTTCTCGAAATCGGAATGGATCACTCCCGCAGCCTTCGGGGCCTTGTCGCCCTTGTGAATGGTCCATGCGCGGCATTCATCGGCTCCCGCGGTAAAGAAAGTCTGAAGGCCCAGAAGGTGATACGCCCCCTGAATAAGCCTCACGACGCCCGATTCACTGAGCCCCATCTCTTCGAGGAACATCTGGCGGTCCTCGAAGGAATCCATCTCCGCAATCTCGGATTCCGTCTTCGCGGAAATAATGAGAATTTCAGCATTCTCATCCTTTACCGCTTCACGCACTGCATCCACATAGGCATTTCCGTTCACAGCCGAAGCGTCATCCACGTTGCATACATACATCACGGGCTTGTTTGTAAGCAGGAACAGGTCACGGGCTATGGCTTCCTCCTCTTCGTTCATAAGAGCCACGCTCCTGCAGGATTTGCCCTGGAGAAGGGCTTCACGGTAACGTGTGAGCACGGCCGCAAGTTTCTTTGCGTCCTTGTCCCCGGCCTTACCCGCCTTGTCGGCCTTACCGAGTCTTGACTCAACCGTCTCGAGGTCCTTGATCTGAAGTTCCGTATCCACAATCCCCTTGTCTCTGACAGGATCCACACTGCCGTCCACGTGGACAACGTTTCCGTCATCGAAGCAACGCAGCACGTGAAGAATTGCATCGCACTCCCTGATATTTGCCAGGAACTGATTGCCGAGACCCTCACCCTTGCTGGCACCTTTCACAAGGCCCGCAATATCCACGATATCCACCGTAGCGGGGATGGTCCTCTGCGGTTTGCAGATTTCCGACAGCACGTCAAGCCGCCTGTCGGGCACATTGGTTGAACCGAGATTAGGCTCTATCGTACAAAAAGGGAAATTGGCGCTCTGCGCCTTCCCGGAACTTACACAATTGAAAAGGGTTGACTTGCCGACATTGGGCAATCCCACGATTCCGCACTTAAGTGACATCTCTCGTTGTTTTTACAAACTTAACTATTTTTTTGCAAAGTTTTTTCTGTTTCTTTATTTGAGTCACGCAAAAATAAGCCATCTTGCCGTATGATGATATCTTCAGTCTCTGCGGCCGTGCTTGTGATTGTGGTGTTTTGGAACGTCGAGAATTTCTTCGGCGACAGACCGTATTTCTCCGCCAAATGCAACGGGATAGCAAAAACCGTTCTGCAGATTGCAGACCACGAGGGCAAGATGCCCGAGATAATTGCCCTGGCCGAAGTCGGCGACAGGAAAGTTCTTGAAAGACTGGTTTACACGACAGCCCTGAGGAAATACGACTACCGCATCGTGCATTATGATTCGCCGGACAAGCGCGGCATAGACTGCGCCCTGCTGTACAGGAAGTCAAAGGTGAACGTAATCAGGTCCAAAGCCTGCCATCTTTATGACTCCACTGGAGCTGTGATGAACACCAGGGATATCCTCCTGTGCGAATTCGACACACTCGCCGTTCTGGTCAACCATCATCCTTCAAAAGTAGGGGAGGGCAGCAATGAAAGAAGGCGCATCGCAATGGACAGAATGAACGGTCTGTGCGATTCCTTGGAAAATGCCGGGATCCACCGGATACTGTGCATCGGAGACTTCAACGACAACCTCTGGGGCACCTTCTCCCAAGGAACCATCAAATACAATGGACAATGGGAAAAAATAGACGGACACTTCTCAAGAGGACTCGACCCTACTGAAGAAGTGTTCGTATCATCTTTTCTTCTCACCAAAGACAGCAAGTTCGGTGGAGAGAAACCCCTGCGAACCTTTTCCGGACCCCGGTACCTCGGAGGTCTCAGCGACCACCTGCCCATAATAATAAAGACCGGCCCCTAAAAGACCGGTCTCCATTATAGAATCTGAAATTGTTTTTAGAAGAATCTTGCCCTGTTGTCCCTGACGTCGGCGTCATCCATCATTACAGGGAGAATCATCTGTGAACTGTACTGAGCCTTCTGGCTGTTCATCATCCTGGCATCGTCAGCTGTGTAGAAAGATTCCGTATCGCGGCTGTTGACGACAAACACATAAGTTCCGACAGCACCTGCAACCGGTCCTGATATTGTGTTCAGGGGAGCCTTGAACATTGCGCCGAGAGCTGCAGGATCAATCTGTGCGTTCATCGTTGAGAAGGAGATTTCCTGATCCTTGTTCACAGTGGAATTGAGAGTGGAGGCAACCTCATCGATGGATGCAATCCCGGCTATCTTGGCTGCGACATCTTCCTTGGCTTTGGCATTGCGGGCCTCGGCGTAAAGCATCTGGCTGATAGGAGCTGACACCTCTGACAAAGGAGCATAACCCTCTTTGTGAATCTCCTTGAGAGCGGCAATGAAGAAGAAGTTCTGATTGACGGTTATAATCTCCGAAGACTTGTTCTTCTTGGCATCAAATGCCCAGCGTGTAACTTCCTTGGCATTGTCAACCGCTCCATAGGAAGAAGTGGCCTCAGTGATCTTCATCTGGTGGGAATAGACTCCGAGAGAGTCAACAGCCTTCTTGTACCCCTCAAAGGAGCCTGCTGCAATGGATGCGAACTTGTTGGCTTTTGCATAATACTCGTTGAATGTCCCCTCGCTTGCAAGAGCTGTTTTTTCGAGGATGGCAACTCTCTTCTTCGCAACGGGAGCCGTCTTCTTTGAAACAAGGACAACGTGGCTTCCGTACCTTGTGTCAATGATATAAGGCTTGCCGACCTCGGCTGTAAGTACGGATTCGAATCCGGGGATCATATAAGTCTGGGTCATCCAGCCGATATTGCCGATTTCTCCGTCAGCCATCGAGCCCTGGTCTGCGGAATAGACTGCCGCTGTCGCGGAGAAGTTCGCACCTTTCTTCACAACGTCCAGAAGGCTGTCTGCGAGATGCTTCGCTTCCTTGCCCTGGAGAAGAATGTGCTTTACATATACGGAATCGGGAATATTTGCAGTTTCCACCACCTTGGCGGCATAGAATGAGTTGCCTGAGCGGATGATGGGAGATACACCCTTTGCCTCTCCGAACACAAAGCTGTTGATGTCGGCATTCACGGTATTGAGTTCGCCTGCCTTGTACCAGTAGTCGGACAACTGGCTCTCGGAGTTCTTGAGAAGGAATGCCTTCATATTGTCAGTCGTTCCGAATTCATCGTAAACCGCAGCCATCGCCTCGTTTGTAGCATTGATGTCTCCCTCTGAAGGAGTGACTTCGAACACTACATACTCTATGTCGCGGCTTGCGTTCTGCTTGTAGAACTTCTTGTGAGCCTTGTAATAAGCCCTGACATCGGCCTCACTGACCTTAATGGTGCTGTCTACGGCAAAACTGTAGGGAGCAAGCACAAAGTCAACATTGGCCTTAGTGTTGTTCATTGCAATTTCAGACTCTGCCTGAATGGCGTTCTGATAATAGCTGTTTGTGAAGAGAGCGCCATACTTGGCGTAGAACTGCTGGGTAAAGACGGTGTTCTGGATATAGTCCCAATAAAGCTTGAGATTTCCGGAAGGGTCATTGCTTATATTCTTGACAAACTCCACGACATTCTCTCTGGAGAATTGTCCGTTCTGGTCAAGGAACATAGGATTCTGAGCAATGATGGGAGAGATTTCGTCTCCGGTGGTCAGAGCGATCAGCTCATCATTGCCAACACCGATTCCGGCCGCTTTCGCGTTCTTGATGAAGAGATATCTGTCAATGAGCTCCTGCCAGGCGGCATTGCGGATCTGCTGGCTGGTCTGCTCGTTCTGCACGGATGAACCGGTGATGATTTCATTGATAGTCTTGTACCTGTCAATGTCCGACAGGAAATCCGAATAGGAAATGGACTTTCCGGCAATGATGCCGACGTCATTCTTGGGATTCATGGTCTGAGCGACTGTCTGAAGAGTGCTCGGGTCAATGATGAATGACAAAAGGGCCAGTGCGATGATGATTGAAATCGCCAGGCCGAACTTCACGCGTATTTTTTCAAGTACCGCCATTTTATGGTTAATTTTTGATTAATATTCAATATGGGCTGCGAATATAATAATTTTCCGTCACTTTTTGACCAACGGACCTATAAAATTAACAGAATCAATCACTACCACAGTCGTATCCTTCACGGTAACGGCATATCCGTTGAAAGGTCTCAGCAGAATTGAATTGCGTGCCCTGTCATCAGACCGCATTCCGTATCCCTGCATAAAACCGTCCGGAGAATACATTTTCACATAACAATCCGTGTATATTTCCTTTTTCTCCCGATCCCAGTATATGGTATCCGTCTCCATCGTCTGCTGGTTGATGACATTGTGTATCACTACATTGCCGAAGGCTTCCCATAATTCTTTCCTGTTCCTCTTTTTCCCCGTTATGTGCCTTGCGTTGTCTGCCGCAATAAGGGATTCAAGCAGGCCCTCGTCCGTGTAGGAATAGACCGTGAATCCTTTGGGGAAAGAATCCCAGGATACCGTATCGGTTTCGAAATGCTGCATCAGGTCAGCCTCAGCCCTCATTATGACCACACCGTTCCTTGTCTGGACTGCAAACATATTGTCAATTGTTTGCAGCGGTGTTGTCTCCAGATCGAGAGCGTCCTCGGCATTCCTGCCACTGCAGGAAATCACAAGGATAGCAACCACTGCGGCGGTTGCTATCCTGATACTGATATGTCCTGCACCCAGCAAAACTATTTCTGTGTTCTGACAACGGTAGTTGCCCTCATTCCGCCGCAGGACACGGTATATGCCTGTCCGTCGGTGAGGCTGTACATGAATGCGTCAGCAGTCTGGGGATAATATTTGCTGTACATTCCGATATACCTGTTAGCCTCTTCCGTAAGGGTTTCGTCCGCAGCTTTTGCCTTCTGCATATAATCAACTGCCACCCAATAGGGAGCGCGTTTTTCAATTTCGTCTCCACCGCAGGTCGTAGAACCCCAGATGTTGCCGATGAGGAAGTAGGACTTGCCGGCAAGTGCCTGATCGAGCTCGGCAGCCTTCACGGCAGATTCGAATGCAAGACTCCTGCGTCCGTTCTTGAAGGAATATGTGGCAAGCTCGAAATAGTACTCTGCATCCGTCTTTGCGTCGGACTCCTCAAAAGCGATGGCCTCCTCAAGATAATTGATGGCTTCCTCCACGTTGTCATTCACTGAATTGAGTCTGAACAAGGCATATGCGGAGTTATAGGAAGGATTGTCGGCGTGCATCACGGTCACTGCCTTGAGATAAAGGTCATTCTTGATACAATCCTCAGCCACATTGAGCATCTTTACGATTCTTCCCGCAAGTTCGGCATTGGTAGGTTCAGCCTCGAATTTGGGAGTGAGGATAGAAAGCAGCGTCTCGCAACTCGCCACACCGCTCTGGATGAAACGGGCCTCAAGTTCAGCCTTTGCGGAAGCGGCTTCCTCGCCTTCTGCAGAGGCGAGATACTCCATGTTCTGCTGATAGATGTTTATGAGATTCTCACCATCCATCTTTCCATCCTTGTAAAGCTCTGTGGCGGCATTGAACTGGTGAACGAAAAGAGTGGGCTTTGTAAGTTCCCTGTTGGCATCAACGATTGCGCTGTACTCCTTGAAAAGCCTTTCGTTGTCGTTCTTGATATAATTGAAGATATCCTGTCCCTTGTTGTTCAGCGCAGTAACCTTGTATTTAGGGAAAAACTGAACCCTCTGGTCGTGAAGAGTAAACAGAGTATCAATCAATGCGTCCCTGTATTCAACGTTCTTTGCATTCTTCGAAATAAGCCTGCGGACAAGTATTGTTCCGTTGGTAAGTATCGTCTGTCTTGAAGCGGGCGGGCACAGTTTGTATGCCTGACGCCATGCGGGAATAGCATCGTCGAAAGCCTTCTGTTTGAAATACTCCTCATAATATGAAATGTACTTGAGGCATTCTTCCTTGTTGGGACCGAACTTGTCATCCTGCGCAAGAGCGCTTGCTCCGGCAAAAAACGCAATGAGAGAAATTAAAATCAGTTTTTTCATATTTGTTGTACGTTTGTTAATCGTATTGCATCTTGTAGAACCACCTGTCGTACAGGTTGACGGCAAAAGAGAAATTGATATAAGTCTCTCTGACCATACTGTTTTTCAAAGAGCCCCTGCGTCCGAGGTCAATCGCAACGGTAACTGCATTGAATCCGTTGAATACAGGGAACGTGGCACCTACCGTCAATCCCTTGGCATCAATCTTATTGCCGCCGACGGTAAAATATTCATCGTTATAATACACCCCGGCCCGGTATGACACACGCCTGAAATAATATCTGGGATCCCTGCGGTCAGGAACATATTCCGCTCCCAGACGGAAGGACTGGGATCTTTTACCTGCAAAGGAATTGACCAGTCCGTTGACTGAAAAGAAGCGGTCATTTTCAAATCCTGACTTTGCCCAATCCGACGTAAGGTAGTCGAATTCTATCGTAAGGACGTCACGGAACCTTGCGGAAAGGCCCGCTCCCAGTTCGTCGGCAAAGTTTATGCTCCCGAGTTCCCCTTCCACACCGTCATATGTCACTGCGCCTCTCATCGGCGAACCGAGTTTATACGTCGCTCCCACCCCGAAGTTCCAATCTGCACCGACAGGCTGGAAGAACTGCAATCCGAATTTTCCGGAAAATGTGTTGATGTTGGTCCGGTCCAGACCGGAATAGCCCCGATAACTCTCCTCAGAAAAACTTACGGTTCTTTTCTTGACTATGTTGCCGAAATAGTACATAGCCTCCGCTCCGATGGACAGTCGGTCCCAGAATGTCACACCTGCAGCCGCGAACAGCTGATATATCGCACCCTGGCCACCGTAGGCATAACTGATGTTGCCGCAGTCCGCAATTACCTTCGGATCCGTTTCAAAATAATTGTAGCCGTATCCGGTATTGCTGTACGGCATTATTCCCACCATCATCGCCGAAGATCTGTAAATGGGAAAGGAGATAATGCAGTCCCCGATATTGAAAGTGTTGCTGACGGAAGTGAGATTTGACGATCCCGCATCCTGACGGAAATACTTGTTCCCCTGGTAAAGGGAGAAATCCACCATGAAGGCAAGGGAATCGCGCGCAGTTACCGCAGCCGGATTCATCGGATTGATATAACGGTGGTTACGTGATGCTATACCGACACCTCCCATACTGGTAGTATAGGCAGAACCCATCGAATAAAGGTCTCCGAAGCCGAAAATCGAATATGGAGTAAATGTTCCGTATGCCCCCGTGTCATCTTCCGCGCTGGCGGAAATAACACCGGCGAACAAAGCGAACGCAAGCAAAAGTCCCCTATAAACTCTTCCTGACATAATTGTCTGTAATCAAAGCCAAACCCATCAAAACAAGGTTGCGAACAACAAAGATGGAGTTTTTCATCCTTTTTGCAAAATAAATTGCATTTTCCCCTGTAAAAACGGCAATATTCTTCGGGCGTACCGCCAGTACCCTTTCAATTTCAAACTCCGTGCCTGAAATCGGCTCCTCCCCACGGCAGTTCCCGTACCAATCCACGAAATCAACGGAATATTCACCGCCGAGATGAAAGACGGAACAGGCCCTTCCCTTGAAAAGATAACGCGCGCATTCAGAAGCCGCCACCCTGCAAAACGATTTGTCAAAAACCATAAGATGATGGCTGCAGCCCCTGAGCAATGTTTCTGTTTCCACCGGAATCGGATCCTCGGAAATCAACGCCATCACTTCAGGTTTTTCTTTTTCCGCTTCAATGCTTGAAATGATGAATTTCAGATAATCCTTCCCTTTGCAACGATATATTCTGCCAAGGGTCAATCCTTCGGACCATGCAAGCTTGAATGAAGAACCTTCTATTTCAACCAAAAGGTTAGCCATAACGGAGCCACAAATTTAGCAATTATCCGAGTATTGTCAAAACCTGATACGCTTTCTCCAATGAATCAATTCCCCTTGCAACTATTTTCAGTTTGGAATCGACCTGCTTGAGGGAAAAAATCCCTGGATGATCACCAATTTTCTGCATTACGGATACAAACACGTCGGATTTATAGTAAGGTGACATAGGATTGCCTATAAAGAACAGAATGAACATTCCGTTTTTTATTATAATCTTTTCAAAACCGAGAGATGCACCGAGATTTCTGATTCTGACAACCATGAACAGATTGTCTGTCTCCGGAGGTATTTCGCCGAATCTGTCCCTTATCTGACTGTGGAGCCTTTCAATCTCTTTCTCCGAACCCAGTGAATCCAACTGTTTGTATATCCTTATCTTTTCGGAAGTAATGTCTATATAATCATCGGGAATCAAAGCCGACTGGTCTGTTTCTATGGTACAGTCTTCCGTGAACTTCCCATTTTCGCGCCTGATTTCAGTACCCGTTTCAACACCGAGTTCCTCCATAGCCTCAGCAAGAATCTTCTGATATGTTTCATATCCCATTTCAGTTATGAAACCGCTCTGCTCGGCGCCAAGCAGATTTCCCGCACCGCGGATGTCCAAATCCTGCATGGCAATGTTGAAACCGCTTCCAAGATCCGAAAATTCCTCTATAGCCTTGAGCCTCCTCCTGGCATCATCCGTAATGCTGACGAGAGGTGGGACTATAAGATAGCAGAATGCCTTCCTGTTAGACCTTCCTACACGTCCACGAAGCTGATGCAAATCACTGAGACCGATATTCTGGGCTTGATTTATTATGATTGTATTGGCATTCGGTATATCAAGCCCGTTCTCGATTATGGTTGTACAGAGAAGCAGATCATAATCGCCCCTTATGAAATCAAGCATTCTGTTTTCAAGTTCCTTTGATTCCATCTGTCCGTGCACAACGCATATTTTCATATCGGGAACAAGCCTGTGAAGAATTTCTTCTATGGAAGGAAGTTCTTCAACCTTGTTGTGAAGGAAAAATATCTGACCTCCCCGGTTCAGTTCGTAATTGATTATGCTCTTTATTTCCTTCTGATCGAACAGAATGATTTCCGTCTGGACGGGAATCCTGTTCGGAGGAGGGGTACTTATTATACTCAAATCCCTCGCTCCAAGCAAAGAAAACTGAAGAGTTCTTGGAATAGGTGTGGCGGTAAGTGTCAATGTGTCTATTCCGGCTCTTATTCTGCGCAGTTTTTCCTTGGCGGCGACACCGAATTTCTGCTCCTCATCAATCACTAAAAGTCCAAGGTCCTTGAATTCAAATGATTCCCCGAGTATTTTGTGTGTTCCTATCAGAACGTCTATCTTTCCTGCGGCAAGTCTTTCCCTTATGTTTGATATTTCTTTTGCAGTTCGGAGCCTGCTGACATAATCCACATTGCATGGAAGTCCCTTCAAACGTGACAGGAACGTATTGTAATGCTGCAATGCAAGTATTGTCGTCGGAACAAGAACGGCCACCTGTTTGCTGTCGCACACGGCCTTGAATGTTGCCCTGATTGCTATTTCGGTTTTTCCGAATCCTACATCACCGCATACAAGTCTGTCCATTGGACAATTATCCTCCATGTCTCTCTTGACAGAAATACTTGCCGCTTCCTGATCCGGAGTGTCTTCAAACATGAACGATGATTCAAGTTCTTCCTGGAGATAGGTATCCGCAGAAAACGCAAAACCTCTGGAAGCCTTCCGCTTGGCATATAACTGTATAAGATCCTTGGCTATGTCCTTGACTTTTGACTTTGCCGTATTTTTCAGGGCTATCCAGGATTTTGAACCCAGTTTGTTGATTTTTGGAGCTTCTCCATCCCGGCTGCGAAAACGTGAAATCTTATGAAGCGCGTGTACGGATACAAAAACCACATCTCCGTCCTTATATGTAAGTTTAATAACTTCCTTCGGACGTCCCTTGTCGTCATACATCCTTACCAAACCTCCGAAAACACCGACACCGTGGTCTATATGAACCACATAATCACCCACATTGAATGAATTCAGGTCATTCAACGTCAGCTGTTCGCTTTTTTCAACGCTTCTTCTTATACTGACCCTGTGGAATCTGTCAAATATCTCATGGTCGGTATAACAGCATATTTTATTGTCATTGTCTATAAATCCCTGATGAATGTTTTTCCCGACGACAAATTCAGGAATAAGTCCACCATTGACGGACAGTATGGATTTCAATCTGTTGAGTTGCGATTCCTTTTCTCCATAAATCAGAACCCTGTAGCCACTTTCAATTTTTTTCCTTATGTCAATTGAAAGGAGTTCAAAATCCTTGTTGAACACAGGCTGCGGACTGATGTTGAATTTTACGGTATTTTCTCCGGAATATGACAATGGAGTATCCAGAAAAACTTTCTTAAACCCTGTCGTAAGATTGAAAAAGTCCGATTCCCTGTACATATCGGAAGAATCAAGCCATAATACCGATTTATCAGGAATAATTGAAAGTATGTTTTCAGATTCGTTTGAATCCGCCGCCACGATATCCGATATTACCTGAATCTTTTTAACCTTTTCCTTTGAGAGCTGGGTATTGCAGTCGAACAGGCTTATGTCATCTATTTCGTTTCCCCAGAAAGAAAGTCTGTAAGGATAATTGTTCGAATATGAGAAAATATCAACTATTGAACCTCTTATTGCAATCTGTCCTGGAGATGACACAAAATCAACTTTCTCAAAGCCCAATGCTGAAAGTTTTTCAAGAATACTCTCGTGGGATATTTCATCTCCTATGGAAAATTCCAGAACGGACGAGTTTATTTTCCTTTTTGAAGGAATAGGTTCCTCCAAAGCTTCCGGATAACTTACTATTACCGTAAATTCACCATTATGTGAAATGATTCTTTCAACAGCAGACGTTCTTTGTACTCCCAGAGTTGACTTGTAATTGCTTCTTTCGACTCCCTTTCCTCCCTCGGGTAAATAAAAGATACAATCCCCCTCGATAAGGTTATATAGGTCCGCGACACAGTATTCCGCGCTTTCTTTTGTCGGAAGTATTATAAAATGGAAATTTTTTTCAGCAATTTGACTGAATACGAACCACTTTGCAGAAAGAAACAATCCCGAACAGAATGTTTCATCAGAAGAAATCATTCTGTCACGAAGAATCGTTGTCATCTCACCACTTATCAACATTTTTTCCTTAAAGCTGTTCATAACCTATTGAAAACCCTGTTAATTTCTGAAAGCACCTGTGTTGAAAAAAAACTTCATTGATTTTTCAACATTTTACAATCACTGTCACAAACGTGTTCCTAACAATTTTAATATATTATAAATAATTGATTTATAATTATTTAATTGGTTATTAACAATATTAACAACACTATAATAATCAATAGAATAAATAAAAAAACTATATTTGTATTTAATAAGAAACCGGCTTATGACAGACTTCGACCCCCACAATACAAACGAAAGCAAAGATAAGGATTTGGATGGAATAATAAGACCGCAGGAACTTAAAGATTTCACGGGTCAGAGAGAAATCATTTCAAATCTGAAAATATACATAGAAGCGGCAAAAATGAGGGGGGATGCTCTGGATCATACCCTTTTCCATGGTCCTCCCGGACTGGGAAAGACTACCCTCGCGCACATCATAGCAAATGAATTGGGTGTCAATATGAAAATTACATCCGGACCGGTACTCGACAGACCCGGGGATCTTGCTGGACTGCTGACTTCACTTGAAACGGGTGACGTGCTTTTCATTGATGAAATTCACAGATTATCCCCTGAAGTTGAGGAATATCTTTATTCGGCGATGGAGGATTATGTGATAGACATCATGATAGACAAGGGACCGGGAGCCAGGTCCGTCCGTATTTCACTAAATCCTTTCACTCTTGTAGGAGCCACAACGCGAAGCGGTCTCCTTACCGCACCGCTTCGTGAACGGTTCGGAATTACATGTGCTCTGGAATATTATGATTCCGAGGATCTTGTCAGGATAGTTAAGAGAAGCTCCTCCATTCTGAAGGTTGATATAGATGATGAGGCCGCAAAGGAGATTGCTTTACGCAGTCGCGGAACTCCGAGAATTGCAAATGCTCTCCTTAAGCGTGTGAGAGATTTTGCACAGGTTATGGGAGATGGTCTCATCGATATAGGCATAACAAAATATGCCCTTGACAAGCTGCATATCGATACAAGAGGCCTTGACTCCATAGATAACAGGATACTTGATACGATAATAACAAAATTCAAGGGAGGTCCTGTAGGTGCCAGTACAATAGCTACGGCCATTGGGGAGGATCAAGGCACTTTCGAAGAGGTATATGAGCCTTATCTCATTAAAGAGGGATTCATTTTAAGAACACAGCGGGGAAGAATTGCAACCGATCTTGCCTATGAACATTCAGGTCTCAAGAAGAATGATGAATCCAGCCTGTTCTGATTGCAATTGTGCATAAAAATGACTAAAATTGCAGACTGATTGAAAATAGATAAATCCTAAATAAATATGGCAGATAAACTAATCTCAAAAATTCCGGACGGACCTTTGGCTGAAAAATGGACCAAACGTAAGTCGGAACTTCATCTTGTCAGTCCCAACAATAAGCGAAAACTTGAAATAATAGTTGTCGGAACAGGTCTAGGAGGAGCATCTGCAGCCGCTTCTCTTGGTGAGTTGGGTTACAACGTTAAAATCTTCTGCATAAGTGACACTCCGCGTCGTGCGCATTCCATCGCCGCTCAGGGAGGTATCAATGCGGCTAAGAATTATCAGAATGACAATGATTCTATATATCGTCTGTTTTATGATACGATCAAAGGCGGAGATTACCGCAGCCGTGAAGCAAACGTTTATCGTCTTGCAGAGGTTAGTGCTTCAATCATAGACCAATGTGTTGCACAGGGTGTTCCTTTTGCCCGTGAATACGGCGGATATCTTGCAAACAGGTCTTTCGGAGGAGTGCAGGTCAGCCGTACATTCTATGCACGCGGTCAAACCGGACAGCAGCTTCTTCTCGGAGCTTATGCTTCTCTTAACAAGGAGATTGCGGCGGGTACCGTGAAAGCCTACCCCAGACACGAAATGCTGGATCTCGTCATAATTGACGGTCAGGCAAAGGGTATCATTGCCCGTAACCTCGTAACAGGACAGCTCGAGAGGTTCGGGGCACATGCAGTGGTGATAGCTACTGGAGGTTATGGAAACACTTATTTCCTTTCCACCAATGCCATGAACAGCAACGGTTCAGCTGCAGTTCAATGTTTTAAGAAAGGAGCATATTTCGCAAATCCCTGTTTCGCCCAAATCCATCCGACCTGTATTCCTGTTCATGGAGATCAGCAGTGCAAGCTTACACTTATGTCCGAGTCTCTCAGAAATGACGGACGTATCTGGGTTCCGAAAAAGAAAGAGGACGTTGAAAAGCTTCGCAAGCACGAGATAAAGGCTTCTCAGATTCCTGAAGAGGATCGTGATTATTATCTCGAGCGCCGTTACCCGGCTTTCGGAAATCTTGTTCCACGTGACGTTGCGTCACGCGCCGCAAAGGAGCGTTGTGATGCCGGTTTCGGTGTTAATGAGACCGGAAAAGCCGTGTTCCTTGATTTCAGCGATGCCATAAACCGTCTCGGTCATCAGAGAGTTGCAGAACGTTACGGCAATCTTTTCGATATGTATGAGAAGATTACCGCTTCTTCTCCCTGGAAAGAGCCTATGATGATTTATCCTGCAATCCATTATACCATGGGTGGAATCTGGGTGGATTATGACCTTCAGACAACGATTCCGGGATTGTATGCGATTGGTGAGGCCAATTTCTCGGATCACGGTGGAAACAGGCTTGGAGCTTCTGCTCTCATGCAGGGTTTGGCTGACGGATATTTCATTCTTCCCGTTACTATCAACGACTATCTTTCAAAGAAGTTTGCCGAACCTAAGACCGATATCAATGCAAAGGAGTTTGTACTGGCTGAAAAGGCTGTTCAGGCACGTATTGACAGGTTGTTCTCCATCAACGGAACAGAGCCTGTGGATGCAATCCATAAGGCATTGGGACAGATTATGTGGGAATATGTAGGTATGGCACGTGATGAAAAGGGTCTCAAGACAGCTATCACTGAAATCCGCGCTCTCAAAGAGAAATTCTACAAGAACGTGAAGGTTACCGGAACTCAATACGAGTTCAATCAGGAACTTGAGAAGGCTCTCCGTCTCGAAGATTTCTTCGAAATCGGTGAACTTATGGCACGTGATGCTTTGAATAGAAGTGAATCCTGCGGAGGACATTTCCGTGTTGAGAGTCAGACTGAAGAAGGTGAAGCAAAGCGTGATGACGCTAACTTCATGTATGTTGCAGCCTGGGAATACAAGGGTGAAGGCCAGGAGCCTGAACTGCACAAGGAGAAACTTAACTACGAGTTTATTGAGGTGAAAACCAGAAACTATAAAGACTAAGGAAGATGGAATTCAACTTGAAAATATGGCGTCAGAAGAACGCTAAAGCCAAAGGACATTTCGAGACATACCATATCAGCGGTATAGAGGAGGATGCATCTTTCCTTGAGATGCTCGATATTCTCAATGAACAGCTTATCAGGGAAGGAAATGACCCTGTTGCCGTTGAAAGAGGTTGTCAGAGCAGTGGTCCCGTCTCTTTCGATCACGATTGTCGTGAGGGAATATGCGGAGCCTGCTCACTTTATATTGACGGTCGTGCACACGGTCCCGATGACCACGTTACTACCTGTCAGTTGTTTATGCGTCATTTCAAGGATGGTGCGACTATTACTGTAGAACCTTTCAGAAGCGCGGCTTTCCCTGTAATAAAGGACCTTGTAGTTGACCGTTCCGCCTTTGATAAGATACTTCAGGCAGGAGGATTCATTTCTGTACGTACAGGCGCAGCGCAGGATGCCAACAATATACTTATTCCTCACGACAGGGCTGAGGAGAGTATGGATGCGGCTGCGTGTGTGGGCTGCGGAGCCTGTGTTGCTACCTGCAAGAACGGATCTGCGATGCTCTTTGTTGCGGCCAGAGTCAGTTCACTGGCTCTTCTTCCTCAGGGACGTCCTGAAGCGAAGCGTCGTGCCAAGGCTATGGTTGCAAAGATGGACGAGCTCGGTTTCGGTAACTGTACCAACACCAGAGCCTGTGAGATGGAATGTCCCAAGGGAATTTCCGTTGCTCACATCGCACGTCTCAACAGAGAGTTCCTTAAAGCTAAATTCTCGGATTAAGAGATTATTCTATATCCTTCCTGTAAGGAATGGATTCCTGCGCTCCCATCTTCTGAACGGTGAGAGCGCTTGCTTTTGTGGCGAATTCAACAGCGTCTCTCTTGGATTTTCCTTCGCTGAGGGCAACGCACAGGGCTCCGCAGAATGTGTCACCTGCAGCGGTGGCATCTACAGCCTTGACCTTTTTCGCCGGGATGATTTCCGCTCTATCTCCGTCCCATATTGCTGATCCCCTGCTTCCGAGAGTGAGGATTATGTCTTTGACCCCCATTTCATTCAGTTTTTTCATAGCGGCTTCAATATCCCCTTCAATGCCTGTCATAAGAGCTATTTCCGTTTGATTGGGAGTGGCGAGTGATACGTATTTGAAGAGTTCTGCAGGCAATTTGCAGGCAGGTGCCGGATTCAGTATGACATAGGCTCCTGATTCGTGGGCAATCTTTGCTGCAGTCACCACGCTCTCAACCGGTATTTCGAGTTGAAGCACTACGTAATCGGCTTTCTTTATTATTTCGCCTATTCCTTCGATGTCTTCGGGAGTAATGTCTCCATTTGCGCCGGGTGCGACAGAAATGCAATTTTCCCCATTATTGTCCACCATAATCAGGGCGGTACCGGACGCTTTGTCGGAATACAGTATGTTGGATGTATCTATGCCTTCCTTAATGTAGCCTTCTACTGATTTTTCTCCGAAGACATCATGTCCAACTTTGCACACGAAACTGACTTTTCCGCCAAGTCTCGCAGCTGCAACTGCCTGATTTGCACCTTTTCCGCCAGGGCCCATCTTGAATTCACCCCCAAGAATCGTTTCCCCGGGTTGAGGAATTCTTGGAGCTTTTATAGTCATGTCAGTGTTGCTGCTTCCGATTACGAGAATTTTCTTCCCCATATTTTTTACCATAAGAAATTATTGAATGGGTAGCGTCCTGCGTGTATTTCCGCCACCATTTTATATATGTCGTTCTTTAGTTTGGAGATATTTGTCTTCTCTTTCGCAGAAATGAAAATGCAGGGACTTTTTTCGTCCGCTATCCAACTGTTCATAAGTTCGTCCAAACTGCGGTTTTCCTTTGATTTCGGCTCGATGGAGAACTCGTCGTATTCCTCATACGTATAGGAATCTATCTTGTTGAAAACGACGTATACCGGCTTTTTAGCGGCTCCAATTTCCTGCAGTGTCCTTTCCACCACTTCCATCTGTTCTTCAAATTCCGGATGTGAAATATCCACTACGTGTACCAGGATATCAGCTTCCCTGACTTCATCGAGAGTGCTTTTGAAGGCTTCTATCAATTGTGTGGGCAGTTTCCTGATGAATCCCACCGTGTCGCTGAGGAGAAAAGGACAGTTCTCGATAACTACTTTCCGGACTGTAGTGTCCAATGTAGCAAACAGTTTATTTTCAGCAAACACGTCAGATTTGGCCAGCAGGTTCATTAAAGTGCTTTTGCCTACGTTTGTATAACCCACAAGCGCCAGACGTACCATCTGGCCTCTGTTCCCCCTCTGTGTGGACATCTGCTTGTCCACTTTCTTGAGCTGCTCCTTGAGTCTTGTTATCCTTTCTTTTACAATCCGCCGGTCCACTTCTATCTGGGTTTCACCCATACCACCTCTTGTGCCGTGTCCTCCTCTCTGTCTTTCAAGGTGAGTCCACATACCGGCAAGTCTTGGCAACATATAGTTGTATCTTGCCAGTTCCACCTGCATTTTTGCATAAGACGTTTTTGCTCTTTGGGCAAATATCTCGAGGATCAGACTGGTCCTGTCTATGACTGCTGCAGTCTTGATGACCTTTTCGATATTGCGTTGCTGCATTCCGGTAAGTTCATCGTCGAAGATCACGTAGTTGATGCAGTTTTCTTCGCAATACTGAGCGATTTCCTCAAGTTTTCCACTTCTTATGTATGTGGCTTTTTCAGGTTTGTCCAATCTCTGTACGAATTTCCTGTCTCCTGCGGCACCTGCCGTTTCTGCAAGAAACTCAAGTTCGTCAAGGTATTCCATTACCTTTCTTTCATCATCATTTTGTCTGATGATGCCGACGAATACTGCTTTTTCTATGATATTTTCAGCCACTTGTTAAAAAAAGGCCATCCTTTTGTGGACGGCCTTGTATTCTTTAGCCTTCAGATTAGCGAAGCTGGAAAATCACAGGGAAGGTGTATGTAACCTTCACCGCACGGTCACGCTGCTTTCCGGGTTTCCATTTAGGAGAACTTGAAACAACGCGGACAGCTTCCTTGTCCAATGATGAATCAACGCCGCGGAGAACTTTCACGTTGGATACAGATCCGTCAGGGTTAACCTGGAACTGGAGCATCACACGGCCCTGAACGCCGTTTTCTTTAGCGATTTCGGGATAAACGAGGCGCTGGTTGACCCATTTTGAGAACTCGTTTGCATCACCTCCGTTGAACTTCGGCTTTTCCTCTACAAGCTGGAAAGGAATGGCTTCTTCCTCAACGACTTCTTCCACAACTTCCTCGTGGTAATCCATGATTTCCACACCGAGATTTGCGTCATCCTCAGAGCTGAAATCGATGTCGTCCACCTTGATGTCATCGTCCACGATGTCGATGTTGTCTGAAAGGACGGGAATCTGATTAAGTTCGGGGGGAGGTGGAGGGGTTTCCTGCGTGATAGGTATCATTTCCTCCTCAATGATTTCCTGGTTACCTGCATCGAGAACGGCTGTCTTCTTGTCCTTGGAACTCCATTCAAAGGCAAAGAGGACCACTCCGAGGGCCAGAACCATACCAATCTCCACGAAGAGCAATCTCTTGTTCTCCAGGCTGGCTTTTTCTGATTTCTTTACTTCCATATCAAAGTTTTGTTGTATTTCTTCATTTAGGGTTTTCAAAGTTAGAAATATTTCATATAATTTCCAACATTTAATAAATTTGTACAAACTTTTTTCAAATGATCAGATATTTTACAGAAGATATCAAGTTCGAATTCAAGGACAAACTTTCAAACAACAGGTGGCTGCGTCTCGTTGCCTCAAGCGAGGTAAAAAAGCTTGGTGACATCAATATCATATTCTGTTCCGACAATTATATTCTTGATGTCAACATGAAATATCTTCAGCATGACTATTTCACGGATATAATCACTTTTGACTATTGTGAAGGCAATGTTCTGAACGGCGATCTTTTCATAAGCGTCGATTCCGTGAGGGAGAATGCCTCCTATTATGGAACTGAATTCCCCGATGAGTTGAAGCGGGTCATGGTTCACGGTATTCTGCATCTGATTGGCTATGATGACCATAGTGAAGAAGATATTAAGGTTATGCGCTCGAAAGAGGATTACTATCTTTCGTTGCGGAATGTTCTCTGAATGATTTCCGAATTTGATATAATTGTAGTCGGGGGAGGACACGCCGGTTGCGAGGCCGCTATGGCCGCTGCAAACATGGGGTCGAAGGTTCTTCTTCTTTCCATGGATACGCTTGCTTTTGCAAAGATGTCCTGTAACCCTGCAATTGGTGGAATTGCAAAAGGTCAGATTGTGAGGGAGATTGATGCGCTTGGCGGATATACCGGGATCATCACTGACCGGTCAACGCTTCAATTCAGGATGCTCAATCGTTCCAAAGGTCCCGCAATGTGGAGCCCGCGCGCTCAATGTGATAAGATTCTTTTCTCTAATAATTGGAAAGAAGCCCTCGTAAGTAATTGTAACATAATTATTTACGAAGATTCTGTGAATTCTTTTGTCTTTGAGGATTCGAAAATTTGCGGCGTGCGTACGGAAGGAGGCAGAATTTTTTATTCTCGTGCGGTTATTCTGACTGCCGGGACCTTCCTCAACGGAAAACTTTTTGTCGGAAGGAAGGAGTTGCCGGGTGGACGTATAGGTGAGGATTCTTCTGTCGGACTGACAGAACAACTCATTGGAATGGGGCTCTCCACATCGAGGATGAAGACAGGGACTCCCCCGAGGATTGATATTACTACTGTCGATCTTTCAAAACTTCCCGTTCAGTTTGGAGATGAAGAGCCGGAAAGATTCTCATTTCTTCCGGTCAATTCAAGAATTCAGGAAGGTGGGAAACCTCAGATGCAATGCTATATTCTGCATACAAATCCTGAAGTACACGAAATCCTTAAATCCGGTTTCGGAGATTCGCCTCTTTTCACGGGGCTTATTCACGGAAAGGGACCCAGATACTGTCCAAGCATCGAAGATAAACTCAGAGTTTTCCCTGATAACGATGCCCATCAGCTTTTCCTTGAGCCGGAAGGTGAACACATAAACGAGTATTATCTTCAAGGTTTTTCATCTTCCTTGCCTTACGATATTCAGATAGATGCCATGCATCACATAAAGGGGCTGGAAAATGTCAGGGTCTTCAGGCCGGCTTATGCTGTCGAATACGATTATTTCGACCCCACACAGTTGAAGCCTTCCCTTGAGTTGAAATCGATAGAAAATCTGTTTTTTGCCGGTCAGATCAACGGAACCACCGGATACGAGGAGGCTGCCGCTCAAGGATTGCTTGCCGGCATCAATGCTTATTTGAAAATTAATGGCAAGCCCGCTCTTGTCCTTTCCAGGATGGATTCTTATATCGGTGTCCTCATAGATGATCTTGTGACAAAAGGAGTGGATGAACCTTATCGAATGTTCACTTCCAGAGCGGAGTATCGTATACTTCTCAGGCAGGATAATGCTGACCAGCGTCTGACTCCCATAGGATATTCCATTGGTCTTGCCACAAAGGAAAGATATGACTTGACGCTAAAAAAATATAAAGATATTGCTGAACTGGCCGAGTATTGCGAAACCAGGAATGTGACAGCCGCAAAAGCTAATCCTTACCTGGAGTCAATAGGTTCCGCTCCGCTCAAGGATTCAAAGAAGATTGCTGAAATCGCCCTTCGCCCGGAAGTGAAATTATCAGAGCTCTTTTCCATTGTTCCACGTGGAACATATTCTCGGGGAGTTTTCGATTCTGTTGAAATCAATTTGAAGTATAAGGGTTATATAGATAGAGAAAAGAGGAACGCTGATAAAATTTCTCATTTGGAAAATCTCGTCATCCCTGAAGACTTTGATTTTGACAAAGTCTCCGGTTTGACTATTGAATGCCGTCAGAAGTTTAAAAAATATAATCCGAGAACCATAGCTCAGGCCTCTCGGATTTCTGGTGTTTCACCATCGGACATCTCTGTCCTCCTGGTGTATTTTGGACGATAGTTCCACGTGGAACTTTTATAACATCTGTAGAGCCGATTTTATGATCTGCTCCACTGAAGCCTTTGGATTTGCTTTCAGTATCGCCTGAATTGCCTTATTGATGTTTGGTTTGGCAAATCCCAGCATTACCAGAGCGGAGCTGGCCTCCTCCACGGCTGCACTGTCGGGCGATGTGAATAAAACCTCATCTCCGCTTTCATCACCTTTGACAATCTTATCTTTCAGTTCAAGAATCATTCTTTGCGCACTCTTCAATCCGATTCCTTTTATTGACTTGAGTGTGTTCACATTCTCTGACAGGATGGCCTCCCGCAGTTCGTCCGGGCTTAGGGAAGATAAAATCATCCTTGCTGATGCCGCCCCCATTCCGGATACGCTTGTTATCATTTGAAACAATTCCCTTTCGGATTTGCTTGCGAAACCATAGTCCGTTTGTGTGCCGTCTCTCTGATTAACCTGACTTTGAATGAAGACGACAGCTTCTTTCTTGCCGTCAAGGGAGGCATAGGTTTGAAGAGAGATCTCGATACTGTAGCCGATGCCGTTATTGTCTACAACAACCCTTGTAGGGGTCAATTCGGCAATTTTACCTGAAATGTAATCTATCATATCACAAAACTACATAAAAAATGTTAAATTTGTCTTTATGAAAGAGTGGTTTCCACAGTTGTCCGAAAAAGTTTACGGCAAGCCCCTTGTCTATCTTGACAATGCGGCCACGTCCCTGCGCCCACAGTCGGTCATAGACAAGTGGACGGAGATGTCTGTGAAATACAATTCCAATCTTCACAGAGCCGTTCATTATACTGCGGCCAAGGCTACCGGGGAATATGAGGATGCGAGAAAGCAACTCGCAACATTCATCGGAGCAAAACCGTCACAGATTGTATTTACTTCCGGGACTACGGCGTCACTCAATCTGCTTGCCTTTTCGTTCGGAGAATATTGCGTAGGGGAAGGAGACGAGATTATAATTGCGGAGAGCGAACACCATTCCGATATTGTTCCCTGGCAGATGCTTTGCCAGAGGAAGAAGGCTGTCATCAAGGTTCTTCCTGTCGATGATACCGGGCACCTCTGCATTGAATCCCTTCCTTCCCTGCTGACAGAAAAGACAAGGATAGTTTGTGTAGCTCAGGTCTCCAATGTTCTCGGAATAGTGAATCCCATATCAAGGATAGTGGATATCTGCCATTCCAAAGGTATCCCTGTACTGGTTGACGGGGCTCAGGGAATAGTCCATCTTCCCGTGGACGTCAGCGAAATAGCTTGTGATTTCTATGTTTTCTCGGGCCATAAAATGTATGCGGCTCCAGGAACAGGCGTTTTGTATGCCTCCGGAGACTGGTTGGAAAAACTTCCCCCTTATATGGGTGGAGGAGAAATGATAGGAACGGTTAAATGGCCCGGTTCCTCATATGCTCCGGCTCCTCATAAGTTTGAAGCCGGAACCCAGAATATTTCCGGAGTTCCAACCTGGTGTCCGGCCATAGAGACCGTTGAAGCTTTGCGCGCCAGGGATACCCGGATGTCGGGGATCAGGGATTATGTTCTGGAAAGTCTTCATGCAATTGAAGGCTTGAGACTGTACGGAGAACCGGCACGTCCGGAAGAAAAGATTCCTCTTTTTTCTTTTACCGTCGAAGGTGTCCATCACGAAGATCTTGCCTTGATTCTGGACAAGATGGGCATCGCAGTACGTTCAGGCCAGATGTGCGCTGAGCCGCTTATGGACAGATACGGCGTGACCGGGATGCTTAGGGCGTCATTTGCTGCGTACAACACAATGCAGGAAGCGGAATATTTTATTGAGTCGTTGAATAAGGCAATTTCAATGTTGAAGTGATATGACACTGTCGGAAGCAAAACAGGCTGTGGTCGAAGATTTCTCAATGTTTGACGAGTGGCTTGACAAATACGAATATCTGATAGAACTTGGCAAGAAACTTGATGTGTTCCCGGAGAGTTCCAAAACTGAGGATAAACTCATAAAAGGTTGTCAATCAAGGGTTTGGCTTGACAGCAAGGAGGAAGAAGGTAAAATTTTTTTCAAGGCTGACAGCGATGCAATCATAACAAAAGGGATTATTTCCCTGCTTATCGGGGTCTATTCGGGACGCAGTGCGGAGGAGATTGCGGATGATGATTTTGCCTGGATAGAGGAGATAGGGCTCAGGGAAAATCTTTCCCCTACCCGATCCAATGGTCTGGCATCCATGATAGAAACCATAAAGAAAAAAGCCGATTCATCAAGAAACAATGGATAACGAAGTTCTCACACCTGAAGACGTAAAGGAATTGGCTCCCCTGTACGAAGCCGTTGTACTTGCACTCAAGCAGGTATATGATCCCGAAATACCGGTGAACATATATGATCTCGGACTGATTTATGAACTCAATATAAACAAGGCGAGGGAAGTATATGTCAAAATGACTTTCACGGCCCCGAACTGTCCCATGGCGGACGAGGTGATGGCCGAGGTGAAACATTCCATAGAACTCACTCCCGGAGTGTCCGGATGCAGGATCGAACTTGTTTTCGAGCCTGCCTGGGATCAGAGCATGCTGTCGGACGAGGCCCGAGTCGCGCTTGGCTACGATGTTTTCGATGAAGATGAAAAGTGATGTCCTGGTTCTTGCTCTCGGCAGCAATCTCGGCGACAGGGAAAATTGCATAAAAAGGGCAGTTGATTTATTGTCAGGGCATTTCGGGCCGGTGAAGGATTTCTCCGGCATTCTGGAAACTGAAGCTGTGGGATTCGACGGCCCGCCGTTCTTGAACTGTGTCCTGAGCTTTGACGGAGTCACTGAAGACGCTCAGGAGATTCTCAGATTCTGCAAGGAAACGGAAAAAATGCTGGGCAGAACAGATAGTCCCGAATATGATGCCGACGGAAACAGAATCTATCATTCACGCTGCATAGACATAGATATTCTCTATTACGGGGACAGGCAGATTGATTCTCCGGAACTGACTGTCCCCCACCCAGGAGTTAATTCAAGAGGGTATCTTCAGGAACTTTTGAAGAGGCTTCGCTACAGCAGATAAAGAACCACTCCTACGGCGGCTGCCACGAAGAAATTGATTGACTTGGCGATCAGGAATGATTTCCTGTCCTCGGCAAGGAGGGGGAGCGCCGCGTGTCCGTCCTGGCTGATACAGCTTGCCACAAGGACAGGAAGGGGTACGATGCCTGAAGCATACAGCATTACAAAAGCCAGATGAGGGCCTGATTCAGGAATGATGCCCACAGCGGCGGCGATGACAATCATTAGAATTGTATTGCCACTGACCCAGGATGAGATGTCTATATGGCTCATCAGCACGGAGATGAGGGCAAGCGTACCCGCGGTCCACAGAAAAATCTTTGGAAGATGCTCGCACACCACGTGATGCCACAAATGTTCCTCCACAAAATGATCGCTGGCGAATATGGCCATGAACAGGACGGAAACACCGAAGATTGCGAACAGGACATTCATCCAATCCTCGCTCAGCAGATTAATTCCCCCTAAAAGAAATTCCGCCTCGGCAGGACCTGCGTCATGTTCTTCTTCCAGAAGACCGGAGCATAATGCCGCCAGAAACAATCCGACACCCAGAACGATTGCCAATCTTTTCCAACTGAAATGCCGTTCTCCCTTGATAGCGTCTTCGCTATGCGTGGTGAAATTGTCGCAGTGGCACGGAATCGGTCTTGACGGCTTGTATATCCTGTCGGTGACAAGTCCGACAAAGACTGCCAGCGCAGCCAGTCCCAGCATAATAAACAGAGCCTGACGCGGCATCATCGCCAGCATCACGAAAGCTTCGTCTCCGGAACTTGCAATCATCATCGCTATCAGAGCCCCGAAACTCACTATGCCGTGGGTGAACATCGAGACGACGGCGAATCCTCCCATACACCCCGGAATGGCTCCGAGCAGGGTGCAGATGACAATCTGAAGCAGGCCTGCTTCCCTTACGGTACCGGTAAGCCGTCCCTTCGACCATACATTGAAGCATTCGATAAGCATCATCATCACCGTAACGAGGCCTGTGACAAGAACCGCACTTGACAGTATTTCTGAAATCTGTGTAAGTATTATTGGTGTCATATTATGGCGACAAAGGTAAGACTTTTTTCCCAAGCATCTTCGAATCTGCCGAATTTTGCGTAAATTCGCAAGTTCGGAACGAAAATAAAACAACACAATATTATGACTCAAGACGAACTGTTCAAGGTACTCGTGGCACATTGCAAGGAGTACGGATTCATTTTCCCTTCAAGTGAGATTTATGACGGTCTGGCTGCCGTTTATGACTATGGCCAGATGGGTGTCGAACTCAAGAACAACATCAAGCAGTACTGGTGGAATGCGATGACCCGCCTGAACGAGAACATCGTCGGTATTGACTCCTGCATCTTCATGCATCCCCGCATCTGGGAGGCATCCGGCCATGTGGGAGCTTTCAATGACCCCCTCATTGACAACAAGGATTCCAAGAAGCGTTACCGTGCAGACGTGCTGATAGAAGATTTCCTCGGCAAGATTGAGGAGAAGATGAACAAGGAGGTTGAGAAGGGCCGTCGCAAGTTCGGAGACGCCTTCAATGAGGAGCAGTTCCGCGCCACCAATCCCAACGTGCTTCGCGAGAAGAAGAAATGGGACGAGGTTCACGACCGTTACGTTGCTGCCGAGGCGGCGAACGACCTCAATGAATACAGGCAGATAATCATCGACAATAATATCGTGTGCCCCATCAGCGGTACCTGCAACTGGACCGAGGTCCGTCAGTTCAACCTTATGTTCAGTACGTCCATGGGCAGCACGTCAGAGGGAGCAAACACCATATATCTGCGTCCCGAGACAGCACAGGGCATCTTCGTGAACTACCTGAACGTTCAGAAGACGGGCCGTATGAAGATTCCTTTCGGAATAGCCCAGATAGGAAAGGCCTTCCGCAACGAGATAGTGGCACGTCAGTTTATTTTCCGTATGAGGGAGTTCGAGCAGATGGAGATGCAGTTCTTTATCAAGCCCGGCACCGAGCTCGACTGGTTCAGGAAGTGGAAGGAGCAGCGTATGAAGTGGCACGTCAATCTGGGGATGGGTGCGGAGAATTACCGTTTCCACGATCATGAGAAACTTGCACATTATGCAAACGCAGCCACCGATATCGAGTTCAACTTCCCCTTCGGTTTCAAGGAACTTGAAGGTGTGCACAGCCGTACTAATTTCGACCTTGGAAACCATCAGAAATTCTCAGGCAAGAAGATAGAATACTTTGATCCCGAGGAGAACAAGGCTTATACCCCTTATGTGGTCGAGACTTCCATCGGTGTGGACCGTATGGTGCTTGCAGTTCTCAGCCACTCGTTCCACGAGGAACAGTTGGAAGGCGGGGACAGCCGCGTGGTTCTCAGCATCCCGGCTCCGCTCGCTCCGGTCAAGGCCGCTGTTCTGCCTCTTGTCAAGAAAGACGGACTTCCCGAACTTGCACAGAAGATAATGGATGACCTGAAGTATGATTTCAACTGTCAGTACGAAGAAAAGGATTCCATCGGCAAGCGCTACCGTCGTCAGGATGCCATCGGTACTCCTTTCTGCATTACCGTCGACCACGACAGTCTCAAGGACAATTGCGTGACAGTACGTGATCGTGATACCATGCAGCAGGAGCGTGTGCCTGTCTCAGAACTTCGCTCAATGATAGACAAGAAGGTCAATCTCAATAATCTCCTCCGCAACCTTTAATGGCAACGTTTGCAGATCTGGGCCGAGTGGAGGCCATCCGTCAGCTTTTCGAAGGAACAGGTTTCATTCCTTTCGGGGAACCTCTGTTCTATATGGCAAAAGCTGGAGATGCAGTGACGACAGCCTCTGTAACGATGCTGGAAGGGATGGATTTCGATCTGGTGTACTTCCCTCTCAAGCATCTTGGTTATAAATCAGTCATTGCAGTGACCGGGGAACTTTATGCCGTGATGGCACAGCCGGAGACGCTGTCCGTAAGACTTGGAATTTCATCGAAACTTGATTTTGAGCAGACTCGGGAATTGTGGAGCGGAATAGTCTCTGCTGCCAAAGAACACGGATACAAGAGCCTGAGCCTCGACCTGCAACCTTCCAAAAACGGACTCTGCATCAGCATTGCTGCAGGTGGAAGATGTTGCAAACTGAGTTGCGTAAGGCGTTCCAAGGCCCAGAGCAAGGATCTCATCTGCGTTTCAGGAAGCCTGGGAGCCGCATATCTGGGACAGAGGGTTCTTGAAGCCGAAAGGCGGAAATTCGATGAGGGGAGTCTTGAGCAGAAAAGGATAGAGAAATACAAGATGCTGGTAGCCGCTTACCTCAAACCTGAATTGGCCCCGGGAACGGTACATCAGCTGGAAGATGCGCAGATATACCCCTCGTTCGGTTATTTCATCAACAGAGGCCTTGCAGACGCCGTTCTGAGGCTCACCCGGGACAGCGGACTGGGCGCCAAGGTCTATGCGGACAAAATTCCTTTTGAAGGAGGCAGTTTCGAACTCGGAAGGGAACTTGACATAGACCCTGTTTCCGCGGCTATGAGCGGCGGGGATGATTACAGGCTTCTTTTCACCATCCCGATTCTTCAAATGGAGAAATTCGGCAGGGAATTCCAGACATTCGACATCATAGGTCATCTGGCTCAGCCGGAAGTCGGAGCGGTGCTTGTCACGCCCGACGGTCTGGAGCATCCGATTTCCACTTTTTAGAAAAATTTTTTTAACATTGCAATCTGACGTGCATCTTGGGTTCTGATATGAAACGACTTGTTATTATCTTCATTATGATGCTGTTTTCATTCTGTTCTTCTTTTGGACAGGAGGCTGTAGCCACATCGAATCGGAATCCGGTTTTTCTGTTTGAGGACTTCACTCCGTCCGTTATCAGAATCAGGGAGAAGGTCGTAAGAGGGGTAATGGTAAATTATGATATAAACAATCAGAAATTGTATTACGTTGAAGGAGAACATGTGATGGAGATGACTAATTCCCGGGATTTGGATACCTTGTATGCCGCAGATAGCAGGTTCGTTTGGAAAAATGGCTCGCTTTGCGAGTATATTCCCGAAGATTACGGTTCTGTATATGTCAAGCGAGAGATTCGTAAATTCAGTGATATTGAGAATATTTATTACCTT
This sequence comes from Candidatus Cryptobacteroides sp., assembly GCA_045598165.1. Classification (GTDB taxonomy): domain Bacteria; phylum Bacteroidota; class Bacteroidia; order Bacteroidales; family UBA932; genus Cryptobacteroides. The sequence continues at coordinate 90,319 of JAZLLN010000088.1, forward strand.
GTCTGCAATGACCGTGAATATACGGTAAGGGATCTTTCCGACTTGTATGAACAATTTCCGGAAAAGGCTTCGGAAACGAGGAATATGGTCCGTGAATATGGCCTGAGTATGACAGATGTGGATGGGGCATGTAAGATTTTCCGTTTCGTCTGTTCCGGCACCCTTCCTCAATTTACCTATAAAGACCTTATCGGGTACTGGTGCCTGGATATGGAATATAACAGGGAACCTCATAAGCTCATTCATTTCATAGACGGGAGTACCGCTGTCATTTATAGTGAAACGGGTGTAGTCAATCAGTTCCATAATACTGTAGGCTTGCAGGTGCCCGGTTTCAACGGTCTTTTCTATTGTCCTCAGCATAATTCAACGTATGGATACTCCCTGACAAACGAAGCAGTCAGGATATCCAATGGAATGACTCTCAAGATTACAAAAAAGGGACTTCTTAAAGTCGAGGGGACTTCGGTTCTGTACCGGAAATTCGAGCAGCGGACTTTCTCGGAGGTAGTACCTCCTCTGAATTCACGGTACGGGAATCCGGAAAGGAATGAGTGGAACCCGGTTCCCGGTCTATCGGTGTTTGACCCGAATCCACGTTAGCCGGGTTAAGAAATCAAGTGAATTTTTAGTACCTTTGTCGCTCTTTGAAGAAAGGAGAGATATGAAAGTGACATTGACAGTCGAATACCACACTCGATGGGGTGAAAGTCTGTGCCTTGTGGCGCAGGATGTAAAATATGCCATGCGGTGGGCCGGAGAGGGTGTGTGGAGTGTTACGCTGAAGAATGCTACCGCAGCTATGCTCAAGGACTACAGTTATGTTGTGATGGAGGACGGGCTTATCTCCCGAACGGAATGGGAGCACCATCACAGCAAACTTGTATCTGAAATACACGATTCGTGGATTGACTGTCCCATCTCCGGATGCCCTTTTCCCCGCAGGCATTCTGCATCGATTTTTGACAGTCCCGGATTCCGTGGAGCCGGCACGGCCGTGCCGGTATTCTCCCTCAGGACGGAATCGGACTTCGGCATAGGGGAATTCACGGACCTCAGGCCTCTGGTTGACTGGGCAGCCCGCACGGGGCAGTGCATCATCCAGTTGCTGCCCATCAACGACACCACCCGCAAGGGGGATTGGAAGGATTCCTATCCGTACAGTCCCATCAGCAGTTTCGCCCTGCATCCCCTTTACATCCATCTGCAGGACATAGGTGTTGAGGAAGATGCGGAATTCCGGAAGATGCAAAAGGAACTTAACGCATTGCCGGAGTTGGACTATCCGAGGGTTTTCAAGGCAAAGATGGCATATGTCCGCAAGGCGTTCGAGAAGAACGGGGCTGTAGATATGGCAGGTGCGGCATTCCACAGCTTCTATGCCGCCAATTCTTCCTGGCTGGGCGAGTATTGCGAATTCTGTGCTCAAAGGGACGGACTGGAGACAGAATACTATGCCTGGATGCAGTACCATCTGGACAAACAACTTTCCCGCGAGGTGGCATATGCCCACAGGAAGGGCGTTTATCTCAAAGGAGACCTGCCTATAGGAGTGAGCGGAGACGGTGCGGATGCATACTGGCATCCCCAACTCTTCAATCTTGATTCATCGGCCGGAGCTCCGCCCGATTTCTTCTCCGCTGACGGACAGAACTGGGGCTTCCCCACCTATAACTGGGAGGAGATGGCAAAGGATGATTATGCCTGGTGGAAAGCACGTCTGCGCAAGATGGCTCAGTATTTTGACGCTTTCCGTATAGACCATATTCTCGGTTTCTTCCGTATCTGGGAGATTCCCTCCGGGGTCAGGAGCGGAATGCTGGGGCACTTCAACCCAGCCCTGCCTTACACGGCGGAGGAAATAGCCGCAGCCGGACTCCCGATAGATGGGCTCTTCCACGAGGACCCGCGCAATCCCGGGAAATACCAACCTCTGATAACACCATTATCCGCTGATTTGCCCCAATGGCAGCAGGAACGTTTCGGAGCCATATACAATGACTTTTTCTACCACCGCAACGATGCATTCTGGCGTCACAACGCCTTGCGCAAGCTTCCCGAACTTCTCGGAGCCACAGGAATGCTGGCCTGCGGCGAAGATTTGGGAATGGTTCCCGACTGTGTGCCGGGAGTTATGGACGGACAGAAGATTCTGTCGCTGAAAATGAGAGGAATGGAGCAGGAAGGAGAGTGGAAGGAACTCAGCGTCTGCGCAACGTCCAGCCACGATATGCAGACCCTGCGTATGCAATGTGACAACGATCCGCAACCCTGGGAGTGCCTCAATATGCTTTCGAAGTTCCTGTTCTCTCCATCAATGCTTGCAATCTTCCCGATTCAGGACTGGTTGTCTTTGAGCGGCCGTCTTAGAAATCCTGATCGCAATGAGCGCATCAATCATCCCGAGAATCCGGACCACCACTGGCGCTACAGGGTGCATCTGAATCTTGATGTCCTTGCTGAAGATTCGGATTTCTGTGTGAGTGTCGCTTCCATGATAAAGGATTCAGGAAGGGCTCAGATGTGCCTTTAATTCTTCCTGACGACGGAATAGCTGAGTCCCAGATGCTCAATGCCGTTGATGAATTCCTCGCAGACAGCTACTGAATACTTCTTGGAAACCATCTCGATGCGGTAGTTCTTTTCTTTGTCGGTCAAGGTGATTCCAAGAGTGGTTTTCCCCTTGAATTCCTTGAGGATTTTCACAAGCTCCTTCTTGAAATCCGCATTCAGCCTTTCGTCAGGAACGGTTATGGTGAACGATTTGATATGGTCTTCCCCTACATTGCCCAAAAGGGAAATCTTCTTTATCTTGAACGAGTAAGGCACTGTCTTGTCCTTGGTACGTTCCTCCGGCTTGACGAAATATCTTTCCGCAATCTCCCCTTCTATGTATAGTTGGGAGTGCAGTTGCATATAGGCCATATAAGCCTCGTAGTCCTTGCCGAAAAGAGCCAGTTCATAAGTTCCGCTGAAGTCCTCGAGTACTATTCTCGCCCCGGGAGCGCCGGCTTTTGTCGTCACGGGCTTGATATCCGTCACAATACCCGCTACAGCGGTCTTGGTGGGAGTCTTCAACTTTTCACATTCGTCAATCCTCTCGTTGAGAGAAGAAAGCCGGCAGTCCGTAAAGTGCTCTATCTCAAATGCGTATCGGTCTAAAGGATGAGAACTGAGATACATTCCCACATATTCCTTTTCCTTTTGCAGGAGGGCAAGTACGTCTTCTTCAGCAATCAGGGAAGGCATCTCGGGACGTACGGGTTTCATTTCCTCGACTTCACCGAAAAGGGAGGTTGAGGAGTCCAGCTTGTCGTTTCTGTAAAGATCGGCGTAGCGGACAAGCTCGTCTATGAACAGATCATCGCTTTTGCCTGAGGTAAAGAATTGACCCCGTTTGTAGCCGAAAGAATCGAAGGCACCGGAAAAAACGAGGGTTTCGAGGGATTTCCTGTTGACGCTTCCGGAGAGCCTTTCCATAAAGTCCCATACGTCGGTAAACAATCCGCGTGCGGACCTTTCCTCAATAATGGCTTTGACGACATTATCCCCGAATCCTTTAAGTCCGCCCAGCCCGAATCGTATGTCTCCTTTTTTGTTGACGGAGAAATCCGCTTCGGACTCGTTGACATCCGGACTCAGCACCTTGATCCCTCCCTTCCGGCAGTCTGCCATAATCTCCTTCATCTCCTCCATGTCCGAGGTGTTCTGGGTGAGGTTGGAGGCCTGGAATTCGGCAGGATAGTGAGCTTTGAGCCAGGCTGTCTGGTAGCTTACCCAGGCATAGCAGGTGGCGTGGGACTTGTTGAATGCGTATTTTGCGAAAGCTTCCCAGTCTTTCCAGATTTTCTCCAGCATCTCCTGGGGATGGCCGTTCTTGAGGGCTCCTTCCATGAAGGACTGTTTCAGGGAGTCGAGCACATCCTTCTTCTTCTTGCCCATAGCTTTGCGGAGCTTGTCCGCCTTGCCTTTGGAGAATCCTGCAAGTTTCTGGCTGAGCCTCATCACCTGTTCCTGATATACAGTCACGCCGTATGTCTCTTTCAGGTACTCTTCCATATCAGGAAGGTCATAGCTGATGGTGCTTGGATCGACTTTGCCTGCGACGAACTTTGGGATGTAGTCCATGGGACCCGGACGGTAGAGGGCATTCATTGCTATGAGGTCTTCGAAGCGTTCCGGATGAAGTTTGATGAGCCACTCCTTCATTCCTCCGGATTCAAACTGGAAGATGCTCTTGGTATCACCACGGCTGTAAAGGTCAAAGACTGCCGGGTCGTCGATGGGAATCTTTTCAATGTCGAAATCGGGGTTGTTGTCAACGCTTCCGAAGCGTTTTTTGACAAGCGCGAGGCAGCGGTCAATGATGGAAAGTGTCTTGAGTCCAAGGAAATCCATCTTCAACATACCCACATCCTCGATTTTCGTTCCCTCGTACTGACTTACCCAAACTTGCTGTCCGGTGGCCTTGTCTTCTCCCATGGTGATGGGGATAAAGTCCGTGAGATCACCGCGTCCTATGATCATGGCGCAGGCATGGATGCCGGTCTGACGGATGCAGCCTTCCAGTTGCAGTGCGTAGTTCAGCACCTCCCTTACCAGAGGATCCCCGTTTTCGAACTCATTTTTGAGTTCCTTGACATATTTGATGCTGTTGGCAAGTGTCGGCTTGTATTCCTTGTCTTCTCCGTTTTCCTTGACCACAATGGGCCGGTCCGGAATCATCTTGGTCAGACGGTTTGATTCGGGGATGCTCAGATTAGAGATGCGTGCAACGTCCTTTACGGCCAGTTTTGCGGCCATAGTGCCGAAGGTTATTACGTGCGACACGTGATCGGCACCGTAATGTTCCTGCACGTACTGGATTACGCGGTAACGGCCGTCATCATCGAAATCCACGTCGATATCGGGCATCGAGATACGTTCAGGATTGAGGAAGCGCTCAAACAGAAGGTCGTAGCGGATGGGGTCAAGATTGGTGATACCGAGGCAGTATGCAACCATCGAACCGGCGGCGGAACCACGTCCAGGACCTATGGATACACCGTTCCGGCGTCCCCAGTTGATGAAATCCTGCACAATCAGGAAATAATCCGGGAATCCCATGTAACTGATGGTCATCAGTTCGAAATGAAGCCGTTCCGACTGTACCTCGTTGAGGGTTTCCCCGTAACGTCTGCGGGATCCTTCGTAGGCAAGGTGGCAGAGGAAGGCCACGGATTTGCAGAACTCCTCTCCCCTGTCTTTTTTCTCCAGCACATTGCCGTCGTGGTCCTTCGTTATTTCCCAGCGGCCGTTGTCTATTATATCCTTATATTTTTCCAGGTAAGTATCGACGTTCGCGAGGAAGGTTTCGTCTATCTGGAATTTCGGAAGGACGTGACCTCTGTCTATGTCATAACGCTCCACCTTGTCCAGAACTTCAAGAGTATTGGAAATGACCTCCGGATGCTCCGGGAAAAGGGACGACATCTCCTCCTCGCTTTTCAGATATTCCTGCTGCGTGTAGCGGAGGCGCTTGGGGTCATCCACCATCGAGTTGGTGGTGAGGCAGATGAGCCTGTCGTGTGCCGGACCGTCCTCCTTGCGGATGAAATGGACGTCATTCGTGGCCACAACTTTAACCTTGTGCTTCTCAGCCAGTTTAAAGATGGCATCGGTGTACTTCTTCTGTTGGAAATACAAATCCTGGCTCAGTCCCGGGACTTCAGTTCTGTGAAGCATCACCTCGAGGTAATAGTCCTCTCCGAATACCTTCTTGTGCCATTCGATAGCTTTGTCCACGGCATTCCAATCCTCGGCAAGGATGGCTTTCGGTACCTCGCCGGCCATACAGGCAGAGCAGCAGATAATGTCCTCGTGGTATTTCTCCAGCACCTCATGGCTCACGCGCGGCTTGTAATACATGCCGTTGATGTGGCCCTCGGAGACAATCTTCATCAGGTTCTTGTACCCGTTGTAGTTTTTAGCCAGCAGGATAAGATGATAGTATTTCTTGTGGTCGTTGTCCTTGATACGGTGATCATAATGCTGAGTAACATAGACCTCGCAACCTACGACAGGCTTCACTTCCGGATATTTTTTCGCCGTATCGCAGAAGTCCTTGATTCCGTACATATTGCCGTGATCGGTGATGGCGATGCCGGGCATGCCGAGCTCTTTGGCTCTCTCGAAAAGTTTCCCGATATCGGACATCCCGTCCAGAATGGAGTATTGTGTATGTACGTGAAGATGGACGAATGACATAATGCAAATATAACAAAAAAACACCCGACCTGAAAGAGCCGGGTGCTTTTAATATGGAGAAGATTCCCTTATTTCTTGTTTGCCTTTTTGGCAGCCTTCACTGAGGAATCGTACATAACAGGAGTACCTATCATGATAGATGCATAGGTTCCGATGCAGATACCGAGGATGAGGGCCACTGCAAGACCGCGGATGCTCTCACCGCCCCAGATGGCGATAGCAATCATGGGAAGGAGAGTGGACACTGAGGTGTTGACCGTACGGGTGAGGGTCTGGTTGAGCGAAGTATTGACGTTCTCCTTGAAGTCTCCGTTGGGATGCAGGCCGAGGTTTTCACGGATACGGTCGAAGATAACCACGTTATCGTTGATGGCGTAACCGATAATCGTCAGGATAGCGGCGATGAATGTCTGGTCAACGTCAAGGTTGAACGGGAGTATTCCGCTGAACAGGGAGAAGAATCCGATGATGATGATGGAGGTGTGGGCAAGTGAGACCACGCCGCCGAGACCCCAGGTCCAACCTTTGAAACGGAATGCAATGTATCCGAAGATGATGAGGAGTGCGAGGAGCACTGAAATCACTGCGGAGCGCTTGATGTCGTTTGCTATTGAAGCGCCAACCTTGTCGGAACTGATGATACCGTTGGGGTTGTCGAGGGTTGACACGAAGTCGGAGAGTGAGAGCTCTTCTTTGAAGAGACCCTTCAAAGCCTCGTAGAGCATTCCTTCTATCTCTGCGTCAACGCTGCTGGATTCATCCTGATATTTGTATGAAGTAGTGATCTTCATCTGGCTTTCTCCACCGAATTGTTTGACCTCAGCTGATGAGTTGCTGACATTTTCGTCAGCAGCAGCGGCTGTGTTGAACACGTCGAGAACGGCTTCGCGCACCTGCTCGGCCTGAACGGGCTGGTCAAAGCGCACAACATAGGTACGGCCGCCGGTGAAATCTACACCATAGGTGAATCCCTTTATGCAGATGGATGCGATGGCGATAACGATGAGGGCTCCGGAGATGATGTAGGAGTACTTGCGTCCGCCAAGGAAGTTGATATGAGTGTTCTTGAGGAAGTTCTTCGTCACATTGTTCTCGAAAGTGATGCTCTTTCCCTTGCTCACGCGGGCCTCGAAGATGAGGCGGGTGATGAAGATGGAAGTGAGGACGGATGTGATGATACCGATGATGAGGGTGGTAGCGAAGCCCTTGATGGGGCCTGAACCGAAGAAGAAGAGTACGAAACCGGTGAGGAGGGTTGTCACCTGACCGTCTATGATGGCGGAGTAGGCATTGCTGTATCCGTCATGGATAGCCTTGCCTGGACCCTTGCCGGCCTTGAGTTCCTCTTTGATTCGTTCATAGATAATTACGTTGGCATCCACGGCCATACCGAGAGTCAGGACGAGACCTGCGATGCCCGGCAGGGTAAGAACTGCCCCGAATGAAGCGAGTGTTCCGAACAGGAGAATGACGTTGGTGAGAAGAGCCGCATCGGCTGCAAGACCTGCGCCCTGGTAGAAGAGAACCATATAGACGAGGACGAGGATGAATGCGATGATGAATGATACGAGACCGCTGTGAATTGACTCTGCACCGAGGGAAGGACCCACAACCTGCTCCTGGACGATAGTTGCGGGAGCGGGGAGCTTGCCTGACTTGAGCACGTTCACAAGGTCGGTAGCCTCCTCAACGTCGAAATGACCGGTGATGGAAGATGAACCTCCGGAAATTTCACCCTGAACGGTAGGATATGAATATACGGTGCCGTCGAGGACGATGGCAATCTGTTTTCCGATATTTTCTTTTGTGAGTCTTGCCCAAGCATTCGCGCCCTCGGCGTTCATGGACATCGAGACGGAAGGTTCAGCACCTCTGGTATGCTCATAAACAACCTGTGCGTCAGTGACGACACCTCCGTCAAGAGGGGCCTTCCCATCGCGGCTGGAAGCCTTGATGGCCACGAGCTCATATGTGTTGTCGCTGATATAGGTTGCAGGCTTGACAGACCACATAGGACGGAATTCTGCAGGGAAGAGCTCGGCAACCCTGGGATTGTTGAGCATCCTGTTGACCTTAGCGGTATCGATGGCATTGGCATAACCGATGCAGGCGTTTCCACGGGCCTGTGAGGGCTGGAGAACTGCAAACAGAGGGTTGGCTTTTCTGTATGCCTCGAAGTTGGCTTTGTCCTCGGAATTCTGGTTCTGAATCTCTTCAGCTACGAGGTCGGTGGCAGCAGCATCGGCTTCAACAGCCTCTTCCGCCTTGACGACGCCCTCATTGTTGAGTTCGGCGAGGAGTTCATTGGCCTCTATGAGGTAAGGATAGATTTCCTGATTGTCGAATGTTGTCCAGAATTCGAGGGATGCGGTGCCCTGAAGCAGTTTGCGTACACGCTCAGGTTCCTTTACACCGGGAAGCTCTACAAGGATACGTCCGCTGTTTCCGATTTTCTGGATAGAAGGCTGCGTGACACCGAAACGGTCGATACGGTTACGCAGGACGTTGAATGAGTTGGAAACTGCGCTTTCGGCCTCGGTCTTGATGACAGAAAGGACTTCTTCATCGCTTGATTCGGGTTTGATGCGGTCGCGCATCTCGTAGGTGCCGAAAATCTGTGAAAGGCGGGCACCGCCGGAAACTTCTTTCCAGGCCTCCCCGAAGAGAGTGATGAGGTCTGACTGAGAAGACACGCTGCGCTCCTTTGCGAGGGCGAGGGCCTTGAGGAAGTCAGGATCGGTATTATTGCCTGCCAGAGCCTTTACAAGATCCTCGAGCTGGACCTGAAGCATGACGTTCATACCGCCTTTGAGGTCGAGTCCGAGATTGATTTCCTTGGCTCTTACATCCTTGTAAGTGTACCCTAAATAAACCTTTTCGGAGGAGATGGAATCTGCGTACCATCTGCTCTGCTCCTTCCTGATGGAATCCAGGTAGTATGCCTGGTCCTCTACCGCGATCTTGCTGTATTCAACATTGTTGATGGCTTCTGCCACGGCCTTTTCTCCGGCCTTTTCCGCCTTCTTTCCTTCAATGCCGGAAACGAGGCTGAAGGAGAGTTGCCACAGGCAGGCGATGACGAGCAAAATCGCTACAAGTCTGATTGCACCTTTGCTTTGCATAATTGTTTTTGTATGTTATTTATTATCAATATTCGCAAAATAGCCCACAAATTTACGTAAATTTTTCAAAGAAATGAATAAATTTGCAAGAACGATGAAAAGAAAGTCGATAATCCTCCTGATATATGTCTTTTGCGGGCTCGTGGCATATGGCCAGAATCCGCAGAAAATGTATTCATATGATTTTGACGGAGCTCTTTCCGAATACAGGGATTCTCTTGAAGCATGCACTGATTCACTGAAGATGACCGCTTTTCTGAAGGCAATCAAATGCGCCGAAAACGGAATAAGCCTTACGGAATATTGTCATCAGCCTGTTGTCGTTGCCCGCAAACGTTTTCATAGGGACGAATTTTTCCTGTATTATCCGCTTCAGGACAAGGCCTGGCATGCCGTTCAGAACGATACTGCAGGCGTGGTTTTCGATGTCTCCGGGGCGAAGGATACACTTTGCGTCGACAGGAGGGATTCTCTTCTGCTTTATCCTATGACATGTGGGGAGGAACGTTTTTTTGCCTCCCGGGACCTGTATGGAATGGGAGGATATGATATTTATGTGGAGCATTGGGACAAGGAGACAGGGACATGGGGAGAACCCCAGAATATGGGATTCCCGTATTCGTCTCCGTTCAATGATTTTCTTTTTATCAATACCGAAGACGGCAAATACAGTATTTTCGCTTCCGACAGGGATTGTCCTTCAGACAGTGTGAATGTCTATGTGCTTGAGTATGAGCCGAACCCCATACACGGTGCGGTGAGTGATCCGGTGAAACTCAAGGAGATGGCTATGCTCAACCCTCCTCCGGCCGAAAAAAGGGAAAAGGTATCCGTGTCTTGCGGGAACGAGCCCGATGAACAGACGCGCATATATAAAGGGAAAGTTGCCGAAGTGCGCTCCTGCCGCAAGGCAGTTGAGGAGATGTCCTGTAATCTGGACAGGATGAGGGAATCTTATTCGTCCGCTCAGGCTGATGAGAAAGCGAAACTGGAAGAAGCCCTTATGGAAGGGGAAATGGCGTTGACTTCGCTGAGAGCGACTTTGGACAGGGCTTCCAGAGAACTGCAGAACATTGAGATGGATTTCCTTTTGAACGGGGTGGAGATAAAATTGGGGGCCGAAGCGGAGGAAGTTGAAACCGGGACCCCTACGCGTGAATTCAAATTTGAGAAGAAGCAGTTCGGGTCACCTCTGTTTGTAAAATTCCAATAATATTTATGGACTATTCGGAAATCAAGAACAGCTGCGTATCGTGGATACGTGACTGGTTTGACAGGAACGGGAAAGATTGCTGTGCCGTGTTGGGAATGAGCGGAGGAAAGGACAGTACCGTTGCCGCCGCATTGTGTGCGGAGGCTCTCGGATGCAGCCGTGTCATAGGAGTGGCGATGCCGGCTGAAGGGCAGAGCCTGAATGATGCCGACGAGATATGCCGCTGGATAGGAATCCGCTATCTCTGCATCCCGATAGGAGATATCATCAATTCTTTTTCATCTCTCACCTCTGAACTTGTTCTGTCAAAGCAGGCGGAGCAGAATGTTCCGCCGAGGGTCAGGATGACGGTTCTGTATGCAGTGTCCCAATCTCTGAACGGCAGGGTGGTGAATACCTGCAACCTGTCGGAAGACTGGGTGGGCTATGCTACCCGCTGGGGTGACAGTGTGGGGGATTTCAGTCCTCTCGGTTCTCTGGTGGTTCAGGAAATACGTGGTATCGGGCACGCCCTCGGCATTCCTTCAAAATGGGTTGACAAAACTCCCGATGACGGCCTTCCCCACAGTTGCTCGGATGAGCAGAAGTTCGGTTTCACATACGAAGTTCTGGACCGGTACATAAGGACCGGGGAGTGTGATGATAAGGAAGTGAAGGAGAAGATAGACGGTATGCATCGCCGCAATTGGTTCAAGATGTCCATGCCCGAAAGTTTCAACCCGTGGGAAAAGTAGCGATTATCGGCGCCGGGGCGTCAGGGTGTTTTTGTGCAGTCAACATAAAGTCTGTGAGACCTGATGCGGAGGTCTCCGTGTTTGAGGCTGCTCCCGGTCCGATGGCAAAGTTGTCCCTTACCGGTGGCGGCCGTTGCAATCTTACGAATACATTTTCCAGTATTGACAATCTCCGTGAAGTATATCCGCGGGGATTCAATCTGACGAAGAGAACTTTTTCTTCTTTCGGTCCTGAGGAATGTCGCGCCTGGTTCGAAAAGGAAGGCGTGCGTCTTTATGCTCAGGCTGATGGAAGGGTTTTTCCGAGTTCCGATGATGCAATGGAGATTGTCGGCCTGCTGGCGGACAGAATGCGGAGAACCGGAGTTGAACTTCATTGCCGGCACAGGGTTATCGGCCTCAGAAAAGAAGAAAAGTTTATTCTTGACTTCGACGGCAGGCCTTCGTTCGAGGCGGATGTCGTTGTGGTGGCAAGCGGAGGAGGAACTGCCGGATTGCTCGGAAATCTGGGTTTGAAAACGGTTCCGCAGGTTCCTTCCCTGTTTTCGTTCAGGATAGATGATGCTCCCTTGACCTCACTTATGGGTACTGTGGTCCCCAAAACGATTCTCGGTCTTGCAGGAACGAATTTCAGAGCGGAAGGAGAAATGCTTGTTACCGATTGGGGTGTGAGCGGCCCTGCAGTGTTGAGGTTGAGTTCTTATGCCGCCCGCAGGCTGGCGGAAATGAACTATATGGCGGATTTGACGGTGAACTGGTTTGGAAGCGGTGAAGAAGAGGTTCGGAAATGGTTGCAGGGAGTAGCCGGGGAAAACGGACATAAGCAGGTCAGCAGCATCCATCCTGAAGGAATCAGCAACCGTACATGGAGGCATATCCTTTCCAGGGCCGGAATCCGTGAGGATTTGCGCTGGTCTGAACTGGGCACGAAGGGTGCCAACAGATGTGTTGCATCAATCACTTCGGATACATATTCCATAACGGGGAGATGCAGATTCAAGGATGAATTCGTGACTTGCGGAGGAGTCAATCTTTCGGAAGTCAGTGCAAACACGATGGAATCCAGAAAGATATCGGGGCTTTTCCTCACCGGCGAGGTGCTTGATGTGGATGCGGTGACAGGAGGTTTCAATCTGCAGGCTGCGTGGAGTACGGCTTATGTTGCAGGAGTGACAATTACGGAAAGAATTTAGTATATTTGTAAGTTATGATAATTCTCATCACGGGAATAACGTCAGGATTCGGCAAGGCGATGGCTGAAAGACTGAGTGCCGACGGGCACAAGGTGTTCGGAACATTCCGCAAGGAATGTGACAGGATACCGGGGGTGACGTACCTCAAAGCTGATGTGCAGAATGAGGAAAACTGCAAAGCTGCTGTTGACAGCGTGGTCGCCGCTGAAGGTAGGATAGATGTTTTCATCAACAATGCAGGGATGGGGATAGGCGGTCCGCTGGAGTTCTGTTCCCTTGAGGATGCTCAGCTCCAGATGGATACCAACTTTATGGGAATGGTGCGTTTCCTGCATTTTGTTCTTCCGGTAATGAGAAATCAGGGTTCAGGAAAGATATTGTGTTTCAGCTCGATAGGCGGCCTTATGGGTCTGCCGTTCCAAGGCTTGTACAGTGCCAGCAAGTTTGCCATTGAAGGGTATTGCGAGGCTTTGAGAATGGAAGTGAAGAGTTTCGGGATAGATGTTGTGGTGATAGAACCCGGAGACTTTGCCACAAAGTTCACGGCACAACGCAAATCTGTGACGGACGGAGAGGCTTATAGAATTTACAGAACCTACGCCGAGTCTCTGGCCAGCATAGAGAATGATGAACAGACGGGTCTGAAACCTGAATATCTTGCCGGGAAAATCAGCAGGATAGTGATGAAAAAGCATCCTGCCTGTTCTTATGTAATATCAACTTTCGAACAGTATCTTTCCACTGTTCTCAAGAGAGTTCTGCCTGCAAGATGGTTCTCGGCCATTCTCAGCAGTTATTATAAACTTTAAATCACACGATTATGCGAAAACTTCTTTTGCTGCCTCTGGCCATAATGATGGCCGCCTGTTCGTCTCAGGAACTTCAGGTTATGTCTTTCAACATCCGCCACGGTCTTGCCAACGACGGGGAGAATTCCTGGTCAAATCGTTGCCCCGCCACGATTGCGATGCTGCAGGACCGGAAGCCGGATATTTTCGGTCTTCAGGAGGCGCGTGATTTTCAGATAGATTACATTTCAGAGAATCTTCCCGAGTACAGCAATGTGGGAGTCGGCCGAGATGACGGAATCCGCGAAGGAGAGACAATGGCGATATTCTGGAACACATCCAAGATTGATCTTCTGGATTGGGGTACCTATTGGCTCTCGGAGACTCCTGAAGTGCCGTCAAAAGGATGGGATGCCGCCTGCATCCGTACCGCTACATGGTCGAAACTTAAAATGAAGGATAGTGGCAGGGAATTCTTTTATGTCAACACGCATCTTGACCACATCGGGCCCATGGCACAGAAAAACGGTCTTGCCCTCATCGTCGAAAGGATTGCGACAATGAATCCCGACGGCATTCCTATGATTCTCACCGGAGACTTCAACGTGACGGCTGACAACCCCTGTCTGGAAGATCTCGACAACATGATGAAGAGCGCCCGTGTGGAGGCTCCGCATACCGACAACAGCATCACCTACAATGCCTGGGGCAATGAGGAGAATTCCTGCGTGATTGACTATATCTACTATTCAGGATTCGAGTCCTGTGACAATTTCAAGGTAGTCAACCAGTCCTATGCCGGCATACCTTATGTCTCGGACCATTATCCCGTAACGACTACGCTGAAATTCTAGGCTGATGAAAAGACTGTTTGCAATTCTCACGTCACTTGCATTGCTTGTGGCAGTGGATGCCGGGGCGAAGATAACGTTCCCCTCGGTCATAAGCGACAATATGGTCCTTCAGCAGCAGACCGAAGTTGCATTGTGGGGAAAGGCTGTGCCGGGCAAGACCGTGACAGTCAAGGCCGGTTGGGCAAAATCTCCCATAAGGACTGTCGCAGATTCTGAAACCGGGAAATGGTCGGTGCGCATCTCAACGCCTGCTGCGGGTGGTCCGTATGAGATTACAGTCAGTGACGGAGAGGCTGTGACGCTGAAGAATGTCCTTGTCGGTGAGGTTTGGTTCTGCTCGGGCCAGTCCAATATGGAAATGCCTGTGAAGGGATATAATTCCCAACCGGCGAAGGGCGCGACTGAATTCATAGTGGGAGCGAAGGCTTCCCGCCCCATCAGAATCTGCAACATCAAGAAGAAATCTTCCAGGACTGTTGAAGAAGTCTCCGAAGGCAGCTGGGAAGAGCATGTCCCTTCCGTTGTGGCAAAGACCAGCGCCACGGCTTATTTCTTTGCCGAAGCTCTTCAGTCCGCCATTGATGTGCCTGTAGGCATCATTGTTTCCAGTTGGGGAGGCAGCAGCATCGAGACCTGGATCCCCCGTGAAGTGATAGCGAAGGATTTCCCCGAGTTCGACCTCAAGTTCCTGGATGACCCTTCCATAGAGGTTCACAACTATCAGGCTCCCAGCCTTCTGTTCAACGGTCAGGTAGCTCCTCTTGTCCCTTATACCTTCAAGGGAATGATATGGTATCAGGGTGAGACCAACCGTTTCCGTCCCGCACAGTACATCCGTCTTCAGACAGCGTATGTTCAGGCAATGAGGGATATTTTCCAAGTTCCCGACGCTCCTTTCTACTTTGCTCAGATTGCTCCGTTCAAATACGGTGACGGCACCAATTGCGAACTGGGATATTTCAACGAAGCCCAGCAGAAGACTTTGGACTGCATTCCTCACAGCGGCATGGCGGTTCTCTGCGACATAGGTGAATTCGGTACGATACATCCCTGTGAGAAGCGGAAAGTCGGTCAGAGACTGGCTTATCTGGCCATGAGGCACGACTATGGCTTTGATTTCCTCGAGGCTGACGCTCCCCTCTATACGGGAGTGGAATTCAAGGAAGGCAAGGCTTACGTGAGTTTCAGCACGGGAACGGGACTTTCTCCGATGGGATGTGAACTCGGTGGATTCGAAATGGCCGGTGCCGACAAGGTTTATCACAAGGCGGTGGGAGAACTTTCAGGAAAGGACAACAGGGTAATCGTGGTAAGCTGCGCTGAAGTCCCGGAACCTGTTGCAGTCCGTTACTGTTTCCGTGACTGGAGTGAAGGTTCGGTATATAACAATTATGGAATTCCGGTTGCCCCGTTCCGTTCCGACGACTGGGCGAGGGAGGATGTTGAATGATTATGGCAGACAGCCTGGAAAAATACGGTCTGGATCTCCACTGTACGATGATTCTCGAGGAATACCGCGGGAATCTTGATGTGTTTGAGAAAATCAGGAGCATAGCATGCGACATCCTGAAGAAGAACATATCCGACAACGGAATATACCTGAATGCCATCGAGTCCAGGGTGAAGACTGAGAAAAGCCTTGCCGGCAAACTGGAACTCAAGGGGTCGAAGTATTCCTCCCTTGATGACATCACCGATATCGTGGGTCTGAGGGTCATAACGTTCTACAGTGATGAGGTTGACAAGATTTCCGCCATGGTGGACAGGCTGTTTGAAATAGACTGGACGAACAGCGTGGACAAGCGCAAGATGCACGAACTCGACAGTTTCGGCTACAATTCGTTGCACTACGTCTGCAGGATTCCAAAAACGCTGTATAATGATCCCGAGCATCCTGAGATCAACACGTACAGACTGGAAATTCAGATGCGGACGGCTCTCCAGCACGTCTGGGCTACAATGTACCACGATACCGGTTATAAATCCGGAGTTGAGGTCCCAAAAGAATATCTCCGCAATCTCAACAGGCTTGCCGGTATGATGGAACTGGCTGACGAGCAGTTCAGTCTGATAAGGACCAATATCAACAACTACAGACGCGGGGTGCAGAAGCTGGTGTCAAGCGGCCGTTTCGATGACGTGCCTCTTAACGGAGACTCTTTCAAAAGTTATCTTGAACTCAGGCCTTTCGACAAATTGGTCAAGAAGATAGCGGCTATCAACCAGGCCGAAATCCACGAATCATCCATACTTCCCTACCTTCAGGTATTCAAACATTTCAACTTTGAGACGCTCGGCGATGTTGACAGGTTCATCAAGGAGAATAGTGATGATGCCTATAATCTCGCTGTATATCAGATAGGAAACACTGATTTGGACATTATCTCTTCCACGGTTGCCGTCCAGGACCTTTGTGTCGTCTGTATCCTGAAGAAAAAAGGTGGAGTCGGAGGTCTCAAGCGGATGTTCGACATTCTTGGCGGACGTTCCGATTACAACGAGGCAAGGGCGGAGAGAATTGTGGAGACAGCCAGGCAGTTACCTTTTATGAATGAATAGTTATGGCAAACAGATATTTGGATACGACATTTGTAGACAAGGCGATAAAGTTCGCAGTGGACGCCCATGCCAATACGGAACGCAGGGGAAAAGGTTTCCCTTATGTCATTCACGTTCTGGAGGCAATGGAAATCGTGGCATCAATGAGCAATGACCCCGAACTGCTGGCTGCGGCCGCATTGCATGATACTGTGGAGGACACAGGAGTAACGGTGGAAGAAATCAAGTCCGGGTTCGGTGAAAAGGTTGCGAATCTTGTGAAAGCCGAGTCCGATGTGATTGACAGCAGTGTCAGTGAAACGGAAAGTTGGAGGTCACGCAAGCAGGCTGCAATTGACAGGCTCTCTTCGGCAAGTCTGGAAGCGAAGATGGTTGCCTTGGGTGACAAACTGTCCAATATGAGGGCTATTGCCAGGGATTATAAGAAATCAGGGGACAAACTGTGGGAGATTTTTCACGCTCCGGGTGGAAAGTCCGATCATGAATGGCACTACCGCGGACTTACCGAAGCTCTTTCGGACCTTGAGGGAACGGACGCTTATGCGGAGTTTATATCATTGATAGATGGAGTTTTCAAAAGATAATTTAACGGTATGATTCGAAAATTCAGTCCGGTAGAAGGAAGAAATGCGGAAATCATCGAAGCGGTGATGAGCTGTCCGGAAGTTGTGGATCTTCCCGACGAAATGAAATTCAAAATCCGCCTTTGTGTGGAGGAGGTCGAGGAAAACATTCTCGATTATTCGGGTACAACCTGGGTGGAGGTCAGCGTGGATGCCGCCACGGACCAGTTGAAGGTGATGTTCAAGGATGGGGGCATAGAATTTGACCCTCTTGATTCTCCCGAGCCGGATATCACCTCTCCCGTTGAAGAAAGAAAGATAGGTGGGCTTGGAATCTTTCTGTGCAAGCAGATGATGGATTCCCTGGACTATCACTACGAAAACGGCAGCAATATTTTCACGATGGTAAAAAAAATCAAATAAATTATGAACGTAGAAATTACAAGGGAAAGCGCAAAAACTTTCGTCAAACTTTCAGGCAGGCTTGATACCACGAACGCTGATCAGTTCCAGAAAGACATTACCCCTTTGATGGAGGATCCGAAGCCTGATTTTGAAATAGACTGTACGGATATGGAGTACACTTCAAGTCAGGGATTGAGACTTTTCCTGATGCTTCAGAAAGCTGTATCTTCCAAAGGAGGCGCAATGGTCATGACAAATATGAAGCCTCAGGTCAAGGAAGTCTTCGATATCACGGGATTCTCAAATATCATCAGAATCATATAGATGGATTTTGCTTCCCAAAGCATAGGACTGAGCACTGTCTTCAATGCCCGGGATTTGGGTGGTTATGTCCTTCCGGGAGGCCGTTCTGTAAAGAAAGGCCTGCTGTTGAGGGGCGGTGATCTTGCAAGGATTTCGGATGAAGAGGTCGCTGTACTGAAGGAAAGGTACAATCTTTCGAAGGTGTTTGATTTCCGTACAAGTATGGAAGTCAAGAATCTGCCGGACAGGGAGATTCCCGGCGCAAGCAATATCTGGATGCCGGCATTCAATGAAGGAAGCCAGAAAATGGAGGAGATGGTTCTTCCCAGGGAGGCGTACGTGGATCTTGGCGGGTGGCTGGTGAAACATGCAGGGAATGTCAAGGTGCAGTCGGTAGCCAGGGAAATGTACGCCGGGCTCGTCACGGACGATTTTACTCAGATGCAGTATGCGGGTTTCCTGCAGAACATAGTCAACACGCCCTCGGGGGCTGTGTATTGGCACTGTTCACAGGGAAAGGACAGAACCGGTATCGCCGCAGCCCTGGTCCTTACGGCGCTCGGAGCCGACAGGGACCTTGTAATGGCAGATTACGGGATTTCCAATGAATTCTATAAGGAAGACGTTGACCGTTATTGCTCGCTTCTGGGTACCGCGGAGGAACGGGAGGTTATCCGGACTTTCATCGGTGTGAATCCTCGTTATTTCGGCCAGGCTCTTGACTTGCTCGAAGCGCAGTATGGTTCACTTATGGAATTTCTCACCGGCCCGTTGTGCCTGTCACGGGAAGACATTTTGATTTTACGCGAAAGATATACCGAATGAAACGGACACTGACTTCAATATTGTTGTTTCTGTGCGCATTAAGCCTGAATGCACAGAAACTTACGTTCGTTCCGCAATGGACGGCACAGACTCAGTTCGCGGGCTATTACATGGCACTGGAAAAGGGATATTACGCAGAGGAGGGACTGGATGTGTTCATCAATCATCTCAAGGCCAATTCTTCCGAGACTTCCATGGATATGCTGCTGAACGGTAAGGCCGAGATTGTAGGCCAGCAGCTGATTCAGTCTGTCATTGCCCGTGCTGACGGAGTGAAACTGGTCAATGTTTTCCAACTGACTCAGGAAAGCGGGCTCTGTTGTGTATCCAGGACACCTATCAGTGAACCCAAGGATATGGATTCACTGCGTGTAGGGCGGTGGAAGGTGGGATATGCGGATTTTTGCGACATGCTTGAAGCGTATACGGGCATCAGGGTCAACTGGGTTCCTTTTCTGAACGGAATCAATCTTTTCATTTACGGTGCCGTGGACGCTACGCTGTGCTATTCTTACAGTGAACTTATCTCTCTCGATCTTGCAATCGGCAATATTCCGGAAGATCACGTCATCCGATTCTCGAATTTCGGATATGAGTGTCCCGAAGACGGACTCTATGTCACGGAGGAATATTACAGGAAGAACAAAGAAACCGTCGACAAATTCGTAAAAGCTTCAAAACGCGGATGGGATTATGTCAGAGGACATAGGGAAGAGGCGTTGGAGGTCACATACAAATTCATTGAGGCGAACAGAATAAGCACTAACAGGGAACATCAGAAGAGGATGCTTGACGAGTATCTGAGTCTTCAGATCAACGGGCATACGGGATGCACGGACTATGCACCTGTGAGGGAACCGGTGTTCCGTGATATTGTCGGGGCACTGTTGAATACCGGTTATATTACAAGCAATGTTGAATACAGCGATCTGATCAAATGAAAATCAAGGAATCTTTTTCTGCCAAGCTCAGTCTGGGCATTCTTGCGGTCACATCCGTGATATTCATCATAACCATAGGCATCTCCGCATTTTTCTCGCAGAAGATATTGGTCGAAGAGGCTACCAAGTCTGCCGAGAGCCTCAGGGATGCGACTGTAGCCAATATAGAGAAAATTCTCAAGGACGTTGAAATATCAGTGATTGCATCATCCTGGCTTGTCAAAGAGAATATCAGCAATGAGGAGTATCTTTATCATATCACACATAAACTTGTGGAGGAGAATCCGAACATTGTGGGAAGTGCAATCGCTTTCGAAAAAAACTATTTCCCCGGGAAATACTATTTCAGTCCTTACTCCTATCTCGATGCCGGGACAGGTGAAGTGATATCAAAACAGTTGGGAAACCAGCAGTATGATTATTTCTATATGGACTGGTATCAGATCCCGTCCCTTCTTGAGGGCCCCTGTTGGGGCGAGCCCTATTATGATGAGGGAGGGGGAGAGTATATGATGGCTACGTACAGCTATCCTCTCAAGGATGATGAAGGGAAAGTGTTTGCCGTTATGACGGCTGATATTTCTCTTTTCTGGATTTCCGAGATGCTTGCCGGTATAAAGCCATATCCCAATTCAAACGTGATGCTCATCAGCCGTAACGGCTCTTATATCTCACAGGGGTCGAAAACGGATCTGACGGGAGAAACGATATTCTCCACCTTGTATTACACTGAAGACGGCGACGGCAGACTTGAAAAGGTAGCCCAGGCATTGAGTGAGGGGAAAAAGGGATCCATGCAATACAGACAGGGTACGGAAATTTCATTTGCGGTTTTTGCCCCTCTCGACAACGGATGGAAAGCATGTATCACCTGTGGTTATCGGGAAATCCTTTCACGATTGGATCAGATGAGGTTGATTGTGTTCATTCTCAGCATCTTCGGAATCCTGGTACTCTTCATTGTGTCGTACGTTGCAATAAGGAGGATAATACAGCCTTTGCTTGAGTTCTCCAAATCGGTGATGAACATAGCGAAGGGAGATTTCAACACCACTCTTCCGGAAATCCAGAGTGAAGATGAAATCAAGAAGCTCAGGGATTCCTTCGAGTATATGCAGACCTCTCTCAAGGAATACATAAGCGAACTGAAGACCACCACCGCGGCAAACCAGAAATTTGAAAGCGAACTCAGCATTGCCAACGCCATTCAGATGGCTATGCTTTCAAAGAACTTCCCGCATACGGACAGGGTCGACGCCTTTGCGCTGGTACAGCCCGCCAGGGAAGTCGGAGGGGACCTGTACGATTTCTTCATAGAAAAGGACAGGTATCTTTATTTTGCCGTCGGTGACGTGTCCGGAAAGGGTGTTCCGGCATCTCTCGTAATGGCAATCACAAGGGCGGCATTCCGTTTCATTGCCAAAATGGGATTGTCTATGGAGGAAGTCGTGGGTAAGATGAACGACACTCTTTCCGAGGGTAACGATACGGGAATGTTCGTGACATTCTTTGCCGGAAAGATAGATTTGCAGACCGGAGAATTCGAATATTGCAACGCGGGCCACAATCCCATTGTGGTCATATCTCCGGACGGCAAGGCGGAATATCTCAAGCCGAAGTCGAATCTTGCGCTGGGCCTTTTCCCCCAGTTCCCCTATGTCCTTGAGAAGGGCCGTGTGGAGAAGGGTTCAAGCCTGGTGCTCTATACGGACGGAGTCACGGAAGCTGAGCGCGTGGACAAGGAACAGTTCGGTGAAGAACAACTTATCGGCTGGGCCGGTAAATACCGTGGCAGTTATGCAAATGCTGACGAATCCTGCCATCAGCTTCTGAATGAGGTCAAGGCATTCACTGCCGGCAATGAGCCGAATGATGATATAACGATAATGACAATAGACCTTAAATAGTTATTCTCCCGCATAAGCGAGTGTGGCGACGGAGATTCTTACTCTGCCGCCATATTTTTTGAAAATGGCGTTGCAGCAGGCCGCTGAAGTTGCTCCGGAGGTGAAAACGTCGTCAACAATCAGGATGTGCTTCGGCTCATCCTTTCCGGAGGGTCTGTTGAAATAAAAGGAATTCCTTACGTTTTTCTCACGGGCGGATTCATCCAGAACTGTTTGCGTGCGGGTATTTCTTGTTCTCGAAAGGGAAGAGCAGTCCAGGGTCGCACCCGGGAAATTGTCGGCTATGATTCTTGCTATGATTTCTGCCTGATTGTATCCCCTTGTCCATTTTCTCCGCCAGTGAAGGGGAACCGGGACGATGAGGTCAACGTCATTGAAATATCCGGAGCTTACAAGCCTGCGTGCCAGCATTCCGGCGAAATGTCGGCCTTCGCAGAAGTCTCTTCTGTATTTCAGCCCTTTGGGTATTTCCTTGTAGTCCGACGTATAGAATACGAGCGCCACGGCATACAGATACATGCCGGCAGGAGCTTCCACCCGACCATTGAGTGTGTCGGCCATAGGATTATGCGCATATTCCCAGAAATGGGTGAGAGGCAGGTCAGCCAGACAGCGGAGGCATATCGTATCTTCCGCAAGAATCAGATTCCTTCCGCATACGGCGCATTTCCTCGGCAGTGCCAGATCCGCCAGACCGCGGAGCAGGAGCTCCAGCGTCAGCACGACATTGCTCCGCAGCAATTGATGACCTGGCCGCTTACATATGAAGCCAGATCACTGGCGAGGAAGAGTGCGACTTTGGCTACGTCTTCGACAGTGCCGCCACGGCGGAGGGGGATGGTTTTTATCCAGGCTTCGCGGACGTCATCAGGCATTGCCGCAGTCATATCCGAAATGATGAAGCCCGGGGCGATGCAGTTGGCGCGGATTCCTCTGGGTCCCATTTCCTTGGCGATGGATTTGGTAAGGCCTATCAACCCGGCCTTGGATGCGGAGTAGTTGCATTGTCCGGCATTTCCGTGTTCGCCGACGACAGAACTCATACTGATGATGCTGCCTCTGCGTTGCCTTGCCATAACCGGAGTGACGGCGTGGATGAAATTGAATGCGGATTTGAGATTGACGTTGATGACAGCGTCCCACTGGGGTTCTTCCATCCTGAGCATCAGTCCGTCCTTGGTGATTCCGGCGTTGTTGACAAGGATGTCAATCTTTCCGAAGTCGGAGAGAATCTGTTCCACTACGGAATGGCTTTCGTCAAAGGATGCCGCATTGGAAGCATAGGCCCTGACTTTGTGACCGAATGCGTTTAGTTCTTCAACGGTCTGCTGGGCCGTTTCGTTAATAACCAGGTCTGTGAAGGCGACATCAGCGCCTTCTTCCGCGAATTTCAGGGCGATAGCCTTGCCTATTCCTCTGGCCGCTCCGGTGATGAGCGCCACTTTTCCATCCAATAATCCCATGGTGTCAGTCATTTGCCATAGCCTCTTCCACTTCTTCAGGACTGATGGGGAGGCGTTTCCCACCGAGTCTTCTGGCGCCGTCTTCAGTGATCAGAAGATCATCTTCAAGACGTATTCCGCCGAAATCGTAATATTGTTCGAGTTTTGAATAATTTACAAGGTCTTTGGCCTGGCCCCCGTTCTTCCACTGTTCGATGAGGGCGGGGATGAAGTATATGCCCGGTTCGTCTGAAATGATGTTGCCGGGAACGAGCCTGCGGGCCATCCTGAGGCTGCCGAGTCCAAGTTGGGGAGAACGTTTCTGGTCGGAATCATATCCTACAAGATCTTCTCCGAGATCTTCCATATCGTGAACGTCCAGACCGATATTATGGCCCAGACCGTGGGGCATGAAGAGTCCTGCGACACCTTCCTCCATCATCGAGTCGATGCAGCCGTTCACAAGGCCGAGGCTCGCGAGCCGCTCAAGCATAAGTATGGAAACGGCTTTGTGGACATCCAGATAAGTTGTGCCGGGTTTTGCAAGGGAGAAGGCCAGTTCGTTGCAGTCGTACACAATCTGGTAGATGTCACGTTGTCTTGAAGAGAATTTTCCCGAAGTGGGATAGGTTCTTGTGAAATCCGAAGCGTAATGCTCGTTGCTTTCGGCTCCCGCATCTATGACAAGAAGTTTCCCGGCTTCTATGGGCTGCCGGTGCGAATGACAGTGGAATATTTCGCCGTGCTGAGTGAGGATGGTAGTGAAGCTGGTACCCCATCCCTTTGCGAGAGTGACGGCTTCCATCTCCCCCACAATCTCCTGTTCAATCCTGCCGATGCGTATGCCCTTTCTGGCAACGGTATGCATTTCCTGCCCCAGTACGGCAGCTTCGTCCATCAGTCTTATCTCTTCAGGAGACTTGATGAGCCTCATCGAAACGACGGCCCTTACCAGAGCTTCGGATGCTGCGGGGCACCCCGCTTTCCCGTTACGGAATGTCTGCGAGGGATCGAGGCCCGCAAGTGAGCCCAAACGCATTGCGTTGTAGTACCGTGAAGCAGGAAGGAAATGAATTCTACGCCCCTTGATGATGGCTTCCGTTACTGTCCAGGACAGTTTTGATGCAGGAAGGGTGTTCCTGATACCTGCTGCGGCGGCCTGGGAGGCGACGGATTCCATGGGACCTGTCCATATTATATCGTCTATGCTGTAGTCGTCGGCAAATATGGTTTCCTCACCGGAATCAAGGTCCAGCACCGCGGCGAATCCGGGTTCGTCTATTCCGAAGAAATAAAGCCAGTTGCTGTCCTGCCTCCATTTGTAAGGATTTTCTTTGTACTGGGCGGGAGAGTCCACGTTGCCTATGAAGAGAATGATGCCGTTTTCTCCTTTCATCCTGTCGAAAAGTTCACTGCGGCGCTTGATATAAATTTCCCTGGAGAACATGATTCTATTCTTTTGTTCCGCTAAGATAGCAAATTCTCATTCGAGAGCAAAACTGATTTCAACGTCTCCGAAACGGCCGGAGACTATGTCCGCCTCCTGGAAAAAGGTCGCTGCAAGCTGTCCCCTCCACACGATGTCATCCTTGTCGTGATAGGGAATGTCGAGGTCGAAACCATAGCTTTTGGACTGGATTTTCACCGTGGCGGAACATTTCCAGCTGGTTGTGGTCCCGCCGTCATCCTCTGTCACGAGGAAAGCCAGCATATCCAGCTGATTTGAGAAATCGGACAGCATAATTGTATTGAAGGGAATGTCTTTCCCCTTTTCGCTTCGTCTGATTACAATCATGAAGTCTGTGACGGAAGGGTTGTAAAGCCGCATCTCCGCCTCCGTGCTCGCCGTGAACCTGTCGACAGTTCCCAGCTTGACGAAGAATTCACTTGCCCCGCCGAACCAGCTGTCATAATTTCTCAACATTTTAAAGGACTTGAGAAGGAGTTTCCTCGTAATGCCTTTGGTTTCAGGGATGATGCCGCCTTTGGAGTATAGTTCCAGGGGAGTGAAGGCGCTGTCATCATTCGTGTTCACCACCCAGACAGGGCGTTTCATGGCTACAGCTTCGTCAACGAATACGGAATCGACCACTCTGATGCCGTTTCCGGTCCGTATCATTTCGTAGCCATAGTTTGATTCGGCACCATAACCGGGGTCGAAGGTGATGATGGGAAGGGTCTCCCCGTCCCAGTTCTCCGAGAAAGGACAATAAAGTTGAAATCCGCTGGATTCAAGCCTGTTTATGTAATCCTCCACATCGGAGATTCCGGATTTGGTAGCGCGTGTGCTTTCAAGGTGCTCCCTGATAAGGTCACGAAGTGGATGGGCGTAGGAAGAGCGGCTTTCAGCTCTGGTCTTAAGGTCATCTCCCACACCACAGCCCGGAGATTCGAAGATATCCCTGACCAGGTATTCCTCGTCATATCCGTTCCCGGCGGAGGCGCCGGCAGCATTGTAAACTTCTTGCAGATGTTCTTTTTCCAGAGGCAGTTCGGAGAGAATCTTTGCCACGGACCGGAGAGTTATTTCCTCCGTAGGATACCTGTCCGGTTTTTCCACAATTGAGGTTCTGTTGCAGGCTGCAAGGAAAAGAGAAGCGGCCAGAATCAAACATACTTTTTCCATAACGGCATTTTTCTGCAAAGTGACGCAGAATCATCCGTTTGTCCCAAAAAGCAAACGTTTAATTTCCTTTTCTGAACTTCACGAAGCGGTCCTTGCCAGCCAAGTCCTTTTCAATCAGGATATTGTGAAATCCCGCTTGAGAGAAAATCTCTGCCGTTGCAGCTCCGTAATCTTCATTGATTTCAACGATTCCCGACCCTTCTTCCGCGAGGAGCCGCTTAGCCCAGAGGGCGACCGCCCGATAGAACAGCAAAGGATCCTCGTCGGGGACGAACAGGGCTGATGACGGCTCATAGTCGGTAACGTTAGGCCTCATTGCGGTTTTTTCGGAGTTGCAGATGTACGGTGGGTTGGCGGTGATGAGATCAAACGGCCCGCAGAAAGGAGCTTCCTTCAGAATATCAGCTTCAATGAAGGCGGGACCGGGTCCATCGAATTGCTCGGACGCAATTTCCAGGGCCTCCCGTGAAATGTCAACCGCACTGACATGGGCGCCCGGAATATCCTTGTAAAGGGTCCATGCTATACAGCCGGAGCCGGTGCAAAGGTCAAGAATCCTGGGTTCAGAGACTCCTCTGAGCAGACTTTCCGCTTGTTCTACAAGAAGTTCCGTTTCCGGTCTTGGAATCAGGACTCCGGGACGGACATTGAACTTTCTTCCGCAGAAATAAGCCTCACCCAAAACGTATTGAACGGGTTCCCATCGTGCCAGCCGCCGTATATCTTCTGAAGCCAGGCCCTCATCAATCTGAAGGTCCGGATGCAGGATGTGGGTGTATTTTTCCGTTCCGAACCTCTTCTGGCAGACAAGAAGAACAATATCCCCGGCTTCTTCGCGGGGATATTGAGTCTCAAGGGCAGATGTGCTCTCGCGGATGAAATCTGCGAGACGCATTTATGAGTTTTCTATGATTGTACTCAGGAAATCGGTGATGTCAAGTCCTGCGGTGCGTACCATTTTCGGCACCAGGGAGGCGCTTGTCATACCCGGGATAGTGTTGACTTCCAGGAAATAAAGGCCGTTTTCCGTAAGAATGTAGTCCATCCTTACGACTCCCGCACAACCGAGGAAATTGTAAATCATTTTCGTGGTGCTGCTTACGAGTTCCGCTTCCGGTCCCGAAATTTCAGCGGGGCACACCTCATTGCTGTGTCCGTTGTATTTCGCATCATAGTCGAAGTACTCGTTGTCGGTGATGATCTCGATTATGGGCAGGGTTTTTATTTCCTTTCCGTCAAAAAAGGCGGCGCAGGTAAGTTCCCGGCCGTGGACTCCCTGTTCAATGAGAACGGCGGGACCTTCGGAGAAGGCAAATTCAACGGCTCTCTGGAGGTCTTCGGCTTTCTTGACCATGGTTACACCGAAGCTGGATCCGCCGATGGTCGGTTTGACGAATACGGGGAACTGCAATTTTCCGGAAGCCTCCTTGCATACGGCGGCAACGTCTGATGAGCCCTTGCGGACAAGTGCATCGGGAGCGCATTTCACTATTCCGAGGTCCCGGATATAACTTTTGCAGGCATATTTGTCGAATGCGATGGTGGAGACGGAGGCGTTGCAGGTGCTGAACGGTATCCCAAGAATCTCAAGATAGCCCTGAAGTTCTCCGCTTTCGCCGGGGGCTCCGTGCTGCACGATGTAGGCGTAGTCGAAGTTCACCTTTTCACCCAGGATGCTGATGGAGAAATCCGTTTTGTCAACTTCAGGGCGGGAGCCTTCGGGGAAGGTAACCCTCATCGCATTCTTCTTCTTGAAAGCGACAAGCTGCCAGCGTCCGAAGCGGGCGAAAATTTCATAAACGTCATATTCGTTGCCGTCAATCCGGGAGGCGACGAACTCACCGCTGCGGCAGGAGACTTCCCATTCGGAGGAATCGCTGCCGTAAATAACTGCAATTGAACTGTATTTTCCCATATCAGTCGAAATAATACTGGTCTTGTGTCAGATTTGAATCCGTATCGAATATGTCTCCTCCCTCGCAGTTGAGATCCAAAGAGAATCCCGCAGGGGCCGAGAATTTGTCTTCTTCACTGAATATTCCCGAATTCAGACATTTGGTCATGAAGATTCCCCAAATGGGGAGGGCCATATTGGAACCGCCACCCAGGGCAAGGGATTCGAAGTGGACCTGACGGTCTTCTCCTCCCACCCAGATACCTGCCGTGATGCTCGGGGTGTAACCTATGAACCAGCCGTCGGAATTGTCGTTGGTGGTGCCGGTCTTGCCCGCAATCTCCCCTTTCAGCCCATACTTCCCCCTCAATCTGGATCCTGTACCGTTATTGACGACTCCTTCCATGAGATTAACCATCAGGAACGCAGTCCTCTCGCTCAGGGCCTCCCTCTTTTTGTTGGTGAATTCCGACAGTACGTTGCCCTGGTTGTCTTCAATCCGGGTTACGAACAGGGGCGAAACATAAACGCCTTTGGAGGGGAAGGTATTGTAGGCGGAAACCATTTCAAGGGGAGAAAGGTCTGCAGGGCCTACACAAAGGGAATAAACTTCGTCAATATGGCTCTGGATGCCCATTTTTCTCATCATCTGAGCCATGGCCTGAGGGCCGAACTGTCCCATCAGGTAAGCCGATATGTTGTTGGAACTATGGGTAAGGCCCCATTTCAAAGTTACCGTACGGCCTATCCATTCCTCCTTGTCCGTACTTCTGGGCGTCCAGGTGGTGCTGTCGGCGAGGGCGAAGGTCTGAGGAACGTTCACAACCTTGTGACAGGGGCTCATGCCTTCCTGCATTGCCAGAGTGTAGAGGAAAGGCTTGATGGTGGATCCGACCTGCCTTTTGCCCTGACTTACGTTGTCATATTTGAAATAACGGTAGTTCGGACCTCCCACGTACGCCTTCAGATGGCCGGAGGAAGGTTCGATTGCCACAAAGGCGGATCTCAGGATGCTCTTGTAGTAGCGGATGGAGTCATTGGGCGTCATCACGGTGTCGATGTGTCCCTTGCTGTTCCAGGAGAAAACACGCATTTTCACGGGCTTGTCGAACTGGGCCAGAATCTCCGCCTCAGGAACACCTTCCTTCCTTGCCATGCGGTATCGGTCGCTCCACCGACGGGCATTGCTCATCAGGATATCGACGGTGGACTGCTCCACGCTGTTGGAGAAAGGCCTGTTTTTCTTCCATTTCACTTCCCGTTCGAACGCTTTCTGGAGATCTTTTCCAAGGTGCTCGGCCACGGCTTCTTCCGCGAACTTCTGCATCTTGTAGTTTATGGTGGTATAGATTCTCAGCCCGTCCTTGTCCAGGTTGTATTTTTCCCCGTTGGCCTTCTTGTTCTTGTTCAGCCATCCGTAGAGGTCGTCCTGGACCCATTTGAGGGAGTCGGCGGAATAATCCTCCACTGTAGCGTATTTTGTTCTGCGCGGTTTCTCGGCATTCATATAGCGACGGAGCATATCGCGGAAATAGGGCCCTGCACCGGAGTTGTGGTCCTGTACCTGATATTTCTCCACTCCTAGAGGAAGCAGACAAAGTGAATCGGCCTCCTGCTTTGTGAGGAAATTGTTTTTCTCCATCCTCCCTATCACGAAATTCCTTCTGGCGAGAGACCGTTCCGGATTCAGCACGGGATTGTATCTGGTAGGCTTGTTCACCATTCCGATAAGTGTGGCCGCCTCTTCCACCGTGAGGTCTGCGGGTTCCTTTGCAAAGAAGGTTTCGGATGCCGCCCTGATACCGTAGGCCCCGCTGCCGAAGAATACGGAATTGAGATACATGTCCAGTATCTCATCCTTGGTATAGTTCCTTTCCAGCTTGACTGCCGTAATCCATTCCTTGAGTTTTGTCCATACCATCACGATACTCGCCCATCCCGGGATTTTGCTTTTCACTTCCCGCCGGGGATAAAGGGTCTTGGCGAGCTGCTGGGTGATGGTGGATCCTCCTCCCTGGCTGGAATCGTGCATCAGCAGGGTCTTGACAAAGACTCTGGCCAGACCTTTCGTGTCGATTCCGGAATGCTTGTAGAAACGGGAATCTTCCGTAGATACCGCCGCGTGTATGAGGTTGGGAGACAACTCTTCATAAGGCACATAGGTGCGGTTCTCGATGTGGAAGGTGGACAGGACCATGCTTCCGTCATCAGCGATAATCTGGGTGGCCAGTTTATTGTCGGGATGTTCCAGTTCTTCGAATGAAGGGATGCGGGCGAACATCCAGACCAGCAGGAGGAGCAGAAATATTACAGCAAAGGGAGCTGTCAATATTATCCAGAACCATTTGGTTATCTTTTTTTTTGTCTCGTCAGTCATCACGATCATATTTTTGCCAAAATTACTCATTAAATTTTGAAAAATTCCGAGTTTGTGTTTTTCTTTGCAGACGGAAACAAAAAAATCAGGTATGGCGGGAAAGCTTGTGATAGTGGAGTCTCCACATAAAGCTAAGCAGATTCAGGGATATTTAGGCAAGGATTATACGGTCAGAGCCAGTCAGGGCCATGTCAGAGACCTGCAGGAAAAGGCTTTGAGCATAGATCTGGAGAACGGCTTCAATCCG
Source organism: Candidatus Cryptobacteroides sp. (assembly GCA_045598165.1). Lineage (GTDB taxonomy): Bacteria > Bacteroidota > Bacteroidia > Bacteroidales > UBA932 > Cryptobacteroides. Next base: position 120,558 of record JAZLLN010000088.1, read on the forward strand.
GAATATACCGTGTCCCCCGGAAAGGAAAAGATAATCAGGGAACTGAAGTCCCTTTCGGACAAGGCGGATCAGGTTCTGCTGGCATCCGACCCTGACCGCGAGGGAGAGGCTATTGCCTGGCATCTCAAGGAGGTGCTGGGTCTGGATGAATCCAAAGCCCGCAGAATATCTTATAACGAAGTCACAAAGAATGCGATAGAGTCGGCTCTGAACAATCCCAGGGACATAGACATGGATCTGGTGAAGGCGCAGACGGCACGCAGGGTGCTGGACCGTCTCGTCGGCTTCGAGCTCTCTCCCGTTTTGTGGAGGAAGGTAAAGAGGGGCCTTTCCGCAGGGCGCGTGCAGTCGGTGGCTCTCCGGCTTGTGGTTGACAGGGAAAGGGAGATTGCGGCTTTTGTTCCGGAGGCTTCGTACAGGCTGGAAGCTGTCTTCGACGTTGACGGCTGTAAGGTGAAGGGAGTCCTCAATACCAGATTCTCTTCCATCGATGAGGCCAGGAACTTCCTTCAGGACTGCATCGGAGCGGAATACAGCGTCGGAGACGTTGAGAAGAAGGAGGGCAAGCGTTTTCCGGCACCTCCTTTCACCACGTCCACCCTTCAGCAGGAAGCCGCCCGCAAACTTCATTTTCCGGTGAGCACGACAATGAGGGTGGCGCAGACTCTTTATGAAAGAGGGCTCATCACCTATATGCGTACGGATTCCACCAATCTGTCATCGCTTGCTCTCGGCACTGCAAAGAAATTCATCTGCGATAACTTCGGCGCGGAGTATTCCAATCCACGCCAGTTCAAGACGAAGGCAAAAGGAGCCCAGGAAGCCCACGAGGCCATCAGACCCACGTATGTCGGGAATGCGGAGATAGAGGGGACTGCTCAGGAGCAGAAGCTCTACAATCTGATCTGGAAGCGCACTGTCGCCTCCCAGATGGCGGATGCCAGAGTGATGAATACCGGTGTTAAGGTGCTTGTGGACCGTCGCGGCGAGTTCTATACGATACAGGCCGTTGACATAGTGTTCGACGGGTTCCTCAAACTTTATATGGAAGGCTCCGATGACGAGGAAAACTCGGAGGAGACATCTTCCCTCCCGGCGCTCAGAGAAGGGCAGATTCTCGCCTGCAGCACAGTAAGTGCCGAATGCAAATACTCCCAGCCGCCGTACCGTTATTCCCAGGCCACTCTGGTCAAGAAACTCGAAGAACTGGAAATCGGACGTCCCTCAACTTATGCGACCATCATCGACACTCTCACCAAGGTGCGCGGTTACGTTGAACAGGGGGACAAGGAAGGGAAAAAAATCGAGGTGGAGAATCTCGTCCTGAAGGGCTCGACCATCAGTTCTGTCACGAAGACGGAAACGATAGGAGCGGAAAAGGGCAAACTGATTCCTCAGGACCTCGGACTCATCGTGGCGGACTATCTTGTGGATAATTTCGCCACCATCCTTGACTATGATTTTACAGCCACGGTAGAGAAGGATTTCGATAAGATAGCGGAAGGAAAACTCGTTTGGAACGATCTGATAGCGAGATTCTACACCCCCTTTCACAAGAGGGTGGATGAGACGCTGAAAGACGGTAAGTACAGCCACGTTTCCAGGGAACTGGGAACCGACCCTTCGGACGGATTGCCCGTAGTTGCAAAATTCGGCCAGTTCGGACCTTACGTCCAGAAAGGCGAAGGTGACAACAAAGTGTTCGCCAGCCTTGCAAAGGGGCAGTTGATAGAAACAATCACTCTGGAAGAGGCCTTGAAGCTTTTCCAGTTGCCCCGCAACGTGGGTCGGTACGAAGACATTGATATCATTGCCAAAAAAGGACGTTTCGGACCATATCTTGAATATGGGGAGAAAAACATCACCGTCCCGCGCGGGATGGATCCCGTAAAGATCAGCCTGGATGAATGTGTGAAGTTGATAGAGTCGGCAAAGTCCAAACCTGAAGAGAAACCGGTGATAAATGAGTTCAAGGATTCGGACATAGTGGTGATGAACGGAAAGTACGGACCTTACATCAAGCACGCGGGTTCCAACTACAAGATACCGCGCGGCACCGATGCTTCCACCCTGACGGAGGAGGCCTGCAGGGAGATTGTGGCCGCAACAAGTCCTACGGCACACAAATTCCGCAAATTCAAGAAAAAATAGATATGGGACAGTATCAGATAGACGAGATAGACAAGACAATTCTTGCGTCTCTCATAGGCAATGCCAGAAAACCGTATCTTGAGATAGCGCGTGAGTGTGGAATTTCCGGTGCGGCCATTCATCAGAGAGTCCGCAAACTGGAGGAAAACGGAGTGATTACCGGCTCCCGTCTGCTTGTAAAGCACAAGGCGCTGGGTCTGGGCGTGTGTGTCTATATCAACATATCCCTGTCAGAGGCTGATAAATATTCGGAAGTGGTGGAGGCTCTCAAGAAAGTTCCCGAGATAGTCGAATGCCATTTCGTCACGGGCCGCTATGCACTTCTGGTCAAAGCCTTCTGCCAGAATAACGATGATCTCATCAACGTGCTCATCAGGAGCATTCAGAATATTCCTCATATCCAGTCGACGGATACGATGATAGTGCTCGACACTGCTTTCGACCGTCAGGTCGGAGTCAAAATCTCGAAGAAATAAGGATTTCCGCCAGACGCAAATCTTCCGGGGTTGTTATCTTGATGTTGAACTTCTCTCCCTCAATGAACGAGAGACGGATTCCTTTGCGGGCGACCACGGAAGCGTCGTCAGTGAAGGATTCCTGATAAGCCTGGCGGTAGGCGTCTTTCAGAATTCCGGAACGGAACATCTGGGGTGTCTGTACTGCGACTATGCCGGACCTGTCCGGTTCGGGGAGCGTTCCGTTCTTGAATTTCAGGGAATCGGTAACCGGCAATGCCGGAATGAGGGCTTCGCAGTCCTCCATCCTTTCCAACATTCTTTTTATAAGTTCACCGCTGACAAGAGGTCTCACGCCGTCGTGGATGGAGACAACGGCATTGTCCGGAATTCTCTCCAGCGCGTTCTTTACGGAGTGGAACCTGGTCATTCCTCCGGCAACCAGTGTCTGGGGTGCGTTCAATATATGTTTCCTGCAGAGTTCCTTCCAGGTTTCGATGTGCTCTGAGGGCAGGACTGTGATAATCTTTGCGTCGGGACATGCTTTCAGGAAGGCTTCAATGGAACGTTGCAGAATGGGGATTCCTCCAAGATCAAGGAATTGTTTCGGGGTAGCCCCCCCCATCCTTGTACCGCTTCCTCCGGCCACGAAAATCGCATAGATTTTTCTCTCCATAGCTAAAATTATTTGAGCAAAATTAACTAAAATTTATGTATATTTGTAAACATACAAATCAACGTCTATATGTCTTCTTCGTTTTTCAATCAGGAGATGGCAATCGACCTCGGCACCGCCAATACCATTATCTACCAGAACGGTCAGATCGTACTTGACGAACCGAGCATCGTTGCTCTCGACAACAATACAGGCAAGTGCATTGCCATCGGCCAGAAAGCAAAGCTGATGCACGACAGAACCAATCCTGGCATCAGGACAGTCAGGCCTTTGAGGGATGGTGTGATTGCGGATTTCAACGCCGCGGAGATTATGATCCGCGGTTTCATCAAGCAGGTGGGCAGCAGGCATCGCAGTCTGTTCACCCCGAACCTCAAGGTCGTGGTGGGTATTCCTTCCGGATCGACGGAAGTGGAGATCCGTGCCGTCCGTGATTCCACGGAGCATGCCGGCGGAAGGGACGTGTTCCTTATTTTCGAACCTATGGCCGCCGCTCTCGGTATCGGCCTTGATGTCGAGGCTCCGAAAGGAAGTATGGTCGTGGATATAGGTGGCGGTACCACCGAGATTGCAGTCATTTCGCTTGGCGGACTTGTGCAGCAGGACAGCATCCGCGTTGCGGGAGATGTTTTCACTGCCGACATTCAGCAGTACCTCCGCCAACAGCACAACATAAAGGTGGGAGAGATAACTGCGGAAAAGATCAAGATTGCAGTCGGTTCCGTCATCCCTCAGCTGGACGTGGAACCGGAGCCGTTTGTGGTCCGCGGACCGAACCTGATGACGGCGCATCCGGTCGAGGCCGTAATCACCTATGATGAAATAGCCCACTGCCTTGACAAATCGATAGCGAAAATAGAAACCTCCATACTTCATGTTCTTGAAAACACCCCTCCCGAACTCTACTCCGATATAGTGGAGAACGGTATCTACCTTTCAGGCGGCGGTGCTCTTCTCAGAGGACTCGACAAGCGTCTGACTGACAAGGTGAACATTCAGTTCCATGTGGCGGAAGACCCTCTGCATGCGGTGGCACGCGGCACCTGCGAAGCCCTCAACAATACGGATCATTACTCATTCCTGATGAGGTAATGCCCAGGGGGTCGGTAATATCAAAAGTGATTTCGGCAGCAATCTTCATTTTTCTGGAGGTTGCTGCCATCGGCTTGATATCCCGGACATCCACTCTTCAGAACATCTGGCTGAACAGATTGTCACATCGCATAATGGTTTCCACCTGGGGGGTAGGGGAGAACATAAGATACTATTTCCAGCTGGCCGGTCAGAATGAAGACCTTGCCAGGGAAAATTTCGAGTTGTCAAGGCAGCTGGACTATTATTGGAATCTTTACCCCGAGGAGAATGCGAAGGCGGTCAGAGGCAGGGAAGATGATATATTCACTTACATCCCGGCGAAAATCATCAAAATCAGCCGCAATTCCCAGCATAATTACATAATTCTCAACAAAGGGTATGAGGACGGGGTTCTTCCGAATTCCGGAATCATCACCAATGACGGAGTGGTCGGCATTGTGGATGCTGTCGACAAGCACTATTCATACGGTCTTTCCCTGATGAATTCAAAAGTCAGCGTGAGTGCCAGGATAGGTAAGGAGGGAGTGGTGGTGCCTCTTGTTTGGAACGGAATAACTGCGGACGGAGGACTGCTCAAGAACATCCCGATGCAGTTTGAAATAATGCCCGGAGATACGATAAGAACCAGCGGAATCTCCGAGATCTTTCCGGGAGACATTCCGCTGGGCGTGACAATAGGATCGGAATCGGTGGACGGTGTGGTCAAGGATGCCAGTGTCAGACTGTTTCAGGATTTCTCTTCCGTACGTTTTGTAACCATAAGTTGCAATCCCAAGAGGGAGGAGATAGGACAGTTGGAGAAGAAGGAGGAGAAATTATGAAGAACGGGAGACCTCTGATAGTCCTTGTGCTGCTCGTTGCCCAGATCCTTGTCTGGAACTACTTCAACCTGTCGCAGTTCGTGTTGCTGACATTCCTGCCCACTATGGTGATATGTCTCCCTGCCAGGGTCAATACGACACCGGCTCTCCTTATAACCTTCCTGACCGGTATTGCGGTCGATTTCTTTACGCACGGTATTCTGGGCCTGACCTGTGTGGCCTTGCTCCCCATCGCTTTCGGCCGCAAGTTCATAATATCCCTTGTGTTCGGTGAAGAAATTTTCTCCCGGGGTGAGGGCCTGTCTTTCCGGCGTCAGGGCTTCCTGAAGATGAGTCTCGCGATTGTGCTGAGCACGGCCCTGTTTATGATAATCTATGTATGGGTGGATGGAGCAGGCATGCGTCCGTTCTGGTTCAATGCATTGCGCTTTGTCTGTTCTCTCGCGGCAAGTTCGTTCGTGTCTTTGTTTGTTGCCTCTTTGTTGACGGAAGAAGAGTCTGCCAGATGGAAATAAACAGGAAGAACAAGCTTTTGATGGGCTTGGGTGTGACGGTGGTCATACTCCTGGCGAAGTTGTTCGCCATTCAGATTGTCGAGGACAAATACAAGCGCAGTTCGGAGAACAACTCGATGGTTTACAATGACATCTATCCTCCTCGTGGAATCATCTATGACCGTCACGGCAACGTGCTTGTAAACAACAAGATATGTTATGATATAATGGTTACGCCCCACGACGTGAAGGAGTTTGACACCCTGGGACTGGCCAGAACGCTGGACGTTTCCGTTGACTTCATCAAAGAAAGGATGGCCTATTATCAGGCGCATCGCTCGTCAATCGGCTTTCAGGAAAGGCCGTTCCTGAAAAAGGCTTCCGCAGAAGTTTTTGCGCGCTTCTCCGAGCAGGAGTACAAGTATCCCGGTTTCCGCAGTCAGATGAGAAACGTGAGGGAGTACCCGTACAATGCCGGCGGCAATCTTCTCGGTTACATCTCTGAAGTCAATGCGGATGATCTTTCAAGGCATCCGGAATATAAGAGAGGTGATTACATAGGCAAGACGGGATTGGAAGCGGCGCGGGAAGAAGACCTGCGCGGACAGAAAGGCTATCATATTTTCCTCCGCGACTCCCGCAACAGGTTGCAGGATTCCTATTTGGACGGGAAATACGATGTCGCGGCAGTCCCGGGCCATAACATTGTCACTACTATCGATGCTCCTCTCCAGCAGTACGGCCAGCGCTTGATGGAAGGCAAGAAAGGAAGCCTTATTGCCATAGAACCATCTACCGGAGAAATTCTTGCGATGGTTTCAAGTCCCGGTATCGACGTTGACATACTTGCCGATATCGGCGCTCATTACGCCGAAATTTCCAAAGACAGGAACAAGCCGATGTTCAACAGGACGGTCATGGCGTCTTATCCTCCCGGTTCGGTCTTCAAGCTGGTGAACGGACTTATCGGACTTCAGGAAGGGGTTCTGAAGCCTGAATACAAGTATCCCTGCGACCACGGTTTCCCTTATTCCAAGGGGCATAAACTGGGTTGCCACGGCCACGCCTCCCCTCTGGCCCTTCTGGATGCCATAGCCACATCCTGCAACGGATATTTCTGCTATGTGTTCCGCAATGTCCTTGAGAACAGGAAATACGCCAATATTCAGGAAGCGTTTGATGTCTGGAGGGACTATGTGCTGAGTTTCGGCTTCGGCCGGAAATTGGGTAGTGATTTCCCCTCGGAACTTGGAGGAAACATTCCGAAATCGGAGTATTACAACAAGATTTACGGTAAGCGCGGATGGCGTTTCCCTACTATTGTGTCCTTGTCCATCGGGCAGGGGGAGATAGGCGTGACACCTCTGCAGATTGCGAATCTTGCCGCAACGATGGCCAACAGGGGATATTACTATATTCCCCATCTGGTCAAGGATTCGGAAGGAGTGGTCATAGACGAAAAATATCATCAGAAGCAGTATACAAAAGTCGATACCAGCCATTTTTCCACGGCTGTCAAGGGAATGTATATGGCTGTGAACGGTGGGGGAGCGGCCGGTGGTACGGCATTCGTTGCCGCCGTCCCCGGACTTGATATCTGCGGCAAGACAGGAACGGCACAGAATCCTCACGGAAAGGACAATTCGGTATTCATCTGTTTTGCCCCCAAGGACAATCCGGAGATTGCCGTTGCCGCCTATGTGGAAAATGCGGGCTTCGGAGCAACCTGGGCCTGCCCCATTGCATCACTGCTGGTTGAGAGGTATCTTACCGGAGGTATCAGGGAAGAGAGGAAACCGGTTGAGGACAGAATTTTTGAAACCCGACTTATACAATGAGCGGCAAGTTTGACAGAGGATTGAAGCAGACCGTCGATTGGAAATTGGTGGTCTGTTACGTCCTGCTCGTTCTGATAGGATGGATAAATATCTACGCTTCCGTTCAGTCGGGAGATCCAAGTTCAATATTTGATCTGGGTGTCCGTAGCGGCAAGCAGTTCCTGTGGTTCGGGATATCAATCATTGCAGCTGTCCTGATATTGTTTGTCATCAGTCCGAGACTGTGGGAAGTTGTGTCGTCTCCCGCATATTTCTTTGTCCTGGTGCTTCTGGTGGCTGTAATATTCCTCAGCAAGGATACCAAGGGATCCCATTCCTGGTTTGAATTCGGGCCGGTGAAATTTCAGCCTGCCGAGATTTCCAAGATAACCACATCCCTGATGTTGGCCGCATATATGAGCCGTCCGAACTTCAAGTTCGGCAATCGTCGCAATTTCACGATGGTGGCGCTGATTGTCGGGATTCCGATGTTGGTGATAATCGCGGAGAGTGAGACCGGGTCGGCATTGGTCTATATGGGATTCCTGTTCGCTTTCTATCGTGAGGGTCTTACGGGATGGCTGCTGTTTATGATAGGGATGGCTATTTTCCTGTTCATCCTGACACTGGTGACAAAACCGTGGATATCCATCGCCGTGCTGGTTGCCATTGTGGGCTTCCTTCTCCTGCACTATCTCAGGAAATACCACAGGGTTCTCCGTCTCCGGAGAAATATGTGGCGCAATGCGGTGTTGGGACTCATTGCCGGAACGGCTTTTGTGTTCTGCACCCAGTTCGTGTTCGACAATGTCCTCAAGGATTACCAGCGTGCCAGAATCGAAGTGCTTCTCGGTCTTAGGGAAGATCCGTCCGGCGCCGGTTACAATGTCCACCAGTCAATGATAGCCATTGGCTCCGGAGGACTTACGGGCAAAGGTTTCCTCCACGGCACCCAGACCGCCTACGGTTTCGTTCCGGAGCAGAGTACCGATTTCATCTTCTGCACCGTGGGAGAGGAATGGGGATTCATAGGATGTTTTGTCGTCATCCTGATATATGCCCTGCTGTTGTTCTGGATAATAAAAGACGCCGACGAAAGCAGGGAGGCTTTCACCCGTATATACGGATATTGTCTGGCCTCCTGCCTCTTCATGCATCTTTTCATCAACATAGGGATGACCATCGGACTTATGCCCGTGATCGGAATACCTCTTCCCTTTATGAGCTATGGAGGATCATCCCTTCTGGCGTTCACGACGATGCTTTTCATCTTCATCGCCCTCAACCGCCAGGAGAATAAATATTTCTAGATTTTTTCATATATTTGAAAACTTTCAAGGATAATACGACCGATATAGACGTCATAATAAGCAATTACTATGAGGAGAATTCTGTTTTTGTTTGTTTGCCTGGGATTTCTTCTGGTATCCTGTGAGAAGCCGGACAATAATAAAGGAGGAGTTGCGCCAACGCCCCCGACTCCAACGACTCCAACGACTCCGACGGATCCGACAGCTTCGGTTGTCATAGCATCGGGTACGGATTTGAACCCCAGCATTTCTTCTTCTGGTGGCAACACGCAGATAAAGTTTACCGCATATGAAAACTGGACGGCTTCTGTAACGGAAACGAAGTCTGTTGATTGGATATCAATAGACAAGACAAGCGGCGGGCCCGGGGATATTACTATTACCGTAACCATTAAAGAAAATGACACCTATGATTCCCGTAGTGCGACTTTGAAGATTTCGTCCGGGTCGACAACCATAAAAATTGAATTTACCCAAAAGCAATCAGAGGAAGAACCCGAACTTGCGGTCGGCCAGCACGAGTACGAAGTCGGTTGCGGAGAGGGGGAAGTCAAGATTGAGGTGTCCGGCAACGTCTCTTGTTATTTCCAGGTGAGTGAATACTGGTTGTGGCTCAATCGCTGTGACCCGGGAAATCCCAGCACCTATTTTTTCCAAATATCAAAGAACTACTCAAACGAATCGCGCACGGCGGAGATATCATTCATCAATGATGAATATGAACTCAAAGAAACAGTAAAAATTACACAAGGGCCCTATAATCTTGTGGAATTTTATGACAGTGCTTTCAAGGACTATTGTGTAAAGAATTTTGACAGCAATGGAGATGGGGAGATTTCGCTTGATGAAGCAAAGGAGGCAAGAAAAATTGATTATACTGCGGAATCAATGGATCTCAAGGGACTGGAAGCGTTCGTCAATCTTGAAACATTGAAACTCTGTTCCGGGAAAACAGATGTAGAGAGCGCTCAGAACTGCTGGATGTCAATGGGAGAGACAATTACGGCGCTTACCAAATTGAAACATCTGGAAAGCAGATACACAGCATTGTACAACCTTGATATCTCTCGTATGGCTGATTTGGAGTATCTTGATGTTGAAGGCACCAGAATTCAGAAGTTGGATATAAGCAATAATACAAAACTTACATATCTGGACTGCTCTCCCATTCAATACAATAATCTGCAGTCCTTGGTTATATTCAATGGGCAGACCATCCCCAACGTCACCGAAAATCGCAGTGCCGAGTATATTCCTGAATATACAATTATATATAACTCAGGCACATCAACAGGTGGTAGCGAAGGCACCATGGAGGGTGGAGAAATTTAAATAAGGGCAAGCTATGAAAACAGTTATAAGATTCGCGGCAAGGCTCGTGACAGTGATGTCCCTCGCATCATGCGCAACTGAGTTGCCTCTTGATCAGAACATTGATGAAATTCGGACAGGGCAGGATTTCTCGATTTGGGCTTATCATTCGGAAAATGACACCAAAACGGTGCTTGGTGAAGGCGGCTCCGTCCTTTGGTCTCCTAACGACTCTATTTGTGTATATTTCGGAAATCAATATCAACAGGGAGAATTGACGAAGTTTGTGTCAGACAACACGGCTCCGGCCAGTTCGGCAAGATTCTCCGGGAGGAAGCCTTCAAGTTTTGGCCATGAAGGAGGAGATGGCTTCTATTACGCCTTATATCCATATGACGGGGACAATTATTTCAGTTACGGCAATTTCTATTATAATTTTCCTAACATACAATTTGCCAGAAAAGGATCTTTTGGCGCAAAGGCATTCCCTTCCGTAGCTCGTTCAAAAGATCTTCAGTTGTATTTTTACAATATTTGTGGAGGCATCAAGTTGACGGTGACCAGGCAAGGCATACAAAAAATCCGCTTCCAAAGCAATGGTGGGGAGAAACTATCCGGACGCGGATACATTTATTTCGATGAGGGGGAAAGGCCAAAAGCCGAAATATGGGAAGACGGTTCCAGCACTGTTGACCTCCTTGCTCCGGAAGGAGGCTTTGAAGCAGGAGAGCCATATTACGTTATTCTGCCACCGAAAACATACACTCAGGGCTTCACCATTACCTTTATGACTGACAGCGAACAGGCTGTCCGTATCATAGATAAAAGTGTCACAATCGAGAGGTGCATCTTCAGCAGACTGTCAAGTGCTGACCAGTCTTTGGAATATACAAAAATGCCGACGGCTTTGGAACTCCTTTCCGGCACTGAAGGAAAGAAATACTGGTTATGGGATATTGTTTCCGAGAGAGACGGAACACCCTATGGCTATGGAGGAAATAACGGGAACGGGTATTTGGCTGATGACAATGTCATTCCGAACAAATGGTGGGGAACCTATCCCGAATTGTTGGCCGTGACAGAAAGCAGTTTTGCCTATATGACCATCGATTCTGACGGCAATTGCATTTCGTATTCAGAAGGAGGTCAGGAAGTCCGTAGGGGGAAAATAAATGTCAACGGATTCTCTTCTGTACGCAGGGAGGACGGTTGGTCGATTGGGAAACTCACTGCTGATGAACCTGCAACCCTCTGGCCTTATGATTTCGGGCAGAATCCGATAAAGGAATTCGATATTTTGAGATTGACCGGGGATCAGTTGATTCTGGCGCACAATGATCAGGGCACGACAAATGGGAGCAACGGAATTTATCATTGGTGGCGTTTCCGCAGTATGGATAAGAATGCTTTTGAAGGAGGAAAACCCACAGGAATTACGCTTGACAAGACCAGTCTTGTGACATACCAAGGTTTGGACTTTGAGTTGAAAGCTTTTGTGGAGCCGGAAGACAAAGCGTTCTGGGGAGTTGTGTGGTCAACAGACAAGGACAATCTGGTGTATCATAATGGGAACGGAAAGTATGATGTATATTCCAACGAACAGGAAGGAGAAAATTCTTTAACAATCACGGCAAAGACCGCCGGAGGCCTTTCTGCGTCCTGTGAAATTACAATCAAGCACAGGATTCCTGTAACGGATTTCAAAATTGAAACTATACATTTCGAAATGCTTGAGGGAGAGACTTCTGAAATCAAGGCGACCGTCCTGCCTGAAAATGCAACTTTGCGGGAAATCACATATGAGAGTCAAGATACAGAAGTAGCTACCGTTGACCAGAATGGAATCATAACAGCGGTGGCACCCGGGTGGACGAATATCATTGCCTATACAGACGGAGGCAATTGGAGAGGATGGATTTCAATTTATGTCCGGGACAAGAGTGTAGGAGGCATTTCTCTCGACAAATGGAATCTCGAATTGTTCCCCGGCGAAACAGAAACCGTCACGGCAACCATTTATCCGGAATATGCGGAAAACCAGAATGTAAGCTGGAGCAGCTTCAATACCGATATTGCTACTGTTGACAGTGAAGGGAAGGTGACGGCTGTTGCTCCCGGTTGGACTCAAGTGAAGGTTGAGACCGAAGAAAACGGATATCAGGCATATTGCGTTGTTTATGTAAAGGAGAGGAGTGTCGAAGGCATTATCCTTGACATTACGTCTGCCGAAATTTTCGTAGGAGAAAATATTCTGCTCAAGGCTTCCGTGATTCCTTCCAATGCTACCAACCAGACGGTGGCTTGGAAATCAGACAAGACAAACGTCGCTACTGTTGACAGATATGGAATGGTACGTGCTGTCGGCTCGGGTACGGCCACAATCACAGCCACAACAAGAGACGGGGCCTTTTCCGCCAGCTGCAATCTCACCGTCCGTTCAAACGGAGTGGAGCCGGGCATCGGCGATTGGGGTGAAGGAGAGCATCACGAAGGAGAGACATACTAGCAATTGACAACAATAATTATAGATGATTGATATGAAACACTTACATCGAATCTTCACCCTGGCGATATGCATTGCTGTCGCAATAGGGTGCACAAAAGAACAGTTGGTGGAAGTTGTAGCCGGAAGAACGGAAGGCGGAATGATTCCGCTGAATATTGACGGCTCAATCCATCAGGTCCCGACAAAGGTGTCTGCTTCCGGATTCTCTGATAAAGATGCAATAGGCCTCTTTGCAGTCAATTACACCGATGGGAATGCAAATGCGGGTACTCTTCTGCTTGAAGGCAATCAGGCAGACAATGCGAAGTACATCTACAGCGAAGAAAATCTGCGCTGGAAATCCACAAGGGCTGTTTATTACAAAGATGTCAACACCAATGTGGACTTGTTCCTGTATTATCCGTATCAGAACATCATTGATGACATCAACGCGTTCAAGTTCGAGATCAGCGCGGACCAGAATGTCACCAGGAACGGTGCCAGGATGAGCGGATACGAGATGTCAGACTTCCTTTGGGGCAAGGCAACCAATATCGCTCCTACGGAAAGCAAGGTCCCGGTGATCTTGAACCACATTATGTCCAGTGTCAAGGTTAATCTTATCGAAGGAAATGGCTTCTCTGATGGAGAGTGGAACAGTCTTTTCAAGGGAATAGTAGTGACAAATACCAGATTGAATGCTTCCATTGATTTTGCAACAGGCGTTGTCTCTCCTACGGGAGACGTTCAGATGAAAGGAATTGTAATGACTGAGCAGGACGAAGGCTCTTTCCGTGCCATTGTAGTGCCTCAGACAATTCCTGCGGGCACGCCTTTGTTTGCAATGACAGTAGGGACCGTCACATACAATTTCAAATCAGATGCCGAAACGACCTATCAGGGTGGGAAGATATCGGATTTCGACATAACTGTCAATAAGAAAGACATTACAGGTGAGTATGAATTCTTTCTTTCAGGCAATCATATTCTAGACTGGATTGAAGACAAGAATTCTCACGGCGGCGAGGCCAGACAGTATTTCGTGGTCAACGTAGAACACCGGGGGGAACTCGGGAAAACAATCAGGGAGGCAAAGAAGAACTCTGACCGGATCAGGAATCTGAAGATTACCGGAGAGATTGGTTGTGCCGACTTTTCGTTTATGCGCGACTCTATGAAGATTCTCGAAGCTGTCAATTTGAAAGAGTGCCGTACGCACGGTCCGGTTTCCGGGAGTACATCTGCCTATTTCTGTGATCAGTGGGAGGATCAGTGGAATAATCTTGACAGATATATCTCTGATAATGGACGGCAGCCGGATTACTCCTATAGAAACAGCGAAGGCTATATGGAGTATTACTGGTATAAAGAACTGGATTGGGATGTTATCCCTGTCAATGCCTTCTCAAACAAAAAATCTCTCTGCTTCTTCGCATTCCCTGAAGATACAAAATTCATTGCGCAGAACGCTTTCAGCGGTTCCGGTCTTTCGGGAGCGCTGATCATTCCTGATAAGGTTACGGAAATTGGAGAAAGAGCATTCTCGTCGTCCAGTGTGAGCAGTGTCTCCTTCAATGACAAATTGGAGAAGATAGGGAATTATTCTTTTTCCGATTGTTCTTCCTTGTCCGGAGAACTCCTTCTTCCTGAATCATTGGTCGAAGTGGGGAATTGGTGTTTTAGCAATTGTAGTTTTTATGGAAGGTTCATTCTTCCTGAAAGTTTGGAAACAGTAAAGGAATATGCATTTTACAATTGCGGATCTTTCAACGGGGATCTTGAAATCCCTGAAAATATCAACACGTTGCCAAACGGGGTTTTCTCGGGTTGCAAGTTTGCCGGGTCTCTTGTTTTGAATAATGTCACCTCTATCGGTCAAAGTTGTTTCAATTCTTGCAATTTCAAAGGAGAATTGGATATTCCTGAAGGTGTGACGGAAATTGAGGAAAATGCGTTCTCTTCAAATGCGTTCTCTTCAATCCATTTCCCCTCCACATTGAGAAGGATTGGGAAATATGCATTCGGATGGAATCAAAGATTGTGCTGTGACCTTATCTTCCCTGAAGGGTTGATTTCGATTGGAGAGGCCGCATTCGAAAGCAACAGTTTGGTTACGGCTATCGAACTTCCGTCTTCAATTCAGACAATTCAGGCACGAACATTCAATGGCCTATATAACGTTACCCGCTTTCTCTGCAAGGCCACGGAGCCTCCCATTGTCATAAGCGGAGCTTTCGATGGGGTGCCCAAAGACAACTTTGCTCTTGAAGTTCCTGCACAATCCGTCAAAAGGTATCAGAGTGAGAGCGGGTGGGCTGATTTCAAGCGTATTGGAGCACATTATGAGTTCTCGATAGGACGCAACCTGATGCGCGGACTTAATGCAAGTTTGTCCCGTACATATACGTTGAGGGTTCCATCCGGATTTGACTGGAGCATAGAGAGCAAACCGGAATGGGTGTCAGTCAGCCCGGAGAGTGGAACAGGCAAAACGGATGTAACAGTCACAATGGCCGAAATGGACAGGACAGAAAACAATTTTGAAGTTCAGGTTCCTAACGAATGGGGAGGGTATTACACGGAGTGGCGGAAAGGTCGTGCCGGCGAAATTGTGTTCAAACTTGACGAAAAGGATTACACCTGCGCTATGACAGTCCAGCAGTTTGATTGCGATTATGCTGACGGAGAAGTCGTGAAGTACAATGTTGCCTCCAAAGGCGCGGGAATAGACATAGTGTTTATAGGCGACGGCTATGATGCAAGCGATATCGCAAAAGGGGATTTCCTCAGCAATGCAAAAGAAGGGTTCGGGCATTTCTTTGACGTGGAACCGTACAAGACATACAAGGACTATTTTAATGTATATGCGGTTATCTCTATGTCTGATGAAAGCGGCATCGGGACTGTCAATCAGATAAAAGACGTCAAGTTTGGCAGCTACTTCAGTTCCTGCAGGCTTCTTCCTCCCAATACTGGAGATTGTTTCGAATGGGCAAAAAAGGTTGATTCTTCACTGGACGTAACGAAGTCCCTTACTATAGTTATGATGAACACTTCAACATACGAAGGCGTGACTGTGATGGGTTACGACAACTCCGCACTGGCAGTCTGTCCGGTCAGCAGAGAGCCGTATCCTTATGACTATCGTGGCATCATCCAGCATGAGGCAGGCGGACACGCCTTTGGCAAGCTCGGTGATGAGTACATTTATCACAACGCATTCGTTCAGGCTTGTTGCTGCTGCTGTTGCGATCATCCTACCAGCGAAGACGACTTGAACAGCAACTTTGGGAGAGCAAAGGCTTGTGGGTGGTTCAAGAACCTCTCAATGAAGGCGAATGCGTCACAGGTCCCTTGGGCACACCTGATATACAATCCGGATTATTCGGACTATGTGGATATGTTCGAAGGCGGATATATGCATAGCCGTGGAATGTACCGGTCAGAGGCAACCAGTTGTATGAACAACAATATTCCTTACTATTCCACAATCAGCCGTCAGGCCATTGTTGAAAGAATCAAGGACTATGCTGGAGAACCTTTCTCTTTGGAAGATTTCTACGCGAATGACAGCAACGAATTCGGAACCGTGTCTAAGTCCGGGAAAGATTTATACAAGACATTCGGAGTGGATCCCGAATATGTCAGGTCCAGCGGTCGCGCACCGATTTTTGTCGAAAGCATAAAATAAGGAGGACAGAATATGAAAAAGATATTAATATTTGCTTCTGTTGCAGTATGCATTGCTTCGTGTAACAAGATGTCTACCGAAGAAACCGGTTTTGATAAGATACATTTTATGGTCGAGCATCCGAATTCAACAAAGGCGACCGCTACTTCCTTTGTCCCAAATGATGCCATATCCCTTTTTGCTGTCGAATATGTTGACGGGCAGAAGGCTCCTCTTCAAAAGGCCGGCAACTTCATCAACAACGAAAAGTTGACTTATGACGGGAACAATTGGAGCTCCGAACACCGCTTGTATTGGAGTGGGAAGGCTTGTGATTTCTATGGATTCTATCCTTATCAGCCTGATTTCCTGTCAATTGAGTATTTCCCGTTCAAAGTTTCACTGAATCAGAATAACGGAGGATTTGAATCTTCCGACCTTATGTATGCTATCGATGAAAATGTTTCAAGGCAAGACGGAGTCGTCAATCTCAAGTTCAACCACTTGATGAGCAAACTCAATGTCGTGCTCAAGAAAGGAGACAAATTTGAGGGAGATGTCCCTGATGACGTAGTGACGCATATCTACAATACTACCACGTCATGCGTGG
This sequence comes from Candidatus Cryptobacteroides sp., assembly GCA_045598165.1. GTDB lineage: Bacteria > Bacteroidota > Bacteroidia > Bacteroidales > UBA932 > Cryptobacteroides. The sequence continues at coordinate 137,453 of JAZLLN010000088.1, forward strand.
TTGATTGGTCCAAGGGTTCTGTCGAGAAAGATGCTTTCGGCAGCAAGAGCACGATTACGATGAAGAAAATCGACAATATGCATTTCGAGGCAGTTCTGGTTCCCCAGAATCTTGAAAAGAAGACACCTCTTGTTGAGATTACCATGGGTGGCATTGCCTATCTTCTCGAGTATTCCCTGAGCCTTCGTGCCGGTTGTGTCCACACCATCACCGTTACACTGAACACGTCTCCCGATCAGGAGATGATTGAAATATCAATCGATCCCACTCAGGGAGACTGGAATTAGGCCTGTTGACATAAACAATAACGGCTCAAAACCTTTTTGGGAATTGAGCCGTTATTTATAATGTTGCGTTGTTACTGCTCGTCAATCCACTTGAAGGTACGCTTCTCCAGTTTGTTGATTCCGAAGAGGGCGACTATATCCACGATGCCGAGAGAAATGATGCCTATGCCTATGGCATAAACCATTACCGCTGTGGCGACATCGAACGGGTAGATGATGGAATACAGGCCGATGATGGCCGCAATGATGCCGAAAACAAGGAGAATGGGCCAGGACTTGAATCCGACGGCCTTGAAATCAAATGACCTGATGGACAGAATGACACCCTCGATGAAGAGCCAGCAGGCGAACACGATGGGAAGCGCGGCGGCTGTCAGGAGTTTGTTGTTGAGGAAAAAGAGGCCCAGAATGATCTGCAGGATGGCAGAGAGAAGCAGATTCCCGGTAGGCATGAAATACTTGACCTTGGCCCACATGATGAATGTGGAAATGCCCGAAGCAAGAGTCAGGATACCGATAAGGATTGACGTTGAAAGAAGGGTGGCACCGGGATTGACGATGCATACCACTCCGAGTGCTACGAGAAGTGCTCCCGTAATACCCATCCAGATTTTTGTGCTAGTTTTCATAGTCTGTATAAAATTATACTGATTGCTTTTTGACTACATCAATTTCCTGTAGCGAACTCTGGTAGGCTGGATGTTGCCCATACGTCTGATTTTGTCCGCCTCATATTCGGAATAATCACCCTCGAAAAATCTGACATTGGAATCTCCTTCGAAGGCAAGGATGTGCGTGCATATGCGGTCAAGGAACCATCTGTCGTGGCTGATGACCACTGCGCATCCGGCAAAGTTCTCAAGGCCTTCCTCCAGGGCGCGCATTGTGTTGACGTCGATGTCGTTGGTCGGCTCGTCGAGCAGAAGTACATTACCTTCTTCCTGGAGAGCGAGTGCAAGTTGCAGGCGATTTCTTTCTCCTCCTGAAAGCACCTTGCAGAGTTTCTCCTGATCTGCTCCGGTAAAGTTGAATTTTGAGAGATATGCCCTTGCATTCACGCTCCGGCCTCCCATCATAATGCTTTCATTCCCACGGGAGATGACTTCATAGACGCTCTTGTCAGGATCTATGCTCTTGTGCTGTTGGTCAACATACGCCAGTTTTACAGTTTCGCCCACATCGAACGTTCCGGCATCAGGCTGCTCCAAACCCATAATCAACTTGAAAAGAGTAGTCTTTCCGGCACCGTTGGGACCGATTACGCCAACTATGCCGTTGCGGGGGAGTTTGAAATTCAAGTTGTCATAGAGAAGCTTGTCTCCGAATGATTTTGACACGTTGCAGGCTTCGATGACCTTCTCTCCAAGTCTCGGTCCGTTGGGAATGAAAATCTCCAATTTCTCTTCCTTTTCCTTGACATCCTGGTTGAGCATGGCGTCATAGGCGTTGAGGCGGGCTTTGCCCTTGGCCTGTCGTGCCTTGGGGGCCATATGTATCCATTCAAGTTCCCTCTCAAGGGTCTTTCTGCGCTTGGAGGCGACTTTCTCCTCCATCGCCAGCCGCTGTGACTTCTGTTCAAGCCATCCGGAATAATTTCCTTTCCATGGGATACCTTCGCCACGGTCGAGTTCCAGAATCCATCCCGCCACTTTGTCGAGAAAATACCTGTCATGGGTAACGGCAATGACGGTTCCCTTGTATTGCTGGAGATGCTGTTCAAGCCAGTCGATGGACTCTGCGTCCAGGTGGTTGGTGGGCACGTCGAGAAGCAGTACGTCAGGCTCTTGCAGCAACAGGCGGCAGAGAGCCACTCTTCTTCTCTCTCCACCGGAAAGGTGCTCGGCAAGGCGGTCGGGCTCCGGGCACCTGAGAGCGTCCATCGCCTGTTCGAGTCTGTTGTCAAGGTTCCACAGGTCCTTGGAGTCCATCTCGTCCTGAAGGGCTGCTTGCCTGTCGAAGAGTTTCTGCATCCTGTCGGGATCTTCGTAATATTCCGGCAGGGAGAACTTGGCATTGATGTCTTCGTATTCCTTCAGGATGTCCATCAGCGGCTGTACCCCTTCGGAAACAATCTCCCTGATTGTCTTGTCCGGGTCAAGCGGCGGATCCTGGGGAAGATATCCTACCGAATATCCGGGGGCGAACACCACTTCTCCCTGATATTGCTTGTCCAGACCGGCGATGATTTTCAGTAGGGAGGACTTTCCCGAACCGTTCAGACCTATGATGCCGATTTTTGCCCCATAGAAGAAAGACAGGTATATGTTTTTGAGAATCTGTTTGTTGTTCTGCTCGATGGTCTTGTTCACTCCAACCATTGAGAAAATAATCTGCCTGTCTTCACCGTTTGCCATATCTGATGTGAGTTTTTATCGTCTGTTACAAAGATAGGGAAATTTCCCTTATTTTTACCCACAATCACGTAAAATGGCGTTCCGGTGCGCTCTACGTGGGATTTGATAGGGTTTTCAAGGCTTCTCAAAAGTTCAATTCCAACCAGGGTCATTCAAAATAAATCAGCCATGTGGGCAAAAATTGTATACCTTTGCATCGACACTAAAAGACTATCATGAAACTGGAATAAAGGTGGTGAGTTACCACCTTTGAGGGTGGGAGTTCTTATGCTGATGGGATAATAAATACATCCCATTCCCCGTTTTTTCCCCTGCGAGCAATGTATCCCTTATCAGACATGGACTTCAGATGTTTCTGAATTGCAGAAGTGTTGATACCTATTGTCTTGGCCAGTGCCGCGATGGTGATTCCAGGGTCTGCGATCAGCAAATTCAAAATCTTTCCCGAGTTGGGGCTTCTGAATAGAATACGTTGGCCATCATACCACCAGACATTCGGTTCCCGGGTTTGAATAAAGTCAATGTCATTCTGAATTTCTTCTGTCACCATCTTCTTGAACCAGTTCACAAACTTGCGTGCTTCACGGATACTGGCGTGCGAACCGTCACTTGGTACAGGTCCAACTACAAGGTCGGCCTGGTGCAGTGCTTCAAGATAATCTTTCTTGTTCCGGCTTCGAACGACAACCATCGGATAACCATGGCGGGCAAGGATGAAATTGACCAACAGGCGTGCTATTCGTCCGTTTCCATCCTCAAATGGATGAATCCTGATATATCTATAGTGGAAGAGAGCAGCCAGCTCGACCGGAGTGTATTCGCCTGAGACTTCTGCTTGATTATACCAATCCACCAAGTCTGTCATCAACGCTGTTGTCTCTTCCGGTGCAGCATACTCAAATCGGTCA
>JAZLLN010000089.1:0-4437 GCA_045598165.1 Candidatus Cryptobacteroides sp.
CAGATTCATCTTTCCGTTTCGGAAACAGATGATAAGCGGGAGCTGCGCGGAGCCTTTGGAGGATTTAGCCCGTGATTCCCGCACAAAGAGAGTAACTTTCATTGTTACGCATAATTGATTGGGGTTTTGATTTGTGACCACTGAGGCGAATGCCTATGCCCGGCCACTTTGGGCAACTTACGACTTGTTCACGTTGTCCCTGGCTTCTTCGCCGATACCGCAAGGGCGTTTGACTCCACCAGGCGCACCGCAAATATCGCGACTCCCGCGGAGAATTCAAAATTATGGAGGGGTTTAATTTTTGCAGTTTATAGGAATTTGTATAAATTCGCAGTGTCGAATAAATGTATGTAATTATGTCAACGCTAATTGTATCAGTAGAAGACGCTGCAATGCTTGCCAATATAAAGGCCGCTATCGAACAGCTCCGCGGAGTTGCGAGTGTGACCGATGGCGTGTCTTATGATGCAACTGATTGCGATGCATATCGTGAGGCGATGGAAGATGTGAAGGCCGGAAGAGTTTACAAGGCTTCCAGCGTAGAAGATATGTTCAAGCAAGTTCTGGCATAGTATGTATAGTATCTATTTCACCAACCGATTCAAAAAAGACTTGAAACTCTGCCAGAAGCGGGGACTAGATTTATCTCATATCCAGGAAGCCATCAGTATCTTGGCAGAAACGGGATCCCTTCCTACTCAATATCGACCGCACATGCTCAACGGAAAATATTGCGGACAGTGGGAATGCCACATCGAACCGGATTGGCTAATGGTCTGGGAACAGAATGATAAAGAGCTGAATCTACTGTTTCTCTATACAGGTACTCATTCTGATTTGTTCAAGTAATAGGCCTCTCACCTTTTTTTGTGGCTAACATTTGTTGTCTATATTCCGGAAATCAATGGAAGTCACCAATCTGCTCGACATACACACCAGAGAAGAACTCCATGCCTGGTATCTTGAGAATCACGACAAGGTATCGGATTTCTGGCTTCGTGTCAATCGCGCAATGGAGCCTTTTCCCAGCGTTGTCGGCTATGTGGATGCCGTGGAAGTCGCTCTCTGCTTCGGCTGGATTGACAGCACGATGAAGTGCATCGATGACGGTAAACCGATTCAGCATTTCACACCGAGGCGCAAGCGCAGCGGTTGGTGTTGGAACAATATCGAACGCTGCAGACGACTCATTGATTTGGGCGAAATGACACCGGCAAAAAAGGCTCCGATTTTCGGAACAATAATTATTTCAGGTAGTATCCTCCCGTCTTGCTGCTGCCTTTATGTTCTATCGAATCAGAAAGGCCGGCAAGTTCCCTCTGGGTAGTTCGTAGAGGAATATCCAGTTCTCTGGAAATAAGGACGGCCGAGCGCCCAGGATTCTTCTCTATGAAATCCAAAATGGCGCGCTTCCTGTCCGAACCGCTCCCCTTCTTCTCCAATGGATGGCTGTCGTGCATGGAACGGTTTGACAGGACATTGTTCCCATCATACAGCAAATTTTCGAAAAATGCTTCAAGATAGCTTGGATCGGCAGCTATTCCCTTTTTAAGATTGTTGTAATTTGCCCGCACAAGCGCATTCCGGAAATACCAGGAATTGTTCTCAAACAAGTCATTGTCAGCCTCAAATCCTAGAGAGCGGAGATACAGAATGGCAAATACGGCTGTCGTCCTGGTATTGCCCTCCCCGAAAGGATGTATCTGCCACAAATACGCAACGAAATGGCTGATATGCTCGATGATGCCACGTTTGTCAAGTCCTTTGTACTTGAAGGCCCTTTCAACCCCGAAATCATAGTCCAAGGTGGCGGAGATATCGGACGCATTGCCATAAATGACCGTATCCCCGGAAAGGACCCATTCCTTCTTTGTGATATTATATTCCCGTATCTGGCCGGCAAATTTGAAGATTCCTTCAAAAAGTTTCCGGTGGATGCCACAATAAAAAGCTGGAGTCAACGAAAATCCACCTTCAGATAGGACCTTTGTAATTCTCTGTGAAACTATATCCGCTTCTTCGCGGCGTTCATCCGGATCCAGTCTGGCATCCCGCACCTTATAGTATTCCCTCAGGTACTGCCCAGCCTCATCGATGGTGATATCGCCATCGATATGCTGGCGGGCAACATCAAGGAGATATTCAGAAGTCTGCAAACCATCAACGGCCTGCAGACCTATTGCAGTCTTCCAAATCTGCGCTTTTTTTGCCTTCTGAGGCTCAACGACCTTGTCGTATTTGAGTATTTCATCCATAACCCAAATATACAAATAATAATTTACACCGCCAAATACACCGCCATTATGCCGCCAGGGCTCCTTCCGGAAGAAGGATGTAGCAGACGCTCTCACTGCCTTCACAAGTGGAGATGTTGAAGCCGGGCATATGATATGCTCGCGTGAATTGCATTCGTCAGCCCTCGATGTCTATGGGGTTCCTGTTCTTGCGGCTGTAGGTCTTCTTGGACTTGTGGAGCATCCTGCGCCCGCGGATTTGCTTGCCGTGAAGGCGGATCTCCTCCTCACGGCTTGCGCGTCTCTGAGCCAGGATATAATCCTCGACCGTTATTCTGAACTTCTTCCCTGCCATGCGTGATCATATTATAATGCTGCAATGATACGGAAAAAACTCTGAAAATCACGCAACATCTGACAACAACAAAAAAGTTAAAATATCAAACAAGGGAATAATCTCATAGGTCAGATATGAAGATTATGTAATTGTTCGTAAATTAGCGGTTATGGCAAGCATACTGATCAAAGACACGACACCGATGGAACGTATCCGTATCGTGAAGGAGGCCCTTGACGGGGAATATGACGAGTTCTATGACGACTACGTAGACGGCAGGAAGGAACTCGCGGAGATCAACCGTGAATACAGCGAGCAGTATGCCGGAACAGGAACCGACGAATAACGGTTCGCGGAGACATCTGTGAAGAGCTGGCTAATAATGACGCAAAGGACGAACTTTAAGTCAAGGCAGTCAAGGGTAAGACCCGCGGTTTACAGGATGGAAATAGCAGCGACATCATCCATCGATATGCTGCCGCCTTCCTTGAAAATGATGAGGCGTTCCGCCAGGTCGACGTTCCTGACAGCGCCTTCCGTCCTCTGATACGCACCTCCCTGCTTGCGTGCATCCTTCCGGAACCACGTAACTGCGACTCTCGGCTGGTCATTGATCCTGGCCATTATCGTCGAGAGCGCTTCATTGAGGGCAAGGATTTGCTCCTCATCCAGCTCGCTCCTGGAATCCGTTTGACGCGCGCGTTCCCTGACCATGGCATCATATCCGGTGAGCGCCGCGAAAGGAGCGAACTGGGCAGCGCGGTCCTGCACGGACATCCTCCGGTGTTGCTTGGGGTCCCAGTGAGGGATATTGATTATATCGTCGTACCTGCTCATGCCTTGTGTCCTCCCACCTGCTGGTTACGGTCAATGGCGGTCGCGCCCTCCTCGAAGTTCATTCCCTTCAGGATCGCGTTCTTGCCGTATTTCTTCTTTATCGCCAGGATAGCCTCCTGCCGCCGGCGCTCCCTCCCGTCATCATGGTGCTCCTCGAACAGGTCGAGCTGGAGGTCCGCCTCCGACTCATCGACCGTATGCTCGGCCACGACGTACATCCTCCTGACGAGCAGGTCACGGTCCACCACCCTGTCGAAGAGCTGCATCACCGCCTCCGTTATCATATCGGTTGACGACGTCTGGCGCGGAAGGCGTATCGAGCCGTGCGCCGGCTTCGGGACCGCGCGCCCGTACCAGTCCTTCTCCACGGCACCGGCATAAGCCATGCGGCGCCTCTCGTCGGTGAGGTTCTCTATATCGTAACCGACCATCAGAGTCATCCGGTCGGTTACGAGTCTCCTGGCGACGAGGTCGAGCACCAGATTGTCCGTCATCTCACGCACCACCAGTTTCGCCTTCTCAAAGGTGTAGGCGCCCGACAGCACCTGCCCGGCGCTGATGCTGTTGGCCGAAGGCCTGTAAGCCTTGATCTGAGCGATGGTGCAGGGCTCCCAGCCCCATGCATGGTCAATGAGCAGCTCGGCGTTCACGCCGAACAGTTTGTAAAGGCGGGACTCGCAGGTGACTGAGCACCTGGCGACGTCCCCCAGCGTGTACATTCCGTTCTGCTCCAGCCTCGCCGCCAGGCCGTGGCCGATCCTCCAGAAATCCGTCAGAGGCCTGTGCTCCCAGTACTTCTGCCGGAATGTCATCTCATCCAGCTCGGCGATGCGCACACCGTCACTGTCCGCCGGACAATGCTTGGCCTCCACGTCCATCGCTACCTTGGCAAGGAACAGGTTCGTGCCTACGCCGGCCGTTGCCGTGATTCCGGTGGTGGCGAGGACGTCGTGCACCATCCTGACCGCAAGCTCCCTGGCGGAGCACCCGTATGTCCCCAGATATGTGGTAGCATCGATGAACACCTCG
>JAZLLN010000090.1:0-94221 GCA_045598165.1 Candidatus Cryptobacteroides sp.
GATGCGAATGCCAACGTGGTGCTGAATACGCTTTTCAAATATACGGCATTGCAGTCCAGTTTCGCAATCAACAATGTGGCGTTGGTCGGAGGGCGTCCGCGTACCCTTTCGCTCAAGGAAATGATTGCCGAGTTCGTGGAATTCCGCCATGAAGTCGTTGTCCGTCGGACAAAGTTTGAACTCGACAAGGCAATGAAGAGGGCTCATATCCTGGAAGGACTGCTCAAGGCAATAGACGTCATAGATGAAATCATTGCCATTATCCGCGCTTCCAAGACCATAGATGATGCCAAGACGGAGTTGATGGAAAGGTTCGGTTTCGATGACATTCAGGCCACCGCAATTGTGGAAATGAGACTGAAGCAGCTTACCGGAATGGAGAAGGAGAAACTCCAGGCCGAGTATGACGAACTTGAGAAATTCATCGCCCGTTGCAACGAGATCCTTGCCAGTGTGGATGAGCAGCTGGGCATCGTGAAGGCCGAGACCATTGCGATGAAGGAGAAATATGGAGATCCCAGACGCACCCGGATTACAATGAGTGAGGAGGAATTCAATCCCGAGGATTTCTATGCCGATGAAGACGTGGTCATAACCATATCCCACCTGGGCTACATCAAGCGCACTCCGCTTTCCGAATTCCATACACAGAGTCGTGGAGGTGTGGGAAGGAAGGCCAGCGCCACCAGGGACGAGGACTTCATTGAGCACATCTACGTGGCGAATATGCATTCCGTGATGATGTTCTTCACCGACAAGGGTGTAAGATACTGCAAGAAGGTTTACGAACTGCCGGAAGGGACAAGGACGTCCAAGGGCCGTGCCGTGCAGAATCTGCTCGCCATAAGCCCTGAGGACAAGATCCGCACATATCTCAACATACCTCTTCCCAAGAATGCTGACCTTACGGCTTCCCGCTATGTGACTCTTGTCACCAAGAAGGGAGTTGTCAAGAAGACGGATCTGGCGGATTACACCAATTCACGCAGTATCAACAAGGGAATCATAGCAATCAACATCCGTGAAGGGGATGAATTGCTGGATGCTCTTCTTACGGATGGAAACCACGAAATAATGATAGCGGCCCGCGGTGGTCGCTGCTGCCGTTTTGACGAGAGCGAACTCCGTTCTCTCGGACGGAATTCCGCCGGAGTGCGCGGTATCTCTCTTGACGAGGGGGATGAAGTGATCGGAGCCATCTCCTGCGACCCGAATGCGGATGATGCCGCAGGCCGTACGGTCCTGGTCGTGAGTGAGCACGGATACGGCAAACGTACCGATGTGCAGGAGTACAGGAAGACTTCGCGCGGAGCCAAGGGAGTGAAGACAATCAACATAACGGACAAGACTGGTCCGCTTGTTGCAATAAAGAGCGTAACGGAGGATAATGACCTTATGATCATCAACAAGTCCGGTCTTACCATAAGAATGGCCGTGACCGATATCAGACAGGCCGGACGGGCGACACAGGGTGTGAAACTCATCAATATCCGTGAAGGGGACACGATAGCCGCAGTCTCACCCGTAGCCGGGGAGGAACAGGAGACGGAAATCGCGGTTCCGGAAGAGGAAGTAACAGAATAACAACAAATTATAATTGCAGATATGAAAAAGATTTTACTTACTGTCGTTGCCTTGTTGACAGTGTTTGCCGCAAATGCTCAAAATGAAGTGAAGAGCGTCCCGGCTGCAACAAAGTCACTGGCCAGTGCAAAAGAGGCGGTGAACAACCCCAAAAAGAACACGAAAGCCGCTGCCTGGATAAAATATGGCCAGGCACTGATTGATGCTTACAATGCACCTGCCGGTGAAATTCTGGTGGGAATGGGTTCGCAGGAACTGGATCTTATCGGCTTCAAGGAGAAACCATTGAAGGAAGAGGAAGTGACGGTTGCGGATGTCCCTTACACCAAGAAGGTTTATGCGGACAAGAACATTTATTTCGCTTCAAACGGTCAGGTGGCCATAATAGAGGTCACCAATCCGATTGAAAAGGATGCATTGCCCCTTGCCGTAGAAGCTTTTGCCAAGGCTGTATCGATTGACGGAGGCGCCAAGACGGTCAAGGATGCCACGGAAGGCATCAAGATGGTCAATGAAAAACTCAATTCCCTTGCCATTACCGAATATTCCCTCAACAAGCTTGAGGAATCATCCGTATGCTTCGAGAAGGCTGCTGAAGCTCTGGCAACGGCACCTGTAAGCGCGCTGGATACCAATGCCGTCTATAATGCCGGCCTCACCGCTTTCATGGGAGGCAATATGGACCGTGCGAAGGTTTTCTTCCAGAAGAGTATCGAGAACAATTATTTCGGAACTGACGGTGACGTTTATTACAAACTTTCCGTCATAGCTGACAAACGGAATGATGCAGAAGGCAGCAAGGCCATTCTCAAGGAAGGTTTTGAGAAATTCCCCCAGAGCCAGAGCATTCTCATCGGCCTCATCAACTACTATGTCAAGAGCGGGGAGGGTGCTGATGAATTGTTCTCACTTCTGGACAAGGCAAAGAAGAATGATCCCAATAATGCATCACTCTATTATGTGGAGGGCAACGCTCATAAGAATCTCGGTAATCTGGAAGCCGCTTCCGCAGCTTATGACAAGTGCTACGAAATCGATCCCACATATAACTGGGGATATATAGGAAAGGGCATAATGTTTTACGAAAGGGCCATCGAGTATCAGGATCTTGCATCCAAGGAGATGGACGACGCCAAATGGAGTGAGCTCTCAAAGAAGTTCGAGGAGTCCCTCAAGAGCTGTATCGAGCCGTTTGAGAAAGCCTATGAACTTTCCACAGATCCTGAAATCAGGAGAACTGTAAGCGAGTACCTCAAGAATGCCTGCTTCCGCTTCCGTGGAGAAAGCGATGAGTACCAGCAGAAGTACGAAAAATACGCCGCAGCCGCTGAGTAATGTGATCAGGCCCCGAAGGCCTTGACGATTTTTGATACCAGAGGGTGTCGCACGATGTCTTCTTCACCGAAGAAAATTGTTGCGACACCTTTTATGTTTTCAAGCAGTCTTATGCCTGCCAACAGGCCGGAATCCTCTTTGCGGGGGAGGTCTATCTGAGTGGCATCTCCGGTCACGATGAATTTTGCATTTGCCCCCATTCTGGTCAGGAACATCTTGAGCTGTCCACGGTTGGTGTTCTGGGCTTCGTCAAGGATGACGCAGGCCCGGTCCAGCGTACGGCCTCTCATATATGCCAGAGGGGCTATCTGGATGGTGCCGTTTTCAATGAATTCCTGAAGCTTGCGTGAGGGAATCATATCTCCGAGCGCGTCGTACAGAGGTTGCAGATAGGGATCCAGTTTGTCTTTGAGGTCACCGGGAAGGAAACCAAGCCTCTCTCCGGCCTCGACTGCCGGCCTTGTGAGTATTATCCTTTTGATTTCCCTGTTTTTCAGGGCCCGGACTGCAAGTGCTATTGCAATGTATGTCTTGCCCGTTCCTGCGGGGCCGACGGCGAAAACGAGGTCGTTGTTGAAGTACGCCTTCACCATCTCTTCCTGATTGTGGTTACGTGCCCGTATCGGTTTCCCTTCAGTCGTGTGGACGATGACGGCATTTCCGCTCTGTCTGAAGGTCTCGGGGGATGTCTCGGCATCGAAGAGGTTCTGCACGTCATAAACCGTGAGGTTCATTTTGCTGTGCCTGACTTCGATCAACCGGGCGAATTTGACCCGGAAGTCCTCTATCTGACTTTCGTCACCTTCCAACACTATGTCCAGGCCTTTGTCGGTAACTTTGAGACCGGGATAATATGAACAGAACTCGTTGAGGATGCGGTTGCCGGGCCCGAGTATTTCGACCGGATCCTTGGTGTTCAGCTTGATGGTTTTTCTGGTTTGCATTTCTGCAAATATATACCTTATTTTTTGTAAATTTGCCGATTGTATGAGAAAGTATAGAATAGCACTTGAAACTATCCTGCTTGTTTTGCTTGCCGTGTCCGTCAGCGGATGCGATTTCTTCAGGTCGCTGGCGGGACGTCCGACATCTGCGGACATTGCCGCAAAAAAGATTCTGATTGAAGCGGAAAACAGTGTCCGTCAGGCAAGGGAGGATTCCATAGCCCTTGCAAAGCTGAGGGCTGACGAGGCTTTGGCTTTTGCGGATTCGATAAAGAACTGCGGTGTGAGTGTGGTTCCTGCCGCGATGTTTTCCGGCAGATTGGCGTCCGAGCTCAAGTATAGATACTATATCATGGCCGGCACGTTCGCCGATCCGGATAATGCCGAAAATTTCAAGCAGAGATTGGAGAACGCCGGATATGAAGCCGCTACGCTTCCGTACAGGAACGGAAGGACCGCCGTTGCCGTCAGTCCTTCCGATGATGCGGCCACCGTGTTCAAAGTTTTGAAAAAAGTCAGAGACGAGCAGTTCTGTCCGCCTGACGTCTGGGTCCTTGTCAATGAATAGATTTATTGCGATTCTCCTGATTTTTCTCCCGGTCACGGTTTTCGGACAGTATCGGGAATATGCCGACCTGTATGACAGCGATACCGTCACGTCGGTGAAAGAGCAGGTGACGTACCTGTCCTCGGCGGCTTTGGAAGGCAGGAAGGCGGGTTCGGATGGTGAGAAGGAAGCCGCGGAATACATCACCGGAGTCTTCGATTCATACGGCTTGGATCTTTTGTCCGGCAAGGATGGTGATGTGTTCGGTATAAGGAAGGAAAACGGTGACACACTTACTTCAAGAAATGTCGTCGCTCTTGTTCCGGGATATGACAAGTCTCTGAAGAACAAATATATAGTTATCGGTGCCAGAATGGATAACCTTGGCTCTGAAACGGTCAACGTCAACGGGGAACCGGTCAATAAGATTTTTTTCGGTGCCAACGGCAATGCCTCCGGCCTGGCAATGATGCTGCAACTTGCCGGGATGCTCAGCACAAACCGTGTGCTCCTCCGCCGTACTGTCGTCTTTGTGGCATTCGGAGCATCGGAATGGGATAACGCCGGCTCCTGGTATTTTCTGAACAGAAGTTTCAAATATACGAAAGACATCGATGCAATGGTGAATCTGGATATGCTGGGCACCGGCAGTCGCGGTTTCTTTGCCTATACGGCATCCAACCCTGATCTCAACAATGTCCTCGCGTCCATGGGCAGTACATTGCAGCCCGTAATTCCGGAACTTGTGTCGATGGAACCGGTATGTTCCGACCACAGGTCCTTCTACCAGTGTGAGATTCCTGCCGTTTTCTTCACAACCGGAATGTATCCCGAGTACAATTCTGACAGGGACACGGCTTCAATTGTGGAATATGACTGGATGGAGAGAATAAGGGAATACCTTTACAATTTCTGCCTTTCACTTGCAAACGGTCCGAAACCTGATTTCGACGTCACTGCGGACAAGAAAAAGCAAGCGGGGGGCAATGATATATATGCATATAACGATTGCGACGTCCCTCCGACTTTCCTGGGCAGTTCGGACCCGACCATTTTCCTGAAGAAATGGGTATATGTTTATCTCAAATACCCTCAGGAGGCGGTAGAGAACGGAATTCAGGGCAAGGTACTTGTCGGTTTCGTAGTTGACGAAAAGGGCAAGGTGCGTAATGTCAGGGTGCTCCGCGGAGTGGATCCCCTTCTTGACGAAGAGGCGGTGAAGGTGGTCAGCGCTTCTCCTGACTGGAAGCCCGCCCGGAGAATGGGCAAAAAAGTCAAATCGGCTGTGTCCCTGTATGTTGAGTTCAGATTGAAAAAGAAAAAATAGATATATGGAATACGATTTTCGCACTATCGAAAAGAAATGGCAGGAACATTGGGCTGCCAACAAGACCTTCAAGGCTGTTGAGGACAGCTCCAAACCGAAGTATTACGTGTTGGATATGTTCCCGTACCCTTCAGGTGCAGGCCTGCACGTGGGGCATCCTCTCGGATATATAGCAAGCGACATATTCTCACGTTATAAGAGACTGAAAGGTTTCAATGTGCTTCATCCCATGGGGTACGACGCTTTCGGCCTTCCGGCGGAACAGTATGCCATACAGACGGGCCAGCATCCGGAGAAAACGACTGCCGGGAATGTGGCGAGATACCGTCAGCAACTGGACCGCATCGGCTTTTCTTACGACTGGGACAGGGAAGTGCGTACTTGTGACCCTGAATTTTACAAGTGGACGCAGTGGGCTTTCCTCAAGATGTTCTCCAGCTGGTATGATCCCGAGCAGGACAAGGCGAGACCTATTGAAGAGCTGGTCTCAAGAATCGAGAAGGAGGGATATGAGGATGTGACTCCCGGGATGTGGAAATCGGCGACAGAGAAGGAAAAGTCGGATATTCTGATGCGTTACCGCATCGCATATCAGGGAGAAACATCCGTCAACTGGTGCGAAGGCCTGGGTACCGTGCTTGCCAATGATGAAGTGAAGGACGGTCTGAGCGTACGCGGAGGATTCCCCGTGGAGCAGAAGAAGATGACTCAATGGCAACTGCGTGTCTCCGCTTATGCCGGAAGGCTTCTGGACTCGCTGGATAAACTGGACTGGACCGATTCTCTGAAGGAGATGCAGCGCAACTGGATTGGAAAATCCGAAGGGACTGAAGTCGTGTTCAATACGGAATGTGACGGTCAGCTGAAGCCGGTGACGATTTTCACGACCCGTGTGGATACAATCTTCGGGGTGACGTTCATGGTGTTGGCTCCGGAAAGCGATCTCGCTCTTGAACTCACTTCAGCTTCGCAGAAGGAGGCTGTGGAGACATATATTCGCGAGGTCAGGAAAAAGACGGAGAGAGAAAGGATCTCGGAGACAAAGACTGTGACAGGTGTTTTCTCAGGCTCGTACGGAATCAATCCCCTCACCGGTGACAGAATCCCGATATGGATTTCCGAATATGTGCTTGCCGGTTATGGTACCGGCGCCATTATGGCTGTTCCGGCACACGACAGCCGGGACTATGCATTCGCGAAGAAATTCAATCTTCCGATTGTGCCTATCATAGAGGGGTGTGACGTGAGCGAACAGAGTTTCGATGCCAAGGAGGGCAGAATGTGCAATTCCGGTTTTCTTGACGGCATGGACGTGAAGGATGCCATTGAGGCGGCCAAGGATTACGTTGAAGAAAAAGGGCTCGGGAAGCGGAAAACCAATTTCAGACTGCGTGACGCCATATTCTCACGCCAGAGATATTGGGGGGAGCCGTTCCCGGTTTATTACAGGGATGGCATTCCCTGCCCGGTCCCGGAGGAAGAATTGCCTCTGAGGCTTCCTGAAATCGACTCATACAAGCCCACGGGAGAAGCGCCTCTGGCACGGGCAAAAAACTGGACATACAAAGGATATCCTCTTGAAACGAGCACCATGCCCGGTTTTGCGGGGTCGAGCGCCTATTATCTCCGTTATATGGACCCGCACAATGAAGAGGCTCTCGTTTCCGGGGAGGCGGACGGTTATTGGAGAAATGTTGACCTTTACATAGGGGGAACAGAGCACGCTACCGGACATTTGATTTATTCCCGTTTCTGGAACAAGTTCCTTTTTGACCTCGGATATGTTTGTGAGGACGAACCTTTCCGCAAACTCATAAATCAGGGAATGATCCAGGGGCGCTCCAACTTTGTCTACAGGGTGGTGGGGACCAACACCTTCGTGTCCTCCGGCCTCAGGAAGCAGTATGAGACCACCGAGATTCACGTTGACATCAACATAGTCCGCAACGACAGGCTTGACCTTGAGGCTTTCAAGGCCTGGAGGCCTGAATTCGCAGATGCGGAATTCATTCTCGAGAACGGGGAATATGTATGCGGCTGGGCGGTTGAGAAGATGAGCAAGAGTATGTTCAACGTGGTCAATCCCGATGTCGTCTGCGACACATACGGAGCCGATACTCTCAGACTGTATGAGATGTTCCTCGGACCCATCGAACAGAGCAAGCCTTGGGATACCAAGGGAATAGACGGTGTGAACCGTTTCCTCAAGAAATTCTGGAGGTTGTTCTATGACCACGATCAGCTTCTGGTCACTGACGGAAAGGCTTCCGCGGAAGAACTCAAGTCGCTTCACAAACTGATACAGAAGGAGCAGGAGGACATAGAAAACTTCTCATTCAATACCACAATAAGCGCATTTATGATTGCGGTCAACGAACTGACCGCCCTCAAGTGCTGCAAGCGGGAGATACTTGAGCCTCTGGTCATTCTGCTCAGTCCTTTCGCCCCTCATATTTCCGAGGAGCTGTGGCATCGTCTCGGTAATGAGGGAAGTGTGACTTATGCGTCCTTCCCCAAGTTTGAGAAGGCCTATGTCGTTGAGGACAAGTGTACATATCCCGTGTCTTTCAACGGCAAGACCAGGTTCAGCGTGGATATGCCCAAGAGCGCGACTCCGGCTGAAGTGGAGGCACATGTCCGCGCTCTTGACCAAACCTGGAAATATGTAGGAACACAGACAATAGTCAAGGTGATAGTGGTGCCCGGAAGAATCATCAATATCGTAGTGAAATGACGGTCGGTAGCACAGGAATAGGCAGAGTAGTCCGAGACTATCTGGTGCTCACGCTGGCCTGCTTCGCATTTGCGGTCTGCTGGGAGTGCTTTATGATTCCGAACGGAATGTCAGCAGGGGGAATGATGGGCCTTTGCACCATTATACAGTATGCTACCGGAGGCTTGATTCAGGCGCAATATTCCTATTTCGTAATCAATGCCCTGCTGATAGTGCTGGCTGTTCTGGCTTTTGGCATAGGATTCGGATTCAAGACCATATACTGCATCGTGATGTCTTCTGTTGCCATGCAGGTCCTGGGTGGGATTGAAGCCCTTCACTGCGTTCCGGGTTCATTTTTTTTCGTGCAGGAGCGGGTCCTTATTCCCATCATCGCCGGTTCTTTTGAGGCGTTGGGCATAGGAATGGTGATAAGATATGGTGGAAGTACAGGAGGTACGGATATCATTGCCCTTATGGTCAATAAATACTGGCCTGTATCGCTCAGTACGGTTTTCCTTGTATCGGATCTGGCGGTATGTTCTCTGCTTCTCTTTCTTCCCGGCAAGAATTTTTCCGACATGTGTTACGGTATAGAGGAATTGGTGACATTCTCGATGATGATAGATTTCATTGTGGGAGGAAAACGTTCCTCCTATCAGTTGATGGTGTTCTCGGACAAGTATGCGGCCATAGCGGATTATATCATCAATACTCTGGACCGTGGCGTGACCGTCATCAAAGCCCAGGGCTGGTACACCAAGAAGGATAAGAACGTGCTTCTCATCCTCATAAATCAGAAGCAATTGCCTTTGCTGTCGAAATCGATAAAGGAGATTGATCCCAAGGCCTTCATGTCGGTTTCCACGACCAATAATGTATACGGGGAAGGCTTCGAGGAAATAAAGACGGGTTTGAAGAAAATTAAGAAAGACTGATTGATATGCCATTGAAAGATAAATCGCTGCTGGTGCAGGTCAAGGAGTATTTTGTGATAATGGTCGGTATCGCAATGTATGTTCTGGGGTGGAGCATTTTCCTTGTCCCCAACAACCTTATAGGCGGTGGAGTCACCGGTATTGCTTCCATTGTGCAGTATGCGACCAACGGTGTGATAAAAATAGGTACTACCTATTTTGCGTTGAATGCAATCCTGCTTATTCTGGCATTTTTCATTCTTGGCAAGTCATTCGGCGGCAAGACCGTGTTTGCGATTGTGCTGGCGTCCGTAGGACTCAACCTCGGGCAGTCTTTGATTCCGATGGATATAATACAGAAGCTTGCGATTGAAAACGGAAAACTGATGAGCACGCTAATGGGAGCCATTCTTGTGGGCATCAGCATGGGCTTGACTTTCAGTCAGGGAGGCAGTACCGGAGGAACGGATATCATTGCATTGATTGTCAACAAATACAGGAATGTGTCGCCTGGCAGAATGATTCTGTGGATGGATACGGCCATCATAATGTCATCTCTGCTTGTCCCGTCATACACTACGGCCGGAGAACTGGTTCCGTTTACCGAAAAGATTACAACCGTCGTTTACGGTTTCATATATATCGTGGTTGTAAGTACCGTACTTGATCTGTATCTTTCCGGATCCAAACAGTCGGTTCAGCTTTTCATCCTTTCCAAGAAATATGCGGAGATTGCGGATGCCATAACAAATGAGATGCATCGTGGCGTCACGGTGCTGGACGGGAAGGGGTGGTTCACGAAGGAAAATACGGAGGTCCTTATGGTAATAACCAGAAAGACAGATCTCAATCTTCTGCTTAAATATATCAAGTCAATAGATTCCAATGCTTTCCTTTCTGTTTCTTCGGTTACAGGCGTTTACGGGAAGGGTTTTGACACGATAAAATCCGGAGGTAAAAAATAATTTATTTCATTTCATCAAAATTTGAGTTTAAACCCCTGTTTTCATATATGAAGAGCGGGGGTTTAACTTTATCTTCGTTCTGAAATAAAAAAAAGATGAAAAAAAGAACCTCATTTCGAATGGCTGCGCGGCTGGTGGCTGCGTCGTCCATCCCTCTTTGCATTTTCGTCTCACCTTTATGTCTGGGGACGGGCATTGGTATTCAGGACGTTGTGTCTTCAATCCTGATTGCGAATTACATTTTTCTGATGTATCCGCAATCTCATGAAAGGCCACGGGAAGCTTTTATGTGGGCTGTGGCTATGCTGGTTGTGGAGCTGGTGTCATTGATTTTCCTGCCGGACATCCCCCCGCTCATTCCGTTGACTGTCGTATTTCTGGCGAATATAGTCCGGAGAACATTTAAAAAGACAGGAAATCTGCGCGCTCTTTTCCAGAATGATGCACCGTTGTACAATATGGAAGAATGGGCGCTTTCTGTCCGGATTGCCATTGTCCTGTCATTGAGCGTTTTCAACGCCGTCATTCCGGGATGGCCGATGCTTGCGCCTGCCGTCGTGGTGTTGGCCGCCCAGTATTATGCCGCATATTCCGGGCATCCGGGGATAATGAGGCGGAGCAGGGAAGAGTGCCTGCGGAACCTTGTCAAGGGGGATCTGAGGATGAATGCCGCGTCCCTGAATGATGAGGATGCCAGGATGAGCGCCCTTTACTCGAGGGTTATCAGATGCATGGAGGAGCAGCAGCCTTTTCTGGAAGATGATTTTTCGCTTGAAAAATTCTCGAGGATGATGTTCACCAACAAAACCTATCTTTCTAAAGTGATCAATTCATATTCCGGGCGGAATTTCAAACAGTTCGTAAACTATTACAGGGTTCAGTATTCGATAGAACTCATAAAGAAGGATCCGCGCCTGAGCGTGATGGAACTGGCGCAGATGAGCGGCTTCCATTCCACGGTTACCTATAATATGGCATTCAGGATAAATATGAATGACACTCCCGGGGCGTTCAGCAAGGGCTGTTCGCGGGATTTATTCCTTTCCAGTCATCCGGAACACTGACGGACAGGGATATTTCCGTTTTTTTTACCGGGTGTATGAAATTGACGGAGTGGGCCTGCAGGCAGATTCCGCCGTCGGGATTGGATCTGGGGGCGCCATATTTAAGATCGCCCTTGATGGGACATCCGATATGGCTGAGCTGGCATCTGATCTGGTGATGCCTTCCCGTCAGCAGTTCCACCTCAATCAGATGATACCTCTCCGAACTTTGGAGAAATCTGTATTTCAGCCGGGCCAGTTTGGCACCCGAACTTTTGTCGCCCGGCTTTTTTACGATATAACTCTTGTTCTGCTTTTCGTTTCTGACCATCCAGTCTTCAAGCAACCCCTCCGGTTGAGAAGGCTTGTCGCAGCACAGCGCCCAATAGGTCTTGTGGACTTCTCCCTCACGGAACATTGCGCTCATTCTTTCAAGAGCCTTCGAGGTCTTTGCGAGTATCACCAGCCCGCAGACCGGTCTGTCAAGCCTGTGGGGTATGCCCAGAAACACCTGCCCCGGTTTGCCGTCACGCTGCGCTATGAACGCCTTGTACGTTTCTGCCAGGCATTCGTCCCCGGTCTTGTCCCCCTGGGTTATTTCTCCTATTTTCTTGTTGACTGCCAGCAGATGATTGTCCTCATAGACAATCCTCCGCTGGAGGTCGCTGAATTCTTCTTCTGACAATTGACGATATCCCATTTCAGTACAAAAATAGTAAAAAAGCTCCTATTCGGGATAGCTGTTCCCCGATTTCTGCCAATTTGTCAGAAAAATACCTGTGGCACAGGATTGGCTGTAGGTCAACTGTCACAGTGAGTGTCATTGATTTGGTAAATATCAGAAATAACAGTTAATATGGGAAAAATTATCGGAATTGACCTTGGAACCACAAACTCTTGTGTTTCCGTAATGGAAGGCAACCAGCCTACCGTAATTATCAACGATGAGGGAGCCCGCACAACTCCGTCAGTAGTAGCTTTCACCGATGGCGGTGAGCGTAAGGTCGGAAATCCTGCGAAGCGTCAGGCAATCACCAATCCTGCCAATACCATTTTCTCCATCAAGAGATTTATGGGTGAGACCTATGATCAGGTAAGCAGGGAGGTCAGCCGCGTGCCTTACAAGGTCGCACGTGGAGAGAACAACACCCCTCGCGTGGACATCAATGGAAAACTGTATTCTCCTCAGGAAATATCGGCCATTATCCTTCAGAAGATGAAGAAGATTGCTGAAGACTATCTCCGTCAGGACATTACGGAAGCTGTCATCACCGTGCCGGCTTACTTCAGCGACTCTCAGCGTCAGGCTACCAAGGAGGCCGGAAAGATTGCAGGACTCGATGTGAAGCGTATCATCAACGAGCCTACCGCAGCCGCACTCGCATATGGCCTTGACAAGAAGAACAAGAATATGAAGGTCGCAGTCTATGACCTTGGTGGCGGTACCTTCGATATCTCCATCCTTGAACTCGGTGACGGCGTTTTCGAAGTGAAGTCAACGAATGGCGACACCCATCTCGGTGGAGATGATTTCGACCAGGCAATCATTGACTGGCTTGCCGGTGAATTCGCATCCGAGAACGGCGGAATGGATCTCAAGAAGGACCCTATGGCTCTTCAGAGACTCAAGGAAGCCGCAGAGAAAGCGAAGATTGAGCTTTCCAACGCCGCAAGCGCAGAAATCAACCTGCCTTATATCACAGCCGTCGACGGAATGCCCAAGCATCTTGTGAAGACTCTCACACGTGCCAAATTCGAGGCTCTTTGTGACGAGCTCTTCCGCCGCAGCATCGAGCCTTGCCGCAAGGCTCTCGAGGATGCAAAATTGAGCGCATCCCAGATTGACGAGGTGCTTCTTGTGGGAGGTTCCACACGTATCCCCAAGGTTCAGGAGATGGTGAAGCAGTTCTTCGGCAAGGAGCCCAACAAGAGCGTCAACCCCGACGAGGTGGTTGCCATCGGCGCCGCAATCCAGGGTGGTGTGCTTGCCGGTGACGTGAAGGATGTCCTCCTTCTCGACGTTACTCCTCTTTCTCTCGGGATCGAGACACTCGGCGGAGTGATGACAAAACTCATCGAGTCCAACACCACCATCCCCGTCCATAAGGACCAGGTATTCTCCACGGCCGCTGACAATCAGCCTTCAGTTGAGATCCGCGTGCTTCAGGGAGAGCGCCCTATGGCCAAGGACAACAAGCAGATCGGCGTCTTCCATCTTGACGGCATCGCACCGGCTCCCCGTGGAATACCTCAGATCGAAGTGAGCTTCGATATCGATACCAACGGTATCCTCAGCGTGAGCGCAAAGGACAAGGCTACCGGCAAGGAGCAGCACATCCGCATCGAGGCTTCCAGCGGACTCTCGGATGATGAAATCCAGAGAATGCGTGATGAGGCCAAGGCGAATGAGGAGGCCGACAAGATTGAGAAAGAGCGCGTTGACAAGATCAACAATGCGGACGCAATGGTGTTCCAGAGCGAAAAGAATCTCAAGGATTACGGTGACAAGATTCCTGCAGACAAGAAGTCAGCTATCGAGGCTGCCCTGAATCCTCTCAAGGAGGCCGTGAAGAATCAGAATCTCGCCGATATCGAGAAATATACAGCGGATCTGGAAGCCGCATGGCACGCCGCATCCGAAGATATGGCAAAGGCTGCACAGGGTGGCGCAGGCCAGCCCGGCGGACAGGGATTCGATCCCAATGCAGGTGCCGGATTCAACCCGGGAGCCGGTCAGCAGGGAGGCCCTCAGCCGGACTACGGTGGAGGCAATGACCAGCCTGAAGAGCAGTAAAAACTGATGGTAACTTATATGTGATGCCTAAGTGGCAAGTTTTATGGAGAGGTCGACTGCAAGGTCGGCCTCTTTTTTGTGCGCTTCCTTTGTTCTGGATAATATGGGCTTCAGTGGCTGGCTGATGATTCAGTGACTTCGGCTGGTAATCATAATTATGGGCGAGGTCGGATTTTAGGGGCGGGATTTAGCCCATTGTTAAAAGAGTAAAATATTATTAGTCAATAACTTGTCTGTTTTTCGCCGGGCGAGGTCTCAAGCATATAATCCGACCTCGCCCATGAAACTGTCAGATTTATACGTTTTTTATCTCCTTTGCTGCTAATAATGATTATTATGCGGACAACAGAAATTTTTGATTTATGAGATTTGAACGTTGCCCGTTGAAGGAGTTGCCTGGTGGAGAGGTCTGTAAAGTGTTTCCGTTTCACTTAAGTATGCATGGTTTGGAATGCAGAATACTGTGTCGGGATGATACTGATTATGATTATTTCGTGAAATGTATCGTTTTGTGCGCATTGAGGCGTAGAGTGATTGTGGTAATGTATGTCGTCGTTTCAAATCATGCGCACATGGTCCTTCTGGCGAAGAGTCAGGAAGAGGCGGAAAAATATGGTGATGAAGTGAAGCGGTGTTACTCTATGTATTTCGGGAAGAAATATTCGGAGAAATCTTCGATGAAGCACGTCAACACCAAAGCAATATTTTTGGATACTGACTGGTATCTGCGCAATGCCATCGCGTATGACATCAGAAATGCCATAGACAATGGCGCGGAAAGTGCTCTGATATATCGCTGGTCAGGATATTCCGGAATGTTTTGTGATAGAGCCCGCATAGAAGGAGTTGAGGTGAGAGGACTGAATAAAAGAGAAAAACGCAGATTGATGCACACAGATGAGGATTTGTCTGGAGTCAGATGGATGTTGGACAAAAATGGTTGTATTATTCCTGCAACGGTCTGTGACTGGCGATATCTTGAAGCGGCATTTTGCGGCAATCAGGCGTATTTCCTAAAAATGATAGGAGTGACTCCTGTAGCCGAGATGCAACTCCGATTAGTTGATGCTCCGCGTAAAATGATGAGCGACAATGATTTCTTAAGGCAGGTCAACGATGTCAGCCAAAGGTGGTTCAACGAAAATGTCGATAAACTTCCCGCTACAAAGAAATATAGGCTTCTGACTTATGTTTGTCACAGTTTTCGTACTACCATACCACAGTTGGCTAGGATATTCGAATTGGAGAGGGACGTTGTGAGCCGGATTGTTTCTTGAGCAATATTCAGAACGAAACGAAAAAAGCGACCGGAAATGGCCGCTTTCTTCTATAATGTTCGTATGTGCTGTGGTTTAGCAGGCCTTTCCGTCAGAACCGAGAACGTTCACAATCTTGTGCTTGTAAAGCTCTGTCATAAGGTCGCGTGCGGGACCGCAGTATTTGCGGGGATCGAACTCGCCGGGTTTCTCATTGAAGACCTTGCGGACAGCGGCTGTGAAGGCGAGACGGCTGTCGGAGTCGATATTGATCTTGCACACAGCGCTCTTGGCCGCCTCGCGGAGCTGCTCTTCGGGGATACCTACCGCATCGGGCAGTTTGCCACCGTTGGCGTTGATGATGTCGACATATTCCTGGGGAACTGAAGATGATCCGTGGAGTACGATGGGGAATCCGGGAAGCTTCTTCTCGACTTCGTGGAGAACGTCAAATGCGAGGGGAGGGGGAACGAGACGGCCGGTCTTGGGATCGCGGGTGCACTGCTCGGGTTTGAACTTGTATGCACCGTGGCTTGTTCCGATGGAGATTGCGAGGGAGTCGCAGCCTGTACGGGTGGCGAAGTCAATGACTTCCTCGGGTTTTGTGTAGTGTGATTCCTCTGCGGAAACCTCATCCTCCACACCGGCGAGGACACCGAGTTCAGCCTCTACGGTGACGTCATATTTGTGTGCGTACTCGACAACCTTCTTGGTGAGGGCGATGTTCTCCTCGTAAGGGAGAGATGATCCGTCGATCATTACGGAAGAGAAACCGAAATCGACGCAGCTCTTGCAGAGCTCGAAGCTGTCGCCGTGATCGAGGTGAAGGCAGATCTGGGGATTCTCCCAACCGAGTTCCTTTGCATATTCCACAGCACCCTGGGCCATGTAGCGGAGGAGAGTCTGGTTCGCATAGTTGCGGGCTCCCTTGCTGACCTGAAGGATGACGGGTGATTTTGTTTCAGCAGAGGCCTTGATGATGGCCTGAAGCTGTTCCATATTGTTGAAATTGAAAGCGGGGATGGCATAGCCGCCCTTTACTGCCTTGGCAAACATCTCACGGGTGTTGACAAGTCCGAGTTCTTTGAATGATACCATAAGTATAAATTAGTGATAAAATAGATTCCAAATCAGAAATCTCACAAATTTAGTTAAATTTGTCGAAATAAAGAATAGGGAATGGGAAACAAAGTCATCATCTTTTCAGCTCCTTCGGGTGCCGGAAAAAGTACGGTAGTCGGGCATCTGCTGCGACTGCATCCAGAGTTTGAGTTCTCCATCAGCGCTACGTCAAGAGCGCCGCGCGGTATTGAGAAAGATGGCGTTGAATATTATTTCATAGACGCGGACAGGTTCCGTTCCCTGATTGCGCAGGATGCTTTCGTGGAGTATGAAGAGGTATATCAGAACAGGTTTTATGGCACTCTGAAGTCGGAAGTGGACAGAATCTGGAATGCCGGTCACGTCATAGTTTTCGACGTTGACGTGAAGGGCGGATATAATCTCAAGAAATATTTCGGAGACAAGGCGATGTCCGTTCTCATCCTTCCGCCGTCAATGGAGGTGCTTGAGAAGAGGCTTCGCGGCAGAGGCACTGATACGGAGGAGGCTATCTCCGAAAGGCTGTCCAAGGCCCGTTGGGAGATTGATTTCGCCCACGGAAAGTTCGATTGCGAACTTGTCAATGACGTATTGGAACAGACATTCAACGAATCGGAGAGAATTGTCGATGAATTTCTGAGCAAATGAGAATAGCAGTTTATTCCGGATCTTTCGACCCCCTGCACAAAGGCCATCAGGCCATTATGGAATTCCTCACGTCTGACCGGGAGTTCGACTGGGTATATCTGGTGGTATCCCCTCAGAGCCCGTTCAAGTCGGAACTTAACAACCTGACTGCGCTTGACCGGTATAATGCTGCGGTGGATGCCGTTTGCCGCCATCCCCAGCTTCATGTGTGGGTGGATGACATCGAATTGCATATGGACCCTCCCCATTACACCTGCAGGACACTGGATGCCCTTCAGCAGCGTGAACCGGAGAACGATTTCACCCTGATCATCGGTGCCGACAATCTTGAAAGTTTCCGCAGGTGGCAGCATTACGACCGTATTCTGCTTGAATATGGCATAGAAGTCTTTCCCCGTGAAGGTTATGATTCGGAGAAAATCAGGGAAGAACTCCTGTCTGAAAATCCGGAGTACAGAATCCACCTGATAGATGCTCCTCTCGTGACAATATCCTCCACCTTTATCAGGGAGGGGCGCATCGAGGGAAAGGATATGTCCGAATATCTGATGTAGGCCGGTCAGAGCATCCGGCGCTTCTTGAAAATGAACCAGATGCTCACGAGCATCGCAATCATTGTCAACAGAATAATGAGCCAGGCCCAGGAGATGCCTGCGAGCGGAAGAGTGACATTCATTCCGTAGAAACTCGCAACCAGTGTGGCGGGCATCAGCAGGAGGGATATGAAAGTGAAGATTTTCATTATCCTGTTCTGGTCAAGGTTGATGATACCGACTACAGTATCCTGCAGGTATTCGAGACGCTCAAAGGCAAAGTTCGTGTGGTTGATCAGAGATGAAATGTCCTGAAGTATGATGCCCAGGTCCTCGCGCAGGTCTGCGTCCTTGGGACACAGTTTGCTCTTCAGGATGTTTGAGATGAGCCTCTGCTTGTCCACAACGTTCTCCCTGACAAACATTGCGTTTTCCTGCAGCTGGTTGATGTCGAGCAGGAACTCCTCGTTGATGTCTTCCTTCTGATTGATTCTCTTGCTGAACTGGCTTACGTCTTTGGAGATAAGCTCCACAATATCGGCGTCGAGGTCGACGCGCTTGTCCATAATCTCAACGAATATGTGCCACCCGTCTTCGAACATCTCCGGGCGTGCCTGCATCTTGTTCTGGATGGTCGTGAAAGATCGCAGGGGAATTTCCCTGAGCGTGGTCAGAATCTTTCCGGACATAATGAACGATACCGGATCCATCAGCATTTCATCGTCTGCGGGGGACAGGAAGTTGGTGTTGGCGAACACAATCTTCCCCTCCTCGCTGAAACGTGAGGAACTTTCAATCTCTTCGGCTTCCGCCCTTGACTGGATTTCGGTACCCAGATACGATTCGACCGCTCTCTTTTCATCTCCTGTAGGGTCCAGAAGATCTATCCAGAGAACATTTTCTTTGCCGATAGCAGCAAACTCCGTCTGAGACTGGGAGATGGCGATATCCTGCCCGAGTCTGTAGAAAATCTTGATCATTTTGCCTTCCTGGTTATCCCGGCACTTTGTCGGAAGGGTTAAACTTTTACGGGTTAGCCGACAGCACGGAGAAGTCGGCCCGCAAATATAAGAAAAATGTTTTTATCTTTGTATCATAATATGTTCCAAAACGAAAAATATCCTTCAAAAGCGTTGCAGGACGCTGTGGATGCCATCAGTTCCCTTCCTGGAGTCGGTGGAAGAAGTGCCGTGAGGCTTGCGCTCCATCTGCTGCGTCAGCCGCAGGAAAACATACACAGGTTCGCGCAGGCCATAGACCGTCTGGCCACGGATGTGCATTACTGCCGTCATTGTTCCATGATAGCCGACGGGGATGAATGTTCCATCTGCGCGGATCCGGCGCGCAACCATTCGCAGATATGCGTCGTGGAGAACGTGCGTGACGTGATGAGCATCGAGGCTACGGGGCAGTACCGCGGCGTGTACCACGTTCTCGGGGGTATCATCTCGCCTATCAACGGCATCGCGCCGTCCGACCTCTCGATTCCCCAACTTGTCAGCCGCGTGAATGAAGGTACCGAGGTTATTCTCGCCCTCAGCGGCGACGTGGAAGGGGAGACCACTTCGTTCTACATCTATCGTCAGCTGGAGAAGACCGGATGCCGTGTCACCTCTCTTGCAAGAGGGCTTGGATTCGGTGACGATCTCGAATACGCCGATTCCCTGACTCTCGGCAGGTCAATAGTCAACAGGGTGGAGTTTCATCCCTGAACACAGACCCCTTTCCTTTTCCAGAACGCGAGGCCGATGACGGCAGAGACGATGTAGCAGGCATACAGCGCCGCCATCCACCAGTCTCCCTGCTGCGCAAACAGCAGCGTGACTGCCATATCTGCCGCAATCCAAAGATACCAGTTCTCCAGATGGGAGCAGGACAGATACCAGGCGGCAAAGATGCTGAACGTGAATGATATGCCTTCAAGAACGGGACTCGGGTCGTTGGTTACGGAATAAAGATAGCATACAAGCGGCGTGCAGACTGCCAGCAGGATGACTGTCAGCAGCAGCCTCCGTACGGAGAGTTTGACGACGTGCAGCTCCCCATTGCTGCTTTCGTCAAGTTCCTTCCAATGGAAAATGCCCCACGCGGCCATTGCGATGAACCAGGCGTTGAGGCCTACCTGAGCCCAGA
This sequence comes from Candidatus Cryptobacteroides sp., assembly GCA_045598165.1. Lineage (GTDB taxonomy): Bacteria > Bacteroidota > Bacteroidia > Bacteroidales > UBA932 > Cryptobacteroides. Next base: position 19,841 of record JAZLLN010000090.1, read on the forward strand.
GAGGCGCCCACATTCCATCCTGAAAATTGATGGCCGCAACGGTCAGGGCCGTGATACAGGTCACGAGGTCCAGATACCACATCCATTTATGCTGGACTACCTGCATCACCATATAAATGATGCCTGAAATCAGAGAAATTATCTGAATCCAGGAGTCGGCATCCCTTAACCAATTGATAATTACATCCATCGTGCGGAAATAATCACGAAAAAACATACAAAATTAAGAATATTTGTCTATATTTGCACGCTTTTGCGGGTTCATGCCCGCGGGCTCAATACATAAAGTTCAACTACTAGTTTGTTTTTTTGATCAACTATTATGGGAAAATTTGAAATCAAGACCGCTAAAGACGGTCAGAACTATTTCAATCTCAAGGCTTCCAACGGTCAGATCATCCTTTCGTCAGAGATGTACACCACCATGAAGTCCTGTGAGAACGGAATCGCTTCAGTCAAGAAAAACGCTCCTCTCGACGGGCGCTATGAGTTGAAGCAGGCCGAAAACGGCAAGTTCCACTTTAACCTCAAGGCCGGAAACCATCAGGTTATCGGTTCCAGCCAGATGTATGCTACCGAAGAGAGCGCAAAGAACGGTATCGAGTCCGTCAAGACAAACGCTCCTGAGGCAGAGGTCGTAATCATCGCAGCCGATGCCTCCGAGGCGGAGGAGGCTCCGAAGGCTGAGGCACCCAAGGCTCCCAAAGCGGCGGCCAAGGCTGAGGTAAAAGAGGAAGTCAAAGAAGAAGTCAAGGAAGAAGTCAAGGAAACTGCCCCTAAGGCAGAGAAAAAGGAAACCAAGGTTGCAGCCTGCACAAACGCATCCATTGCACCTGAGGATTTCGATTGGGACGCATTCGAGAGCGGTGACGTTTATGGCAGCGCCGACAAGAAGGCTATCGAGGAAGCATACGACAAGACTCTCTCAAAGGTCGTTGAAAACGAGGTCGTTGAGGGAGAGGTCACAGCTATCAACAAGCGTGAGGTCGTAGTCACCATCGGTGGCAAGAGCGAGGGTGTCATCATGGCTCCTGAGTTCCGTTACAATCCTGATCTCAAAGTCGGTGACAAGGTTGAGGTGTTCGTGGAGACCGCAGAGGACAAGAAAGGCCAGCTCGTGCTCAGCCACAAGAAAGCCCGCGCCCTCAAGTCTTGGGATAGAGTCAACGAGGCATACGAGAACGATGAAATCGTCAAGGGCTTCGTCAAGACCCGCACCAAGGGTGGTATGATTGTCGACGTATTCGGAATCGAGGCGTTCCTGCCCGGTTCACAGATTGACATCAAGCCCATCCGTGACTATGACGTGTTCGTCAACCAGACAATCGATTTCAAGATTGTCAAGATCAATCAGGAGTTCCGCAATGTGGTCGTTTCCCACAAGGCCCTTCTTGAGGCCGAGCAGGAGAAGATGCGCGCAGAACTCATCGGCAAGCTCGAGAAAGGCCAGATACTCGAAGGCGTTGTCAAGAATATCACCAATTACGGTGTATTCGTCGACCTCGGTGGAGTTGACGGTCTCATCCATATCACAGATCTTTCCTGGGGCCGTATCAACCATCCTGAGGAGGTTGTCGCTCTCGATGAGAAGATCAAGGTCGTCGTTCTCGACTTCAATGAGCAGCAGAAGAGAATCGCTCTCGGACTCAAGCAGCTTACAGCACATCCTTGGGATGCTCTTGACGAGAACCTCAAGGTCGGTGACAAGGTTAAGGGTAAAGTTATCCTCATTGCCGACTACGGCGCATTCATTGAGATTGAGCCCGGTGTAGAAGGTCTTGTCCACGTATCCGAGATGTCCTGGAGCCCTCGTCTTCACAGCGCACAGGAATTCCTCAAAGTCGGTGACGAGGTTGAGGCCCAGATCCTTTCAATCGACCGTGAGGCCCGCAAGATGTCTCTCGGACTCAAGCAGCTCACAGAGAACCCTTGGGAGAATATCCGCGCCAAATATCCTGTTGGCAGCGAGCATAAGGCCACTGTACGCAACATCACCAATTTCGGTGTGTTCGCAGAACTTGAGGACGGCGTAGAAGGACTCGTCCACATTTCCGACCTTTCCTGGAACAAGATCAAGCATCCTTCAGAGGTTGTCGCTCCCGGTGATGTCCTCGATGTTCAGATTCTTGATTTCGATGAGGCCAACCATAAACTCAGCCTCGGCCACAAGCAGCTCACACCCAACCCTTGGGATGAGATTGAAGCCAAGTTCCCCGTAGGCTCAACAGTTGAGGGCACAGTCGCTTCTCTTACCGACAAGGGCGCGAACATCGCTCTCGGAGGAGACGCTGAAGGCTTTGCTTTCACCCGCGACCTCGTAAAGGAGGATGGCAAGCAGGCTGTTGCAGGTGAGACTCTCCAGTTCCGTGTTGTCGAGCTTCGCCGCAGCACCCGCCGCATTCTCGTAAGCCATCTCCGCACTTATGCAGAGGTTAAGGAGAAAGCGGCAGCCGCTGAAGTTGAGAACACCAAGAAAGCAATCAAGAAGGTCAACACCGCAGTTGAGAAGACAACTCTCGGTGACATCGACGCACTTGCGGCTCTCAAGGAGAAACTCACCAAAGGCGAGTAATTGAATGAACTTCTCTCTTAAGATATTGGGCACAGCTTCGGCTATGCCCATTTCTGATAGAAATCCAAGCGCTCAGGCCCTTTCCGTGCATGGGCGCTTGTTCTTAATCGATTGCGGTGAAGGTGCGCAGCAGCAGTTCCGACGCATGCATCTGTCGTTCCTGAAAGTCGAGGCTGTCTTTCTGTCCCACATACACGGGGACCACGTATTCGGCTTGTTCGGTATGCTTTCCACCATGGCCATGTACGGACGTACGCAGGAACTTCATATCTATGCTCCGCAATCATTCGGCGGTATTCTCAAGTTCTTCCTGAACTATTTCGGTGAAGGCGTCAATTATGAGATCGTGCATCATCCGCTCAATATGAAGGAACCGGAAACCGTTCACATATCAAAATGTGTCAAAGTGACGGCCTTCCCGCTCCGTCACAAAATAGACTGCTACGGTTTCCGTTTTGACGAGATAAGGTCTGTCCGTCAGTTGGAAAAGGCTCCGGCGGTGTCCTATGCATATTGTTCGGATACGGCTCCGTTTGCTGAATTGCCGGAATGGGTAAGGGGAGTGGATATCCTTTACCATGAAGCAACCTACCGGCAGGATATGAAGGATAAGGCGGAGTTCCGCTACCATTCTACAACCGGGGATGCCGCAAACTGCGCATTGCAGGCTGGCGCATCCAAGCTTCTTGTGGGGCATTATTCTTCCAGGATCAGTGATTTCGAGGCATATCTGGCGGAGTGCCGGAACCTCTTTCCTGAAACGTATGCCGTCAATGATGGAGATGTCATCGATTTTTAGTATCTTTCGATGATGAAACGTTTTCTTTTGATTTTGATGTCGCTTCTGTGCCTTGCCGCCGACAGGAGCCCCCAGGAGAAATACATAGAAAAGTATTCCGGAATCGCTGTCAGTGAAATGGAGCGCTCCGGAGTTCCGGCGTCCATTACACTGGCGCAGGGACTCGTGGAATCACGTGCCGGCCTTTCAGCTTTGGCGGCCAAGGGCAACAATCATTTCGGTATCAAGTGCCATAATGATTGGAAGGGCAGGAAAATGTATCAGGACGATGATGCCAAAGGTGAATGTTTCAGGGTATATCCCACTGCCGAACAGTCATTCCGCGATCATTCCGACTTCCTCAGGTACAGAGACCGGTACAAGAGTCTGTTCGACCTCAAACCTACGGATTACAAGGCCTGGGCTCACGGTCTCAAGAAGGCCGGTTATGCGACGGATCCCGCATATCCTGCAAAACTGATAAAGGTGATAGAGGACTACAAACTGTATCGTTTCGACAGAAAAGGCCGTGGCAACCGGGGTGAATACAGCGGCAGTGATGACGATATCGCGGTGCCGGAGTCTCCTCTCGCCATAGAGGCACCCAAGAAACTCGATCCGGCCAGGTATAAGCGTGAATACTGTGAAGAGTGCCGTTTCAAGTTGTCGCGTGACGTGATGACCAGAAACGGGGTCCCTTTCATCACTTCCGTCAAGGGTGAAACCTATTCGTCCATCGCGGTGTCCCAGGGCCTCTTTGTCAGGGAATTGCTGCATTTCAATGACTTGAAATCTGACGGCCCATTGGAAGAGGGCACGGTGGTATATCTTCAACGCAAGAAAAATAAAGCTGAGAAAGGGCTTGACAAATACATAGTCGATCACGACGGGGAATCCCTCCGGGATATTGCGCAACGCTTCGGTGTCAGGCTTCAGTCTATCTGCAAACTCAACGGATTCGGATCGGACCATACTGTCCGTGACGGTGACACTATTCTGCTCAGATGAAAACGAAACATATCATAATCACCATTCTTGCGCTCTGTGCCTCCGTATTGTTCATTTATGCGTTCAATTGGTTGAGGGACAATAAATTGCCGGACTTTGCCGAGAGAACGGATTTATATGTTTATCCGGACACCCGGGTATCGGACATAATCGATACGCTGGTGGCCAATGCCGGAGTCAGATGGCCGGGAAGGCTTCCGCTTGTTTTTGAAAAGCACGAGGTGGCCTCGCTATGCAAACCCGGCCACTATGTGGTCGAGCCCGGGAATACTGCCGTGTATGTGGCGAGAATGCTCAACAACGGGTGGCAGACTCCTGTCAATCTCGTCCTTTCCGGCACTCTGAGGAGAAGGGATGACATAGCCCGCAAGATATCGGTCCAGATGATGGTTGATTCCGCAACGGTAAGGAAGGCCATGGATGATGCGGACATGCTCCGGGAGTTCGGTTTCACTCCGGAAACCATATTCGCAATGTTCGTTCCTGACACGTACGAAATGTACTGGACGGCATCGGTCGGGGATATCTTTGCGAAGCAGAACGACGCATATCGTGCGTTCTGGACAGAGGAAAACAAAGCCAAGGCTTCAAAGCTGGGTCTGACGCAGATGGAGGTATCGGTACTTGCTTCGATTGTCAGCGGGGAGACACGCTACGTGCCCGAGATGCCGAAGATTGCAGGCGTCTATCTCAACCGTCTCAATCGCGGGATGAAACTGCAGGCGGACCCCACGATTGCTTTCTGCTATGACTATAAGGTCAACAGGATTCTCAGACGGATGCTCAGTTATGATTCTCCGTACAATACATACCTGCACGCCGGACTCCCTCCTGCTCCGATATATGTGCCTGACAGAAATACATTGAATGCTGTGCTCAATCCGGATTACGGCGGTGGGAATCTCTATTTCTGCGCCGATCCGTCTTTCAACGGGTCCCACAGGTTCGCGCGTACGTTCAGCGAGCATATCAATAATGCCCGTGCATTCCAGCGGGCTCTGAACAATCGCAACAGGAAGAAATAATCCTATGCCCTGCGGATTTTCAGGACCTGGCGAAGGCCGCCTATCTTCGAAATTATCTTATCCAGTTCCATACTTGAAGGGACAAGCAGCCTGACAGAAATCTCATAGGTGCCTTGACGGTTGTTTTCATTGACGTTGAACGCCCTCATCGAAGCCTTGAACTGTCCTATAATGTCCATTATCGATGCCAGTACGGAGTGGTCCAGTTCTGCTGTAATGCTGAGAGTGCATTGAAAATTACTTGTCTCGGAATTGCTCTGCCAGATCACTTTCTGGATGCGGTACGGATATTTTTCAAGGAGTCTTGCGGCATTGGGACAGGATATCCGGTGTATCTTGATGCCCGCCGTCCTGGTAACGAAGCCGAACACGTCATCCCCGAACACGGGATTGCAGCATTTTGACATCCTGTAGTCCAGACCCTTGACGTTTTTGGCATTCAATACCAGAATATCATCTGCGGAACCTCCCGCCCTGAACTGCGCCTTATCGATGCGCTCCTCCTGAACTTCCTCCTCAACTTTCTCGTTGTGTTTCAGAATGAATGCCTTGACATCGTTCACGTCTATGGTTTCCTGGGCGATGCCGGCCAGGAAAGTTATGTTGGATGAAATTTTCAGGCCCTTCATCATCTCGCGCATCATCTCATCCGTAAACTCCAGTTTCCAGTTGCGCAGTCTGCGTTCCAGCAACTCACGGCCTTCTGCCGCGGCTTTTCTTTCCTCGGCGTCAAGTTCCTGCTTGATTTTTGTGCGTGCCTTGGACGTGACAACCCAGTTCAGCCAGTCTTTGCCCGGATGCTGGTTCTTGGAAGTGAAGATCTCGACACTGTCACCGGTGTGAAGTTTCTCTTTGATGGGAACAGCCTTTCCGTTAACCTTGCCTCCCGTACATTTGCATCCGAGTCCGCTGTGTATGCTGAACGCGAAATCCAGAACGGATGCGCCTTCGTGGAGGATTTTCAACTCTCCCGTGGGGGTAAAGACGAATATCTCGTCTTTGGGCGGCGTGGGCAGATCGTCTGCGGACATCGCCTTTCCGTGCTCCAGTGTGTGGCGGACGGATGTCAGCCAGTTGTCGAGTGTCTTCTCGCTTTTGATGCCTTTGTATGACCAGTGGGATGCCAGACCGCTTTCGGCAATGTCGTCCATCCGTTTGGTGCGTATCTGCACTTCGATGTAATTGCCGAGCTCATTCTTTACAGTGATGTGGAGTGACTCGTAACCGTTGGGCTTCGGGTTGGTGAGCCAGTCACGCAGGCGCTTCGTGTCGGATTCGTATTTCTCCGTCACGAATCCGAACACTTTCCAGCAAAGGTCCAGCTCCTCCTTGTGGTCTTTTGCCCCGTCAATGATGAAACGTATGGCGAACACATCAAACACTCCCTCGAACGGAACCTTCTGAACCTGCATCTTCCTGTAGATGGAATATGCGGTCTTCGTGCGTACCTTGAGCTTGTAGGCTATGCCCTCATCGGTCAGTTTCTTCTTGAGGGGTTCGATGAATTTTTCTGTAAGCCGTATCCTGTCCTGTTCGGTGGCTTTCAGCTTGTTCGTGATTGCCCTGTACTGTTCGGGGTCGGCATATTTGAAATATATGTCCTCCAGTTCGCTTTTTATGTTGTACAGCCCCAACTGGTGAGCAAGGGGAATGTAGAGCATCAGCGTCTCGAGTATCTTCTGGTCTCTTGATGACTTGGGGAAGATGGCGAGGCTCCTCATTATCTCCAGACGATCGGCAATCTTGATGACGGTCACCCTGGGATCTGTGGAATACTGAACTATCAGCTTCCTGTAATTTTCGGCTTCGAGACGGGTATCCTTGGGCTTGATGGTTGATATCCTGTTAAGTCCGTCAACAATGTTGAGCAGGCTTGCCGGAAAGCCGTCAAGAGGGATATCCTTATGACGCCTTGTGGCCTCGTGGAGGTATACGGCCGCAATGCTCTCTTCTCCAAGGCCTATCTCGTCCCTGACGATGGCGGCCACTGCATCCGGGTGTTCCATGAATGGAGCGCCGTTGCTTCTTGTCTCATCCTTGAGGACTTCAAGGGCTATTGCCCGGGCACGTTGAATCATTTGCTCTTCCATACTTTCAGATATTCCTGTAAAGCCCACATTTCGTCGCGGTAATGCGCCGCTGCGGTGAAATCAAGTTCGGCGGCGGCTTTTTTCATTCTAAGTTTGTCTTCTGCGGCCATCTTCTCTATCTGCTCCCTGCTCATCGCCCTGATGACAGGATCCTGCAGGACGGCTGCCAGATCGGCCGTGATGAATCCGTCTTTGTATGCGGCTCCTTCCTCCCTGCGAGAATCGTGCCCGAATCCGACGCTCACGCTGCCTTTGCCGAGATCCGACGGATTGGGTATATAGACGGGATTGTCATAGGAATTCGCCGCACTCACCCGACCGGTCGTTCCGTTTGCAAGTCTCGGATTAAGTTCGGAGGCCAGAGTGTTGACTTTTGTCTCTATCTGTTTGGGCGTGATGTGGTTGAGCTTGTTGTATTCTGTCTGTTTTTTGCGTCTGCGGTTGGTTTCGCGGATGGTTTCATCCATTGCCTTCGTTATGTTGTCCGCATACATTATCACCAGTCCGTTCACGTTTCTTGCCGCGCGTCCCGCAGTCTGGGTGAGAGCCCTGGCAGTGCGCAGAAAACCCTCCTTGTCGGCATCGAGTATGGCCACCAGCGATACGGAAGGTATGTCAAGTCCCTCGCGGAGCAGGTTCACGCCGACAAGGACATCAAACAAGCCCTGTTTGAAATCTTCAATTATCTCAACCCTTTCGGTGGTGTCGACATCGGAATGGATATATCGGACACGTACACCTATGCGGCAGAGGTATTCATTGAGTTCTTCGGCCATGCGTTTGGTAAGCGTGGTCACGAGCACTCTCTCGTCCTGCTCGCTGCGCTTGCGTATTTCCTCGACGAGGTCATCTACCTGGTTCTTTATAGGCCTGACTTCAATCGGAGGGTCCAGAAGACCTGTGGGCCTCACCACCTGTTCCACGACCAGACCGCCGGATTTCTCCAGCTCGTAGTCCGCCGGTGTGGCGCTGACATACACTTTCTGCCCAGTCAGGTTCTCGAACTCCTCGAACTTGAGCGGCCTGTTGTCGGCGGCTGCCGGCAGGCGGAAACCATATTCCACCAGAATGGATTTGCGGCTGTGGTCACCCCCGAACATCGCGTGGACCTGTGGAAGGGTAACGTGGCTTTCATCTATGAAAGTGATGAAGTCCTTCGGGAAATAGTCCAGAAGGCAGAAGGGGCGCTGCCCTTCCTTGCGTCCGTCAAAATATCTGGAATAATTCTCGATGCCGGGGCAGTAGCCCATTTGCTTTATCATTTCCAGATCATACTCTACGCGCTGTTTCAGGCGTTTCGCCTCCAGCCCCTTTCCTATGCTTTCGAAGTAGTCGATCTGTTTTACGAGGTCATCCTGGATGTTGCTTACTGCGGCAATGCATCGTTCCTTGGTGGTGACGAAGTTGTTGGCGGGGCATATGCTCGCTTCCTCAAGATCTTCAAGGTGCGCTCCCGTCACGGGGTCTATCAGACTCAGACTGTCAATTTCATCACCGAAGAATTCTATCCTGACGGCTTCGTCCGCTCCTCCCATGAAAACATCTATGGTATCTCCGTGTACTCTGAAGGTCCCCCGCTTGAAATCGATTTCGGTCCGGCTGTAAAGTGCATCCACCAGTTTGTAGAGGAGGCCTGTCAGGCTCCTGGTCTCGCCCTTCCTGACCACTATGGTCTGCTCGTGGAAATCGTCGGGATTTCCTATGCCGTACAGGCAGCTGACGGAGGAGACCACTATCACGTCCCTGCGTCCGCTCATCAGTGCGCTGGCGGCGCTGAGGCGGAGTTTGTCTATCTGGTCGTTGATGCTCAGGTCCTTTTCGATGTAGGTGTCTGTCGTCGGAATATAGGCCTCCGGTTGGTAGTAATCGTAGTAGGAAACGAAATATTCCACGGCATTATGCGGAAAGAATGACTTGAATTCACCGTACAGCTGGGCGGCGAGCGTCTTGTTGTGGCTGAGAATCAGAGCCGGTCTCTGGAGATTGGCTATGACGTTTGCCATAGTGAAAGTCTTTCCTGAACCCGTGACTCCCAGAAGGGTGACGTCGCTGACCCCCTCGTTCAATGCCGCGGACAACTGCCTTATGGCTTCCGGCTGGTCTCCGCTCGGCTTGTATTCGGATTCAAGTTGGAACTTCATCGGATATTCGGATTACATCACAAACCACGGACTGCAGAGCAGTTCTCTGCATCTGTTTCCGTGTTGCAAAAATAATAAATCCTCGCATTATTCCACCGATAATTGCAATTGCTCCAAAATTTGCGTAAATTTGGAGTCGGTTATAGGGATTCCGAAGCCCTATAACGGCCGATCGACGGCCACAAGATTCGACCTCTTCCTCCAGCGACTGGGGAATGTTGAGAGCGGTTTAGCCGTATCTTGCTGATATGCTGCCAAATAGTTTCAAACGGAGTGAAACGGCGGCAGGGTTTGTCGTACAATCAGGTTATAGTGAAATCAATCGACCGGGAGTTCTGCTGGTTTGCCGCGAAGATGGTTAAGAACCGTCCTCTGGTCAAGAGTATTGTCCAACGTGACGGAGTGAAGACCTACATCGCGCCGATTGTGTCCAATATCCTGTTCATCCATTGCACAAGAAGATACCTCGACACCCTGATAGAGAGCTGCCCGGGGTCACTTTTTTTCTACCGTAACCCCAAGCGCACCGAACCACAGGTCATAGACGAGAAGCAGATGCGCAGCTTTATGCTGGTCACCTCCGCCCCCGAGGACTGCCTCATAGCCCTCGACGAGGTGGACCGCGAATTCCTTCAGGGCCAGCGTGTCCGCGTCACAGGCGGTCCCTTCCAGGGGGCCGAGGGCGTAGTCAAACGCATCAAAGGCGACAGGCGCCTTATCGTCTCCATCACCGGCATCGCCTGCGTCGCCACCTGCTTTATCCATCCGTCCCTTCTGGAGCCGGTACCCGAAAATGAAATGGGGGGGGGTATATAGTATTGATAATCAATCAGATAGAACTATTGTATAGCGGAAGAGACAGTCAAACAGTTGCCTGTCTCTTCCGTTTTTTTGCACCTTCGACAGTTATACGAGATAGCTCTTTGGTACATCGGAGATAGAACAGCGATGAAATTCGTCTACAAACCGCTAACTTAACAACAAAAAAATATAGGAAGAAAATTGCAATAATGCTTGTAAAAGCTTGTACAATTGGACAATCTATGGTAGAATTCAAATTCGCCAAGTTCGGTGAGAACTTCGGCACAAGAGAAATGGGAGCGACCATTCGCCAGCAACTCCTTCCTTTGTTGAACGGAGACGAACGTGTCGTACTTGATTTTACCGGAGTAAATGTCGTAACCAATTCATTTGCCGACGAATGCATCGCCAAACTTCTTCTTGAGATGCCGCTTGGCGAACTGAAGAAGCGCACCACATTCCGAGGTTTGAATCCCCTTGCAGAGATAAGCGTGCTCGTAGCCCTTCAACGACGTTATCGTGTAATTCAAAGAGAGAACTGATGTCATCCCGGACCTGATCCGGGATCCCTTTGAACCGGAGACCCTGAATCAAGTTCAGGGTGACGTTCATCCGTCTGGACGGATTTTTTTGTTGAAATACCTTCAACATATCAGCTTTTTTTGTAACTTTGCAACGATTATACCTGTCTCCAAAGCCCTCTTCGGGCCTTAAGGTAATTGTAAGATTCAGCCTCTTCCTCCAGCGATTGGGGAACGTTGAGAGCGGATGGAACCGTATCTTGCTGATATGTCGCCAGATAGTTTCAAATGGAGTGAAACGGCGGCTGGTCTTGTTGTACATATTACTCAAAGAAAAATTAACGAACAGGAGCCTCCATCACCGATGGAGGCATATATTATTGATAATCAATAATATAAATATAAATAAACACAATTATTATGGAAAGAAAGACAGAAACAGGAATGCCTTCCACCTATATTACTCCTGAGGTAAAGGTGATTCCGTTAATGACACAGAGGGCGATACTCCGGGATTCAAGAGGAGATGGTACGTTCGATTTCCCTGGGATTCCTACAGGCCCCGGTGTCTAGAATCAGAAAGATAAAATCAAAAAAGTCATATATGAAACAATCAATTATCAGAAAATGTCTCGTGGTGATGGCTTCAATCGCGGCGCTGCCTGTGCTTTTCTCCTGCCAGAAGGAGGAGTCCGGGTCGGTGGAGCCCGCGATGGAAGTGGTTGCCAATGCTGACATCGTGATGTCTGCGGGGAAGGAGGACTCCTCCACGAAGGCATACGTTGCTGGCGGCTTTCTCAACTGGGAAATAGGGGACAAGATTGTGATGGTCAGCAACGGCCAGATCAATGGAACCCTCGTGTGCACGACGGTGGATAATACCAACAAAAAAGGCACCTTCTCCGGCTCCATCTCCAACTTCACCCCGGCAAGTGTCAACTTCTTCTATCTTGGCAACAAGGAGGTGGACAGCGTGAATCCCACGTTCGACCTCTCCCTTCAGACCGGTGTCCTCTCGAATGCCGCAAACCATCTCTATTTCAAAAATACAAATGTAGCCCTTACGGATACCGAAGGCAATAAAGTGTACAAGCCGTCCGAGACCGTCACATTCGAAGGAATGGTGGCACTTCTCACGCTTACGCTCGACCCTGCGGGTTCACCGGCGGATCCGGCAGACCTCGAAAAGGTGGGTACGCTTGCGTCTGCGGTAACCATCAACGGTCTGATGAATGCAATGAGCATCGATCTCAGAACTGGCAACCCCACTCCGGTCTTTGCCAAAATGCTCAACGGCACCACGGACAAGACCACCACAACGGTCAGCCCCACCAACCGTATGAACTACGCTAACAGTTATGTCATTGCAGTAGTGCCTCAGGATGCGCAAAACCTCACTATGAGCGTCAATTACCTCAAGCCCGACGGCAGCACAGAGACCACCCAGTGGAGCAATATCAACTGGAATATGACCGAGTGTAGCGGAAAAGCCATAATTACGGATTGGACAACTTCCGGCAAGGCTCCGACCATAGTCGAGGCCAGCGCGAAGCTCGGATACGGCGGTGTGGCCGTTGAAGGCGGCGAAAACGCCGATGGCGAGAACCACAAGGGTGGATATGACGGATCCAACGTTGACGACCAGGATGTCGACAACCCTTCCGGAAACAAACCCGGTTACGGTGGCAAGGAAGTCAACTGATATCAAATCGAACAAATAAAAAAACAACAATATGAAAAAAGCATTTACATTCATTGCTGCAGCCGCTTTCATTCTCTGTTCAGCCGGCTGCACAAAGCAGGAGCTTCAGCAGAACGAATTCGGAGGCCAGGCCCTCAACCTCACCCTTGAGGCTACCCGCGGCGATATCCCCGACACCAAGACCACAATCTCCTACAATGGCGAGTACGCCTCCCTCGAAAGCGTATGGAAGGAAGGTGACAAGATTTATGTCTATTCAAGGAAATCCGGTGCCAAGATTGGTGATCTCAACCAGACCGGAGACATAGTAAACCAGAAAACGAGTGCAACGGCACAGTATTCAACCTCTTATGCTAAGTTCACAGGCAGCGTGACTCTCGGTGCCGGTGATGCTATCACCGACGATTACGCATTCGTTTATCAGGGTAATAGAACTGAACTCACGCCTACAGATGGCAAACTCACTTATGAGATTGGCACCGTCTCAACGGTTCCCGATCTCAACAAGTGGGATCTCGCATACGCTACGGGAAAGATTCAGGGAACTGCTGCCAGCGCTTCCTGCGCAGTTTCCTTTACCAACAAACTGGCGTTCGGATACTTTACAACTGCAGGTCTTACGGAAACCGGACTCTCCGCCCAGTATTACAGCGGCTTCACCTTCGATGTCAGGACCGGTACCATTACCGGCACACGCGGCTCCGTTACGCTTCTTGACAAGCAGGCATTCTATATGCCCCTAATCCCCGGTGAAGTGAATATGGACTGTGGAAAGACCTGGAGTCAAAATGAACAACAAGGTAATAAATTGGGCTATACCACAACCAAGCAGAGCAAATCCTTCACTGCCGCTGCCGGTTCATACTATCGCCTCGGCCGCAGTTCCAGCTTCGGTCCCGTTGCCTTTACAAAGACTGCCTGGACTCTCTATGAGACCCTCAAGGAGAGCAAATTCAAGGTTGCCGATAACAAAGAAGTTTACTTTACCCAGGGCAACCTTCAGTATATCGGCTCAGCTGTTAATGATTCCGGGGACCCCTCTCCCTATTGGAGAGTCGCTCCCGATCAGTATTCATATTTAGGCGCAAACCAGGGTCGCCCGACCTCAGTTGATGCCAGTTCGACAATCCCCGCAAATACTGACGTTGACCTCTTCGGATGGGGTGAGGTTACACCTCCATTCAAGGGCTCAACTGAAAACAGTGATTATCAGCCTGATTTAAATGGTACGGAACTCGCTGAAGATTGGGCGACTAGGTTTAATGGTGGTTCTCCGGTCACGCTCTATGCTGATGCAACTCAAGCGTATCCGAAAAATGGCACAGGTAACTATTGCTGCTTGACGAAAGATGAATGGACTTATCTATTTGACAATCAGTGGTGGGGTTTGGCTACGGTTAATATGAACGACGGGACAACAGTAAATGGTTTGGTTGTCGTTCCGAATGTTGGCGCAGATGATACTGCAATTAAATCGCATGCAGAAGGTTTTCTTAGCAAGATTTATAAGTCAAGTGCAGATAAAGGCTCGGGGGATGCGAGCTTCAACGATAATCATATATATCAGAATATAATAGACAACAATGGACTGCTTTTCCTGCCTGCAGCGGGCGTTCGTTCTGATCTTAGGCCCAACCTTCAAACTACGGACGGTAATTATTATACTGCTTCTGCAGGATCCAATACTTCAAATGCATTTTTCTTTCGATTCGGCCGTCTAGGTTTCCATGTTTCGGAAGGTGATCGTTACCGCGCATGTTCGGTGCGCCTTGCTATTGTTGCCCAAGAGCAGTAGTTACCTGTAAATTGATATTTTTATGAACGGTAGAGACAGTCACTTTCTGTCTCTTCCGTTTTTCTGTATAATAGATTATGCATCTCCTATGCACCTCCGTACCAAGGTCGCTCTACCTCCGCTATTTCTCCGTTTCAGAACGGAGGTTTAACGGAGAACGAACGGAGGGGTTGTTTTGTAACATGGTTGGCATCTCTCAGCTTAGCAGTATCTCCACATACTACGAAGTTACCATATGACATTCACTCTGCATGACTATCGATGCAGTTTATGAGTCTTGTGGCGGCTTGCTTTATGTGGTAGAATTAGAGTTTCTCCACGGAAGGAAAATAAAAAACAACTCACGAAAATGCTCTGCCCCCTTTATGCTATTGACGATAGTTATTATTTATGACAGATAAATGCTGGAAAGTGCAGTAAATAACAAGAGGATAGCGAAGAATACGATGATGCTTTATTTTCGTATGTTCTTGTTACTGGGTATATCGCTATACACCAGTAGGGTCGTGTTGCGGGTTTTAGGGGTCGAGGATTACGGAGTTTACAACGCTGTCGGCGGATTTGTTGCGATGTTCGGGATGCTGTCTGGTACGCTTTCCAGTGCAATCAGCCGCTTCATCACGGTTGAACTGGGCAGAGGCAACAAAGAACGCCTCAAAGTGGTATTCTCAACCTCGCTTAAGGTGCAACTTCTTATTGCGGTTGCGGTTGCAATCCTCGCTGAGCTTATCGGAATATGGTTTTTGTATAGCAAAATGCAGATTCCCGAAGGAAGATATGAAGCCGCACAGTGGGTGCTGCACTGCTCGATAATATCTTTCATTATCTCTCTGTTTTTCGTTCCTTTCAACTCGACGATTATCGCCCACGAGAAAATGTCGGCTTTTGCGTACATAAGTATTCTCGAAGCGGCCCTGAAACTCGGAATCGTGTTCCTGCTGACCTCTTTCCCGGTGGATAAACTTGCACTATATGCAGTCCTGTTGCTTTCCGTTCAGATTTTCCTGTTTTTTATCTACGCAGTCTATTGCTGGAAGAAATTTGAAGAGTGTAGGGGCAAATCACAGTTTGACAAGACTGTTTTCAAGGAGATGTGGGGATTCGCCGGGTGGAGTTTTTTCGGGAATACTGCCTATGTATTCAACACTCAAGGTGTGAATATGCTTATGAATGTTTTCTTCGGAGTTGTAGTCAATGCAGCGCGTGGTATTGCCAACCAACTTAACGGGGCTGTAAGCCAGTTCGTGAACAATTTCACAATGGCGTTGAATCCGCAGATTGTCAAATCATATGCGGCTGGGAATAAGGAAGATTCATTCCGGCTTGTGTGCCGAGGGGCAAAGTTCTCGTTCTTCCTGATGTATATCATATCTTTGCCGATAATGCTTGAGGCCGATCAGATATTGGAAATCTGGCTCAAAACACCTCCTGAAGGCTCATCCGCCTTTGTCATATGGACTATATTGGCGTCAATGACTACAGTTCTTGGTTGCACTCTGCTGCCTCTCATAAATGCCACCGGCGATATCAAGAAGTATCAGGTAATGATGGCTATATTCGGCTTCAGCCCGTTTCCGCTCACTTGGATTGCCTATAAATTGGGCGCCACGGCAATATGGGCCTATTCGATTTACTTTGCCGTCTATTATATCCTGATATTTGTGCGTCTGTGGCTCGTTCACGACAAGACGGGAATTCCTTATTCAATGTATTTGAAGGAGGTCGTTTTTAAAACCCATATTACGGGGGTACTTGCATTAATTCTACCATTGGTGGTTGTAAAACTGATGGAGCCATCCATAGCGCGGTTGTTCATAACCTGCTTCGTATCTGTGGTTTCCTGTGGGATGGTGATGATGACAATCGGGTTCACTCCGGGTGAACGGAGCAAGGTGGAGAAGAAGGTAAAAAGTATATTTGTAAAATTTGCTAGAAGATAATATGTTAGAGTTTTTTAAGCGCTTTATCAATTTGTTTAAACCCATTCATAAGACAATTGCAAATATCCAGGTCTTGCAGCCCAATGATATGCTTATAGGTAAGAAAATCATCATCACCGGCGGTGGCCGTGGGCTTGGTGCGGTAATAGCTGAAAAGTTTGTGAAAGAGGGGGCCGATGTCCTTATCGCCGGGCGGACAGAGAATACAGTGAGAGAAACTGCCGAAAGGTTAGGCTGCAAGTATTTGACACTTGATGTCAGCAAGGTTGACACCTTCGAAGATTTTATGAATCAGGCGGATGAACTTCTTGGAGGAGCAGACTGTCTGGTTAACAATGCCGGCATTTCCTTGCACGAAAATACTTTCTTTGATGTGACTCCTGAAACATTCGACAAGCAGGTTGATACAAATTTCAAAGGAGCTTTCTTCCTGACTCAAACTTTTCTCCGCAAGATGAAAGACAATAAGAGAAAAGCAAATGTCCTTTTTATATCGTCCGAAACAGGAGATACTATGGATTTCCGTCCTTATGGATTTACAAAGGCGGCTATCAACAGTATGGTTCAAGGACTCGCGTATCTCTTCGCAAAGGAGGATATCCGCATCAATGCTGTCGCGCCCGGAGTTACGGCTTCCGATATGACTGGACTCAAAGCAGAGAAAGATCTTTCGTATGATGGCAACATCATAGGCCGTGTTTATCTTCCCGAAGAAGTGGCGGAAACTGCCTGCTTCCTTCTTTCCGATGCCAGTGGATGCATCTCCGGCCAGATAATCACTTGTAATAACGCCAACACGGTAAACGCGCGTTGGAAATAATATGGAACCCAAACACTACACAACGGAACGCAATGTCCAGATAGTTATAGCATTGCTTAAGGAATATGGTATCAAACGTGTTGTGGCGTCTCCCGGCACTACAAATATGACGTTTGTGGCAAGCATCCAGAATGATCCGTTCTTCGAAGTCTATTCTTCGGTTGACGAGCGCAGTGCTGCATATATTGCCTGTGGAATGGCGGCGGAGAGCGGAGAACCTGTGGTAATAAGTTGCACCGGCGCGACGGCTTCTCGCAACTATATGTCAGGCCTTACGGAAGCGTACTACCGTAAATTGCCGGTTCTTGCAATAACGTCACACCGTGGCGATGATGCAATAGGACACCTTTATGACCAGCAGATAGACAGGCGCTCGATTCCTAACGACATTGCAATGGTCAGTGTGACCGTTCCGCTTGTCAAGCAGATGTCTGACAGCCGTTACTGCATAAACGAGGCCAACAAGGCAATACTTGCATTGACACGTCACGGAGGCGGTCCGGCACATATCAATCTGCATACGGCATATTCCCAGGATTTTTCCGTGAAGGAACTTCCAAAGGTTCAGAAGGTTAATTACTACACAGCATTCAAAGAACTTCCCGAGCTTCAGGAGGGGAAGCGTGTGGCAATATTCATCGGCTCGCATAAACCGTTCACGGCATCCGAAACGGAGGCCATCGACAGATTCTGCGAGGCACAGGACGCAGTGGTGTTCTGCGACCACACGAGCGGATATAAAGGAAAATTCGAGACACATTTCTCTGTTTTCTTCACTCAGGACAATTACCGTTCACCCCTTCTTGATGTTGACATATTGATACATCTTGGCGAAGTTTCAGCAGATCTCGCGCGAGTTAGTACTACAGAAGTATGGAGGGTATCAGAGGACGGGCAGATAAGAAACACTTTCGGCAATCTTGCAAGGCTCTTCGAGATGCCGGAGGAATTCTTTTTCCGCTCTTATACTCCTGCACAATATGAATCTCACGCTTCGTTCTATGATGCCTGTCAGGAAGAGTTGAAAGAGTGCTATGCAAAACTCCAGGAACTTCCATTCAGCAATATGTGGATGGCTCAGCAGATTCACGACCGCCTGCCGGATGGGTCATACTTCTTTATGGGAATTCTTCATTCCCTCAGAAGCTACAACTATCATCAGCTGCCAAAATCAGTCATATCATCCAGCAATGTCGGCGGTTTCGGTATTGATGGCGGAATATCGGCCCTTGTGGGTTCATCGTTGATAAACAGAGACAGACTTCATATCGGAGTATTCGGCGACCTGGCCTTCTTTTATGATATGAACGTTATGGGCAACCGTCACGTGGGGAACAATGTCAGGATTATGCTGGTCAACAATGGCCGGGGCAATGAGTTCCGCAATTACGGCCATATATGCTCCTGTCTCGGAGAAGATGCCGACCGTTTTGTTGCTGCAGCCGGTCACTATGGCAACAAGTCTCCACAGCTTGTAAAGCACTATGCAGAAGACTTGGGTTACGAATATATTACGGCAAGCACCAAGGAAGAGTTCCTTCAGCAGGCCGGCAGGTTTCTAGAACCCGAGATAGGTGACAATCCTATGATCTTCGAGGTCTTTACGCAGTCGCAGGACGAGAGCGAATCCAATAAGATTATGCGTACTTTCCTGACAGACAGCAAGACTGTCATAAAACAGAAGATAGTAGGAAGCATCCGCACCGCTTTGGGCAAGGGCGGCATAGAATCTCTAAAACGAATATTGGGAAGATATTGATATGCGCATAGGAATCCTCACACAACCGCTGTACACCAACTATGGTGGACTTGTGCAGTGCTATGCATTGCAGACTGTTCTGCAACGTATGGGGCACGAGACCATAGTCCTTCAGCGGGAGTTCGACCGCAAATATACATTTTGTGGAGGATGTGTCTATTATGCCAAACATCTGGTCAAGATGCTTCTGGGCAGGCGCGAGTCCTGGCATTATGTGGTGTCGCAGGATAGGAGGGATTATATTGCTAAGAATACATACCGGTTCGTTGAGAAGAACATCTATCCTCGCTCGGAACACATTTACACCACTGAGCAACTTGCAAAGACAGTTGATTCGCTCCACCTCGATGCTATAATTGTAGGAAGTGATCAGGTATGGAGGCCATATTATTCTCCGTGCATTTCGAATTATTTTCTGGATTTCCTGCCGGAGGACAGTAAGATAAAAAGAATCAGTTATGCCGCATCTTTTGGTGGCGACAATTGGACTTTTTCACCCGAGCAGACAGCACAATGTGCGGCACTACTCAAAAAGTTCGATGCTGTTTCTGTCCGGGAGGAATCTGCCGTCAAACTCTGTAAAGAGCATTTCGGAGTGGATGCTATCCAGACGCTCGACCCTACACTTCTTCTTGATGCCGTGGACTATTTGAAACTCTGTCCGGTAAGAAAGAGCAACAGGGGCAATCTATTCTGCTATGTCCTTGATAAGAATCCTCAGAAGCAGGCTATTATCAACCGTATTGCGGGGCAGTCAGGTAAGAAACCATTTGAATCGATGCCAGTTCTTCCGCCTGATACATACAATCTATACGGCGACATAGACAAGTGCATCTATCCTCCGGTCGAGGATTGGCTTTCTGCCTTCAACGAAGCGGATATGGTTGTTACTGACTCCTTCCACGGGACTGTTTTCAGCATTATCTTCAACAAGCCGTTCTTCGTGATAGGCAATGAAGGCCGCGGACTGGCAAGATTCCAGAGTCTGCTTTCTATGTTCGGGCTTGAGGAAAGGTTGATAACGTATGATAATGTTAATTTGTCCAGTGAAATCAACTGGGAGAAAGTAAACAGTTGTCGGCAGAAATTGAAGCAAGAATCTATTAACTTCATTAGGGCGTCATTATAATGAACTGTACAAATATCACATTTGACAAAACCAAGACCGCCATTATTAAGGGATTTGCGATAGTCTTTATGATTATCCTTCATATAGGTTGGGCTGGAGATTGTATGGGAGTGACTCTGTCTGAAACAACAAGTAGGATATTAGGAACTTTCAAGCTTTGTGTGCCGATATTCGTTTTTATGATAGGATACGGCTATTCGTTCTCAAAAGAGAAGGATTTTGCATACTCGTTACGTCATATCAAGAAATTGCTCTTGCCGTATTGGACGATATTGTTCCTCTTTGCTTTACCGGTATGCCTTCAATCGATAGGGGGGGCAAAGTGCTATTGCTCAATATGATAGGCGTTGATGAAACGATACTGTGGGTAAGTTGGTTTGTATATTGCTATATTTGGGCAATGATGATAATGCCATTTTTAGGACGCTTGATAGATAGAAAACCCCTGCCGTGGTCTTTGACATTGGTGACATTATTTGTGATTGCCCTTGTCGCGTATCGTTACTTGGTGCCCCAATATGCAGATAATCCTTGGACAGAAGCATTGCTTGTGTGCCTTATGAATACGCCATTGATAATAATCGGCTATTATTTCGGACGGACGCATTTATTTGAAAAAATTAGGATACCTTCCAGGTGGTATATAAAATTATCTGCTGTTTTGTGTATTATCTTGTCTTTGGCGATGAGAATGCCGTCACTGGGAACTATTCCTTCACTTGTTCTGGGGCTTATTGAACCGGTTATTTTTATTCTCGGTATATTGATACTATTCCAACCAAGTCAATCAAAAACGTATTCTTTTATCTCCAGGGTGTTTTCTGAACTTGGGGATAAGAGTGTATATATGTGGTTTATACATCCGTTATTCTTTGTTACTGCAACTACGTCCATATATGGGCGCTTTGCACTCATTTCCGGGAATCTCTGGATTGTATGTGTATGGACGATATTGTTAAGTTATATAGTTGCCGGCATCGTAAAGAAAATTGTTGAATACTAAAAAATACAAATATACTATGGGTATTAAAGAAAGAATTAAAAACCATATGCCTATTGCATACGTGATGCACAAAATAAGAAACAGGAAACTGAATAACAAAGATTATACTCTATTTGCGCCAAACTGCTGGGGGGGGGTATTATACCATATAACAGGATGTCAATTCAAGTCTCCTACTATCAATCTCAGAATAAATACAATCCGAGATTTCATGAAGTTCCTTCGAAACATAGATCATTATCTTGCTCAACCGATAGTTTTTGTCGATGAACCAGAATATTCTTTTCCTATTGGATACATTGATGATATTAAAATCTATTTTACTCATTATCATACACATGAAGAGGCTGCCCAAAAGTGGGAAGAACGGAAAAAGCGCATCAATTGGGATAATGTCTATATTATGGCAACAGACTATATTAATCCGTCTGCCAGTCTTACGCGAGAGGAGTTGTTGGAATTTTCCACTTTATTACCCTGTAAGAATATTGTGATTTTTACTCAAGAAAGGCACGATGATATTCCTTACTGTTTCTATCTTGGGAAGAAGAAAATACATACTATGATGGGCACATCATATATTACTGGATTACGGAAATTTGAATTGTATTTTGACTACATCAAGTGGTTGAACACGACACTCAATGATAAATCAGTTTAATATCATTGAAAATTTCAACACCCTTGACAGTAAAGAATAATAATTTGATGCTAAAATAGCGTACATATGCGCCCACTTCACATCATAATGCCGATGGCCGGGGAAGGTTCTCGCTTTGCAAAGGCCGGATGGACTACCCCCAAGCCGTTGATTGAACTTGACGGGCAGCCTCTGTTCAAACACGCAATCAGCAGTGTTTCAGCAGAAGGAATCCGGATGAAATATTCCTTTATTGTCCGTCAGGAGCATATAGAAAAATATGCGATAGACAAAGGTATCAAGTCTTTTCTCCCGGAAGCGAATATTTTCAGCGTGCTCAAGACTACAAGGGGAGCGGTTGAAACCTGTCTTATGGCAGAATCCGCCATTACAGATGATGATGCCATAATAGTTATGGATTGCGACTTGGAATTCAGGAGCAAGAGGTTCATTGAGATAATCAAGTCGATTCTTTCCGATCCGATTGAAAAATCGAATGGTGGAGCACTTGTAAGTTTCGAATCAGACCAGCCGAAATATTCATACGCTGAAGTAGGCGCAGATGGACTTGTGAAGCGAACTGCGGAGAAGGAAGTCATCAGCAATCACGCACTCTGCGGCGCATATTTCTTCAGCACTGGCAGGGAATTCAAGCAGATTGCCCACAGGCTTCTGGATGAACCGAAGTTCAAGAAACCGGAGTATTATGTAAGCTTGCTGTATAACTATATGTTGGAGAAGGGTGAGAAAGTCTATCTCGCTCCTATGGAAGAATACTATAGTTATGGTACGCCGGAGGAATTGAAAAGGTATTTATGATTGATACAATAATCACAGACTTTGACGGTACTTTGGTGGATACCTTTGATGCAAATCTCAAGGCATACCGGAAGGCATTCTTCGAGTGCGGCCTGTCTATCTCAGAGCAGCAGTATCGTAAGTGTTTCGGCCTGCGGTACGATAGTTTTATGGCGGCAATGGGCATCACGGATGCCGAAATTGCCGATCGAATCAAGGAAGCAAAGATACAGTGCTATCCCGACTTTTTTCAGTATCTCAGACCCAACAAAGCCCTCATAGAATTGATATCGAGCTTCAAGGCTATGGGCGGGAAAACGGCAGTAGCTTCAACTGCCAGAAAAGAGAACCTGATGAATGTAATCAATTATCTTGGCATTGCCGATTGCTTCAATCTCATATATGCCGGAAGCGATGTAAAGGAAGGAAAACCTTCTCCGGAAATCTACATCAAAGCTATGAATGCATTGAATTCCGTTCCAGAGAACATCCTCATCTTTGAAGACAGCGAAGTGGGAATTCAGGCAGCAAAAGCCAGTGGCGCACATTGTATGATAATCCCGAACATCCAATTTGAATAGAATGAAACTCGAAGTCAAAGGACACAGTGGATGCCGGATAGACATAGTCTCGGAGGAGAACGGGCTGTTCGTCTATAAATCCACGACTGATCCGAAATATCTTGAACGTCTCGCTCTTCAAGCCCGTAAGCAACAGGAAGCAGGCAAGACCAAGTACCAGCATATACGCATTCCTGAAATAGTTTCTCTGGAACAGACGGACACGGAGACTATCGTAAAGATGCCGTATATCTACAGCAAAAACTTCATCGAGTTCTTCGAACAGGCTGGTTTCGAGCAGATAGACTACCTCATCAATGCCCTAACAAGCTTCATCGATAATGAGATTGACCACAGTATCATACAGAAGGTTCCTGCCTCAGTGTTCCATGCCAAGATGGCCGAGATTAAGACCAAATGTTCCAAGAATGCAATCTTTGATGGCGATGCCGAAGCTATCGAGTTGTTGGACCGCTCTGAAGAGGTGTTCAGGTCCTTACCCGAATATGTGGAGATACCTGTGGGAGTTTGCCACGGAGACCTGACATTCAGCAACATTCTTTTCAACGGCAACAATTATTATCTAATTGATTTTCTGGACAATTTCATAGAAACGCCTCTTCAAGACATTGTCAAGCTCCGTCAGGATACTGCTTACCGCTGGTCCCAGTTGATGTATACCAAGAGGTATGATGCTGTACGTCTGCATATTATTTTTGACAAGATTGACAAGGCGATAGACGAACACTTCAGCGGTAAATACGAATGGTATAACCTGTGTTACCACATTATGCAGCTGATGAATATCCTCCGCATATTCCCGTATTCTAAAGAGAAAAATGTGGTGGATTACCTTAAGAACGTTATTTCCGGTCTTCTGACTTCTGAAAAGCAAACTGTGGGAGATTTCTCCGAGAGCAGGTCTGCAGGCACCAATTCTCTGATTGTTCCTGCCGCAGCTGACAAGCCTGAATACGAGAATGACCTCCCTTACATCTTCGGCCTCAATTCCGAAGGCATTGTAATTTGCATCAAGAGCATTCTCGGACTTGACCTGAAGCGCTTCGACAATATCTATTTCACCATTCTGAAAAAGCACGATGAACGTTTCCGCATATCCGACATCCTTAACCTTCAGTTTCATCGTCTTGGGATAGACAATGCCCGGGTGGTGGTACTCGACAATCCTACCAAGGATCAGGCTGAAACCGTTTTCAGAACCATCAGTAAGGAAGGAATAGAGGGTCGCATCTTCATCAAGGATGCCGACAGCTATTTTTCCACCGAGATATCAAACGATAATTCCGTGGCCATTTATCCTATTGAGGAACTCGACACACTTGCCCCGAAAGACAAAAGTTATGTGGCGGTGGATGATATGTTTTATGTCACGAATATCATCGAAAAATCGATAATAGGGCATCATATCAGTGCCGGTGGCTACCAACTTATGGCCCCTGACTTTATTCAATATTACAGGAAATTGCGTCACATGGGCAAGTTATACCTATCCCATATAGTCTATGCAATGTTGCTCGACAAGAAGTCTTTCCGTCCGATGTTGGTGGAGGAGTATAAGGATTGGGGGACAAAGCAGGATTTGACGATGAATATATAGCAGAATGGACCGAAATAATGCCATAGACATATTAAAGCTCATTTGTGCATTTCTAGTGATACTCATTCACGCTAGTTATCCATACAAAGATGCCGTTTTGCCCATTACGGATGTGGCAGTTCCTTTGTTTTTTTGCATATCTGGCTTCTTTATCTATGGGAGTGGATGTAATACGAAGAGAATATCAAGGATAGCAACCATTTTTGCGTTGTCTTTCGCTTTGTATTTCGTAAAAACTGAATTATACCATCTGATTGTAATGAAGCAGGTGTATTTCCTTTCTGTTAAAGATTGGATAAACCTGCTGGTATTCAATGATGTTGCTTTTTCAATTCATTTATGGTACTTGCCAGCATATCTTTATTCACTACTCGTTGTATATGCAATAGACAGATATAAAAAGTGGAATCTTTCATTTTATTTCATTATTCCTCTTTTGATAGTTGGAACAATCATAAAGATGAATGTCCCTGAACCTCAAATACAATATCATAGAAATTTTCTGTTTTTGGGGTTGCCTTATGTGTTGAGCGGTGCTCTGGTTAGAAGCAAGATAGAGAGTAATGACTTGAATATGTGCAAGTTGAATGCATTGAGGGGGGGGTGCTATGTTCTGCAGTTATTTTATGTGTCTTAAGGTATATCGTTACTGGCGGAAGGAACTGGTCAAATTTTGTTAAAGATGCGGATTTGTTTTTATTGGTTGTATGCATATTATTATTTGTTCTTTCATTCAGTAACGCAAGAGTTTCAGTTTGGACTAAATTAGGGAAAGATTATTCGTTATATATCTATATTTTTCATTTGCTTATTCTCTCGGCTATTGAAATGTTGCAGACTCATATCGACACGAACTTTTTGATTATGTATTCATACATACATCCATTAGTTATTTTTATCACATCCATTGCTGTTATTTGGCCTTTGAGAAGAATTAATATCATAAAATGAATACGTCAAAAAAGGTTACCATATTATCCCCCTGCTACAACGTCGCCCGGTTCCTGCCCAAATATTTCGAAACAGTTCTGGGGCAGACCTACGGCAACTTGCAGGTCGTGCTGATTGACGATGGCAGCAAAGACGATACCTGGGCTGTAATGCAGGAATATGCCGCCAAGGATTCAAGGGTGGAATTTTTCCATCAGGAGAATCAGGGCGTGGCATCAACACGCAATAATCTACTGGACAAAGTCAAAGGAGATTACGTGCTCTTCGTGGACTCGGATGATTGGATTGAACTGAATATGGTGGAGTATCTGGTGGAAGTTGCTCTTGAATACAACTCCAAGTTTGTGATGTGCGACAGGGTGATAAATGATGCCAAGCCCAAGAATAGCGCATTGGAAATCAAGATTCTTTCGCAAGAGCAGGCTATTCACGACTTTCTTCGGCACGAATACTTCATTGGCTCATTGTGGAATAAACTTTTTGACAAAAATTTATTATACAATGAGAGATTTCATCGTGATATTTCCTACGGAGAGGATGCCCTATTCTGTTGGGGAGTCCTTCAGAAAGTGGATAAGGTTGTGGTGACTGATAGGCAGTTGTATCATTACAGGATGAATGAGGGGAGTGTAACGCATAGCAAGTGGAGTCCGGATATTAAAGGTACAGGCAATATCGTTTGGGAAACCATATCAAGAGAAACAAAACAATTATGGCCGTGTTTTTATAATATTGCAAAGGCAAAATATGTGATTGAAGATATGTGGGCGCTGATTTTTGCATCTATGTCAGATTATCCTTTTGATGTTCACATTAAACGCAGGCAGGAGCATTTGAAAGATAATTTGTCACTTGTTAGGAAATCCGGGCTGATAAATTTTAAAAAAGTAGTTGCTGCTTATGCATTGGCATATAACTATAATTTTGGAAAGTTTCTAATATTTTTTCTATGATACCCAAGATAATTCATTATGTATGGTTTGGCGGAAAACCATATCCGAAGAAAATAAAATACTGTATAGATAGTTGGAGAAAATTCCTCCCTGAATACCAATTCATCAGGTGGGATGAAAACAATTTCGATGTGAATTCAATTTCATTCACCAAACAAGCTTTTGAAAAAGGCAAGTGGGCTTTCATTGCGGATTATGTACGTATGAAAGCTCTCTATGAATATGGGGGCTGGTATCTCGATACTGATGTAGAGGTCCTTAAACCATTGTCCTCATTCGAAGATAAACGGGTTGTTTTTGGGACTGATGAAGGAGGCAGCTTGACAGCTGTATATGGGACAGAACCCCATAATGCAATATGGAAAAAACTTATGGATGTATATGAATCCACTCCTTTCATCCTTAGTGATGGCTCTCTTAATCAGAAAGTTGTGAATAAATATATCCAAGACGTAATCGCACCTCTTGGTTATTCCATTAAAAATCAATATCAGGATTTGGGTGATGATATAGTTGTCTATCCGGATGACTATTTCCACGTGGTAAGTTTAGAGACGGGGGAAAAGCATTACACCGAGAATTCAACTTGTATTCATTGGCAGACTATGACATGGACGCCAATGTTATCCAGAACACTTAGATGGTTTCGCCTACACATATTAAAACCGATATTTGGCAAGAACTTTATGAAAGTTTATAATCTCATTGCATCAAAATTGAAATAGTTATGCAAAGAATAATATTCGTAAACTTGCACGCAGATTGGATGTTGATGAAGGTGGCGATGGTATATGTTTTCAGGTATTCTGCAGCCATCAAGCATGGATATTTATTGAAATATCTATTAGACCATCATGAAAAGTACCAAGTGTGTAACTATATAAACGATTATGGCTTTTCACTTTATACTAATGGCGGCAGAAAGATAACAAAGTTTCTCAACCTTTTCTCGGGTTTAGAGAACTTCATAACATTAAAAAAGAATGGAATCAATCCTAACATGATTCAAGTCTTAAGAAAGCCAGCAGACATCAAATCAGATGATATAGTTATCGCATATAATGTATGTACATCTGGATTGGAATGTTTGAAAGACGTAAATGCATTCAAGGCATTAAGCATGCTGCATTTCCACGGACGCAAGGAGGAAGATGCGAGAATTAAGGAGGCTGGGATTGATTGTCTCTTCTGTGAAACGGATTTGAGTAAGACTTCTGAAATTTTCCGCAAGTATTATCATACGGATATACCTTGGATTGTACATCCATTTGTATTTGCAGAACGGTTCAAAAAGATAAAGCCATTCGCTGAAAGGCAGAACAAATGTTTCTCAACAGGAACAATAACATACAAGGAACACGAGGAATTTTTGTCCGTGTATCATGATTCGTGCGATCAACCTGCACGCAAGTTCGTGAAAGATAATCCTGAATTTTTCAAAGATACAGTTGATTGCTATAGTAGTGATTATTTGGAGGACAATCCTGGCAAGAAGGTTAATGACAGCGACAATGCCATTGTCAAATTTTACAAGAGGTTTTACAATCGAACCCATATTGGCAAACAAAAAAAATATTTTTCCTTCAACATGGTCGAGAAGTTTAATGACTATAAGATGCATCTCCTTGGCGAGGAAATTCTTGGAGTCCCGGGGATCGGGTTCGTAGAAGGTATGGCCTGTGGCAGTGCATATATTGGTCTTGATTCTCCGATGTATCGGGACTATGGGCTTATCCCGGGGGTACATTATATTGCATACGATGGGACGAAAGAGGGGCTAAAATCAACAGTGGAGTATTGGCAACGTCCTGAAAATCAGGAAAAGCTGGAACAGATTGCTTCATCCGGGTGCGAATTCGTTCGAAAAAACTTTAATGGTGAAGTAGTAGCGCAGCGATTGCTGGAAAGGATAATCGATATGTCAAAGTCATGATATCAGCTCAAAATTATCAGACTGTATATCTTTTGTTTGTGCTGTTTTTAACGGTGCTCTCATTTATTCGTTATAATTCTACGGGCCCTTTGGCCTCCCGTGAATATAACAATGACAGTGAGCTGGCATTCGCTCTTACAGTAGTGATGATTTTGTTTATTGGGTTACGACCAGTATCTACTGTGTTTGCAGATATGCCTGGTTATTATTATGCAATGTTGGATCATCGTTATGAACACATCCCTCTTTCTATCAGCGGCAACTTTCTATTTGTGCCGTTAATGGGATTTATGTCTGCTATTGGGACTCCGCCGCAAATGGCAATAATTGTCCTAGCATTCATAAATTTCTTTTTTACTTTTTGGGCCGCAAAGAAAATATTCCCTGGTAATGTGTTTTTAACCTTGTTGGTTTTTTTTGCCTCTTTTTCAACCTTCTCTTATGCAACAAATGGATTAAAAGCAGGTTGCGCGTCGGCTCTTTTTTTGTGCGCATTAGCATATAGGGATAACTGGAAGTTTTTTATACCATTTCTTATCGCCTCTCTCGGGTTCCATCATTCAATGGAATTGCCGATTGTTGCCTTTGTGTGTTGTTATTTCTATAAAAACACAAATTTCTACCTTGTTCTATGGCTTACGTGCCTTTTGCTTGCGGCAACACACGTAACATTCTTCCAAACTTTCTTCGCCAACTTTACCGATGAACATGGTGCCGGTTATTTGTTGGGTGGGAATTATGGAGGACGAGGAGGTTTCAGGCTGGATTTTATATTGTATAGTGCTGTCCCAATCATTATTCGGCAGTATTTGGTAAATAATAAAAACTATATCCCACCCGAAGAATACACTTTTATTTTTAATGTGTACGTCCTTACAAATGCAATCTGGTTGTTGTGTATGTATGCAAGTTACACCAATCGAATTGCATATCTGTCTTGGTGCATTTATCCTATTGTTCTGATATATCCTTTTTTGAAAGGTGAAAAAAGTGATGAGAAATCTGAGACATTCCCTTTAGTTCTATTGGGAAATCTTGTCTTTACTTTATTCATGGCATTTGCGTACTATGCATAACCCAAAAGTTTCAGTAATAATGGGCATATACAATTGCGCTCCTTATCTTCAGGAAGCGCTGGATTCGTTGTATGTCCAGACGTTTCAGGATTTTGAAATCATTTTATGTGATGACGGGTCCACTGATGGTACTTACAATATAGCGTTTGAAAATTCAAAAGAGCATCCCAACATTGTTCTCCTGCAGAATGAGAAGAATATGGGCCTGAATGTTACTTTGAACAGGTGCTTGGCTGTTGCAAAAGGTGAGTATATCGCTCGAATGGATGGTGATGATATTTCCTTGCCGACAAGATTTGAAGAAGAGGTCTCCTTTCTTGATGAACATCTAGAATATGCTATCGTCAGTACTCCAATGTATTATTTCGATGAAAACGGTGTTTTTGGGGAAGGGCATAATTCTGGTGAAGCGAAAATCACTGATTTAAACTTCGGATCTCCTTTCTGTCATGCCCCGTGTATGGTACGAAAAGATGCGTATGATATGGTTGGAGGCTATTCTGAAGATGAAAAGCTTCTTCGGATGGAGGATTACAATTTATGGATGAAGATGTTCGCAGCGGGTTATCGGGGGTATAATCTGTCAACTCCTCTGTATATGATGCGAGATGATCGAAACGCAGTAAGAAGGAGGACAGTTAGGGCGAGGTTTAATGGCATTTATGCTCATTGGCTGGCGTACAAGACTTTGAATCTCTCATTTATACACTTTGTGCGTTATTCTATAGGGAATACGATAAGGGCGTTTGCTCCTACTTTCATTTATAATTACTTTCATAAAAATTTATTAGACTAACGGCATTTCTATGACACTTAATACCTCAATAGGGTTAGTACCTTGTTCCATTAGTGATATCATTGTAAAGGTAATATGTGAAACATTAAAATGTGAGGAGCCTGATATATGCAACATCCAAGGTTTCGATAACGGATGTTCCAATTATGTTTTTTCTTTTGAAGTAGCCGCGACTGGAAAAAGATATGTATTTCGTTATCCTGGTGATGGAAATAATTTTTTTGTCGATAGACGACGCGAATCAGTACTTCAAAATTTAGCATTCTCATATGACATAGATAAAACTCTTATTAAAATACATCCAGATGAAGGATGGCGACTTTCCAGATATCTAAATTGCCGTCATTTAGATTATTCTAACTCAAATGATGTTAAGCTGGCTATGTCAATTATTCGTAAATTACATACTATAAATAATAACGAAAGTTGCGAAGTAGATTTGAGAAAAGTATGGACGCGATTGCGTGATGAAATTCCTGTAGACAAGTATGGAAGCAACATAAAAGGACTCTCTGATTTTAACAAAGTTTCGAATGATATTGAATATCTATATGAAATGGCTGAAAAGGATGCCATACAAAAATGCATGGTGCATGGGGATTGTAAAGACGAGAACTTCTTAATAGACGAAGATGGTGGCATTAATTTAATTGATTGGGAGTTTTCTGGATATTGTGATCCAGGTTATGATATTGGCGGCTTTATCTGTGGAACCGATGGATTTGAGATTGAGGATGTAGAAAGTGTTTTATGTTATTATTATGATGGAGTTGTTTTTGATTCATATAACCGGAGGCATATGTACGCATATATTGCTATCACTGCTTTTTTTTACCTTCATTTTATTATGTTCAAAGAATCTATTGGTCTTGAATTGGAACATTTCCGGATGCGCCTATATAATTATGCTCAGAAATATGGCGCATATGCCATGAGTTTGTATAGATAAGATATATCATGAATATAGCTATGATTTTAGCCGGTGGGGTTGGCAAAAGAGTTGGACGCGATGTCCCAAAACAATTTATCGAGATTTTTGGAAAGCCTATCATAATATATACCCTTGAAGCGTTCCAATATCATGAAGAAATTGATGCAATAGAAATTGTTTGTGTTAAAAATTACAAGTCATATCTTAAGAAACTTGTAAAAAAATATAATATTAGTAAAGTCAATAGTATTGTAGATGGGGGGGAGGATTTTCAGCATTCCGTTCTTAATGGGGTTAGAGAATTGTCGGGTAAGTTATCGGATGACGATATAATAATAATTCATGGAGCCGGTTCTCCTTTGATAGGTAAGGATGTGATTTCTGATGGTATCAGAGTCTGCAAAAATAAAGGGAATTCAATGTCTGCTAGCCCTGCTACCATGTTGTATGGAATGAAATCAAAAACAGGAGACTCGTCTGTTGGAGAAATTGATAGAGACTCATTTATGATTTTAGGTCCACCTCAGTGCTTCAAGTATAAATTTTTGCATTCCATATATGAAGATGGGGAGCAAAGAGGTCTTCTGGGGAAGATTGATCCGCATACTCCTGCATTGATGTATGCCTTACAACAGGAAATTTTTTTCTCAAAAGGGAATGGCAACCACTTTAAAATTACAACAGAGGAAGATATTGAGATGTTCAAGGCACTTATTTCTAACCAGCATTTTTCATAGCCACCATGTTTTCTACGAAGGAAATATATATGAAGGCGTGCAATGAATCAAAACTGTTGCACGAAATGACTGACTCTGAGAAGATGCAGATTCAAGCGCATTTGATTAAAATGTACATTGAGATAGAGAAAGTCTGTACTAGACATAATCTCAGGATGATGGTTACATATGGGTGCGCTATTGGCGCATTGCGCCATAGTGGGTTCATCCCTTGGGATGATGACCTGGATTTACATATGCCTAGAGAAGATTATGATAAGTTCATTAACGAATATGCTGAAGAACTGCCTATAGGGTACAAGATATACTCACCGAATAGTAAAAACGGACCTGTTTATCGATTTGCCAAAGTTATAGACACTAATACCCGATTTCTTTCTCCTGGCGCAAAGAATGAGGAGAAAAATGGAATTTTCGTTGATATTTTCCCCCTTGAAAATGCTCCAATTCAAAGATTTAGCATTTTATTTGACCAATTGATATCAAGTACTTTAAAGTATGTCACTTCCTCCGTTGATATCTTTGGGAAGAAGAATAAGGTATATCGAGACTTAATGTGTACTACACTTAAGGGCAGAATAATTTATGGCATTATATTGGCCATCGGTTTTGCTTGTTCATGGAAATCATCTTTATTTTGGTTCAATCTTTTTGATAAATTCGTTTCCAGACACAAATATAAAGGATACTATTATGTCCCATCCGCTGGGCCGGGCAGAAGGTTTTTTGTCCCTCAACCTGAATCTAAGTATTTCCCATTGCGGGAAGTCCCATTTGGGAATATAATGGTAAAATTACCCAACAATGTTGAGGAACTTCTTACAATTGTGTATGGCAATTGGCATCAAATCCCACCCGAAGAAGAAAGATGGAGGCATTATGTTCAAGAATTACGGTTCGGTTAAACTCCCTTCGGGAACGACAGCAACGTCATAGGCAGCAAGGACGAACTCCTCACCCTGCTCATACACTACGGGTACCTCGGTTATGATGCGGCCAACCAAAGGGCGTTCATCCCCAACAGCGAAGTGCGCCAGGAACTGATGCTGGCCATAAAGAATGGCAGCCGCCCGGAAATGGTCAAGATGATAAAGGATTCCGAGATGCTGCTACAGAAAACCCTGGAGGGGGATGGCGAGTATGTGGGCAACCATTTTGAAAAGCTTCACTCTTCGAAGTCCGCCCCTCGCTACTACAATAACGAGCAGGCCCTGAGGTCGATAATCCATCTGGCGTACATTGCAGCCGTGGACGATTACGTCCAGATTCAGGAGCTGCCTTCGGGAACCGGTTATGCCGATGTGGTCTTCATTCCCCGCAAAGGAAGCGACCGGCCCGCGATGATTGTGGAGTTGAAGTTTGACGGCTCTGCCGAAGGTGCCATTGCCCAGGTGCGTGAGCGCAACTATCCGCAGCTGGTGCAGGAGTTTACCGACCGCCTGCTGCTCGTGGGCATAAACTATAACAAAAGGACCAAACAGCACGAGTGCAGTATAGAGAAGATAACAAAACGGATAACAAATCAGGCGGCAGCGGATAACAAACGGATAACAAACGGACAACAAATAGAACTCCTGACCCTATTGCGCGATGGTGAGCGCCCGATGACGGAACTGATGGAGCATTTCGACTACAAGAAAAGAGAAAGCCTGAAGAAAGCGATTTTGGGCGAACTCCTGACCAGAGGCATGATTGAAATGACCCATCCTGAAAACCCCAACCATCGAAGCCAGCGCTACCGCCTCACCCTCACCGGAAGAAAAGAAATAGACGAAAGACCACACTCGCTTGACGAATGAGGGCTCGAAAACGAAAGAGCCGAACACACGCGTATCGTTAATTTGAACCGTGAAATTCTTATCTGATTGTGAAATCAAATTCAAATAAAATAATCCGTTCTGTCACATCCTCTAAATCTCTCACATTCTGTCGTGAGATTATGCAGAAGTTGCGGGAAGAGGGATATGAGATGCTGGCGGTGTCTTCTCCTGGGAAGGAACTGGAATCCTTGCAAAAGGAAGGCTTCCATTGTGTGGAAGTGCCGATGGAAAGGCATATTTCGGTATTCAAGGATTTCAGGTCGTTAGTACTAATGATATGGGTACTACGCAAAGAGAAGCCTCAGATGATTCATTCGATGACTCCCAAGGCCGGACTTGTTTCTATGGTCGCAGGGTGGCTGACGGGAGTTCCGATAAGAGTACATACGTTCACGGGGCTTGTATGGCCTACATCAACCGGATTCAAGAGAAAGCTTCTGATGTTTACAGACAGGCTTACCTGTGCGTGTGCAACTCACATCATTCCGGAAGGGAAGGGGGTGATGAATGATTTGATAAATGGCAACATAACAAGAAAACCGATGAGAGTCTTGGGATATGGGAATGTGCAGGGGGTGGATATGGTGCGTTTTAATCCTTCAAGAT
The DNA here is from genome assembly GCA_045598165.1 of Candidatus Cryptobacteroides sp. GTDB lineage: Bacteria > Bacteroidota > Bacteroidia > Bacteroidales > UBA932 > Cryptobacteroides. The sequence goes on from JAZLLN010000090.1 coordinate 54,344, forward strand.
TTCTCAAAGATAATACTGACATATTCAGATTCCTTTTTGTCGGAAGACTTGTTGGGGATAAAGGGATAAACGAGTTGGTTGAGGCTTTTGTGCGATTGAAAGTTGATTTTCCCAGTACGCAGCTAGTGCTTGTAGGCTCGTTTGAACCAGAATTGGATTTATTGAATCCGGAAACATTGAGCACGATAAACAATCATCTTTCCATTATTCCCAAGGGCCGTAAATTGAGGGATGAGCTGGTTAAGGAATATTTTGCGGCTGACTGTTATGTGCATCCGAGTTATCGCGAAGGCTTCCCAAATACCGTGCTGGAGGCCGGTGCAATGGGGCTGCCTTGTATCGTCACAAACATCAATGGCAGCAACGAGATAATTGAGGATGGAAAGAATGGAATCATTGTTCCGGTAAAGGATGCGGATGCTTTGTATGAAGCGATGAAGCGGATGATAAATGATATGGAAGGGCGGCTTCGAATGGCCACATCTGCACGGGCTATGATTGCTGAGCGTTTTGACAAAGAATTTGTCCAGAATTGTCAAATGGAGTTCTATAGAGAATTGTTGAGTTGTGTACAATAACTTTTTCAAGAGAATCATTGATTTTACCATAGCGCTTTGTGTGCTCACGGTCATTTTCCCTTTTCTGTTGATAGTCGCTATTCTATTGTTGTTTTTCAACGAGGGCGCTGGCGTTTTTTTTCTGCAGGAACGCCCTGGGTATAAGGGCAAACCTTTCAAAATCATTAAGTTCAAGACTATGAACGAGAACAAAGGGCCGGATGGCAAATTGCTTCCGGATATACAACGAATTACAAAATTCGGCGGTTTTGTTCGCAATATGAGTATAGATGAATTGCCTCAGCTTGTTAATGTATTGAAGGGGGATATGGCTATTGTCGGTCCTCGTCCGTTGCTGATGCAGTATCTGCCGCTCTACAGCAAGGAGCAGGCTCGCAGACACGATGTGCGCCCAGGGATCACAGGTTGGGCACAATGCCACGGACGCAACAATTTGAGTTGGACGAAGAAGTTTGAGTTGGATGTGTGGTATGTGGATCATGTCAGCTTCAAGACTGATGTTGAAATAGTATGGATTACAGCCATAAAGGTTCTCAAACGTGTCGATATTGACAATGAGAACGTTGAAGAAAAGAAATACACAACACCTCTATTTGATGGAACAAATTAAAGATATATCAATGAAACCATGTATTTTGTTTTGCAGTTGTGGGCGACGTGGACGGTTGCTGCAAAATGCTCAAGAATCTATCGGCGACCAATGCTCAATCCTTGCAACCGATAACGATGCAACGGCTCCGGCATTGGCTTTCGCGACAAAAGAATATATTGTACCTCGCATTGATGATCCTGATTATGTTGATACAGTAATTAAAATATGCATAGAGAATAATGTAAAGGCTGTAACGACATTGATAGATCCGGAGATAGAAGTGCTGTCGCGTAATCGTGAGCGTTTTCTTGAGGCAGGAATACTGCCTCTTTGTCCCGCTGATGATATTACGGCTCGTTGCTGCTTCAACAAGTATGAGATGTTCAAACACTGTAAGTCCTATGGTATCCCTACGCCTTTGACATTCCACGATTGGAATGAGTTCGTGAAAGCTGTGAATTCTTGTGAGATTTCATTCCCTGTATTTATGAAACCTGTCTGCGGAAGTGGCAGTGTCGGTGCTCATAAGGTGTACTCTTTGGAGCAGGCAAAGAATGACTGGTTCAGTGGTGAGCACGATTATATCATTCAGGAACTGATGACTGGTGACGACTGTGATGCTGACGTGTATGTGGATGCTCTTAGCCATAAGGTGGTATCTGCTTTTTTGAAGCACAAAATTGAGAAACGGATAGGAGGTGCCAATAAAACCATTTCATTTAAAGACCCGAAGCTCTTTGAATTTATTGAAAACGTTGCTTCAGTATTTAAGTTTTGCGGGCCTTTGGATATTGATTTCTTCGTAAAGGAAGATCAATACTATCTTTCTGAGATTAATCCCAGGTTCGGAGGGGCATATTTGCATGCATATGGTTCTGGTGTCGATTTCTTTCCTCTTATCTGGAATAATATGAATGGCATCGAAAATACGCCTGCAATTGGAGAGTACGATGAAGATATTCTTATGCTGATGTATGATGACGTTGTCATACGCAGGAAAAGCGAACTTTCAAACGAAAAACTCGTTGACTTTTGAAACGTTTTGCAAAGTCTAGGATAGGTGTACGGTTGCTTCTGGCAAAAACTAGGATTCGTGATGAGATATAAAATTATGAACTAACCGAAGTGGGACAAATGGCGTAAAGAGTTTGGAATTATGCGCGAAAAACATTATGTTTGCGGTGCATAATATTTACCGGCAATAAATATGGAATTTGTAGATAGGGTAAAAGAACAGGAAAGACTGACCGGGCTTCTTTCAAAAAAAGATCCGGGATTTGCTATCGTCAGAGGCCGCAGGCGCGTCGGAAAGTCGACACTTATCAAAAGGGTCCTGACCGGGAATGATATCTATTTCGAGGCCGATAGAACCGATTCTGCTACTCAGATGACCAACCTGAGCTATGTGATATCACACCGCTTCAGTGGTTTCGACGATGCTCAGTACAAGGACTGGAGAGCCCTGCTTGCAGCACTGAATTACAGGGTGACCGAGAGGCTTACCCTTTGCCTTGACGAATTCCCATATCTGGTGGAACGCGACCCGTCACTGCCTTCGGTCATACAGACTCTTCTGGATTCCGGGGGACTCAAATACAGCATAATCCTATGCGGGTCATCACAGACAATGATGTACAACCTCACGCACGATGAAGCATCACCGCTGTACGGAAGAAAGGATGCTGACTTTAATATTGGCCCCATCAGGCTTCCATATCTGCAGGAGGTGCTGGGTCTCAGTGCCGAGGATACCATAGAGAACTACTCCGTCTGGGGCGGAATCCCGAGATACTGGAAGCTCAGGGAAGACTCGTCTTCTTTGAGGGATGCCATAAAGGAGCACATCCTGTCCTCTTTCGGAGCATTATACGAGGAACCGCAGCATCTGTTCCGCGATGACCTCAAGGACATAGTCAAGACCGCCACGATTATGACCATAGTCGGAGGGGGTGCCACAAGGCTGAAGGAGATTGCATCCAAATGTAACGAACCGGCGACAAATCTTTCCAGACCGCTGGCTAAACTCATTGATCTGGGATACCTGGAAAAGGATATACCCTTCGGCGTATCCGTCAAGGACAGCAAGAAGAGCATGTACCGCATCGCTGACCCGCTGCTCAACTTCCATTACAAGTTCGTACCGGCGAACCGTTCATTCATTGAACTCGGTAGGACAGCCCTCATAGACAATCTAATTGACGTGAAGCTGCCGGAGGTGTGTGGCTACTGGTGGGAGAGGCTTTGCCGGGATGCAGTGACCGGCAACACTATAAACGGCATTACCTATGGAGAAGCGAGACGATGGTGGGGACAGGTGCTTCTTGATGGAGAATACAAGGATGTGGAGATAGACGTAATAGCAGAATCACTTGACAGGAAACATATTTTGATTGGCGAGTGCAAGTGGAGTCCCGGAGAGAACGGGCGTCTTTTGACCAATGAAATCAGAAAGATTGCTGACGCTCTGCCTTTTACAAAGAAAAAGCAGGTAGAGATTATCCTGTTCACCAAAACACTTCCGAAAGAAGATGTGGGGAACGCCATTCTTCCGGGCAAGGTAATCGAATTGAATCATTGATGGTATAGAATAAAATATACGTGAATTTATAGAAGTATATGTCAAACAAGATTTACCTGAGTCTGGCTCATATGAGCGAGGCGGGCTTGGAGAAAAAATTCGTTGAGGAGGCGTTCGACACCGATTGGGTCGCGCCCCTCGGGCCCAACGTGGAAGGGTTCGAGGAGGCGATACAGTGATCTTTAATGTCGGAAAAAAGGAAAAAAGTTGTATCTTTGCAGTTGGAATTATTTGCAATATTTCCAACATTGTAAACAACTTAAAATGATAGTAAATGGCTGATGATAAGACATTAAGGGAGAAAATACTGAGCGCGAAGGATGATTCTATTTTTTTTCGTTCGGATTTTCCCGAGTACCACACGGAGTCGGTGGGAAGGGTGCTGTCGGAACTGACGAAGGAAGGTAGGCTACTAAGGATAGCATCGGGCATTTATGTTAAGTCGAGGATGACCCGTTTCGGACCTGTGAAGCCTTCGGTGGATAAGATTGTGAATGCGATTGCCGAGAGGGACAGGGTTCAGGTGCTTCCTGCCGGTGTGGTAGCGCTGAATATGCTTGGGCTTTCGACTCAGGTGCCGATGGCGTATTGCTATCTGACGATGGGGAGTGCCAGGACGATTAAGTTTGATGGGTTCAAGGTGATACTGAAGCGTGGGGTGCCCCGGAATTTTGCGTATAAGACGAGGTTGATTGCTCTGCTGGTGCAGGCGCTCAAGGCGTTGGGAGAGGGAAATGTGGAGGATGAGGAGCGCTCGCAGATTGCAATGCTGCTTGCGAGGGAGCCGGATCGTGATGCTTTGCGGAGCGATGTGCAGATGATGCCCGAGTGGATGAGAAGATTGGTGAAACCTATGATTGGGGAGGATTGAGAATGGATAAGTTGTGGGTTCAAAGCAGTCTGTTTGAGAGGATTGCGATGGTGGACAAGGCGGCCGAGGTTCACGAAGGGATGGTGAGGCAGGCAGTGGAGAAGGATTGGTGGGTGACGGCGATTCTGCGGGCTCTGTTCCGTTGCAATTGTGCAGGTTCGCTGATGTTCAAGGGCGGTACTTCGCTGTCAAAGGCGTGGGGTGTGATTGACCGCTTTTCGGAGGACATCGACCTTGCCATCAGCCATTCGTTTTTCGGAATTGACAAGACGACCCGGAGCCAGAAAGAGAAGTTGCGCAAGATGGCGCGTGCTTATATTCACGAAACGCTTTCAAAGGAGCTGGACGAGCAGTTGAGGGCGATGGGTGTTGAGGGTTATAGGATTGAGAATGTGACTCATAGGAGTGTTAATGGAGAATCGGTGGCAATTGATTCGGATAAGGATCCGACAGTGATTTTGGTGCATTTCCCGAGTGTCTTGGAGGAGGGTGCGGCCTATATCCAGCGGAGAGTGAAGATTGAAATCAGTTGCCTTTCGATGGATGTGCCTGTGGAGGTTCGACCCATCAGGTCGTACATAGAGGATACGTTTCCGGGTGAGGATGCCGGAACGGTGGGCGAATACAGGACTGTGGTGCCTTCGCGTACGTTTCTGGAGAAGATTTTCCTCCTGGCTGAGGAGTTCCAGAAGGCTCGGCCGAGGCACGTGCGGATGAGCCGGCATCTGTATGATCTGGAGCGGCTGATGGATACGGAGTTCGGCCGTACGGCATTGGCGGACAATGGATTGTATGATGCGGTGGTAGAGCACAGACGCACGTATTATGCGCTGAAGTATGTGGATTACGACCGCCACTCGCGAAGCACGATTTCCTTCCTTCCGCCCGAAGCACTTCTGCCTCAGTGGCGCGATGATTACAACAATATGCTGCAATCCTTCATCTATGGTGATGCGCTCGACTTCGGCACCCTTATGGAGCGGATGCGGGAGCTGCAGCGGAGGGTGAGGGGTGAATGAATGCCCCTAGGTGCAAAATGACGACTCATACAGGTAGCTGCATCATTTTTGTGGGTCCGAGGCCGGATGTGCCCGGGTATGCTGATTGTCTGGATGGCGAAGACTAATACGGGACAGATACGATATAACAGACGATAATAATTTTCATTCAAATATGTCAAACAAGATTTACCTGAGTCTGGCTCATATGAGCGAGGCGGGCTTGGAGAAGAAATTCGTTGAGGAGGCGTTCGACACCGATTGGGTCGCGCCCCTCGGACCCAACGTGGACGGGTTCGAGGAGGCTCTCAAACAATATATAGGGCAGGGGAAGGAGGTCGTAGCTCTGAGCTCCGGAACTGCTGCGGTGCATCTGGCTCTTGTGGCCTGTGGCGTAGGGCCTGGGGATGAGGTGATTGTGCAGAGTTTCACCTTCTGCGCATCTTCGCATCCTGTCACCTATCTGGGCGCAAAGCCTGTGTTTGTGGACTCGGAGCCGGATACCTGGAATATGGACCCGGAACTGCTCGAGGAGGCCATCAGAGACCGTATTGACAAGACGGGAAGGGCTCCGAAGGCGATAATTCCCGTGACACTGTATGGAATGCCGTACAAAGCGGACCGGATACTCTCCGTTGCGCAGAAGTACGGGATTGCCGTGATTGAGGATTCTGCGGAGGGACTGGGCTCGACTTACAACGGCCGGCAGATGGGGACCTTCGGCAAATACGGGGTGCTGTCCTTTAACGGCAACAAGATGATTACCACTTCGGGAGGCGGAGCGCTCATCTGCCCGGATAGGGAAGAGTGGAGCAAGGTAAGGAAATACGCCACGCAGGCGCGTGAGGACTGTCCTTATTATCAGCACGAGATGATAGGCTACAACTACAGGATGTCCAATGTGTGTGCAGGCATAGGCCGCGGTCAGATGACTGTGCTTGACGAGCATATTGCACACCATAGACACGTCCAGGCTTTGTATGAAGAGATGTTGGCGGATGTGCCTGGAATTACCGTTCACACTCAGCCCTCCGGCGAAGGTATCGAAAGCAATTTCTGGCTCGCTACGGTGGTTCTTGACCCTGCTTTGCATATCAAGGGTCAGGAGAAGGCCTATGGCGGGGCGATTGCGGCAGGTTGCAGGCCGAATGACAATGTGGAGGCTTTGCGTGTTCTGCTGGATGAGGCAGGCATAGAGTCGCGTCCGTTATGGAAACCTATGCATCTGCAGCCGGTGTACAAGGATGCTCCCGCATATCTGAACGGAGTTTCGGAAACCCTGTTCAGAACGGGCCTTTGCCTCCCTACAGGCCCGCGTGTGGGTGACGAAGAGGTGAAATACATAGTAGAAACAATTAAAAAACATATAATATGAGAAAAAGTATTGCTTGGATTAGTCTTGGGATTGCCCTGGCGTTGAGTGCTTGCTCACCGTACAAGGACATAGTCTATTTCCAGGACATCGATGAAGTTCAGCTCAAGGAGTTGACAACGGCTTATGAAGCCATAATCAAGAAAGACGACATCCTCACGATTGTGGTGACGGGGCCGGACAAGAGTGTTGTGGCGCCATACAATCTGACGCTCGGTGAAGTTGTCAATGGAAGTGGTATTTATGACCCCGAACGCAGGACTCTGGGGTATCTGGTGGACTCGCAGGGCAACATCGAGTTCCCCATCCTCGGCACCATACACGTGGAGGGGATGACGCGCAACCAGCTGGTAAAACACCTTACAAGGAGGATTGGAGCGGACGTGAAGGATCCTATCGTCTATGTTGCTTTCAGAAATTACAAGATTTCCGTGCTTGGTGAGGTTAAGAATCCTGGTACCTACACTATGGAATCCGAGAAGGTCAACATACTCCAGGCCATTTCAATGGCCGGGGACCTGAATCTTACGGCAAAGCGCGAGGGCATCCTGCTTCTGCGCGAGCACGACGGGAAGATAGAGCACTACACGATAGACCTCAGGAGCAGCAAGCTTATGGATTCTCCGTATTTCTTCCTCCAGCAGAATGACGTGCTCTATGTCCCGGCCAGCCCCGGAAGAGTTGCAACCGCCACCAATTCAACGGGAGTGTGGACTTCCATCGTGGCCTCCGTGTCATCTACACTGGCGGTGGTCGCCACAATATTGGCACTTGTTGGGAGAAAATAGAAAGATATTATGGGAAACAATAAATCAAAAGCCAATTACAATTCTATCCGCCGTCTGGTGGAACTCGTAAAGGAGTTCTGGCCCTGGATCGTGGGGTGCACAGTGCTGGCTCTCATAGTCGCCACTGTGATAGTGAAGGTGACGAAACCGGTTTACCAGCAGGAACTCTGGCTGATGCTCAACGATGCGTCAAGCGCGTCTCCTGAGGCGGACCTGTTCGATGACGGCAATTCCGGAAGCAGGAAGATAGAGCATTTCGACAATGAAATCATTTTCCTCACCAGCCCTACGATGATGCGGAAGGTGGTTGATGAGATAGGCTTGAACACAAGGTATTTCAGCACCGGGGCACCTTTTGCATCACCTGACAGGTTCAGCCACAAGCTTCAGGAATATTATGGCAATTCTCCCTTCAGCTTTGACCTGATTTTCGATTCCCTGATGCCCGAGTCAATGAGGCCGGGAAGTGTCTCGCTCAAATTCAAGGACGCAGGGGGCGATAAATATGCAATCAGGAGTCTGAAGTTGAATGGCGGCGAGGCGGAACTTCCGGCCGGGCCCTGTCACTATGGCGATACCGTCCGCGTGGAGGGGGTATCTTTTGTACTCAATGCCAAATATAAGGCGCAGATAAGCGACAATCTCAACTATTTCTGCACCTGGGTGCGGCCGGAGGCGGCAGCATCCGCTTTTGTGAGGAATATCTCGGCAGTGTATCAGAACGAGAAGACCAAGCTGAGCAACGTGATTATCTTCAACTTCAAGGACGTCTGCATCGAGCGCGCAAGGGATATACTCAACACCCTCGTGGAGGTTGCCGACAGGGATGCCAAGGCATATGCCAATCTCGCCAATGAGAAGTCGCTGGCTTTCCTGAACGAGCGTATCGAGAGCATAGGGGCGGAACTCGGAGCTGCGGAGTCCAACTACAGCTCATTCCAGAGGTCCCAGGCGCTGGTGGACATCTCTTCCCAGGTGGGGATGGTGATTTCTGCCGACCAGAAGGACCAGGAGCAGCTCAATGACGTGCGCTTCCAGATGCAGATCATCGAGATGATTTCCGGATATCTTGCCGACCAGGGCGATGGGAACTACAGCATTATCCCGGAGAATATGGGAATCAGCGATATGGGGCTCACGAACGTGATCCACTCCTACAACCAGCTGGTGACGGAAAGGGAAAGGATGGTGTCCAACTCGAGCGAGAGAAACCCTATGGTTCTGTCCCTGAACAAACAGCTCAATGGCGAAAGGCAGGGCCTGAGGGCAACGATAGCCAACCTACAGAAGGTTTATTCCGCGCGTGAGGCGGAAATCTCCAAGAGAATCGGCACTTCAAAGAGCAAAATCGCCAATCTCCCAACCCAGCAGGTTCAGATGCAGAAACTCGGCCGCAGGCTGGAGGTGGTGGAGCCCATATACCAGATGCTCCAGCAAAGGCGTGAGGAGGTGCAGATTGCTATGTTTTCGGTGCCCGACAAATATAGGGTCATAGAGGCGGCCTTCGGATCTTCTTCGCCTGTGTCGCCTGATAAGCTGGTGATATATCTTGTGGCTCTCTTCCTGGGTCTCGTCATAGTTCCTCTGTATCAAAGTGTGGCTGCGATGGCCAGGACCAAGGTGGTGGACAAGAAAGACATAACCAATAGGGTGGACTTGCCCGTAATCGCCGTCCTCGCCAAGAAACGCGGCAATATGGGTGAACTTCTGCCTTTGGAGGGACGCGACACGAGCATAGAGTCGTTCAGGATGCTGAGGACAAACTTGCAGTATCTTCCCGGGGCAAAGGTGCTGCAAGTCACTTCTTCCATCCCGGGCGAGGGTAAGTCCTTCGTGGCATCCAACCTTGCGCTGTCTCTTGCCGGTCTGGACAAGAAGGTGCTGCTCATAGGTATGGATATCCGCAAACCGGCACTCGGCCACGTTTTCGGAGTGGGACATACGCAGGTGAAGGAAACCCTTGTGTCCTACCTGCTCGGAAAGGTCAGTGATCCGGATGCGCTGGTGTACAGGTCCGAGGTCAACGGGAATCTTGACATAGTCTTTGCCGGCCCTGTGCCTCCCAACCCGCTGGAACTTCTCGCCCAGTGCGACCTCGGGAAGCTGATAAACCGTTTCAAGGAGGAATACGACTACGTTCTCATTGACTCTTCGCCTTTCTTCCCTGTCTCTGATGCATCACTTATCAATCCGTATGTGGATGCCACCCTTTATGTGGTGAGGTCGAAATATACGCCACTTTATCTGCTGGATGAGTTGCAGGAGGCGGTTGACGACAAGGCGGGAGCGCTGAAGAACGTCAACATAGTGCTTAACGCTTTCTCTTCCGGCAATCCTCGCTACGGATACGGCTATGGCTATTATGGCTATGGTCCCAAGGAGGAAAATAAATGGTACAACCGTCTCTTTAAGGACAGGAAGGAACACAGGAGCATCTGATGATTCTGCCGTTACTCTCCCTTTTGTTTTCCTTCCTGTCGTTCAACACTGAGGCGATGATGCCGAATGATGCCAGGTTGGGCCCCACCTCGGAGCTTCTGAGGGCGGCGGGGGCTGATTTCGTGTATCTGACGGAAGAATATACCGGGCAGATGACCGCGGCTCTGGAGGACGTGTATCCGTATGCCGGAAAAGCAAGGTCTCACAGGGACTTGACAGAGAGGTTCTACAGCAAATACCCCATTCTGGACATTACTGATATAGGGGCTGTTAAATCCGGCGAATACACTGACGTGTGGGTGCACCGGGTGAGGGTGGCGGTACCGGGAAGCGGAACGCTCAATCTTTATTGTTGCCATTTGCCTCACGATACCGACCTCAGAATCAGTATTGTCGAAGCCATTCTGAAGGATATTGACACTGTCGGCGGGAAGGCTATTGTGGGCGGGGACTTGAATTCCCTGTCCATCAGCAAACCTGTCCGTAAGCTCCTGGGTGCCGGTCTCAAGGATGCCTGGATGCGGAAGGGCAGGGGATTCGGCGCCACCTTTCACGGTCTCCGGGTCGGCATTAGAATAGATTATGTTTTCCACACAAAAGACTTGAAGCTGCTTGACATCAACCGTATTTCCGGCTCCGGTCTCAGCGATCACGATGCCCTGCTCGCGAAGTTTGCACTGGGCAAACGGTAAGAGAAATAATCGTTTATCTTCAGCACATCCCTCGCAGAAATGCTTGAGGTGTGCTGAAATTTTTGTAATTTTACGGGAGTTGCTGTGAAAGATAAATATCAGATTTGATAAATAATGATTATATTTGCGGCATAATATATCAATATTGACATTATGAATGATATCAATATGCTGTCGGATGCGGAGATTGTGGCAAAAATCTCGGCGAGGTTGAAGGAACTCAGGCTGAAGCAAAACATAACGCGACAGGAGCTCTCTGCAGAATCGGGTGTATCCGTGGCCTCGATTGCCCGTATGGAAGGGGGAGAAATAAAATCCTTTGATTCTTTTATGCGGATTGCGCGTACGTTAGGCAAGATAGATATTTTTTTGCCTTTGGTGGAGGAAGAGCCGATAAGTCCCAATGAATATCTCAAGATGGTACAGACGGCCGGGAAGCATCAGCGCAAACGTGCGTCGAAGAGCATCGAAATCAAAAAGCGGGAGGATACGGAATGGTAGATGTTGCACAGGTGAGGATTTGGGGCAGGCCTGTAGGAGCCGTAAGGTGGTATGCCCGGTATGGAATGGCACAGTTTGAGTATGATGCCGGTTTTGTGAATACCGGTATTCAGCCGTCGCCTCTGATGATGCCGGTGCAGCCGGGGCGCGTATATGGTTTCGGGAATCTGAACAGGGACACTTTCTACGGTCTTCCGGGAATGCTTGCGGATTCTATGCCTGACACATACGGACGTGCCCTGTTTGACAAATGGCTGTCGCTGACAGGAAGAACAAGTGGCAATGTCGTGGAATCTCTCTGTTTTATGGGCAAACGCTGTATGGGCGCGCTCGAGTTTGAGCCGGCCATCGAAGGCGCGTTCGACAGAGAACAGCATTTTGCATTGGACAGTCTGGTAGCAGTCGCGCGGGAGGCACTCTTGGAAAAAAGCAGTTTTCAGGCGAATCTGATGGATGACAGGAAAGAAGCCATTGCTCAAATTCTGCGGCTTGGAACTTCGGCGGGCGGACAGAGGGCCAAGGCCATTATCGCTTACAATGCAAAGACTGGAGAAGTGCGGTCAGGCCAGGTGGAGGCGCCTGCGGGATTTGACCATTATTTGATAAAGTTGGATGGGGTATCCGGTACGGCGGGGCTCAGAGAGACCGGGAATTTCGGGCGACTGGAATACTCGTTCGCCCTTCTGGCAAAGGCTTGCGGCATTGATATGACAGAATGCTCTCTTATAGAAGAAAATGGAAGAGCGCATTTCCTTACCCGACGTTTTGACCGCCTTGACGGAGAAAAGGTGCATATGCAGACGCTGTGCGGAATTGCCCACTATGACTACCGGTTATTGAAAGGCTACTCTTACGAACAGGCATTCGACGTAATGCGGGGATTGGGGCTGACCTACCGTGAAGCGCAGGAAATGTTCCGCAGGGTGGTGTTTAACGTTGTGGTGCGGAATCAGGACGATCATACGAAAAACATCTCGTTCCTGATGGACAAGAGTGGAAAATGGCGGCTGTCTCCAGCCTACGATATCGGTTATGCATATAATCCCGACGGTGCCTGGACATCCTCGCACCAGATGTCGGTCAATGGCAAGTTTGATGATATTACACGTGTCGATTTGCTGGAACTGGCTTCACGGAACAATATCCGAGACGCATCTTCAATTATCGAAGAGATTTGCGAAACCTGCTCCGGATGGCGGAAGATAGCGCGGGATTGTGGTGTGCCGCAGTCTGTCATCGACGGAATCGAACCCAATTTCAGCCAAAAGCTATAGAATGATGCAAATTTATGCTCCTCAAATCCATAGACATACACAATCACCTTCTTCCCGGAGTCGATGACGGCTTTGCCACGGCGGAGGAGTCGCTGGAGGCTATCCGGAGGCTCTTGGCGGCCGGGGTGGGGGAGTTGGTGTTCACCCCTCATATCAATCCGGACGTTTATCCGCAGAATGACGAGGATAGGATGCGTCAGGTTTACGGGGAGTTCCTCCCTCAGCTGCCTGACGGAGTGAAGACTTCCCTTGCTGCGGAGTATATGATTTGTGCGGACTTCGAGAAGGATATTGCAAAGCGTGCGGGCGGACTGCTGTGCTACGAGGACAGGTCTGTCCTTGTGGAGATGTCCTATCTGTTCAGAAGCCCGAATCTGGAGGCTGCACTGTTTGAACTGCAGATGGCGGGATTCAAGCCGATTCTCGCGCATCCGGAGCGCTATCCCTATATGGCGGACTGCCTTGAGGACTTCGACCGCCTCCACGAGAACGGCTGCCGCTTCCAGCTGAACTATATCTCTTTTGCCGGTGTTTACGGCCGGGATTCCGTGAAGATTATCCGGTATCTCGCCCGCCGCGGCTACTGCGACTTCGTTGCCACGGACCTACATTCCATCCACCAGCTGGAGCGGATACTGACAGGCAAAGTCTCGATTCTTCTGAAGAAGCCTTTTACGAGTTTTCTCTATCCTGAACAGCTGCCATTCGCGCAGTTATGATGCTCCGCCCGGTCTGAATCGGAACTTCATCACACGCTCGGATTACAGGAAACTATTCTTCCACCAGGGGCAGCAGATACCGCCATATGGCTTCCATTTCAGGGCCGGTGTTTCCAACATTGCCGGTGAGGACAATGACGGCGTTGTGCTCCGGAAGCACCATTACGAACTGACCGTGGGCCCCGTCAAGCCGGTAGCCGCCCACGGAATTCATCCATACCTGATAGCCGTATCCCATATTGGATTCATTGCCTTGGAGGCTGGCAATCTTCTCCTCGCTGTATCCTTTGCCGTGATACTGACGTATCTGAACCTTGGTGGCTTCATCGAACCATTCGTCATTCAGGAGCCGCTTCCCGTTCCAGACACCCCGGTTGAGCATAAAGATTCCCATCTTGGCCATGGATTCAGTCGGGAGATACAATCCCCAACCACCTGTATTATAACCTTCCGCACTCTTGTCCCAATGATATTTGCGGATATCCAGCGGTTTGAAGAGTTTTTCGTTCAGATAGTCCTCAAGCGCCATTCCGGTCACGTTGGAGACCGCCACTCCGAGCAGATACGTATTCATGCTGTTGTATCTGTATTTCTCCCCGGGCATATTTTCAAAACCGCTTTCAAGCACCGTGAGCGCAGGAGTTTTCAATTTTCCGCAGCTGGTTTGACCTATCGGATCCGTTTTCAGGCCGGAGGACATCCTCAGAAGGTCATACAGCGTCAATCCGGCCAGGGTGTCACTGACATTCCGCGGCAATTGCTCCGGCTTCAGGTAATCGACAAGTCTGCCTTTGACGTCAAGCAGTCCTTCCTGAACGGCAAAGCCGACGGCGGTAGCCGTAAATGTCTTGCTGGCCGACCAGCATATGTTCATAAAGTCCGGACCGTAGCAACAGTCATAATATTCAAGGATTTTCTTTCCGTCCTTGACAACCATTATGGAATTGAGTTCGGAGGTCGCCCAGATGAGCCTTATGGACTGCAGCATGGAATCCACAGCCGGATCTTCCGTTCTGTATTCCGCAGACTTGGGGAGATGGGTGCCGATGCCGCTGCATCCCGCAAGGAGGACAGCCGATGCGAGGATGACAAATGACTTTTTCATTGTATTATGCCGTGGTGTAGTTGTCGAAATAACCCTGGATGAGCACTACCGGTGTGCCCTTGTCACCGGAACCGGAGGTGAGGTCGCACAGGGAGCCGATAAGGTCGGTCAGCTGGCGCGGCGTGGTGCCTTCGGAAGCCATCTGCCCCTTGAGGTCGGCATCCTTTGCCCTGATACTCTCGGAAATGGCGTTCTTGAGAGCCTCCCCGCTCAGGTTGGCGAACTGGTTGTCAGCAAGGTACTTGAGTTTCAGTTCATTGGGAGTGCCGCGGAGCCCGTCCGTGAATGCCGGAGACACCTCGGGATCTGCAAGTTCCCAAATTTTTCCCTGCGGATCCTTGAAAGCGCCGTCACCATAGATCATCACCTCCACGCATTTGCCTGTGGCATCAAGAATACGTTTCTGAATGTCGAGAACCAGAGGTCTGCAATTCTGAGGGAACAGCTTGACGGTATCTTCCGTCGCCTTGTTGGAGCCGAGGAGTCCGAAACGGGAATTGTAGCCGCTGCCGTCAACGGAGGCGGTGAGTATGTCGTCCAATCCGAGAACCAGCTTCGCTCCGGCATCACGCAGGATGCGTTTGGTGCGTACACGGGTATGGATGTCGCAGGTTATGACGGTATCGGTATAGTTCAGGATTGTTGCCGGACGGTTTGCAAAAACTATCTCCACCTCAGCGCCGCAGGCCTTGATGAGGTCGCCGTAATACTGGACGTAATCGACTCCGGTGAAAGGATGGGGATTTACCCCGAAGAGTTCGCGGTAGCGCTCCAGGGTAAGTACATCTGAATAGGGATTCACTCCCGCCTCATCAAGTTTGTCGAGGCTCACCAGTTCGTTGCCGACTTCGTCCGAAGGATAGCTGAGCATCAGGACTATCTTTTTGCAGGCGCCGGCGATGCCGCGAAGGCAGATTGCAAAACGGTTGCGCGACAATATCGGGAATATGACGCCGACGGTACCGCCACCCGTCCTGGCCTTGACATCGGCGGCAATGGCGGCCACTGATGCATAATTGCCCTGGGCGCGGGCCACCACGGATTCGGTTATTGCGATGACATCCCTGTCCCTGAGACTGAATCCTTCATCAGAAGCCGCCTCAAGTACACTTTCCGTCACTATTTCTGCAAGATTGTCGCCCTCTCTGATAATAGGGCAACGGATACCGCGGGAGACAGTCCCGACTTTTCTTTCGTGATTTTTCATTTCACTTTTCTTAACAAACAAAGTTAATCCATATTGAGCAGAATAGCAAAAAAAATCCCCGGGGACTGCCACTGAAGCGGAGCCCCCGGGAAAATTTCCGGAAATCAATCTTTAGATAAAGATGTATCTCAGTATGAACAGGATTGCGAGCACCCACATTGTCGGAGTAATCTGCTTTGCCTTCCCTCCGATTGCATACATAAGCACATAGGCGATACATCCGAGGAGGATACCGTCGGAGATGCTGTAGCAGCAGGGCATAAGGATGAGGGTGAGGAATGCGGGGATGGACTCGCGGTAGTTGAGCCAGTTGATCTTGGTGACAGGCTGCATCATCATCATACCCACGACGATGAGGGCGGGAGCCGTAGCGCAGGCGGGGATGGACAGGAAAACGCCGGAGAAGAGCAGCGCGATGCCGAAGCAGACTGCGGTGGTGAATGCGGTGAGACCTGTGCGGCCGCCGGAACCTACACCTGCGGAACTCTCAACGTATGTGGTGGTGGTGCTGGTGCCGAGGCAGGCGCCGGCTACGGTGCCGATGGCATCAGCCATAAACACTTTGTCGATCCCTTCCACGTTGCCTTCTTCATCCACGAACCCGGCTTTCTGGGATACTCCGATGACGGTTCCCATAGTGTCGAACATATCGATGAAGAGGAAGGTGAACACTACCACTACCATATCCCAGCTGAGGATATCGTGCCACTGGAACTGGCAGAAGATGGGAGCTACGCTGTCGGGTGTGGAAATGATCTTGCCGCTGAATGTGGTGATGGCCGCACCCGTTGCGGGATCCTTGATGAACAGACCGATGACGGTGGTTGCAAGAATACCGATGAGGATACCTCCGCGGATATGAAGCATGGCGAGAGAGCAGGAAATCACCAGACCGATGACTGCGAGCAGGGCCTTGCCGTGGGTGATGTCACCGAGCGTTACGAGGGTGGAGTCGGAGTTCACTACGATGCCTGCGCTCTGGAGTCCGATGAATGCGATGAAGAGACCGATACCGGCTCCGATTGCATTCTTGAGCGTGACGGGGATGGAGTTGAGAATCCAGGTACGTACCTTGGTGGCGGAGAGGATAATGAATATCACACCTTCAATCAGGACGGCCGTCAGAGCGAACTGCCAGGCATAGCCCATAGTGAGGCAGACCGTGAATACAAAGAATGCGTTCAGACCCATACCGGGGGCAAGGCCGAAGGGCTTCTTGGCGTAGATGGCCATCACGAAGGTGGCAATCATTGCGGCAAGGGCGGTGGCGGTGAATACGGAGCCTGAAGGCATTCCGGGGAGAGCACTGAAGATGGCGGGGTTGACGGCCAGAATGTAGGCCATCGTCAGGAAGGTAGTGATACCGGCAACGATTTCCGTGCGGACACTATGCTGCTTCGGGTCGAATCCGAAGGCTTTCTGAAGGAATGGACTCATATATGGTTCAGATTAGAATACCCATTTTGCACCGAGACAGGGACGGCACCAGAAACCCTGAGCGGAACCGAAGTCATAAGAGAGTTCAAGTTCTCCGCCGATGTTGAGGTTGGGGCAGCCGAAGTGCTGCCCTACACTGTACCAGAGCTGAGGCTCGGAGATGAACACGAAACTTGATTCTGCAGGAAGGGCGAGAGCCGCGCCTTTGTTGTCTGTGAAAAGAGTGTGCTTCTCTCCCCAGAAATCAGCGAAGCCGCTGAAACGGAGGCCCTGTACGCCGAAGAGATCCTGCATTCCCCAAACGAAGGTGAACTGAAGAGGAACGTTGCCCTGATTGCCCCAGATCTTCTTGTAGAGGAGCTTGAAATTGAAGGTGTTCTTGAAATCCTTTGAGTGAACGAAGAAATCGACACCTGCGAGGAGGGCGTGGTTGATGGGATAAGACCTGTAAACGCCGCCGTTATATTCTACCTGGAGGCTGAGGAAGTTGAGCGCTGAATTCTGCCAGAAGTTGAAGCAGCGTGCAATCTCCCAATATGATCCGCCGGGGCGGTTCTGCTGAGGCTCTGCCTTGTCCCCGCCTTTCTGGGGGTTGTAGTCATAGTCCACAAAGAAGAAGGTGTTGCCCCAAGGGTCATTGTAGAAACCTTCGAGTGTGGTTGTCACAAGCTTGCGGTCCTTGCCGAAGTCATAGAAGACCTGAAGGTTGGTGGAGCCGTTGAACATTGTAGATTTCTCCTGAGCGGAAGCCTTTGTTCCGGGAAGGAGTGCGGCCATCATTGCGGCGGCGAAAACTATTTTTTTCATAGGTTAATTGTTGGTTTTATTCGTGTTCTTTTATTGCTATTATCGAGCTGAACTCCACATCCTGCGGGAATACCTCCCTCCGGGGGCAGTCCGTGAGATCGATGATGCAGTTCATATAGACTTTTGCGGGGTGGAACTTCTCCACAAGCCTGTATGCCGCCCCCAAGGATCCTCCGGTGGCCAGGAGGTCGTCGTGTACAAGCACTACGTCATCCTCTGAAATGGCTCCGGTGTGGATTTCCACGGAGTCGGTACCGTATTCCTTGGAATAGACTTCCACTACCTTGTCGGCGGGCAACTTGCCGGGTTTGCGGGCAGGAACGAAGCCTGCTCCAAGCCTTGTTGCAAGTATGGCGCCCAGCACGAATCCGCGGGATTCGATTCCGACCACCTTGGTGATTCCCTTATTCTTGTACAGATCGTAGATTCTGTCGGACAATTCCTGAAGGCACTCCGCGTCCTTGAAGAGGGTGGTGACGTCCTGGAACATTATCCCCTTGATAGGGAAGTCCGGAATTACCCTGATGTGCGAGATCAACTGTTCCGTTGTCATTTCTTTTCCTCCGGTTTGACTTTTACGGGACCGCCCTTGAGAGCCACAGCCTCTTCAGGCATTTCCTCGTGCCAGGAAGGATGACGGGTGGAACCTCCGAGGTTGACGGTGAGGTCCGCGCGTCTGTTCTCGCCGAATTCGTAGTCCTTGCCGGGAAGGAATGCGTTCATAAGAATGCCCACGACGGCTGCCACTGCAAGTCCGGAGAGGGAAATCTTGCCCATCACGATTGCACCGGGACCGTAGTTGACACCGATTGCAAGAACCATTATGAGTGCGGCGATGAGGAGGTTGCGGGAGTAGGTGAGGTCAACCTTGTTCTCGACGAGGTTACGTACACCGACTGCGGAAATCATACCGTAGAGCACAAGGCTCACGCCTCCGATGGTTGCCGCCGGCATCACTGCCACGACTGCGGCGAACTTGGGGCAGAACGAGAAGATGATGGCCAGAACTGCGGCAATGCGGATGACGCGGGGGTCAAACACCTTGGTCAGGTTGAGGACACCGGTGTTCTCTCCGTAAGTGGTGTTGGCGGGTGCGCCGAACAGTGATGCAAGCGCGGTTGCGAGACCGTCTCCCATAAGAGTGCGGTGCAGACCGGGATCCTCAAGGTAGTTGATGCCGGTAGTGGATGATATGGCGCACATGTCACCGATGTGTTCCATCATTGTGGCGAGGGAAATCGGTATGATTGTGATTATGGCTGTTATTACAAGGCCCCAGTTGGGATTGGCAAACACGGAGAATGCCGTATTCTTCATTTCGAACGGAATACCTATCCAGGCGGCTTCCTTCACTGCCGTGAAATCAACCAGACCGCAGCAGGCGGCTACGACATAGGAACCCACGACACCGAGAAGGACAGGAACAATCCTGATCATTCCCTTGCCCCAAAGGTTGCAGACGATGATGATGGCGACTGCGAGAATGGCAATCCACCAGTTGGTGCTGCAGTTGTTGAGGGCCGAACCGGAGAGTGTGAGACCGATGGAGATGATGATGGGGCCTGTGACTACGGGAGGGAAGTAGCGCATGACTCTCTTGACTCCGAAAACCTTGAACAGAGCGGCGAGAATGAGGTACACCAGTCCGGCGAAGAACACACCGATGCAGGCGTAAGGAAGGGACGCGGCTTTGTCGAGACCCTGGGCCGCTCCCAGCTCAACAACTGCGGCGTAACCTCCGATAAACGCAAAAGAAGATCCCAGAAATGCGGGGACCTTCATCTTCGTCAGCAAATGGAACAGCAATGTGCCGAGACCGGCAAACAGAAGCGTTGCGCTGACGGAAAGTCCCGTAAGGGCCGGAACGAGAACAGTGGCTCCGAACATGGCGAACATGTGCTGGAAGCCGAGAAGCAACATCCTTGGTTTTCCCAAGGTTCTGGCATCGTAGATGCCTGATGGTTTAGTAATATCTGCCATAATATAATAAAACGGATTAACCGAAGTACAAATTTACAGTTAATCCGTTTTGCGGTAAATAACCGCCGCCGGCAGTTATAAACAATTTATTAACAATACTCGTCCCAGGCCTTGATGGCAAGGTCATCTTCGCCCATATTGCAGAATGCCGTGATGTATGCCGTAGCCAGGCGTCTGTTGGTGATGAGGGGGACGTTGAAATCTATGGCGGCGCGGCGCAGCTTGTAGCCGTTGGTCAGTTCTCCCGTGGAGAAATCCTTGGGAATGTTGACTATGAGCTCTACGCTGTGGTCGCTGATGAGGTCGATGGCTGCCGGATAGCCTTTCTTGCCTTCCTCTATTTCGCTTGGCCAGAGGGCCCTCAGGCAGGGGACGCCATTCTCCTGAAGGTATTTGAAGGTTCCGGAGGTGGCGTAGATCTTGAAACCGGAGTTGACCAGTTTCTGGCAGGCATCCATCAGCACGGCCTTCTGGCGGGCATTGCCGGATGATATGAGAACGGTCTTCTTCGGAATTCTGTGTCCTACGGAAATCATGGCCTTGAGTATGGCTTCGTCGAGGCTGTCTCCTATGCAGCCGACTTCTCCTGTGGAGGCCATGTCGACACCGAGCACGGGGTCGGCCTGTCCGAGACGTGAGAATGAGAACTGCGAAGCCTTCACTCCGACATAGTCCAGCTCGAAGGCGTCAGTCGTGATAGGTGCGGGATGTTCTCCGAGCATACAGCTTGTGGCAAGCTCTATGAAGTTCGTCTTGAGAATCTTGGATACGAAGGGGAAACTTCTGGATGCGCGCAGGTTGCACTCGATGACCTTGATGAAGCCGTTTCCGACCAGGAACTGGATGTTGAACGGACCGGTGATGTCAAGGGCTTTGGCAATCTTCGCCGCAATCTTGCGTATCTTCGCTGCGGTCACGCCGTAGAGCTTCTGCGGAGGGAACTGGATTGTTGCGTCTCCGGAATGCACGCCTGCGAACTCTATATGCTCTGAAATGGCATGGGCAATGAGCCTGCCGCCGTCAGCGACTGCATCGAACTCGACTTCCTTGCACCTCTGCATGAAGGAGCTGATGACCACAGGATGTTCTTCCGACACATCTACGGCCATATCGAGATATTTCCAGAGATTGTCCTCATTGTAGCAGACGTTCATCGCCGCTCCGGACAGGACGTATGAAGGTCTTACCAGAACGGGGAATCCGACTTCCGCCACAAACCTGTCGACGTCCTCCTTGGTGGTGAGCTCGCTCCAGCGGGGCTGATCGATGCCGAGTTGGTCAACGATTGATGAGAACTTGTTGCGGTCCTCGGCGCTGTCGATGGATTCGGCGGTGGTTCCGAGGAGCTTGATTCCGGCTTTCTCGAGAGGCAGGGCCAGGTTGTTCGGAATCTGGCCTCCTACGCTTACCACCACTCCGAACGGGTTCTCCAGACCGCAGATGTCCATTACGATTTCGAAGCTGAGTTCGTCGAAATAGAGTCTGTCGCAGACATCGTAGTCGGTGGAAACGGTTTCCGGGTTATAATTGATCATCACGGCCTTGTGCCCTCTTGACCTGATGGTGTTCAGGGCATTGACACTGCACCAGTCGAATTCCACGCTGCTTCCGATGCGGTATGCTCCGGAGCCGAGGACTATGGCGGTGTTGCGGTCATCAGTGAAGCTTATGTCATCCCTGTCGCTGTTGTATGTCAGATACAGGTAGTTGCTCTCTTTGCCGTTGCCGAAATCCAGAGTCTGGATTTTCTTTACAAACGGTCTGAGGCCTTTCTTGAGCCTGAAATCCCGTATGTCCTTTTCCTTGCATCCAAGGACGCGGCTTATCTGGATGTCCGCAAAACCGAGTTTCTTGGCTTCGACCAGAACGTCGGAACTCAGATTCTCAAGGCTTCCGATTTTCTCCAGTTTCCGGTAGGTCGCTTCGATATTCGCGAGCTTGCCTATGAACCAGGGGTCAATCTTGGTGAGCCCGCACACCTTTTCGGGAGTGTAGCCGGACTCCAATGCGGCCGCAATCGCAAACATGCGGCTGTCTGTGGGGTGTGAGAGTGCGTATTCCAGGTCTTCTGTCCTGAAGGCCTTGTTGCATACAAAGCCGTGTGCTCCCTGACCTATCATACGGAGACCTTTCTGAATGGTTTCTTCAAAGCATTTGCCTATGGCCATCACTTCTCCCACGCTCTTCATTGTGGTGCCGATCTCGCGCGACACTTTCTTGAATTTCGCGAGGTCCCAGCGGGGAAGTTTGCATACCACATAGTCTACGGAGGGAGGAGTGGCGGCATTGCCTATCTCACAAAGGTCATATCCGAGACCTATCTTTGCGGCAACGAAGGCCAAAGGGTAGCCTGTTGCCTTTGATGCCAGGGCGGAGGAGCGGCTGAGGCGCGCGTTGACCTCAATCACGCGGTAGTCCATGCTGCCGTCGGGGGCGAAGGCGAACTGGATGTTGCACTCTCCCACGATTCCGAGATGGCGTACGATCTTGATTGAAAGACTGTGGAGGAAGTCGAGTTCCTCCTTGGAAAGAGACTGCGTCGGGGCTACCACGATGCTTTCTCCCGTATGGATTCCGAGGGGGTCGAAGTTTTCCATGTCGCAGATGACCAGACAGTTGTCGCTGGCATCGCGTACCACTTCGAATTCTATTTCCTTCCATCCCTTCAGGGATTTCTCGACCAGAAGCTGGGGGGAGAAAGTGAAGGATTTGCTGGCTGTGGCCTCAAGCTCGGCGCGGTTGTCGCAGAATCCTGAGCCCAGACCTCCCAGGGCGAATGCGGCGCGCAGGATTACGGGATATCCTATATTGTCGGCGGCTTCAGCGGCCTCTTCTATCGATTCCGCGGCGTGGGACTTGATGGTCTTGACATTTATTTCATCGAGACGCTCCACAAAAAGCTCACGGTCTTCGGTATCTATTATGGTAGTGACCGGAGTGCCAAGCACCCTTACGTCGTGTTTTTTGAGAAAACCGCTCTTGTACAGTTCGATGCCGCAGTTAAGGGCCGTCTGACCGCCAAAAGAAAGGAGAATCCCGTCGGGTTTCTCCTTCTCAATGATTTTCTCTACAAATTTCGGGGTTACGGGCAGAAAATAAATCTTGTCCGCCACCCCTTCGGAGGTCTGGACCGTAGCGATGTTGGGATTGACAAGAACAGTCCTGACACCTTCTTCGCGCATTGCCTTCAAGGCTTGTGCGCCACTGTAGTCAAACTCGCCGGCCTGCCCTATCTTGAGAGCTCCGGAACCGAGTACAATCACTTTGTTGATATCTTTCATATATTACCATTGTGCCGCTTCCTTCATGAGAGCGGCTATTTTATCATTGCAAAGATTCCCTATGCTGCCTATGTGCGTATGCTCGGGTTTCCCCTCAAAGTGGAAGCGGCCTTCATTGACCTCGATGCCGACCTGTCGGTAAGCATCCCTGAAGGGAACTCCCCGGAGCACCCGTCTGTTGACTTCCTCCACCGTGAACAGATTGTCGTAAAGGCCGTTCCCGAGAATGTTTCCGTTGACCTCGATGTTTTCAAGCATGTAGCATGTCATCTGCAGACAATCGTGGGTGAGTTCCAGCGCGGGGAAGAGAATGTCTTTCAATATCTGATAATCCCGGTGATAACCGTGAATCATATTGCTGCACAGAAGGCCGATTTCGTTCTCTGTGGACAGAATCCTGTTGCATTTCGCCCTGATGAGCTCCCATACGTCGGGATTCTTCTTGTGGGGCATTATGCTGGAACCTGTCGTGAGGGAATCCGGGAAATGGATGAACCCGAAATTCGGGCACATATACAGGCAGCAGTCGGAGGCCAGTTTGTTGAGGGTGAGGGCGAGGCAGCCTATGGCGGATGCAACGCACTTTTCAGATTTGCCCCTGCTCATCTGGGCCGCCACACTGTTGTAGTCCGGAGAAGCGAAGCCGAGAAGCCTTGTCGTCATCTCCCTGTCCAGGGGGAAGGAATTGCCGTAACCTGCCGCTGACCCGAGGGGATTGCGGTTGATTACGCGGTAGGCTCCTCCGAGCATGTACATATCGTTCACAAGTGCCTCCGCGTAGGCTCCGAACCATAGTCCGAATGACGAGGGCATCGCAATCTGGGTATGCGTATAACCTGGCAGGAGAACGTCCTTATGGCGTTCGCTCAACTTCTGCAGCAGGGCGAACAGCTCTTCCGTCTCGTGCCTGACCGTCAGGAGTTCATCCTTGAGGAACAGTTTGATGTCCACCAGGACCTGGTCATTCCTTGAACGGCCGGAATGAATTTTCTTGCCCGTGTCTCCGAGTTTGCGGGTGAGCAGCAGTTCTATCTGCGAGTGGATGTCTTCCACATCATCCTCAAGCACAAAATTGCCGCTTTCAATGACAGCGGCGATTTCATCAAGTGCGGGAATGAGAATATTCAGCTCTTCAGTGGAAAGGAGGCCGACGGATTCCAGCATCCGTATATGGGCTTTTGACCCTGAAACATCATACTTGGCAAGTCTCTGATCAAGAATCAGATCGTTGCCTACTGTGAATTTTTCAACCCTGTCGGTACAGGAAGTGCCTTTATTCCAGAGTGTGGCCATAGAAATTTTCGATAAAGGTAATATATTTTTCGATAGCTTCGTCAATTTCGCAGCAAAGAATGTATTCATCGGCGTGATGGGAGCGGGAAGAGTCGCCCGGCCCCATCTTTATGGCATCCTTTGATGTCCTCATCCAGTTGGAGGTGGTGGGAGAGGAGAAGGTTTCGATGCC
Organism: Candidatus Cryptobacteroides sp.; assembly: GCA_045598165.1. Classification (GTDB taxonomy): domain Bacteria; phylum Bacteroidota; class Bacteroidia; order Bacteroidales; family UBA932; genus Cryptobacteroides. Next base: position 79,028 of record JAZLLN010000090.1, read on the forward strand.
GAGAGCTTTTACTGTACGGAGGAGGGGAGAATCTTCCGGCGTGGCTGATGACCTGTTGGCCAGGTTTCTTGCCGTCAGCCTGCTTTTGCAGACAGCCTGGAGTTCGTCAAGCAGCTCCCGGTTGGAGTACTGCTCCGTGGGCCTGATGTCCACGACGAAACTGCACCTGTCCGGAATTACGTTGTGGGCGCTTCCGGCCTGAATCTGCGTGACGTTCAGCCTGACCTGTCCCATTGTGGGGGATATTTTCGTAAAGACGTGATCCTTAAGTTTCTGAATGTCATCGAGGGCTATGTACAGAGCGTTCACCCCTTCGTTCCTTGCCGCGTGTCCGCTGACCCCTTCGGCCAGGGCGTCAATTACAAGGAGACCTCTTTCGCCGGTAGCCGCCTTCATACCCGTGGGCTCTCCGAAAATCACCCAGTCCGCATTCCTTGTCTCCTCCGGACCGTCAGGCCCGAAAAGCATGCTCGCGCCTTTCGCTCCGGACCTTTCCTCCTCGCCGCTGAGGGACAGCACAAGGTTGAATGGCAATGTCCTGTCATAGAAATGGCGGAATGCCGCAATCATGGACACCACGCTTCCTCCGTCATCATTCGAGCCGAGTCCGAATACCGTTCCGTCATCATCGCCAGCATCGTAGGGATCGCGGGAATAGCCTTCGGCGGGGGCTACGGTATCGATGTGGGCATCCAGCAGAAGGGTGGGCCGCGCCGGGTCGTATGAGCTGCCGGCGGCTGTGACGTTGTTCCCGCAGCGTTTCGGCTTCAGTCCCCATTCCGTCAGCTTGCGGAACAGCAATTCCGCCACGGCTTCTTCGTGGAAGGACTCTGAAGGAATGCTCACCATCTGTCTGAGCAATGCTATGGAATCGGCTGTCAGGGTGTTCATAACGTTATTTTTGTGCCGCTGTCATCAGCAATGCGGTCTGCGTTCTTGATTATTGCCCCGGCCGCTCCGTTCCTGACGGCGTCGATGCAATTCTTGATTTTGGGAATCATTCCGTCGGCAATCGTGCCTTCCGCCTTCATCTTTTCGAATTCCGCCTTGCCTATGCTCGGAATGACGCTGCCCGGTTTGTCCCTGTCGGCGAGGACCCCGTCCAGTTCAAAGCAGCAGACAAGTTCCGCCCCCATGGCTGAAGCAATGGAGGCCGCCACAGTGTCGGCATTGGTATTGAGCAACTGCCCCTTCCCGTCGTGGTTGATGGCGCAGAGAACCGGCGTAAGACCAAGGTCAAGGAAGGATTTCAGAACTTCTGTATTCACGCATCCCGGATTGACATCGCCGACAAATCCGTAATCGATCACGGTCTTTCCGTCGGACAGAGTCATTGGAGCTCTCCTGCCGGCACGGATGACATCGGCATCGCAGCCGGACAATCCTATGGCATTGCAGTCGTTTTTCTGGAGCGCTGCCACAAGAGATTTGTTGCACCAGCCGGAATATGCCATCGTCACTGCCTTGAGGGTATCGGCGTCCGTGACGCGGCGACCTTCTATCCTGACAGGTTCCTGACCGAGCGATTTCTGGAGTTCCGAGGCCAGTACGCCACCTCCGTGGACAAGGATTTTCGGACCTTCGACAGATGCGAAATTCCTGCAGAACCTCTCCAGCATGGCGCTGTCCTCAATGACGTTGCCTCCTATTTTGAAAACGCGGATCATAGACTTTCCAACATTCTTTTCATAACGACCTGCGCGGACACCACTCGGTTGGCCGCTTCGGGTATCACGAGGCTTGTGGGCGCATCGATGACGGAATCAGAGACTATCATATTGCGGCGGACCGGCAGGCAATGCATAAAATAAGCATTGTTTGTGACGGCCATATGGCGGTCATCCACGGTCCATCCCATATCCTTCGAAAGAATCTGTCCGTATTTGGAGGGATCCGTGACCCCGGGGCAGCTCCAGTTCTTTGCATATACGAAATCGGCTCCTTCAAGCGCTTTCGTCTGGTCATATTCTATTCTGGCATTCCCGGCGAACCTGGGGTCAAGCTCATATCCTTCGGGCTGCGCAATCACGAAATCGACGTCTGCGGCATTCATCCATTCCGCGAAGGAATTGGGAACGGCCTGGGGAAGAGCCTTGGGATGCGGTGCCCAGGTCATTACCACCTTGGGACGGCGTGTCTTTCTGTATTCTTCTATCGTGATCAGGTCGGCGAATGCCTGACAGGGATGAACCGTTGCCGATTCAAGGCTGATGACGGGCTTGCCGCCGTGTTCCAAGAACTGGCGCAGAACGGTTTCGTTATAATCGTATTCGCGGTCGGTGAGTCCTGCAAAAGATCTGATGCCTATGATGTCACAGTAACTGGCCATCACGGGTATGGCTTCCCGCAGATGTTCGCTCTTGTCGCCGTCCATCACAACGCCCATCTGCGTTTCAAGTTTCCAGCTGTCCTGTCCTATATTCAGGACGATGGGGTTCATTCCCAGATTGAGGGCGGCCTTCTGGCTGCTCAGTCGTGTGCGGAGACTGCTGTTGAAGAACACCAGCATTATAGTCTTGTTCTCTCCGAGGGCTTTCCAGGCAAAGGGGGTCGCCTTTACCTGCTTCGCCTCCTCGAGCGCCTTCCCCAGGTCGCCTATGTCCTGAACGTGAAAAAATGATTTCATAATACCTCCTTGAGTGCTTTGATGAATGTATCGGCATCGTCCTTCGTGAGAACGAGGGGAGCGAGAAGTCTCACCATATTCTGTCCGGCCACGCCTGTGAAGACGTGCTTGTCGAACAGGAGTTCCCTGCGGATGCCGGCCACGCTTTCGTTGAATTCCATGCCTATCATAAGTCCGCGTCCGCGCACTTCCTTTATCCTCGGAGAAGCTGGGATCCCGGCCTTCAGGTATTCGCCCACCTCTCTTGCATTGTCCACGAGATTATCCTCCCTGATGATATCAATAACTGCATTGGCTGCCGCCATTGCGAGATAATTGCCGCCGAAGGTGGTGCCGAGCAGGCCTTTGGACGCCTTGAATTCAGGTGATATGAGAATGCCTCCGCAGGGGAACCCGTTGGCGATGCCCTTGCCCATTGTCACGATGTCGGCCTCTATTCCTTCCCACTGGTGGGCGAAGAATTTCCCGCTGCGACCGTATCCGCTCTGAACCTCGTCCAGAATCAGGCAGACTCCGTACTTGTCGCAAAGGCTTCTGAGCGTTTTCAGGAAGCCCGGGGCGGGGATGTTGATGCCTCCGCAACCCTGGATGCCTTCTATGATTACGCCGGCAACATCACCTTTTTTCATTGACTTCTCCACCGTCTCGGCATCGTTCAACTCACAGAACGTGACTTTATGGTTGGCGTTGAAAGCTGAAACTATCTTCGGGTTGTCCGTCACTGCCACGGCGCCGGAGGTGCGTCCGTGGAAACTCTTGCGGAATGCGATTATGCGGTCTTTTCCTGTATGGAAAGATGCAAGTTTGAGGGCATTCTCGTTGGATTCGGCGCCGCTGTTGTCGAGGAACAGGCTGTAGTCGGGATATCCGCTGATCTCACCCAGCTTGTGGGCCAGTTCCACCTGAAGGGGATTGCGCACGCTGTTGGAGTAGAAGCCTATGCGGTCAAGCTGCTCCTTGAGGGCCTGAACATATTTCGGGTGGCTGTGGCCCACGGAAATGACTGCGTGCCCGCCATAGAGGTCAAGGTATTCCTGTCCCTTGTCGTCCCATACCCTGCAACCCTGCGCCCTGACGGGCGTAACGTCGAACAGACTGTAAACGTCAAATAATTCCATATCGTTCTAAAAGGCTGATGCCTTGAGTTTTAAACCTGTGCTCTCCGGAAGGCCGAAGATGATGTTCATATTCTGTACCGCCTGTCCGCTGGCTCCCTTGAGCAGGTTGTCAATGACGGATGATATCACCAGTTTGCCGCCGTGCTTTTCCACGTGGATCAGGCACTTGTTGGTATTTACCACCTGCTTGAGGTCCACCGGGAAATCGACCGCGAAGGTGAAGGCCGCATCCTTGTAATATTCCTTATATAAATTGCGGGCCTCCTCTTCAGTGAGTCCGCAATCGGTATAGACGCTTGCGAAGATGCCGCGCGCGAAATTGCCGCGTACCGGGACGAAATTGATCTGGATGCCAGTGCCTGATACGGCTGACAGGTTCCGGCAGATTTCGATGAGGTGCTGGTGCTCGAAGACCTTGTAGGTGGAGATATTGTTGTTGCGCCAGCTGAAATGGGTGGTGGCGCCCGGTTTGACCCCCGCTCCCGTGGAACCGGTGATGGCCGTCACCTGAATTTCGCTCCTGAGAAGTCCCGCGGAGGCAAGAGGCAGCAGGGCGAGCTGTATGGCGGTCGCGAAACACCCTGGATTCGCCACTTTGGATGCGCCTTCAATTCTGCATTTCTGCCATTCGGGCAGACCGTATACATAGCCGTCGTGTTCGTCCCGGAAATCCTGCGCCAGATCGATGACTTTCAGCCCGGCCGGCATAGTGTGCTCTTTCCAGAACGCTTCGCTTTTCCCGTGGCCGGAGCATAGAAACAGGACATCAATGCCGTTCAGGTCAAATTCGCTGCAGAATGTGAGTTCGGTATCACCCACGAGCCCTTCGTGCACGCTGCATACGGGGTTGCCTGCATTGCTTTCAGAATGGACAAAAACGATGTCGGTTTCCGGGTGATTGACCAGAATCCTTATGAGTTCTCCTGCGGTGTAGCCCGCACCTCCTATTATACCGGCTTTAATCATTGAGCAGTTCGTCTTCGTGTGAAAGGTAATATGCGCGGAGCGGGGTGGAGGTGACTTTTATGAAACCTTTGGCATCTTCAGATGTCCAGCCCTTCGCACCTTCGCCATATTCACCGAGTTTGTTCTTCACCAGGTCGTCAGGCGAGTCCACGCCGACGGTCGAGAAACAGTAGGGACGCAGTTCGAGAGTCACGGTGCCGTTCACGTTCCGCTGACTGCTCTCGAGCATGGCTTCGATGTCGCGCATCACGGGCTCGAGATACTGGCTTTCGTGCAGGAACATTCCGTACCAGTTGGCCGTCTGGTCTTTCCAGTACTGCTGCCATTTGCTGAGGGTGAATTTCTCCAGGAATTTGTGCGCCGCGATTATGAGCATAGGCGCCGCGGCTTCGAATCCCACGCGGCCCTTGATGCCGATGATGGTGTCCCCGACGTGCATGTCGCGTCCGATGCCGTAGGCGGCGCCGATGTTCTCGATTTCCTGAATGGCCTTGATCCTGTCGGAGTATTCCTTGCCGTTTACGGAGCAGATCTCTCCCTGTTTGAAGCCGATGCTCAGGATTTCACTGCCTTTTTTCGTGACCTGTTTCAGATAAGCGCTTTCCGGAAGACCCTGTTTTGAGTCGAGAATCTCGCCTCCGCAGATGGAAGTGCCCCAAAGCCCCACGTTGTATGAGTATTTGAGTTTTGTGAAATCTGCGTTGAAGCCGTTGGCGTTCAGATAATCCACCTCTTCCTTGCGGCTCAGATTGCGGTCCCGCGTGAGGGTGATTATTTCCATTTCCGGACAGGTGACGAGGAAGGTCATGTCAAAACGTACCTGGTCGTTTCCGGCACCCGTTGAACCGTGGGCGATGGCGTCCGCTCCTATCTCCTTGGCATAGCGTGCGATGGCCAGACCCTGGAAAATTCTTTCGGAGGAGACGGATATCGGATATGTCCCGTTGCGCAGGACATTGCCGAATATCATATATCTGAGGCTTTTGCTGTAGTACTCTTCGGTAACGTCGAGGGTGACGTATCTGAATGCTCCCAGCTTGTAGGCGTTCTCTTCGTTGGTCTTCAGCTGGTCGGCGCTGAAACCGCCGGTGTTGGCGCATACGGCATGTACTTCATAACCCATTTCCTTTGCCAGATACATTACAGTATAGGATGTGTCGAGCCCTCCACTGAAGGCAACCACTACTTTCTTTTTCATATTTATGCGTGTTTTATTCATCGGGATGGTGTATTGAGAGACTGTCCTTCGGGTCGTACAGAAGACCCGTGCATATGCACATCGAATAATTGTGACTCTTCAGTATGTCAAAATGGCGGCATCCTTCGCAGCCTTTCCAGAACTCGGGGTCGTCGGTGAGTTCACTGAACGGAACGGGCCTGAATCCGAATTCGTAATTCATCTTCATGACTGCCGCTCCCGTGGTGATGGAAAATATCTTTGCGTCCGGGAACAGGGCTCTGGAAAGTTTGAATGTCTGCTCCTTGATTCTCTTCGCAAGGCCGAGCCCCCTGAATCTGTGCGCGACAATCAGACCGGAGTTCGCCACGAATTTCTGGTGGCCCCAGGATTCGATATAAGAGAATCCGGCAAATTCTCCGCTGTCGGTTATCGCTATCACGGCCTTGCCGGCCTTTATTTTCTCCTGAATGTATTCGGGAGTGCGCCGGGCGATTCCTGTCTTGCGTTCCTGCGATGAAATGAAAATCTCATTGCAGATTTCCTTGGCATATTTGCAGTCCTTGTCTTCGGCGACCCTGACGGTGATGTCGGTAATGTTGAACATGGCCTTGACGGAGCTGGAGATGAAGGCGGTGTCGGCGTCTTCGCGCAGCATTACCAGAACGGTATCGTCACCGGCGATGGTGCCCATGACTCCCTGAAGGCCGGCGGAATCTATCGTTGCGGAAACGGGCGGAGCGAATCCGGGTTTGACCTTAATGACGCACAACTGGCCTGAAATCTCAACGCTTTCGGCGCTGAAATGGCTTTTTATCGTTGTGGCAACGCGGATTCTGTAATATTGTCCGCCTTCCGGATCACTCACCTTCACGGCGCCGAGTTCTTTTATATCCCTGGATAAAGTGGCCTGGGTCGCGGATATTCCTTTCTCTCCAAGAGCTTTTATCAGTTCTTCCTGTGTGTGAATCTTCTGCGATTCAATAATGCTTGCAATAGCTTTCTTGCGTGTTGACCTGTCTTCCATATTCTAAAAAAGTATGCAAATATATGAATAATTATTCATAAATCATTCACTGCTTGCCAGAATATTTCGACTCTTTACGAAAAGATTGATATATTTGTATTTGCATATTCAACATTTCTCAGGTATGAAAGTTTTCAGTGATGAATTGATAGCGGAGGCCTGCAGGGCAAACAGCGTAAGGAATCTGTCTTCTGCAACGATAGGCGAGACCCTTCTTGTGGCCCAGTACCTTCAGAAGAGCACCGGCACGGCCGTAATCAGAATGGACCAGGGATCTCCCGGCCTTCCGATCAACAGATACGGGGTGGAGGAGGAGAAAAAGGCCCTGGATTCCGGAATTGGAAGCCAGTACCCTGCGGCTGCGGGGGTGCCGGAATTGAAAAATGCCGCATCAAGATTCATCAGGGCATTCATCGACGTTGACGTTTCCCCTCAGGGATGTGTTCCCGTAACCGGTTCGGTGGCAGGCTCTTTCGGAGCATTCATTGCCTGCACGCAACGCATTCCCGGAAAGGATAAGGTACTGTTCATCGATCCCGGATTCCCTATCCAGAAATCACAGTTGCGTATTCTGGGCATAGAATGGAGATGTTTTGACATATACTCCCACCGCGGTGCGGAAAAGCTCTCGGCCAGGTTGGAAAAGGAGCTTGCCGTGGGCGACATAGCTGCAATCGTTTACTCGAATCCCAACAATCCGGCATGGATATGTCTTGAGGAGGATGAACTGAAAGCCATAGGAGAACTGGCCACCGCATACGACGTGATAGTGATGGAAGACCTTGCCTATTTCTGCATGGATTACAGGAAAGACCTTTCGCGGCCGTTCCGGGCTCCTTTCCTTCCCACTGTCGCAAGATATACCGACAACTACATTCTGCTGCTTTCCGCATCGAAGATTTTCAGCTATGCGGGGCAGAGAATCGCGCTTTGCTGTGTCGGAGACAAACTTTTCGGCAAGCAATATCCCGCCCTTGCATCCCGTTACCACGATGCGGGCGTATTCGGAGTCACGCTCACTGCATCCATTCTTTATATGATAACAAGCGGCTGTACCGCCTCCACCCAGTATGCCTATGCGAAAATGCTGGACCTGGCCTGCGACGGAGTCATCAATTTTGTGGAGGACACCCGTGAATACGAGAGGCGCGCGGCCGGGATGAAGGAGATTTTCTGCCGACACGGTTTCCGCATAGTGTATGACAGGGATGTCACGCAGGATGTCGGCAACGGGTTCTTCTTCACTTTGGGCTATGGTGACATGACCGGTGAGGAACTCGTCGTCGAGCTGCTCAAATACGGAGTCAGCGGAATATGCCTGTCCACTACAGGAAGCGAACGGAATGGAATCCGGGCCTGCGTGAGCCGTATGAGCGAGGACCTGTTCCCGGTGCTCGAGGAGAGGATGGCAGAGTTTGAAAAAGATCACAGACAGTAAATGACAGACAGATTGAAATACCTGTCCCTGGCGGCCGCCTCGTTGTCCGCAGTTTCCCTACAGGCTCAGGAGCGTCCCAACATAATCCTTTTCATGGTGGACGACATGGGCTGGCAGGATACTTCGGTGCCTTTCTGGTCCGAACTGACGGCAAACAACTGCAAGTACGAAACCCCCAATATGGAGGCGCTTGCAGCCAAGGGAATGAAGTTCACCCAGGCCTATGCATCCAGCATTAGTTCCCCGTCCAGATGCAGCCTTATCACCGGAATGAATGCCGCCAGGCACAGAGTCACCAACTGGACTCTCGAGAAGGACAAGACAACCGACATAGAGAGCGACTCCATCCTGCCGCCGCAATGGAATCTCAACGGAATCACCCAGGCGGAAGGCATACCGAATACGTTCCGTGCCACGTCTTTCGTGCAGTTGCTGCGCGATAACGGATATCATACCATTCATTGCGGCAAGGCTCATTTCGGTGCGATAGACACTCCGGGTGAGGATCCGGCACATTTCGGGTTCGAAGTCAATATCGCAGGTCACGCGGGCGGAGGCCCTGCCACCTATCTCAGCGAATTCAACTTCGGGCATAACGGGGACGGCACTCCAGTATCCCTTTTCGCCATCCCCGGTTTGGAAAAATACTGGGGGAAAGGCGTGTTCGCAACCGAAGCGCTGACGCTTGAGGCTCTCAGTGCCCTGGACGATGCAAAGGCCCAGGACCGTCCGTTCTTTCTTTATATGTCGCATTATGCGGTTCACGTCCCGATTGACAGGGATCCGCGTTATTACGACAAATATCTGGCGAAGGGCCTGAGCGGAAAGGAGGCCGCCTATGCCGCCCTCGTGGAGGGAATGGACAAAAGTCTGGGTGACATAATGTCGTGGCTCGAGGCGAACTCCCTCGATGATGACACCATTCTCATTTTCATGAGCGATAACGGAGGGCTGGCTACGGCTCCATACTGGAGGGACGGGGAACTGTATCACCAGAATGCACCCTTGAACTGTGGCAAGGGATCATTGTATGAAGGCGGAATCAGGGAACCGATGATGGTTTATTGGCCGAATGTCACGCGGCCCGGTTCCGTCTGCGACAAATATCTGATCATAGAGGATTTCTTCCCCTCCATTCTGGAGATGGCCGGAATAGATTCCTACAAAACCCTGTCGCCCATTGACGGCAGGAGTTTCGTGCCGCTGATCAAGGGCACCGGAGACCCTTCCAAAGGCCGCTCTCTGGTATGGAATTATCCTAATATCTGGGGGAATTCGGGACCCGGGGTGAACCTTAACTGCGCCATCCGCCGGGGGGACTGGAAACTGGTCTATTACTACGATACCGGCAAGAAGGAGCTGTTCAACGTCAAGGAGGACATCGGCGAGACGTGCGATCTCTCGGCGGAAAAACCGGGTCTCGTCAGGAAACTTTCCGCAAGACTTGGCAGATACCTGAGGTCGGTCGACGCCCAGAGACCTTCATTCCTGCCATCCGGGGAGCCCTGCCCCTGGCCTGACGGCAGGTAATCCCATTCTCCGTCTTGCTGCTTTTTATGACCTATCCACAGGCTGAATATCACCAGGCGGGCTCGTCATTCCGGGACATTAACTCGTCATTCCGGTGTACACCCCACGTCATTCCGGTGTACACCCCACGTCATCCCGGTGTACACCCCACGTCATCCCGGACCTGATCCGGGATCCGGTTCATCCGTCTGCACATATGCGTCGAACATACTGAGAATCAATAGAGAGATGACCCCAATCTGTCAAGAAACTGAAGTTTGGCATCCTCTGGCTTTTCGTAAGCATTACAAGCCTTGAGATATTCGTCGAGAGCATAAAAATCTTCACCCCAAAGATTTGAACTGAAACGCTGCAGTTTTTCCATTACTGAGACAAACGGCTTCGGGTCGGATGCTCTGGACAGTCTTCTTAAAGCCAGAAGATAGTCTTCACGATAGACAGTCGGTACTATTATCCTGATTTGCCCGGTACTTACAAGTTCCGAATTCATCATGACACGAGAGATACGTCCGTTACCATCCGTGAAAGGATGTACTTCGCTGCAAAGCAGCATCATAAAAATTGCCCTTGCAAAAGGTTCCCTTAGATTCCTATACATCTTGAAGCCATATTTCAGCGTTCCTTCAACTAATTCCGGAGAAACGAACTCGGTATTTCCGGCCCTGTTCTTCACGGTTTTGAATAACCCGGGATTGCAATTGGGACGTCCTTCAAGTAATATGGAGTGACGATGTCGAAGGATATTTATGAACTCCGATTCGGTTTGCGGAATGCGAGTCATTTCCTGGCGGTTGGAAAGTATCTTGAACGTCCCCATAATATCGTGAGAGTCCTCTGTCCGCTTAGGAATGGATATCCCTGTATCCACTATCTGCTTGGCTTCATTAATCTCAAATTCGGTCCCTTCTATGTAGTTGGAAAAATAGCTCTCAAAAAAAGAGAATAGTCGGAATGCCTCTTCCGATTTATTCTCGTCACGCATATCAGGAAAATATCTACCGTTCAATTCATCATACAAAGCATCAAACACCGGTATTCTTGTAGGGTCCAACGGTTCGCCTGCGACTCTGGCAAGGCCTTCTGTAGTTGACAATACGGACGACGAATGAGTGTTGAGCAAAGCTGAAACGATGTTATTTAAGATGCTGAATTCCTTATCCAATCCCAGCTGCTCGGAAATTTTCCTTGCATTGTCCCTGAATCTGTTGATTCTTTCCTCCCCACCGGCCCGGATCATAGCATCAAGCCTCGTTTCAACTTCGGCTGCGGACAACCCTTTCGATTCTCCGTCCTTGCCCCTGCGTGCAGGTTGGAGCACTTCAAGCATCCACCTTTCCTCCGATGAGGCATAGACATCTGCACTCCCGAGCTTTATGTCACTGGCCAGATGCCCCGGGCCTTCCAGAACGTTCAGAGTCAAGCCGGGGAAATCGGTGATGCGACGGGTGAATTTATGTGTGAGGAATAGATTACCATTAGGTGTCGGCCTCAATGATGATGCGCTACGATGGCTGATGATGCATCCCGGAAAACGCCATCCCAAAATGGAAATCAAGTTACGCTTGACTATATTCTCAGGCGAATCAACCATATTTGTAGTATACAACCTCGGTGCTATCTTCCTGAGGGATCCTTTTGATTCTTTATACGCAATCATTTTTGCTTCCGACGGTTTGTCAGAAGCAAAGATGATTTCATTCAGAAAATTAATAGGCATATCGCGATTAAGATTATTCCTCTGACAAAAATAGTTAAATTTTTGCGATTAAAGCTTGCGGTATGGAAAATAATTAAGATTTAGCGCTTTGCTTAGGATTCTCAGATGCAAAAGCATACGTCTCCTGAATAATTAGGCTGGGAACGGTCAAACTCCAAGAACCACGGCCGGTGATATGCCAAGAATCCGGCATATGTTTTGAGCCAACTCGAATGTAGGATTGCATTTTCCGGCAAGGAGTTCGCTGATTCTTGACTGGCTTGTACCCAGCATTCCGGCAATCTCCTTTTGGGACAGTCCCTGCTCAAACATACGCTCTTTGAGACATTCCTGTAAAGTGGGAGTTCCCAAATCAAAATGCTCATCAGAATAATCGGCAACAAGATTGGAAAGAAGGCAATATTCCATCTTTCTGGGATCATTGTCAGGCATCTCTTCGGTAACGTCATTTACCAATGCTTCAATTCTGCTGAGTGCCCATTCATACTGTTCTCTGGATTCTATTTTTGTCATAATATTGTAACGTCCTTTATTTTATCATATTCTGCGTGTGTACCAATCCATCTTACAAGGATGGTGTGATTGAAGAATTTTACGACTACAACCAGCCTATGATGATTACCATGGATATTAAAAACATAATGCTGATTTCCAGGCATATCTGCATCGCCGAAAGTCTGCCTGACATCGGCAAAACTATTCCACTGGCTCTCTTCGACTTTTGCTATCCATTCCTGTATTGCTGTTTTGCAATCAGGATGCTTATCCGCATATAACCGCAACGGTTCTTTCGTAATAATTCTCATACTATGCAAATATACATACTTTATATAAATTATCCAAATTATAGAAACTTAGTTGAGTGTTTGGATGATAAAACATACGTTCCTGGTTCATCCGCCTGTGCGGATGAGATTGCGGGTCGGGCCCGCAATGACGAGTTAATGTTATAGGACTCCAAATCGCGCTTCACGCGACACGAAGTCCTGTAACATTAGTTTTTATGGTCTAGTAAAGCATACCATAGCACCAGAGTGGTATTCGCCGTCCAACAGCCCAATCAATGTCGTCTGCTGCAATAGCACCATCGGAAATGTCTTTTTCGTCAAATTGTGAAAAATCTTTTTCTGGCCCACCGACTTCGATAATACGTCTTCCGTCAATTCGATAATCTCCGGTTTTCATTCCTCCATATTCTATGCTGTGCCCGGAAGACACCATTTGATTACAGAAAAAAGTTTCTCTGACAGTACCAATTTCCGGTTCCTTCTCCGAAAGAGCATATAGGACATTTGTGTTGTCAAGAAGTATCTTGTCAGGTTTCTGCAGTGCTGTTACAGAGAGAAGTTCCGTGAATATGTTCCTGGTTATTTTCGCTTCATCAAGATAGCGAAGATATTTCATCAGCGTGACTCTGTCAATCTGCGTTGTCTTCGAAATTTTGGCAATGTCAAATTGGAATGGTACAAGTTCCGATACAATCTTCAATAGTGCGAGAATCTTTCGGGTGTTCCCGATATCAATACCCCTGAACCTTGTAAGCTCGTTTTCTACTGTGTAATTGATTACTTGACCTATTCTTTCACGGAATCTGCTTGTCTTCTCGAAGGAAAAGGGGTAATAGCCGGTTTTTAAATAATCCCTGAAGTATTCGTAAGGTTTGCATTTGCTGTTTACGTCTGAACAGAGATCACCTGCAGAAGTCATTAGATCTTCATATCCGATGGGAGCGAACAATATTCCGGTCTTGAACCATAGATACTCTCTGAAGGAAAGTCCCGGCAGATCATAAAAGTCAGCTCTTCTTGACAAGTCTGCTTGACCATCATTCAGTTGCAGGAGGGATGACCCACTGACGACTACTTTCAGTTTCTTGTGCAGGTCATTGATTTCTTTTATTTCTCTGCTCCAGTTATCATACTTGTGTATTTCATCAAACATCAGGACCTCCCCACCGGTACGGACAAACGAATCTGCTGTCTCTACGAGCGTGTGGCTAGCGAAGTATGTGGAATCGGCAGAGCAATATAGCACTTTGCTGTTATTTCTGCCAAGATCGCGGACAATATGCTGAAGCATTAACGTGGATTTTCCTACTCCTTTAGGGCCTCGGATGATTATCAGTCTTGAATCCCAATCAATGATGTCAAGCATATTCCGGTAAAGTTTGTCCGGAACATCAGCGATATACTCTTTGTGGTTTTGAAACAAGTAATTCATACTGCAAAAATACAATGTTTATCGCAATAAACAAAAATATCGTAAAATTGTTTATCGCAATTAGCAAGGGCGCCAACTTTCGCTGACGCCCTTTGCTATCACCATATTTGCTCAAATCAGGAGAGAATGTCTTCCAATTGTTTTACAATTTTCGCGAACATGTTTGGTTCATTCATATGTGCGGATAAAACAAGAAATCCTAATACAGTTACGATTATTTCACCCGTTTGGATTCCGTCAAAGTTTTGCCAAAGAGCGTAAGTTTGGTTGCATCTGCTGAAGGGCATCTGTCAATACATTCCCCGCACATCATGCATTCCGTGGAATAGACCGCCCCGTCTTTTTTCTGAACCGAGATTCTTTTCGACTGCATCGGGCATTGCCTGCTGCAAAGACCGCAGGAACGGCATTTTGAACTGTCTTTCTCCAACTTCAGAGGGCTGATTCTATTGAGCCATCCAAACAACAACCCACAAGGACAGAAACTGCACCAGAAACGGACGATGAACGGCGCTGTTACAACGAGCAGGAAAACAAGAATCCATCCCGGATCAAATCCTATCCAGAAGTGAAGGACAAAATAGAATACAAAGAAGAAATATTTGAAGATACGGATTGCCCTGTTGAACTTGTCGCTGCGCTTCATCTGGCGAACTTTCAACTTGCCAAACAATAGAGTCAGCAAGTCAAGCGATAAACCTACCGGGCAGGCATAGCCGCACCAAGCTCGCCCCGTACACAAGATCAGCAGCCCTATGATTGACAGTAACGTTATAAGCCACCACGGCACAGGATGGCAATTGTACACAATCAGAAACACCAACCCCGTGATGAGAAGAAGATTGGCAAACCTGATATACCATCTGACTCTTTGGAACTGTCTTGTATCCATCGTACCTGGACATGTGAGTGTTTACACTTGTTGTATGGTCGAACAAATATAACACAATTATTGATGCCTCTGGTAAAATGACGACAGCAAGATTTTGCTAATCGGGGAATTTTTACCATATTGCGGATATTCAACAATTTATACACATCACGCACATAGGGCAAAGTAAAAAGTAATCGAAAAAGCATCTTTAATGAACCGTACTCCGATCTCCTCCTCCGAACTTCGAAAGTTGTTCCAGAAGGACTTCCCCGAGATTTATGAACTTGCTTCAAGTAATGATTTCAAGGGCTTCCATTTTGAACTTCACAGTATTCTTCAATCCACTCCTAAGAAACCCTCATCGCGATTTCTGCTGACTCTTGCAGAAAAAGAAGGCACCGTAGTTCACGACCTTCCGTCCGGGACTGACGTCACCCTTTCAACATTATCCCACCTGTATCGTTTCCTCAATGCGGACAATGGTTCAGAGCAATTCTTCGA
>JAZLLN010000091.1:0-7822 GCA_045598165.1 Candidatus Cryptobacteroides sp.
AGGGCCCTTGCAACAGAAGAGTCTTTCTTCATAATGCTGATAAAAAGTTTGTGGTAAAACAAATATCAGCATTATTTTTTTGTATCTACGCCTGAATCGCGCTCGGCCGTCTAGGACGCTCCCCGGCAGGGGTTAGTTCAATAAACACGAAGTCCTCGCAACAATTGCGGGGGATAGTCGTATATGCTTTCTCTTCAGGGAAATGTTTCAACTAATTTTGATTATCCAAATTTTTATGAATTCTTAAAAATTTTTATTAATTTCGCGGTATGAAACAGTTGAACACAAAATTGATGCATCCCGCAGATCAGCTGGTACTGATCATCAGCAGGATTTATCGTAGCGGTCTCACCACCACATCAGGCGGAAACCTCTCCATTATGGACGACAACGGGGATATGTGGATTACCCCCGCGGGAATAGACAAGGGCTCTCTCAAACCTTCCGACATTATGTGCGTCAAGGCGGACGGGACAATCATCGGCCCGCACAGGCCCTCATCCGAATATCCTTTCCACAAAGCCATTTACAAGATGCGTCCCAAAATCCACTCAGTGATTCACGCGCATCCTCCCGGACTCGTGACATTCAGCATCGTACACGAGATTCCCGATACAAGCATAATCCCCCAGGCCCGCAACGTCTGCGGTCCCATCGGTTTTGCTCCATATGACGTGCCCGGCAGTGAGGCTCTGGGACAGAAGATTGCGGCTGAATTCGAGAAGAATCCGGAATACAAGGCCGTAATTATGGAAAATCACGGTGTGGTTCTCTGCGGAGACGACATCGCCGAAGCTTATCAGAGATTCGAGACTCTCGAGCTCTGCGCAAGGACAATTCTCAACGCGAAGACCCTCGACAGGCCCAATTTCCTCTCCAACGAGCAGTTACAGTTCCACGAGAGCCGTCTCCCCAATGATTTCCAGCACTTTATGAATGTAACCCATCCTTCGGACGAAAGAGCCATCCGTGCAGAAATATGCAAGATTGTACGCAGGGCCTGCGACCAGAAACTGATGAGCAGCTCATACGGTACGGTATCAGTCCGCTGGCAGGGGAACGATTTCCTGATTACGCCTCCGGGCATCCAGCGCTGGGACATAGACGAGGAGGATATAGTGCAAATCAAAGACGGCATGGCGGAAGCCGGAAAGACTCCCAGCCACTCAGCCGCACTGCACTACGAAATATATCGCCGCAATCCCAAGGTCAATGCCATCATCCTTACCCAGTGTCCTTCCCTGATGGGTTTCTGCACCACAGATGCCAAATTCGACGTGCGCACAATTCCTGAAAGCTGGATTTTCCTGCAGGACGTCCCCAAGTTCGAATTCGGTTCGCAGTACACCAAGATGAACGACATTGCCGAGACATTCAAGAGCCGCTCCTGCGTAATGCTCGCCAACGACTCCGTAATCGTCGCTTCCAACTCGCTCATCAACGCGTTTGACCGTCTCGAAGTTGCCGAATTCGCCGCCAAATCTCTGATTCTGGCAAAGCCTCTCGGCAAACTCCACCCCATCACGGACGCTCAGGTCGAAGACCTCAGGGTAGCATTCCACGTAGGAAAAAAATGATATTTTTAATTTCTCCGAGGTGCGTGACAGGAAAACGGAAGCCTCTCCTCCCGCACTGGATACGGGATAGCCATAACTCTCGGCCCTCTGATAGTTGGCCCCGGATTGGATGGCAAAGTTCCCGGACCACAATTGGGGCTTTGCAGTCTGGGCCTGAATATCTTGCAACGACACCGCTGCAAGAACCAGCATGACAGTCACTAGTCTTTTCAGGAACAACACAGCCAAAAACCACATTGATATGATGAAAATCCAAGAAGAAGCTGCCAGATGCCTGTTATGTATCGACGCTCCCTGCTCCAAAGCCTGTGCCAAAGGACTCGACCCTGCCCGTGGACTGCGGGCTGTCCGCTTCGACAATGAAACGGAAGCCGGAAAGTGGCTCACTTCTGACTGTGCATCCTGCGATGCCCCCTGTCAGGAGAAATGCATCCACCCTGATACCCCCATACGGATACGCGAAACTTCGGCCATTATCAACGGATCAGACATCAAGCCTGTTAACGACAAAGACTTGCCGGACCTGTCCATCAAATTCTGCGGCATCAAGTGCGGGAATCCCTTCTTCCTGGCATCCTCTGCCATATGCACCAATTATGAGATGATTGCAAAAGCCTTCGAACTCGGATGGGCCGGTGTATGCTTCAAAACCATCACGTATTCGGAAATCAAGGAGGTATCCCCCAGATTCGATGCCGTCCACAAGGGAGGCTCCCCCTTCTTCGGCTTCCGCAATATGGAGCAGTTGAGCGAAAATACCGCCAGCGAGAACTTCAGCATAATCCGCAGGCTCAAGGACAATTATCCGGACAAAATCGTAATTGCCAGCATTATGGGTGAAACAGAAGAGCAGTGGGTGGACCTCGCCAAAGGAGCGGAACAGGCCGGTGCCGATATGCTCGAGCTTAACTTCTCCTGTCCTCAGATGAAATACGCGGGAATGGGCTCCGACGTGGGCCAGAATCCCGAACTGGTGATGTATTACTCCTCATTCGTAAAGAATGCGGTGCGTATTCCCGTCATTGCCAAGATGACTCCCAACATCACTCATATCTCCCAGCCGGCCATGTCGGCATATTTTGCCGGATGCGACGGAATCTCGGCCATCAACACCATCAAATCCATCACTATGGACGAGAAGGCTATGGTCAGCGGCAAACGGACCATAAGCGGTTATTCCGGAAATGCCATCAAGCCGATAGCTCTCAGATACATCTATGAGATGGCCTCCAATCCCCTCCTTGTAAAGGACGGCAAAAAGCTCCAGCTCAGCGGCATCGGAGGCATAGAGACCTGGCGGGACGCCCTTGACTACATACAGTTGGGATGCCAGAACGTACAGGTATGCACGTCCGTGATGCAATACGGCTACCGCATAATAGATGACCTCATACTCGGCCTGCAGTCATATATGTCCCGACGCGGAATAAAGAACCTTGGCGAACTTGTTGGAAGCGAACTGCACACCCTGTGCAACGCGAACGTTCTTGACCGCGACACGAAGGTGTTCCCCAAATGGGATTATGACAGATGTACCGGATGCGGCAGATGCTACGTGGCCTGCTCCGATGCAGGACACCAGGCTATCTCATTCGGCGAGGACCGCAAACCGAGGATGAACGGAAAGAAGTGCGTAGGATGCCACCTCTGCCGTCTTGTCTGCCCCGCCGAAGCCATAGGGCTCGCGGCGAGGATGGACAAATAACTTACAGATTCTCCGGGTGGGAAAGAAGGTAGTTCTCCGCTTCCACGCTCCAGAGCCCCTGATGAGCCTTGCAGATTCTGTCAAGCTCGGCATAGACAGGATTGGTCCTGCCCTTCTCTTTGAAATCGGCAATGGCAGTCAATGGCATCTCGATATGGGTATAGATAAGCTTCTTGCCACCTTTGATGTCAGGCAGGTTCAGGGTTGTGTCTATCACGGCATTCAGGCCGCCGATATGGGTTACGAGACCGGCAGGGTCCATTCCCTTGCCCATCAGGTCAAGAGCCTCCTTCATATCGTCAGTATTTCCACCGCTGGTGCCCACTACGTGAGTGGACGCATAATGCACGTTGTAGAAATTGAAAGGAGCCTTGAAATCGGAGCGACCGGGGCCTGAGAAGAAATTCAGGCATCCGTCGAAACCGAGGATTGCATCAGCCTGCTCCACCACGGCGGGCACGGGAGCCATTACCACAACCTCATCATACCCGGTGCCACCGGTAAGGGAACGGAGAACCTCCACGGGATCCCCGCTGCCAGTATTGACATAATGGAGCTCTATTCCGCGACTCTTTGCGAACTCCACCGTATATAGGGAAGCGGCGCGGTCAAGGCGGGCCTGGTCGATGTCGGTGACTACAAAAAGTGAAGGATGACGGTCCTCACGGTGCAGCACGTAATTGATGCAGGCAAGGCCCATGGGGCCGACACCGGCAAGCAGCGCCATCTTGCCGCCGTCCTTGATCTCCATAGAATGGACATAGGACCCGGGGGTTGTGTGATAGCAGGCGTGCATTGCCCCAACCACACAGGAAAGAGGCTCGCTGAGCGATGCGGGATAGAATCCCTCCCCCTTGTAGGGAAGCAGGCAGCCCTGCATCATCACTTCAGCGGGAATGACCACATAAGTGGCATCCCCACCTATATATTTGTAGGAATAGCCGGGAGCGCTCAGAACTCCGACAGGACCACCCTTGTATGTCAAGGCTGGCTGGATGGAGAACTTGTCGCCCGGTTTGAACTGGCTCTGCCACTTCTTGCCAACCTCCACAATCTCACCTGCAAACTCGTGACCTATGATGGTGGGATTGACTGCGATGTCGTCGGGAACCCTCTTGTGCTCCTCTCCCTGATGTGATGACTTGTATGAGGACATACAGATGGAATCGCTGACCACCTTGGCCAGAATCTCATCTTCCTTGATTGCCGGCAGTTCAAACTCCTCGAGACGGAGATCGCATTTACCGTACAGTCTTACTGCTTTGGTTTTCATATAGCTGGTTATTGGTTAGTTCAACATTATCTGACCACCGGTGATGGGAATCGCCTGTCCGGTCTCTCCCGTCTGGTCGATTGCATACATGATAGCCTTGCATACATCCTCGGGATTGCATCCCTTGCGCATGGGAACCTTGGAAAGGTAATACTCACGTACGTCTGCGACGGTCTTGGCACCGGGAACTTTCCCGGCATTGAGATACTGCACGAACAGTCCCCTCACGGGATCACTCCAAAGAGGTCCGTCCAGGAAGTTGCCCGGACATACGGCATTGACCTTGATATTGAAGGGGGCCAGTTCAAGCGCATACGACTGAACGAGACCTATGCCGCCGAACTTGCTTCCTGCGTACGCATAATTGGCCTTTGAACCCTCCAGACCACTCTTTGAGTTGACCTGGATGATGTCGGCGAAATACTCGGGATCGTTTGCAGTCTGGATCTTCATCACGTGGCTCGCCAACTTGGAGCAATAGAAGAACGCATAATAGTTGATCTTTGTCACGAAATCGAAGGTCTCGGGTGTGAGGGTCTCAAGGTCCCCCGCCCTCGCCACGCCGGCATTGCTCACGAATGCATCGAGAGCTCCGAAATTGACGACAGTCTCACGGATGAGGTTCTGAATGCTTTCCAACTCGCTCACGTTCGTTTTCACGAAGATGGCCTTGCTGTTCTTTGCAATGGCATTGAATGCAGCGGCCGTAGCCTCTCCCGTGACTTCATTGAGGTCAGCCACAACAATATTGGCGCCTTCCTTGAGAAGGTTGCGCGCAATGCCCTCACCGAAGCCCTGGGCTGCGCCGGTAACGATAATCGTCTTGCCCTCCACGCGGCCCGCGGCAGCTGAAGCGCTTACCTTGCGGCGGTAATTTTCAACTTCCCAATTGTCGATGAAACCGATCTGGCGGGCTGTCATAGGATGCTGGCCACCAAAATTCTGAGACAGGAAGGCAATCTTCATTGCATCGGTGAACACGTCGGTGATTATCTGCGCATTCTTTGCGCTGTCACCGACTGCCACGAGACCGATACCCTTGATGAGGAGCACCTTGGGTGTATGGCCACGTTTCTCTACATAGGCTTCGATCTTCTTCTCGGCCTGCTTTACGAGGTCGGCGGAATCCCTGCCTTCAAGATAAATGTACTCCGACTTGCAGTATACTATCTCATCGGGAGAGAAAGGCACAGAAACAGCCTTGAATGCATCTTTTGAAGCAATAAATTCACTAACAAGGGCATTGTTTGTGATTCTCAACGTTTTAAGTCCACGACCCTTGCGGCTCAAAATAGTGCGGACTGCAGGTATGGTCTCGCAAACGCAGTCACAAATCGGAGCATCCCCGGCAGGAAGTTCCTTCTTGAAGCCTGCTTCGATTGCAGCGAAGACGCCGGCGTAAATCTTCTCGATTTCCTCTACGCTGTCGGCTCCGACGAAGATACCGTGGTTCTGGAGGAAAATCACCTTCGGTTCCACTCCGTTGGAAGACTTGTACGCCTGAGTCCTGTCATACACCTTCTTGAAAAGTGTGTAACCGGGATCCGTATACGCAATATAGAGAGCGTCCGGGAACAATTCCGCACATTTCTTTTCCGCATCGGCGGAGCACATCAGTGCGTTCACGGATGTGGGGTGGGTATGAACCACGAAAGTCCAGTTCATACAGTTGTGCAGCGACGTCTCCACAGAAGGGCGGCGGTCCTTGGTTATGCAGGCGGCGGCAAGGTCATTCTTGACCTGCTCCTCACGCTCTGCGACATCCTTGCTGTAGGCCTTCTCCCCCATCGGATTGAGTTTAGCCCTGTCCAGCACGGCGAACCCGTCCTCCGTAATTGTGGCGAGAGCATGGCCGCTCGCCTTGACCCACAGACGGTCTGCATCCTTGCAGGAAGTGTTGCCGCCTCCGGCTATCACATAGCGGGGATCGGACCCGTATTTGCGGGATATATCGATTATTGCTTCTAAGTTTGTCATAATGTTGCCTTGGTTATTATTTCGTCACCGGTATCGACGCTGTCGAGACCGGCCTGATGTGCCGCTACCATACAGGCGCCGCGATAGTTGATCTCCTTGAGTTTGTCTGAGAGATCCGCCGCGTCGCGGGTGCGGAGCTTGATGGGCTCAAGAGCGGGCGTATTGTGCTCCGAGCCGAAAGTCACTATGAATCCTTCATCCACAAGATAGGATGCATACTGCTCCAGAACAGCCGTAGTGTTGCGTGTGGTTATGAATTCAGCGGAATGGAACCCGCGTTTCCTGAGTATGTCGGCGCACTTTTGGAGGTCTCCCTCAAAATCCGTGAAATTCCCCTTTGCATCATCTGCAAGGAAGGGATATGTCGGGATACCCCCGGCAGCCTCGATAATCTTCTGGACCGTAGCCATAGGCAGGAACGCCTTGGGATCCTCGGCCACGAATGCGGCGCCGCCGGATTTGAGAAGATTGCCGCGGATTTCATTTTCAACGGCAGCAATATTCTCCGGAGCCGACTTGAGGGGCTTTCCTCCGAAGACTTCCTCGTAGAATGCCGGTCTAGCAGCTTCCGGGACATTGGCATCCACAGCCATCCTCAACGCCTTCGCAAGATGACGCTCACGGATGGAACCACGGGTAAGATTCTCCCGGACTTCATTGAAATCAATGTTGAATCCAGCCTTCACGGCTTCCAGATGGGCATTGAGTTTGGCACACATCTGCTCCACCTGGGCATTTGACTCGGCCTTGACGGCGGCGAGCTGCCTTGCGGGTTCGCCGGACAGCCTGACGGGATAAGCGAGTCCCTTGCCGCTGAGATAGGTACGTCCGGGGTTGTTGGGGTCATTGACCCGCACTCCTGCAGCCTGGTCTTCGACATTCAGCGATATGAACTCGATATTAAACAGAGGGAAGAGGCGGCGCCTGCCGCACTCTTCGCTCCATTGTCCATATCCGTCCAGAGAATAGAAGTCGTTGATGCCGACTACCTTCACCCCCTCTTCCGCGGCCATGTCGAGTGCCTGGGGCACGTCATTGAAGGCGCTGAAGGAATACGGGGTGTGAAGATGGGCGTTGACGTCCAGAATTTTCATAAGCGGACTCTCTGATTAAATACCCTTCTTGGCCCTGCTGACAAACTGGGCGCCTGTCATATTGGTGACGGGAGTATGGTCCTTGAGAGGAACCATCTTCTCGTTGATGGCGTCGATGAACCACTCGGGCTGAGGGAAGAATGCCTCTTCCAGCTCGTGGCAAGGGGTGATCCAGTTGCGTGAGCCGAGCACCACG
>JAZLLN010000092.1:0-14108 GCA_045598165.1 Candidatus Cryptobacteroides sp.
GTGCGCGAGATGAGACTCGAACTCACACAGGTTTTACCCCACTAGCTCCTGAAACTAGCGCGTCTACCATTTCGCCACCCGCGCTTGAATGGACTGCAAAGATAAACAAAAAAACACAAAATAAAAATGTCCGGACATTCACAACATCTCACAAATCGATAATACCACACAAGGAGTGTCCGGACATTCAGTTGACGAACAGAGTCCCGCAGACAGCGGTTAAAAGCAAGCGAAAGAAATGGATTTCGTCAACTATATTTCAATAACGGTCAAAGGCCTGTTTTATTACTGTCTTGCATTCGGGATACAGGCTGAGCAACCTGGCCTCGAGAGTTTCGACATCGTGAACATCCGAGGAAAGAGCCTTGAATAACTTGAATTTGTTCAGACCCCTCTCATCAAGATAGGTGAACACCTGCGGATGGAACCAGAACGACGTGCCGAATGATCTGGCCTGCTCCGGATAGCGTTCCCTATAAACTTTTGTCTGAAGGTAATATGCCCACATTTCAGCCACTTCACAGTACTCGTGGCCGTCTTCAGTACCGACCCCGTAGGTCTGCCATCCGGAAGTGACAAATGACACCAGAATGAATTTGATGAACTCGTCCCAATATTCATTGCCGACCACCATATAATGGCTGGCGTGGGCCAGTTCGTGAACAGCTCTGCCGTATATGGTGGCATAGTCCTCGGCGCCTTTCAGACCCAAAGTGATATCCGGAAGAAACATCTTCAGCAAAGGAGCATAATCTCCGAGGAAATCCCCGATCAGGCTTCTGTCAATCACGGCGCCCTGCTGCAACATCACCGCACTGCTTGCATCCAGCAGCTGGAACAGCCAGAATCTCAGATTTGCAGGAGGGGTCCGTATTGATTCCCCATTCCCTTCACAGCCCTCAAAATAATCATATGCCGCATTGTTGACGACCGATCTGCAGAAAAGAGCGCGGTTGGAACTTTTGTCGATGGAACAGCTCACTCCCTCGGGAGAGTTCTCGCCCAAGGTCGAAAATGATGCCGGCACAAAAATCAGGTTAAATCCTATTCCAAAACCTTTTATGTTCTTGAACAGAAGGCGGTACCTCGGATTTCTGGTAAATGATTTCGACATTTCATAATACCCCTCTTCATCGGTGAAAGCGTGTGAGAACTTCACAAACGTATTGCAGGACACCGTGACACCTTTCACTCCGACAGGTTCGGAATCATAGGATTCATCAAGGACAGTTATGCGTCCGCTTGGATATGCTGAGGATTTGGTCGCAGGCACCAGCATATCCCCGTTGCCGGTAAGGCGGTAAGATTCTCGCTCCACCTCATCCCAATCAATGCCGTTGTCCCCGGCTCTCGTTACAATATCGTGTTCGGCAATGTAGCATTTATCCAGAATTTCATATTCAATACCCGTAGGGAAAGGAGCATCCTTTTCAATAACAGCATATTGCCAGGTCAGCTGATCGTCCGGAATCTCGGGATCGTGGTAATAATCTCCCTCTTTCCTTATCTCGAAATCGACCGGATGATCCAGAAGATTGGGACAACAATTCTCCAGCATATCATATTCATCCTGGTTTTTCGGCCGGAACCGGACATAGAGATCCGTCGGAGACAGTTCAATCTCTCCGGCTTTTGTCGGATAAAGAGAGGCTAACGCCCTGGTCATATTCGTAACCGTATACGGATCTTCAAGTCTGTCACCGAGCTCGAGCATCCCGTGCGGTATTTCACTCAATTCAAGAGTTTCATTTCCTTCATACCCGACATTCACCGTATATGGACCGTCAGGCTGACAAGCCGACATCAGAATCACGGTCAAGAACACAAATTCAATCCTTTTCATATCTGTCTCTCCTTTTCGTTTGCAAAGTTACCGGCCAGAAAAACGTGTTGCAAAAAAACAAGCGTTTAAGTTCAAAAACAGGCCTCAACGGCACTGGGATATAATTTTTCGTGTTCTCACCTTT
Organism: Candidatus Cryptobacteroides sp.; assembly: GCA_045598165.1. Classification (GTDB taxonomy): domain Bacteria; phylum Bacteroidota; class Bacteroidia; order Bacteroidales; family UBA932; genus Cryptobacteroides. The sequence goes on from JAZLLN010000092.1 coordinate 1,968, forward strand.
ACAAAAAAACAAAAAAAAGAGACAGCCCTTTCGTGGCCATCTCTTCTTTCTTATGGAAAATGGAGGGAATCCGGGATCAGAAATAAGTCACGGTCTCCTGTTCAATCGCACTCATAAGACTGTTCCCCAGACGGCTGACGCCGAAACGGAAACGTTCCTTGTTCATCCAATCTTTCCCGAGAACAGCCAAGCCGATGCAATAATAGGCCAAGGCATCCTGTGCATTGGATATTCCACCTGCAGCCTTGAACCCGACAGCACGTCCTGTCACCTCATGGAAAGCCTTTATACATTCGCACATCACGTATGCGGCCGTGGGTGTGGCATTGACAGACACCTTTCCGGTGGAGGTCTTGATGAAATCGGCTCCGGCTTCCATGGCAAGGAAGGAAGCATTTGCAATATTCTCAATCGTGCGGAGGACTCCCGTTTCGAGGATAACCTTCAACACGACTTTTCTCCCTGAGCCGGACGCAACCTTGTCCACCGCCTGACGGATTTCAGAAATCTCACGGAATGCGGACTCATAATCTCCGGCAAGGAAAGAATTGAGCGCAAGGACAATGTCCACCTCATCCGCACCGTTCTCCACTGCCATTTCCGCCTCCTTTACTTTCACCTCTATGAAACTCTGTGATGCAGGAAAACATCCGGCCACGGCAGTCACATGAAGTTCCGCTGTTTTGCGGCTGTCCCGCACAAGCGATGAGAAATTGGGGAAAACGCATATGGAAGCCGGCAACGGATAGCCGGGATACTCTGCATCCAGGGAATTCACCTTCCCGACCAGTTCCCTCACTGAAGCAACGGTATCCTCGGGATGAAGAGTCGTCAAGTCCATCAGGGAAAAACAACTCCTGAAAATATCCGGAGATGCCATATTGTCCTGATTTGCCACTATTGCCTGCAATCTTTCGGCAACGCGGTTACCGTCAGGCAAATAATTGTATTTTTCGAAAAAATTCATATTCCACTTAGGTTCTTATGCTTTAATCTGTATTTTGAATCCCTCTTCAAGCAGAGGCTGGAGAAGAGAATGCATCTCCTCCACGGAGAACTTGACAAGACCTTCCTGCGGCGTGGGCCTGTCTATGGTATATGCCATTATTTCCCGGGGCCTGAGCCTCCTGACTATATCCATCCAGGGGTGCAGCACTTCCGGATCCGAGCTGTCGAAATCCGGACTTTTCAGAAACATGGTCTGGAGAATGAAATTCCCGTTGAAACCCTCCAGATTTTTCACAAGCTCATCAACCGAATATCTTCCCACAGGCCTGTTTATCCTGGATGCAAGCGACGAGGAAGGTGCATCAATCTTGAGAATCGGATTGTCAACCCTTTTCAGCGCATCGGCAACTTCCTTCCTTCCGATCATCGTGGCATTTGACAGTACCGAGACCTTGGCTCCCGGATAATAGACATCCCTGAGATGCAAAGTGTCATCGACTATCTGTGGGAATTCCGGATTGAGAGTGGGCTCCCCGTCGCCTGAGAACGTTATGGAATCAATGGGTGTCCCTTCCTGCGAACAGGAGACAAGCTTATCCTCCAGGGCACGTCTCACATCAGCGGCAGAGGGAAGTTTCCTGTCATCCCTGCCGTCGGCATTCCAACCGCATTCACAATAGATACAGTCAAAATTGCACAGTTTTCCTTTTGTCGGCAGCAAATTCAATCCCAGCGAATTTCCCAGCCGCCTTGACCGTATCGGTCCGAACACTGTCTCCTCTCTCAGCATTTCCTTTTAACAATATCAATTCCAGAGAATCCGGAAAATCTTTCCTGACATACCCCCTTATCCTTGAATTGATTTCTCTGACCCGGGTCTGATCCTCCTTTATCTCTTCCAGCCTTTTCGTTTCCCCTTCCAGAATTTCATCAACCCGGTTCATTACTTTGGCGAATTTATCCGGCCTGTGGATATAGTACTTCAGACTCTTGTCATAATCGCGGAAAGTATAACCGTATTTCTTGAATATGGGGTTATAGAAAAACGTGGTGTCCGCTGTCCTGCGGGCATAGGGATGGTCTGCCAGCCACTGGTCCGCAACAAACATCTCAGCATATATGTCGGCCATGGTATCCTTAGGTATGACGCGTCCCCTGCGGCCACATCCGCAAACGGACAGGGTCACAAGAAACGCCACGCAAAGGATACGGAATGCTCGCATTATCTGAGAATTGCACCGAACTGGTTCTTGAATGCCTCAAAGATCTTATTCATTGACCTCTCGACATCCTCATCGGTGAGAGTCTTCTCAAGATCCTGAAGAGTAAAACTCAGGGCATACTGCTTCTTGCCCTCAGGGATCTTTTCTCCTCTGTAAACATCAAACAGACTGATGGATTTGAGAAGTTTCTTCGTCTGCTTGAAGGCGGATACTCTGAGATCCGCATAACTTACACCTTCATCAAGGAGCAGGGCGAGGTCCCTGCGCACTTCAGGGAACTTGGGAAGTTCACGGAATGACACCTTGTCTCTCTTGACAAGTTCAAACAGCACAGGCCAATTGATTTCCGCCGCAACCACCTGCTGCTTGATACCGAAGCGCTTTGCAAATACAGGATTGATGACACCCAGTGTTGCCACAACCTTACCCTGACCCGGAAGTTTGTAAACTACACCCTCGGAATAGATATCCGTCGGAGCGGCATCCGTCCACATCTGATACAAGTCGGCACCGTAGCGTTTGAACAGCAGTTCCACATAACCTTTCAACTGGAAATAATCGCTCTTGCGGGCACCTCCGTTCCAGGCCTTATCGCTTGTTCCCGCCAACATCAGCATAAAGCACTGATGTTCTTCATATCCTTCCAGCGTCTCTCCGGTCTTTTCAGGAAGCCTCTGATAAACAGAGCCATACTCGAACATCTTGAGGGAACTCACCTGGCGGTTTGCATTGTATGCGACGACCTCAAGGCCTCCCGGGATGAGGGACTGTCTCATCACATTGAGGTCCTGACTGAGCGGATTGACAATCCGGACACAATGGTCAGAAGGGAAGGTCACCAGTTTTTCATAATAATCGGCCTTGGTGAGAGAATTATTCATTATCTCGGCAAAACCGTTGGAAGCCAGGAAGTTGGAAATATGGTTGCGAATGGCCTCCGGCTCAGGAGACGGAGTGGCGTTGACACTCATCTTCATATGTTTGGGAAGAACGATATTGTCATAACCATAAATGCGGAGAATCTCCTCCACGACATCGCACTCACGGTAAACATCTATCATATAGCTGGGAGCGGCAACAACGGCTCCGCCGTCATTCTTTTCCACAAACTCATAATTGAGAGATTCGAGAATCCTCTCTATTTTTTCCTTTCCAATCTTCTGACCGACGAATTCATCGATACGGTTGTAATCGAGTTCTATGCGCTTTCTCTCTATCTTTTCCGGATAAACCTCTACTACGGGGCCCTCCACCTTTCCGCCAGCGCATTCAAGGATAAGCCGGATGGCGCGTTGCATTGCATACGGAACCATCTCAGGATCGCATCCCCTTTCATAACGGAAAGAAGCATCAGTTTGAAGTCCCTGGCTCTTGGATGTCTTCCGGATGGAAGCGGGATCGAAATAAGCGCTCTCCACAAACACATTGACCGTACTGTCGGAAACTCCGGACTCCTCGCCGCCGAACACTCCGGCTATGCACATAGGCCCTTCCGCATTGGCTATCACCATATCGCATGCCGCCAATTTGCGGTCAATTCCATCAAGTGTACGTATTGCCTCCCCTTCTGCGGCCCGGCGAACTATTACCGTTCCACCAATCACCTTGTCAGCATCGAAGGTGTGAAGAGGTTGGCCAAGTTCGAAAAGAATGAAGTTGGAGATATCGACAATATTGGAGATAGGCTTCAGGCCAATGCTCATCAGTTTTTTCTGAAGCCATTCGGGGCTGGGAGCGACCTTTACGCCCTTGATGGTAATGCCGCTGTATCTGGGGGCGCCTTTGCTGTCAAGCACCTTGACGGCAAGGCCGTTTCCCGCAGCTGAAGGCAGTTCCAAACGCTCTACAGGGAATTTGAGTTCACAAGGGATATCATTGAGTTTAAGGCACGCATACAGATCGCGCGCTACGCCCCAGGTGGATGCCGCATCCACACGGTTGGCCGTAATCTCATATTCTATCACAGCTGAAGTTTCGAGCTTCAGATACTCCTTCGCGGGAGTCCCCACCACAGCATCAGATGGCAGGACCATAATGCCCTCATGGCTCGTTCCTATTCCGAGTTCATCCTCCGCACATATCATTCCGAAACTTTCCACACCCCTGATCTTCGATTTCTTAATCTTGAAATCCCCGGGGAGAACGGCACCGAGCTGAGCGAAAAGCACCTTTTGCCCCGCCGCCACATTGGGCGCGCCGCAGACGACCTGGACAGGTTCGGCCCCGCCGTCATTTACGGTCGTTATATGAAGATGGTCGGAATCCGGATGAGGCCCGCAGGTAAGCACTTCCGCGACAACGACATTCGCAAGTCCGCCCTCGACGGCCTCCTGCTCTTCAACGCCATCCACTTCAATTCCGATGGAGGTCATAGCCTCTGCAACCTGTTGGGGGCTGAGGTCGCATTTCAAATAATCCTTAAGCCAGTTATAACTGATTTTCATAGTATGTATTATTTTATTTTATCAGGAGAGAACAGAGACTTGACAAAACTGTCTTTGTCAAACGGTTCTATATCTTCAATTCCTTCTCCTGTGCCGATAAACCGCACGGGAATATGGAACTGATCGCTCACACCCACAACAACCCCACCCTTGGCCGTGCCATCGAGTTTTGTGACCACCAGGGAGGTTATATCGGTGGCTCGCGAGAATTCCCTGGCCTGGGCAAAAGCGTTCTGCCCGGTACTCCCGTCAAGAATCAGCATAACCTCGTCGGGAGCGTCCGGAATTACCTTGCGTACGGAATTGCGGATCTTTGTAAGTTCATTCATCAGGTCAATCCTGTTATGGAGGCGGCCTGCCGTATCTATCAGCACCACGTCAGCTCCCTTTGCAACGGCAGACTTGACCGTATCGTAAGCGACAGCCGCAGGATCGGAGCCCATTTCCTGCCTGACAATATCGACACCGGCCCGCTCGGCCCAGATGACAATCTGGTCGACGGCGGCGGCACGGAACGTGTCGGCGGCACCAAGGACGACCTTCTTTCCCTGTGATTTGTAATAGTTGGCAAGTTTTCCTATCGTAGTGGTTTTTCCAACGCCGTTGACCCCCACCACCAGAATCACGTAGGGCCTGCCGGAAGCCACATCGCCGGCTTCATGGGAAGAACCGGGCAGGGAGTCCGGAATGAGCTTCGATATCTCGTCCCTGAGCAGGGTTATCAACTCATCCTGAGACACATATTTGTCCTTCTCCACCCGCTCCTCCAGCGCGTCTATCACCTTGAGCGTGGTATCCACTCCCATATCAGATTCCACGAGAGCCTCTTCAACAGCGTCAAGGGTATCATCGTCAACTCTGCTCTTACCGATGACCGCCCGTGAAATCTTCTGAAAGAAACTTAATGCCATATCCTACAAATATACAAAAAAGGCCGCTAAAATCGCGGCCTTTAATATCATTTTTCCAAAAACTACTTCTTGTTGAAGAAATCCTTGGCTTTCTCGCTCTCAACAAGCTGCTCGGTGAAAACATAAGCGCCTGTCTTGGGAGATTTTTCCATACGGATGCACTTGACCATGCTCTTAGCACCGGCCTTTGCTGCGAATGTTGCGACGGCTTTCTTTGCCATAACTTGATCTCCTTAAAATTATTTGATTTCACGATGAACAGTGACTTTCTTCAGGAAGGGATTGTATTTCCTTCTCTCAAGACGGTCGGGAGTGTTCTTCTTGTTCTTTGTGGTAATGTAACGAGACATTCCAGGTACACCGCTTTCCTTCTGCTCAGTGCACTCAAGGATGACCTGCACCCTGTTTCCTTTTGCTTTCTTTGCCATAATTCTAAAATTTAAACAAGGTTAACCAATCCTTTCTTCTCTGCATCGCGGAGAGTAGCCTCGAGGCCGTTCTTCTCGATGATTCTCATACCCTTGCAAGAGACCTTGAGGGTGATGTACCTCTGCTCTTCCTCGCTCCAGAAACGCTTGTTCTTGAGGTTGAGAGAGAAGTCGCGCTTGGTGCGCAGCTTGGAATGGGCAACATTATTGCCTTTCATTCTCTTTCTTCCGGTTACTTGACAAACCTTTGCCATAATATTGTTGTTTTTTTTAGTTAAAATTCGTTTTCAGGAATCGTCCCCACCGAATATTCTTGGGGAATGACTTTTCCCTGTCCGTAGAGAGCCAAACAACCACAGGCCTTCCGACTATGTGGTCCTCGGGAACGAAGCCCCAATACCTGGAGTCGAGGGAATTGTGCCTGTTGTCTCCCATCATAAAGTAATAATCCTGTTTGAAAGTATAGCATCCTTCCTCCAACGCCTTCTCTACGCTGCCGCCTTCGTAGTCACGGATAATGCGCTCATACAAGGGAAGGTTGTCCCCGGTAAGTTGCACCGTGGCACCTTTCTCGGGTATCCACAGGGGGCCGAAGAAATCCCTGGTCCATCCTGAATTCCCGGTAAAGGGAAATATCTCCGTACTTACGGCCGAGGGATCCATATCCAGCAACGGCTCTACGGCAATGACGTTCGGCGACGCTTTCACCTTGGCGAGTTTCCCGGCAGTGAACACATCCACATAGGTGCGGGCCTTGGTTGTCACCCTGTAGGAGAGCTGTATGCCGGGAAAAATCTCCTGCCGCTCTCCATTCACCCATACATAGCCTTCGTGAACTTCAAGTGTGTCTCCGGGGGTGGCGACGCACCTCTTCACATAATGGTCTTTCTTATCCATGGGTCTTGCAATGACGGGGCCGAAAGCCTTGACTTTCTCCCTGCCGAAAGCACGGACCTGTGCGTGATAGTCAACCATTGGATTGTTCACGAATACGGTGTCACCATTCGGGAAATTGAACACCACCACATCGCCCTTACGGACTTTTCTGAACCCCGGAAGACGCCTGTATTTCCACTGAACGGAGGTGGAGTATGACTCCTTGCCGAAAAATGTATTGTGCGTGAACGGGATGGTCAGAGGTGTTTCGGGCATCCTTGCGCCGTATGTCAACTTGCTCACGAAGAGATGGTCTCCGGTATAGAGAGAACTCTCCATTGAGGATGAAGGAATCTTGAATGCCTGGAACCAGAAGATATTGATCAACGTCACCACCACAACTGCGAACAGGATGGCGTCAAGCCATTCCAGTACCCAGTTGAGGACTTTGCTCTTGGTGCGTATCTTCTTCCGGCCCATCAGTCAAATTATTTTACGGATTTGATGATTGCTTCAAACGCCTTGGGATTATTCATGGCGAGGTCAGCAAGAACTTTGCGGTTGAGGCCGATGTTCTTCGCATTGAGCTTACCCATGAACTGAGAATAAGACATACCGTACTGACGTGCGGCAGCATTGATTCTCTGAATCCAGAGTGCGCGGAAATTGCGCTTCTTTGCCCTACGGTCGCGATATGCGTATGTAAGACCTTTCTCGTAAGTGTTCTTTGCTACGGTCCAGACATTCTTTCTGGAGAGGAAATTACCGCGGGTTCTCTTGAGAATCTTCTTGCGGCGAGCCCTTGAGGCTACTGAGTTTACTGATCTAGGCATAATTTCAAACTTTTAGAGAACCAACATTTCTTTAATTCTTGCAACGTCAACCTTCTCGACTATTGCGAAATGGTCCAGATTGCGTTTCTGTTTTTTGGTCTTCTTGGTGAGGATGTGGCTGTGGTAAGCATGTTTCCTCTTGATTTTACCGGATCCGGTAAGCGTGAAACGCTTTTTGGCACCGGAATTCGTCTTAAGCTTTGCCATTGTTTTGTTAGTTATTGTTAATAATATAATGTAACCGTATCCCTACGGATTACTTTTTCTTGTTTGGTGCTATGATGATGGACATTCTCTTGCCTTCAAGCGTAGGCATATTCTCGGCACGGCCGAATTCCTCAAGCTCTACGGCAAAACGCAGCAACTGCTTCTCTCCCTGGTCCTTGAACATGATCGAACGTCCACGGAAGAAAATCGTAGCCTTGACCTTGCTCCCTTCCTGAAGGAATTCCTCGGCATGTTTCTTCTTGAACTGGAAGTCGTGCTCATCGGTGTTCGGGCCGAAGCGTATCTCCTTGATGACCACCTTGGCAGCGTTGGACTTCATCTCCTTGGCCTTCTTCCTCTGCTGGTACAGATATTTCTGGTAGTCCAGAATCTTGCATACAGGAGGATCAGCCTTGGCGCTTATCTCCACCAAATCCAACTCCAGTTCGTCAGCCAAAGCTAGAGCCTTAAAAATGGGATATACTCCCGGTTCGGGGATATTTTCTCCGACCAGACGTACCTGAGGGGCGGTTATCTGCTCATTTATATTGAGTTCATTCTCGTCCTTCTTCTGCTGACGGGGATCCGGTCTGCGTCCCCCGGGCCTGAACGTCGGTTTGGGTCTGTAAGGTCCTGGCATTTAAGCTAATTCTTCAGCTACCGCTGCATTAATGTATTCAACAAACTGTTCCATGGTCATAGTGCCCTGGTCAGCACCTTCCCTACGTACGGAAACGGTACCGTCAGTCACTTCCTTTTCGCCGACAATCACAAGGACAGGGACCCTGAGAGCCGCAACGTCGCGGATTCTCTTGCCCAATGTCTCATTGCGGGAATCGACCGAGGCGCGAATTTCGGAATTTTTCAGCAAACTACAAACTTTTTCTGCATAATCTGCATATTTCTCACTGACAGGCAATACTTTAACCTGTTCAGGAGACAACCACAGAGGCAGATGTCCGGCTGTATGTTCCAAAACTACCGCTGTAAACCTCTCGATCGATCCGAAGGGAGCGCGATGAATCATCACCGGCCTCTGTTTGCTTCCGTCCACGTCGGTAAACTCCAGCTGGAACCTCTCCGGCAGGTTGTAATCGACCTGAATGGTGCCCAACTGCCACTGACGTCCGAGCGCGTCCTTGACCATAAAATCAAGTTTCGGCCCATAGAATGCGGCCTCTCCTGTCTCCACGACAGTCTTGAGACCCTTTCTCTCAGCGGCTACTATGATTGCATTCTCCGCCTTCTCCCAGTTCTCGTCCGATCCGATATACTTCTGCTTGTTTTCAGGATCACGAAGGGAGACCTGAGCCATGTATTCGGTCATCTTCAAGGTCTTGAAGACATAGAGAATCAAATCAATGACTTTCTCGAACTCTTCCTGCAACTGATCGGGACGGCAGAAAAGATGGGCGTCATCCTGGGTAAAGCCGCGGACTCGCGTAAGTCCGTGGAGCTCTCCGCTCTGCTCATAACGATACACCGTGCCGAACTCCGCAAAACGGAGAGGCAGGTCGCGGTATGAACGGGGTGAACTGCGGAATATCTCACAGTGGTGAGGGCAGTTCATCGGCTTGAGCATATATTCCTCTCCCTCCTGGGGGGTATGTATAGGCTGGAAAGAATCCTTGCCGTACTTGGCATAATGCCCGGAAGTCACATAAAGGTCCTTTGCTCCGATGTGAGGGGTGACAACCGGCAGATATCCTAGTTCCTGCTGCTTTTTGCGAAGGAATTGCTCGAGAGTGTATCTCATCTGGGCACCACGCGGCAACCACAAGGGCAGCCCGAGACCGACCCGAGAGGAGAAGGTAAACAACTCCATTTCCTTGCCCAACTTGCGATGATCGCGTTTCTTGGCCTCTTCAAGCACCTGCAGATACTCATCAAGCATGGATTTCTTGGGGAAAGTGATACCGTAGATACGTGTCAGCTGCTGGAGATTCTGGTCTCCCTTCCAGTACGCGCCTGCTATTGAAAGCAGTTTGATGGCCTTTATGTCATCGGCGTGCTTTACGTGAGGACCACGGCACAAATCCGTGAAATTTCCGTTGGTATAGAATGAAATGTTGCCGTCATCCAATCTGCTGATGAGGTCACATTTATACTGATCTCCTTTCTCCGTAAAGTATTTCAAAGCATCGGCCTTGGATACTTCCTTGCGCTCGAAGGTCTCCTTTGACCGCGCCAATTCCGTCATTTTGTCTTCGATTTTCTTGAAGTCATCCTCAGAAATCTGCTTGTCTCCAAGATCCACGTCATAATAAAAACCATTGTCAAGCGCCGGTCCAACCCAGAATTTGACTCCGGGATATAACGACTCGAGCGCTTCAGCCATAAGATGAGCGGAAGAGTGCCAGAAAATCTTTTTCGCCTCAGCATCTTCCCAATCGAGGATGCGTCCGTCAGTAAATGCTATTGTCATACTTTCTTAAAGTGTATTAATCCCGCAAATATAATAAAAAATGATGTCTTCTCCAATCAGAACTCATCACTGACATTATAACTGTTCCGTTCTGAATTACTGCGTGCAATCATCTCTCCGATGAAGCCTGCCAGGAACAGCATGACACCGAGAATAACAGCCACCAGGGCCAGATAGAACAGAGGTTGGTCCGTAACGGCACGGAATCTCACGCCCTGGGACTGATGGACCAGTTTTGCGACAATGATCCACACTGTCATGACGAAGCCCACGAGGAACATCAGGAGTCCGCTATAGCCGAAGAAATGCATCGGTTTCTTTCCGAACGTACTGAGGAACCAGAGAGACTGCAAATCAAGGAAACCGTTCACAAAACGTTCCATACCGAACTTGCTTTTGCCGTACTTGCGTTTCTCGTGATGCACGGGCTTTTCCCCGATTCTGGTATATCCGGCATTCTTTGCCAGATACGGAATATATCTGTGCATTTCCCCATAAACCTCTATGCTTTTCACCACATCACTGCGATATGCCTTCAAGCCACAGTTCATATCGTGCAGCTTTATTCCGGTTATCATCCTGGCCGTGGCATTGTATAGTTTGCTCGGCAGATTCTTGGTCAGGGCGTTGTCCTTGCGGTGCTGTTTCCACCCGCTTACGACATCATAGCCGTCGCGCACAATCATATTGTAAAGTTCAGGAATCTCATCCGGAGAATCCTGAAGATCAGCGTCCATCGTGATGACGACCCCGCCGGCCGCCTTCTCGAAACCGCAATACAATGCGGCGGACTTTCCGTAGTTCCTGCGGAAACGGATGCCGTGAATACAGGAATCCGAAGACGACAAGTCCCTGACACAGCGCCAGGTCCCGTCAGTACTTCCGTCATCTACAATGATTATCTCGTAAGTATAAGCTTCCTTTTCCATCACCCTGCGTATCCAGGCGCAAAGTTCAGGGAGCGACTCGCATTCGTTGTATGAAGGAACAACTACAGAAATATTGACGTTACTGTTCATCCGGCGTATTGGTGTCAAAAGGGTTATTGGAGGGCACGGAACGGGAAATTATGGCAGAAACTATGGAGCCGTATACAAAACAGTAAATGATATTGGCAAACAAGCCTATGGCGGGAAGTTTCGGAATCATATTTTCCAACTGCTCAAGAGAATTGGAGTCCAGAAAAGAACTGTAATTCTCCATTACGGCATTGAGCGCAAGTTCAAAAGTGTCCGGTTTAATATAAACCACAAAAACGTAATACGAAATGGAGTAGATGAAAGCGGAAAGGAGAGCGACAATCACCCCGAACTTGAAAGAATCACTGTTGCTCGCTTCTCCGTGGATTGTGACGAATTTCTTCATAAAGAAATACATCAGATAAATGCATCCCGCGAATTTCGCAATCCAGACGACGGTACTTACTATCGTATTGCTCCAAAAAGAAGTAAGATAAAAGAATGCGGCTGTTACAAGCCCCAGAACCAATCCGGGCATTCCGGCCTCTGACCAAATAACTTTTCGTTCCATAGTAATCGTAAATATCATCAAATATAGACAAATTCTCCGAAAAACCGTCTAAATGCGGGAGCAAGGAGCCGCATAGCCCCAGGGGGCAGAGTCCCCTAAAAAGGCGCTCCTCAGAGCGCCCGGCGGTGCGGGCATTTTCGACGAAGGAGAAAATGCGGGAGCAAGGAGCCGCGGTGGTCATCAGGGGGCAGAACCCCCTAAAACGAAGAGGCCCGATGACTTTCGTCACCGGGCCTCGAAGAACGGCAGCTGCTTACTCTCCCAACTGGTAGGTCAGTACCATCAGCGCTGGCGGGTTTAACTTCTCTGTTCGGAA
>JAZLLN010000093.1:0-2234 GCA_045598165.1 Candidatus Cryptobacteroides sp.
TGCAGTCCTATGCCACTTTGCCGTAAGCAAGCTTTTGGAGAAGCTGCCTACAAAAGATAGATTCACCCTTCTTGAGGTGGCCGATCTTCGGGGAAGAGCCTGCAATGTCCCGGAGGGCTTCTGTGGCAATTTCTCGCAGCCTACCGTTATCGGAGAGTTCGGAAGAGACGCAACTGCTGCAGATATCCAGAAGGCGGCTATGGCTATCCTGAACGACAGGGAGGCACTGAGCGAGAATGTGCAGCTTTCAGTAAATTCCAGCCGATATGGCCTGCCGTATTTCCTGTTCGATGCAAACGATATGAACAGCCGCGACCCGAAACTGTTCTACATCAATAACCAGCTCAAGTTCAAAGCCTGCGAATTGGACTTCGGCACAGGAAAGCCTCTGAGAGCGCAGCAGGCTATGCTCCCCGATATGATAAAGTTCTGGCAGGCTGAGTCGAATGGTCCGGTGCAGATAATCTACAGCGGTTTTGCGGCAAAAAGATTTGCAAAACGCGAGTCACTCGCGTATTGCGCAACATTAGCATGGATATTATGGAAACAAAAAGATTGATTCTCAGGTCCTGGCGTGAATCGGACGCCGAGATGCTGTTCAAATACGCATCAGACCCGGATGTGGGGCCGCGGGCAGGCTGGCCGCCACATAAGTCGGTGGTGGAAAGCCTTGAAATCATACGGACCGTCTTCTGTGGTGAAGGTATGTGGGCTGTCGAGCTGAAGGAAACTTCGGAAGTGATAGGCAGCATAGGATATCTGCCTGCCGGAAGCTCAAACCTTGATATTGAAGAAGACCAGTGCGAGATCGGCTACTGGATAGCCAAGCCTTATTGGAATCAAGGCATCTGCACGGAGGCGTTGCAGGCAGTCATTGACTATTGCTTCAACGTGAAGGGATTCTCCGTTCTCTGGAGTGATTATTTCCCCGAAAACCCCGCTTCCGGCCGCGTGATGGAGAAATGCGGGTTCGTCGATACAGGCAAGGAAACACTATGCCCCGGTTTGGAAATCGGTGGCGACAAACCGGTAAGAATAATGAGACTTGACTACGTACTATAAAAAAGTATAAATTTCTCTTGACTCGTACCCTACGGCAGTATATATCTTTGCAGGCGTTAACAATCAGTGTACAGATGTTATGAACAACAATCGTTTGAAAATCGGGGAGTTCTCGCGCCTTGGCAGAGTCACGGTGCGGGCTCTGCGGCATTATGAGGAAATAGGCCTTCTGCGGCCGTCAATCATTGACCGCGAAACGGGCTACCGCTATTATGCCGTGGGCCAGTTGCAGAAGATTCAGAGCATCACACCGTACAATTATCCCTTCTTACGTTGACCTTTTTGCCTGGCTCGAAAAGGAAGGCTATAGTATCGCTGGCGACCCGCGTGCGGTCTATATAGACGGAATATGGAATCAGGAAGATCCGGACAAATGGCTGACCATTATCCAGGTCCCTGTGGAGACAAATTAGAAAAATATGAACATCAGACTTGAAACACCCGAAGATTACCGCGAGGTTGAAGAACTGACCCGCGAAGCATTCTGGAACGTCTATGCGCCGGGATGCGTTGAACATTTTGTGCTACACCATTACCGCAGCAATCCCGACTTCATTCCGGAACTCGACTTTGTGATGGAAGAAGACGGTAGGATTATTGGTCATGTGATGTATTCCCGCGCAGAGCTCACCTCGGACGAAGGTGATGTGCTTCCGGCCTGGACTTTGGGCCCGATAAGCATACATCCCGACTGGAAGCGGAAAGGTTACGGCCTTGAATTGCTCAAGTTTTCATTGGATAAGGCACGCGGAATGGGAATCGGGATGCTTTGTTTCGAAGGCAATATCGGTTTTTACGGAAACGCCGGTTTCGTGCTTGCCAGCAGCCTGGGCATACATTATCACGCAGAGCCCAAGGATGATCCGGTACCGTATTTCCTTGCACAGGAACTGGTTCCAGGTTACCTTGGCGGCAGGGAGTGGACGTATTGTCCTCCGAAGGGATACTTTGCCGCCGACGATGATCCGGAAGGCTTCGAAAGATATGAGGCCGGCTTCCATACTAAAGAGAAGCATTTCCTGGAAGGACAGCTGCCGCATTTCTGTCAGAGTTGCGGTATGCCCATGACCTCCGATGACGTATGCGGCACCAATGCTGACGGAAGCGCCAACTTCGATTACTGCAAGTACTGCTATCAAGACGGAGAATTCATCGACAAGGTGTCAATGGAG
>JAZLLN010000094.1:0-27906 GCA_045598165.1 Candidatus Cryptobacteroides sp.
GGTGAACCTTATGGCGGGCCTTGCCGCCTACTCGTTCTTCCCGAAGAAGCCGATGATTGACCTCGACCGCGTCTCTCCTTGTGAAAATGGTCTTATCCAACTGTCTCTCTTTTAGTTACAATTCGTCGAACTCACGTTAAATTAAGTTTGATGGTTTCTGCCGTATAAGCAAAAAAAACGGCAGCCCCGACAACGAGACCGCCCGAAGATATTGTAAATGATTGATTACTAATGCAATACCCCCCCCGGTTAGAATACGGAGGAGACAGAAATCAAAAAAATATGTGCGGGAACTGCGCATAAATTACGCAAATATAAGAATTCTTGTCTTTATTTAAAAGAGAAAATGCATTAAAAGACTCTTTTTAAAAGTCACCACGCGCTGCCCCGGACAGAAGGCCTTTAGCCCACCGGGACCGCGAAAATGCTTTTGAATGATATACAATCGGGCCTTTGCCCTTAGATACCGAGATATATAAATCAACCTTCACAACTGCGTTCAATTGTAAAGTCCGGTTGAGGTACAACATATGACCCGCCACAACCAAGAGTCCGGACATTCAAACGACAATCGGCATCAATTACTTGAATTCCACTCTCCCCCTTCAAGACATTGAATTCATTAAGATCTCCAATGTATAGGGTAGATGTTTTGTAATTCAAGTGCATTCCATAGTCTTCCCCCGCCTCCTCAAAACCCATTTTTGTCATAAAATCCAGACGCTCCTTTTCAGAAACACCTTCTCCTCTAACATATGGCTGCTCTGCCACAACAACAAACTCTCCTGCTAGATTGCGTCCAAAACCAGTGACGACAAGCGGGGTTGAGTGGAAAATTGCATTATGAATGATTATTCTGTCAAGAGCCAGTTTGACAACGTTATAATGCTTCAAGGAAATGAGTTTACGAACTTTTTCACTTGTCACATCTATGAAGACCTCACTCTCTGTTCCATCATCACGGACCTGACTTATCTTTGAAAGATAAGCTTCCGGATTGTCAAGCCAAATGCCTTTCAGCCTGGCCCACTCCTCTATTATTGTCTGTTGGATTTTTCCGTCCCCGACGAGATCATCCGTGCGGTAGATCTCCCGAGTCTCCGACTCTGTTCGAGGACATCCTCGACAGATAATTGCCGCTTGGCATAAGAAGCCATATCTCGCTGACAAGCCAGACTGTTGCTCCTGTGGTATTCGTTCAAATATTGCTCTGCCATCGTTAATCTCTTTTGCGACCGCTTCTATTTCTGACAAAGTTATGGAGTCAAAACCAAATTCCCAAATCCTACGGTTCAATGAATTTAATCTTGAACTTTGAATACATTCTTTATGACCCCCAACTTTCATTGTGGGCGAATTTATAAAAAGAATGAGACATATCCAAACCACCGTCGGGACCGCGAAGGAGAAATTGAATACGGATTTCATAATGTCTTCGTATTTCCTTTGAGGGATGTGCCTACAAAGCGCACAACCTTGTGAGTTTACTTATTTCTTTTTATTTTCAAAATCTAAAATTCGCAGAAGTGAAAAATATAAATTAAATTTGAACGGTTTTGACATTGTAATTCCACAACCTATGAAACACTTTCATCACCTTATTCCAGCCATCACAATCATTCCGGCTCTATTGTCGTGCAGCCGATGCCCTTATTATGGAGAGCGAACCGAACCCCTCGACAACTCTTTATGGGAGAAGTCCGAATGGATTTCCGCAGCGGACGCCGATGTCATAGACACACCGGTTTATGAATACGACCACTGCCGCGCAGCCGACGGGGCAAGCTGGTTCGTTTCCGACGTAACCAACGGCAGAAAGGTCGTCTCGGCCAGATGGATGACGGCTGGACTCGGAGTGTACGACATATACGTCAACGGGAAACTGATTGGCGAAGAGGTCCTCAAGCCGGGATTCACTCATCCCGTAAAGACAAAGAGGTCTTTCACCTATGACGTCACCGACGCAATTAAGACAGGCAAGGGAGCAGTGAACAGATTCTCGGCTTGCCTCACACCGGGATGGTGGGCGGACAAGGTCGTGTCTCCCAGATACAGGGTAGGCAAATACGAAGTGACGGGGATGACTGGAAAGAAATGCGCCTTCCGCGGAGTTCTTGAACTTACTTACAATGACGGGACTACGGAGGTTTTCGGGACCGACAGCCTCAACTGGAAAGCCGGAGTAGCCGGGCCCGTCACCCACGCCGCCATCTTCGACGGAGAAGAGTACGATGCCCGAATCGCTCCCGGATACAACACTGTCGAAAGCCTGGGGACACCGGAAATCAACAGGGAATTCAATGGAGAAATCCTTCCGACGGACGGGGCCGAAGTTTATATGCGCCACGATCTGGCCCTTGCTCCCGTCAAGGCATATGTCTGGCAGGATGTCGAAGGTGCCGGTGAAGAGGAATACGGCACCGTCAAGGTAATTCGCGAATATGCGCCCGGCTCTGAAATGGAGATTCACGCAGGAGAGACCCTGGTCATTGATTTCGGTCAGAACTGCGCAGCCGTTCCGGAATTCGTCTTCAATGCCGCCGCCGGCACAGTGCTGACCTGCCTGCCTTCAGAGATACTGAATGACGGAAACGGAGCGAAAAGCCGCGGAATGGACGGTCCCGAGGGCAGTTGCCACCGCCTCAACCTCCGCACCCCCGATGACGGAATGATTCTGAAATACACCTTCGCCGAATCCAAGAAGCCGGTGTCGTTCATACCCCGTCGCACCTTCTTCGGCTTCCGTTATATCTCCGTCACGGCAACGGACAACGTGCTTATAAAGAAAGTCAGCTCCGTTCCGGTGACATCCATCGCAGGAAGCCTCGAAGCGGGCACGGTCATCACCGGCAACGAAGACATCAACAAATTGATTTCCAACACAGTGTGGGGCCAGCGTTCAAACTACCTTTCTGTTCCCACGGACTGTCCCCAGCGCAACGA
Source organism: Candidatus Cryptobacteroides sp. (assembly GCA_045598165.1). GTDB lineage: Bacteria > Bacteroidota > Bacteroidia > Bacteroidales > UBA932 > Cryptobacteroides. The sequence goes on from JAZLLN010000094.1 coordinate 2,944, forward strand.
GCGACTCGGATGGACAGCAGACACCCAGGTCTTCACGGAGACCGGAACCTTCTTTGCCAACACCGATGCATTCTTCCATAAGTGGATGCGGGATATGAGGGACAGCCAGGGAGAGAAGGGAGGCTTCCCGGGAGTGGCTCCCACTGCCCAGTATGGCGGCGAGTTCACGCGCGTCGGATGGTCCGATGCCGGCATCATAGTGCCCTGGACCATCTGGAAACAATACGGAGACAATTCCATAGTGGATGAGAACTGGGACGCGATGATGCGCCTCATCAACCATCTTGACGAGACGAAATATGACCACAATGCCCTGATTGACGAAAACAAGAGCTACGAATGGGCCGACTGGCTCAGCTACGAACCGCTTGAGTCCTGCAGTGGCAGAGGCTTCACCAAATACGTGGACGGCAAGAGGTCTGCGTTGCCCGAGACCATTACCTGGTGGAACTGCCTCAACGCCTGCTACTGGGCTATTGACGCCGGCATGATGAAGGATATGGCCACGGCGACAGGACGCGATGCTCTTCCCTTTGCCGAAATGGAGGAGAGAGCCAAGGATTACATCAGGACATCATTCCTCAACACCGACGGCACTTTCAAACTGGATATCCTCAACACGATGCAGACTCCCGCACTCTTCGTCCTTAAGCTGGGACTGTTTGAAGCTGAGGCGAAGGACAATGTGATTGCCAGGCTCCGCAAGAATTTCGAAGACCACGGCAACTGCCTCCAGACAGGTTTTCTGGGGACGTCCATACTTATGAAGACACTGACGGACAACGGGATGGTGGACATAGCCTACGAACTGCTCTTCCAACGCAAGAATCCCAGCTGGCTGTACTCAGTCGACAACGGCGCCACCACCATCTGGGAGCGCTGGAACAGCTACACCATCGAAAACGGAATGGGTCCCAAAGGTATGAACAGCTTCAACCACTACGCCTACGGTTGCGTGTGCCAGTGGATTTGGGAAACTGCCGCAGGCATCGCCGCCGATATCAACGAACCCGGTTTCGGACATATCATAATGGCACCTGTTCCCGACCGCAGACTGGGTTCCATCAGGGCTGAATACAAATCAGCCGCTGGCCTCATCAGGAGCGAATGGAAATACGAGGGAGACAACTGGAAGTGGTCTTTCACCGTTCCCGAAGGTGCCACGGCATCCGTCACTCTTCCCGACGGCAGCGACACGAAAGAATATGCCTCCGGAACTTACAAGGTGAGCATAAACTTGTAGTAGCCTATGAAGAAATTTGTCCTTTCAATACTGTTTCTCTCCTTTCCGTTTTTCCTCAACGCAAAGGCAGACTGGAAGGAAGCGGTGCCGCACCCGGTCTATGACAGCAATCCGGGATTCGTTGAACTGTACTACAAAGCCTGGGAGCTCGCATACGCCCACATCGACAGCATCCCCGGCCTGCCCACTCCGAGATATATGGACGAGGCTCACGCCTCGAATCTTATCTGGATATGGGACACCTGCTTCATGACCCAGTTCTGCAAATACTGTCCTTCCGTCTTCCCTGGCATAGAATCTCTTGACAATTTCTATGAACTGATGCTTTCCAAAGACAGGAAGGGACTTCCGAAAGTCATTGGAAACGAATGGAGCGGAGAGGGTTACGGCAAGCTCCTGGAATTTCGCGTGCAACACCCCGACAACCCGCCGCTGTTCGCCTGGGCGGAATACAGCTATGCCCTGCAGACTGGAAATATGGAGAGGCTTCGCAAGGTTTTCTCCGAGCGTCATTTCCTTCAGGACTGGTTCAGACTCTTCGAGTCCTTCGACCCCGGGAAGCCTCAGCCTTACGGTTCCAACGTCAAGGTGGCCTTGAAAAAATATGACAACGGCTTCGCCTGGAAAGGCTGTCCCAGCGGAATGGACAACACTCCCAGAGGCAGGACTTCCACGACGAGCGACCCTTCCCGCTGCCCCGACAACCCCGAGTTGCGCTGGCTGGATGCCATCTCTTACCAGGCTTTGTCCGCTCTCTGCCTCAACAACATAGCGGAACTTCTCGGAGACAAGGAAGAAGAAGATATCTGGTTCAAGAAGTACAGAGAGTTGAAGGCTGATATAAATTCGCTCTATTGGGATGAAAGCGACGGATGCTATTATGACATATTCAGCGACGGGAAGAAATCGAAGGTTATGACAATAGCCTCATACTGGCCCCTTCTCGCCTGGGTGGCTTCCGACGGACAGGCCGCGGAAATGCTGCGGAAACTCGAGAATCCGGAATATTTCGGCGGCTTCGTACCCACCTGCTCCCTGTCGCGCGGCGACGCGGACTTCGTTGCGACGGGAGACTACTGGCGCGGATCGGTCTGGATGCCGACCACTTATATGGCCTTGAAGGCCGCCGACCAATACGGAGCAGGCGATATCGCGAAAAAGGAGGCTGTGCAGATTCTGGAACATATGTACAGGACATATATTGATTATGAGCCACATACGATATGGGAATGTTACTCCCCCACCGAATTCAAGCCTGCGACCAACAAAAAGGGGCAAACCGTGAGGCCCGACTTCTGCGGCTGGTCAGCGCTGGGCCCCATCTCCCTTTTCATCGAGGACGTGATTGGCATAAGGGAGGCGAATGCCTTCACCGGCACTCTTGTATGCGATTTCGAGAAGAACCCTGAAGGCCGTGTGGGAGTGGAGAATTACAGATTCGGGGACATCGTATGCTCTGTCATTGCAGACAAGAGGACGATTGTGGTTGACAGCAACAAGCCTTTCACCCTCATTGAGGACGAGAAAAAGTACCAGATCAAGAAAGGACACAACAGAATAATAAGGAAATGATGAAAAACTTCTGTGCGCTCCTCGCGAGCGCTGCCATAGCTTTGTGTGGATGCAGCCAAGACGCTTCCCTGGAGCCGTCCGGCCGCTGGAGCGCCGGGAAGGCGAATGAATGGTACAAGGGAATTGAATGGCCCGTTGGTTGCAACTATGTCCCCGCCTATGCCGGCAACCAGTTGCAGATGTGGGGAGACTCAACTTGGGATCCGTCCGCCATCGACAAGGAGCTGGCCTGGGCTGAAGACCTGGGATTCAACAGTGTGAGGATCTTCCTACACCACAAGTTGTGGGAGGAAAACCGAGACCATTTCTTCGCGCACATCGATGAATTCCTCTCCATCGCCGACAGCCACGGCATTTCATCACTCGTCACACTCTTCACCAACGGTGGCAGCGAGGACAGATATATCGGCGAGGACATCAAACCGGTCAAAGGTATTCACAACTCCATCTGGGCACAGACCCCGGGAAAGACTATAATCAATGACCCGTCAAAATGGGGGCTTGTGGAGCGTTATGAGAAAGACGTGCTAAGGACATTCGGCAAGGACAGGCGTATCATTGCGTGGTGTCTCTATAATGAGCCCGAGAACGTTCCGGAATGCAATACCCTGCCCCTTATGAAGAAGGTCTTCGAATGGGCACGGGAGGTGCGTCCGTCACAGCCTGTCACCGCCACCGTCATTACCAATCCGTTCACCAGAAAGGTAAAGTATTTCGAGAGATTCCCCATCATCACTTTCGCCTGCGAGAACAGTGACATCATCAGTTACCACTGCTATGACCCCACGCAGGATCACGAGGATTTCCTGAAGATGCTCGAGCCCTTCGGACGCCCGATTTTCTGCACCGAATACCTCGCCAGAACCAGAGGATGCACCTTCCAGTCCACTCTGCCCCTGCTGCGGGAGCACAAGGTAGCGGCCTTCAATTTTGGTCTGGTCAACGGAGCCACCCAGTGCCATTATGACTGGAATCAGATTATTGAAGGAAAGAAAATCCCATGGCCCGAAGAACCCGCGCTGTGGTTTCACGACATTCTTCTTCCCGACGGCACTCCGTGGGATGAAAAAGAGACGGATTGGCTTAAGGATTTCCTGCGCTGCAGGTGACGTCCACTTTCTGCGCGCCATCCATATGACAGCTCAGTTCCCCGGAACCTATTTTATATATTTTGGGAGTGCGGGACCGCGGGAATCTGCCAAAGAACGGGTTCTCACTCGTATACCAATCCATCTTCACAATATCGAAACATCTCGGAAGATTGCGGCGCATCCACTGCTCTTTTGAAGGAGAAAAGACCGTAATGCCTGTCTTCCCGTCCCTGAACGTCGAGATACAGAAATGGTGCTTGCGCGGTTTCCCGACAAGCAGTTTCTCTCCATGGTGCCTGACAGAAATATTTCTGCCATAAGTGGAATTGATCCGATGCATCATGTCCCGGAAAACCCTGCCGTGCGAGGATGTATCACGAAGATTTTTCAAGGCGATATAATAATGGATCATTTCATGGATGACTACGTCCTCCAGTTCCTGTTGCGGAAGGTCGAAACTGACACTTATCCGCATACGGAAATCATAGTATGAAATGACATGTCCGAAGAGGCCGCGCCTGGTTTTGAATTCCATCTTTCCGAGAAATGTCCTCGCATGCGTGAGAACAACCGGGATATCCGGGAGGGAACCGCCAAAGCATAACGCATTGAAGTGTCGGAATGTCTCCTCGACGAACGGAACGCTTGCGGTCATTTCGACTCCTTCTTGTCAAAATCCAGAATAACGTCGTGGCTGAGCGCAATAATCTGGGAGCGGCGGGTGGACATATGGCGTCCCACCCATTCCGGAGAACGCTTCAGGGGATTGGGCAGGCAGCACGTCAGAGAAGCCGACTCCCCCAGGGAAAGTTTGGATGCATTCTTGTGAAAATACTTTTCCGCGGCTTCCTGAACGCCATAGATTCCCGGGCCCAACTCCGCCACGTTGAGATACACCTCAAAGATACGCCTCTTGCCCCACACGGCCTCGATAAGGACCGTGAAATAGGCTTCGAAAGCCTTTCGGACCCAGGTCCTGGTACCCCAGGTAAAACAGTTCTTTGCCGTTTGCTGCGAGATGGTACTGCAGCCCCGGATCTTTTTCCCCCGAGTAAAATGGTCCTCCCTCATCTTTTCCATCTCTTCAAAGTCGAAGCCGTTGTGCTTCAGGAACTTTCCATCCTCTGAAGCAATCACTGTCCGCTGAATGTAAGGAGAAATATCTTCCAGAGGAGTCCAATGTCGATGGAAAAGCTCGGAAAACGGTTCCACACCGGAGAAACAGCGTCTGACCATAAGGGGAGTGATGCTTACAGGAGCCCACTTGAAGAAAAATACAGACATCCCACTGACAAGCAAGAATGCCAGCGGGATGTAAATGAACAGTACTTTTAAGATTTTTTTCAAATCAGAAGCTACCTGGTGGAAACGTATTTGTGAAGAGTCTTGCGGACAGCACCGTCGCCTGCGAAGAGTTCCTTGACGTAACCTTCGATCTGCGCGCCGAAGCCGGCTTCATAAAGGTCGAGTCCGAACACGTCCTTGCGGCTGTAAAGGTTCTTTAGACAACTCCAGTCCTGATCGGCCTTGCCGATTTCAAGCGGTGCCACGATGGCCTGGAGCTCCGCGAGCATAGGATCGGGTGAAGGCTCGAATGCCTCGCCGTTATCCTTCACGCCCTTCAGATAGCGGGCATAGCCTGCCAGAGTAAGGGGAATCAGAACCAGATTGCTCCTGTCGAGTCCGCGCGCAATGTACTTCTTGATGGTCTCGCCGAAACGGATTGAAAGTTTCTGGCTGGTATCCATGGCGATGCGCTGAGGTGCGTCAGGCATGAACGGGTTGGGCAGCCGCTTGTTGATGACGGCGCCGATGAACTCGTAAGGATTGAGCACTCCGGGATCGGTTACAACGGGCATAGCCTCGATATATCCTATCTTCTGGATGAAAGCCCTGATGTCTTCATCTGCCATCTCCGCGGAGATGAGCGTGTATCCGAGCATGCATCCGTAGATGGACATAGCAGTATGGAGAGGATTGAGGCAGGTAGTGACCTTCATCGTCTCAACCTTGTCCACGGTCTCGCGAGTGGTATAAAGGGTACCTCCCAGCTCGAGAGGGGGACGTCCGTTGGTATAGTTGTCCTCGATGACGAGATACTGAACTTCCTCGGAATTGACGAAAGGAGCGGTGAAGGTGTGCTTCTCCGTCTCGATATAATCGTTGTCCTCGAAGCCGTCTGCGGCAAGGAGTTCCTTGACCTTCACGTGAGGCCTCGGAGTGATCTTGTCTATCATCGACCAGGGGAAAGTCACCTTCTTTTCATTCCTCAGGTATGCGAGGAAGCCTTCCTCGACAAGTCCGTCGGCCACCCATTTCTCAGCATAAGCCATAACTCCGTTCTTGACCTTGTCACCGTTGTGTGAGCAGTTGTCCATACTCTGGACGGTAAGAGGGAGTTCTCCGGCCTTGTAGCGCTCGAGAAGCAGAGCCGTTACCTTGCCCATCGCGAACACCGGCTGAAGTCCGCGCTCGAGGTCTGCGGGAGGTACGCCGTAACCTTTCTCCGTGATGGTGAAAGATATCATCTGGAGGCTGGGATTGCGGAAGATGTCAACCAGGCGGGACCAGTCTTCGAACTGATAGTCAGCCTTGAGGGCTTCGGTCACGGATGCGATGACCTTCTTCTCCACTGTTCCGGTGGACTGGAGGCTCACGAGGAGGGAGAGATTGTCATACGGAGCGTAAGCCTTGTCCACGACCTCATAGTCAAAGGTCTCGGCCACGATGACGCCACGGTCATATTTGCCAGTATTGAGAGCATCGTTCAGAATGGCTGCGGGGAATGCGCGGAAGATGTTTCCGCCTCCGAAATGCACCCAGGTAGGCTGCTCGTAGGTCTTCTTCGCGACAGCCTCTATGTCAAACTTGGGGAGCTGGTAACCCTTGGCTTCCCATTCGGCAGGATTGAAATTGCCGGACTTGATGTCTTTGAGTTTCATTGGAAAAGTCGTTTTATGTGTCTTTCACCGATATTTGCGGTAATCTGCTCCCCGATCACATCGGTATATTTCTCGAGGGCAGGGAGATATTCATCAGAAAGCTCTGCGGCAATCTTGTAACTGACGTGGATGAGCTGACGGAATGAAGGATTGTAGAGGGGGTCCGCCTGATTGTGGCGCATGGTGCGCGCGTATGTTTCGGCATCCCACTTCTCCACCTCCTCGGGTGAAGGGAGAGCCTTGACGTCCACGTCAATCACGGTGGCGTAAGGGATGGTAAGTTCGTCCATACGTCCGAGGGCATTGACATAAATCTTCTTGGCGAGCGCAAGTCCCTCGGGGGCCGCAAGCGCCAGTCCTATGTTCTCCTCGAGCCAGGTAGTGCCGGCCGTCTTGATATGGATGCCCTTGTCATACTTGCGTATGAGGCGTCCCATTATGGGATAGATGCTGAACTTGTCGGAACCTGAGTGGATGGAGAGCTTGAGATTGGAGGGAAGTCCGTATTCCTTCACGGCCTCGTCAATGACGAGCAGATCCTGTTCGAACTCCTTCTCGAACTGAGCAAGGTCTCCGCGATAGTCCACACCCTTGTTGAAGCGTCCCGTAAACTTGGGAGCGATGGTCTGGACAGGAATCTTCTCCTCGGCTATGGCCTCCAGGATGAAGCGGAGTTCCTCGGGGCTCTGGGCATAGTCAACCTCGTCCATGGATACCTCCGTGACGAAATTGTCCGCGCCTTTCTTCTCCGCTATATGGCGGTAGATGCGGCCGGCCTCCTTGATGGCGGGGAGGAATTTCTCTTCCATCGTTCCGGTCTTGCCGATGTAGTCGGCAACGTCGATGGTGAAGAAATCCGACGAGTCGATGAACTTGTCGACATTGTTCATGTTGATGTGATCTGCATCCACAAAATACTGACCCTTGTAACCAAGAGCCTTGACTGCGGCATCAGCCTCCTGACGAGTCTCGGAAGGCTGGGTGCCGACAATCTGATGCTCACGGTTGGATTTGTTCCACACTGGCACGAAATGCACCCCGAACTGCTCCTCGGCCTTGATGAGAGCCTTGAGCTGGTTGATGCCTTCGTGTGCGAAACGGTCACCGATTCCGAATGAATATTTGCCTATTGTCATTGTTATTGTTTTTTATGCGATATAAGTTCCGGCAACGGTATCTCCGCCGTGACCAGTCCAGTTGGTGTGGAAGAATTCTCCACGGGGTTTGTCGGTACGCTCATAGGTATGGGCCCCGAAATAGTCGCGCTGCGCCTGGAGGAGGTTGGCAGGCAGACGGTCGGTGCGATATCCGTCATAATATTCAAGACCTGCAGTCATGCAGGGAGCGGGTACACCGTTCTGCATTGCAGTGCAGAGGACATTTCTCCAACCCTGCTGAGCATCGGCGAGTTTCTCGCTGAAATAAGGGTCCAGAAGGATATTGGCAATGTCGGGATTCTTGTCGAAAGCTTCCTTGATCTTGCCCAGGAACACGCTGCGGATGATACAGCCGCCACGCCACATAAGGGCGATTCCGCCGTAGTTCAGCTTCCAGCCGTACTCCTTGGCCGCAGCGCGCATAAGAGCATAACCCTGCGCGTAGGAGACCACCTTGGCGGCAAAGAGCGCCTTGCGGAGGTCTTCGAGGAAGGCCTTGCGGTCTCCTGTGAATTTGACCGGCTTGGGACCCTGGAGAATCTTTGACGCGGCGACGCGCTCTTCCTTCTGTGCGGAGAGGCAGCGTGCGAACACGGACTCGCCGATGAGGGTCAGGGGAACGCCCTGGTCAAGAGCGGAGATAGCCGTCCATTTGCCGGTTCCCTTCTGCCCTGCTGTATCAAGGATGTAGTCGAGAACGTATTTGCCGTCCTCATCCTTCTTCGCGAGGATGTCGCGGGTAATCTCGACGAGATAGCTGTCGAGGTCGCCCTTGTTCCACTCGGCGAAGGTCTCGTGCATCTCCTCGTTGGTCATTCCGAGGATATCCTTCATAATCTGATAGCACTCGCAGATAAGCTGGATATCACCGTACTCAATGCCGTTGTGGACCATCTTCACGAAATGGCCTGCCCCGCCTTCACCTACCCAGTCGCAGCAGGGGCTGCCGTCCTCGACCTTTGCGCAGATACCCTGGAAAATGGGCTTTACGTAAGGCCATGCTGCGGGAGATCCGCCGGGCATCATCGAAGGGCCCTTGAGAGCGCCTTCCTCACCGCCGGAAACGCCTGTTCCGATATAGAGGAGACCTTTGCTCTCGACATAAGCGGTGCGGCGTGCGGTGTCGGGGAAATGAGAGTTTCCACCGTCGATGATGATGTCACCGGGAGAAAGGAGGGGGATGAGCTTCTCGATGAAATCATCCACAGCCTGACCAGCCTTCACCATAAGGAACACCCTTCTCGGGGACTTGAGGGAATCAACGAACTCCTCAAGCGTGTGGGCGCCATAGAAGTTCTTGCCGGCTCCGCGTCCGTTGATGAATTTGTCAACCTTTTCCACAGTGCGGTTGAATACGCTTACATGAAAGCCTTTGCTCTCCATATTGAGGACAAGATTCTCACCCATAACGGCGAGTCCTACAAGTCCGATGTCTGATTTTACCATAATTTTTATTGATTGTTTACTTTAAAATCCAATTGTTCCAGAGCCGCCGCCAGTTCATCGGTGCCGTTCCGGAGAATTACTGTGAATGCGGAGGGCTCCCTGCGTACGGGATAATCTCCGCGCAGACGTTCGAATGCCGTCAGTTCCCCGCGAAGGGCTTCACTGTCGACTGCAACGTCATAAGCATAGAGTACGGCTTCAGTCAGGACCTGCTGACGCGTTTTACCGGCGGCATCAAGCGTAAAAACCTGAGCCTCCAGACCCTGATGAAGACCGTGGGTAGGTGCCGGAACCTCCTCCGGACACCAGTCCGTCAGGGGAAGTCCGAACTTTTCTGCAACAGCCCTAACGCTCATCATGGTGCCGTTAGCCTTGCCGTCAGCGCTGTAACCTGCGATATGGGGCGTTGAATAATCCAGGAGGGAAACCAGTTCCGCATCAAGATTCGGCTCACCTTCCCAAACATCAAGCACCGCGGCCTTGAGTCCGCCGGACTTGAGCGCGGCTTTCAGGGCCTGATTGTCCACAACAGGTCCGCGGGAAGAGTTGATGAGAATCTGTGAAGAGGTCAGCCGTGAGAGGCGGACGGCATCGAAGAGATGCCAGGTCGGGTCTTCACCGGCTTTCTCCAGAGGCACGTGAAGAGTGATGATGTCCGCTTCACGCACTATCGCGTCGAGGTCGGTAAAAGCCTCCTTGCCCACACCCGGAATGACAGGATAATTGTTCGCGCGCGCGCGGGGAGGGTCATTCAGAAGGACCTTCATCCCAAGGGCGCCGGCAGCCGCAGCCACCTTGCTTCCCACATTACCCACGCCCACAACGCCGAGCGTCAGGTCTTCGAGCTTCAATCCGTGCTTCTTCGCAAGGCTCACAAGCACGGAGGAAACATACTGCTTCACGCTCCAGGAATTACATCCCGGAGCATTTGTCCACCATATCCCGTTGGCCTCGCACCATTCAGTATCGATGTGGTCGAAACCGATTGTTGCAGTCGCTATCACCTTGACGGAAGACCCCCGCAGAAGTTTTTCATTGCAGATGGTACGCGTGCGGGTGATGAGAGCATCGGCATCCCGGACAAGCTCGGGAGTCGTTTCCTTGCCGGGGAGATAAACCACCTCGGCAAAGGGTTCGAGCACACCTTTTATGAAAGGTATCTTGTTGTCTACGATTATCTTCATCACTTGAATCTGTCGGGATGCGCCCAAAGTCCGAGTGCCGGATTGCTGATATAGTATATTTCCTCTCCGTCCACCACGTTCCAGCCGTCCTTGAGTTTGTCCACAGGGTACTTGGCAGCCATTTCGTTGTAATGGCAATAGTTGAATCCCACTCCCTCAATCTCCCCGCGTGTCATACCGTCACCGGGGCAGTATGTGATAGAGAAACGGCCTTCGGATGAGCCGTGGATAAGGTGGGCTGATGCACCGAGATTATCCTGCAGGTCCTTGTTGGCGTTGGTACATTCGAGAGTGTGAGGCGTTCCCTTGTAACCGTATTTGCGGATAAGACCGTCGATTGTCCTGTCCTCTCCGAACTCCTTGAGAGCGGGGGCGAGAACTATCAACTCACCGCCGTCGGCAATGGCCATGCGCGTACGGTAAACCGCCTTGTTGCCGAGCCAGGTGCTCTTGAACTCTTCGGGGTCAAGATAAACGACACACTTCTTTATCTGCTTGTCTACCATTATGAAGTTGGTCTCGAGCGAGAGATCCGCGGCTTTCTGAAAGCATTCGAAATCATCGCCTATGAACAATCCCCTGGTAACCATCTGGCCGTCCTGCTTGTCACGCACGGTGAGAATGTAAACGATGGGGATATCCTTGGCATAATTGACCTTGGCATATTCGAACACGTCACGCACCGGAGACTTTGCGCGTCCCATAATCCTTTCCATACCATAGCTCGCACCGATGAAATGGCTCTTGTTGATGAAATCGGAGCCGCCCACTCCCACGAATATATTCTTGGTGTAGTTGGCCATTCCGATAACCTCGTGGGGAACAACCTGACCTACTGAAAGGATGAGGTCGAATGACGGGTCGAGGAGGAGCTTGTTGACCTGGGCATTCAAAGGATAATCAAGCCTGCCTTCCGTGACTTCCCTGACATACTCTCCGGGGACCGTGCCGATGGTGACAACATCGTTGCGCCAGTCGTGTACGCGGAATTTCTCTGCGGGAACGCTGCCGAACATAGTCGATATCTGCTCGACGGTCATAGGAGAGTGTGTGCCGAGAGCCGGCATCACATCGGTGAGAGTGTCGCCGTAATAGTCATTGATCATCTCCGTAATCGGACCGGCGTAAGAATTGAATCGGGTGAAATCGGGGGGAATGGCGAGGACACGCTTCTTCCTGCCCATTCCGTCAAAGACCTTACCCAGAATCTCCCTCGTCTCAGCGGGGGTTATAACATCGGTCTTTGAACCTCTTGCAAAATACAACATAACTCTATCTCTTTACGCGTGCATTACCCTGCCATATGCTCCAGACCTGGTCTTCATCCGCAGGTTGTGCATAATCCGTGAGGAATGTGGTGGCAAGAGCACCTGTAGCCCATCCGAACTGAATCCATTTTTCAGATTCCCAGCCTCTAAGGATGGAATAGAGCAGGCCTCCTACAAAGCCGTCACCTCCACCGATGCGGTCAAGCACGTGAATCTCTCGGGGTTCCACTACCTGCCACTCGTCTCCGGCAAGCATGATTGCGCCCCAGTTGTGGCTGTTGGTATTGTTCACCTGGCGGAGCGTGGTAGCATATACCTGGGCATTGGGATACTGAGCCTTCACACGGCCAATCATATCCTTGAATCCATTAATCTTGGAAGCTATGTCCTTTCCTCCGGCCTCGGGACCTTCGATTCCAAGACAGAGCTGGAAGTCCTCTTCGTTGCCTATGAGGATATCGGCTATACTGCATATCTCCGAGAACGCATCGTGGAGTTCCTGCTCACGTCCTTTCCAGAAGGATGCGCGATAGTTGAGGTCGAAACTTATACGGGTACCGTATTTCTTGGCGGCGCGTGCTATGTCGAGACAGAACTTGGTAGTATCCGGACTGAGAGCTCCGATAAGGCCGCTGAGATGGACTATCTGCACGCCTTCCCTGCCGAAGATGCGATCAAGGTCGAAATCCTTCACGTTGAGGGTGCGTCCCACCTCTCCGGCACGGTCATTCCAAACACGGGGTCCACGGGAGCCGTACCCGCTGTCTGCGACGTTGATCTGATGACGGTATCCCCAAGGGCCTCCCTGAGGCACGTCAGGGCCTTCGAAATCCATTCCGCGGCTGCGGAGATTGGCCTTGATGAATGAAGCGAAGGGGCTGCCTTCGACGAAGGTCGTGAGCACCTTGACGGGCATACCGAGGTATGAGGCGATGCTGGCGACATTGGTCTCGGCGCTTGTGGCCTGGAGGTGGAAGAGATCACTGCACTGTACGGGCTGGCCGCTTTCCGGAGTCACCCTGAGCCCCATGCTGGTGGGGACGAGGAGGGCATATTTACAGCCCTGCTTAAGTTCTATGTTCATATCAGAAATTGAAATAATTTTTAGCGTTATTGTAAGAAATGTCCTGAACCATCTTATGTACGAATTCCATCTCGCTTGCAGGAATCTTCCCGAGTTCCACGTCCTTTCCGAGAACGTCGCAGAGTATGCGGCGGAAATATTCGTGGCGGGGATAACTGATGAAACTGCGGGAATCTGTAAGCATACCGACGAATCTGCTGAGCAGACCGAGCATCGACAACGAATCCAACTGGCGGCGCATTCCGACCTCCTGGTCGAGGAACCACCAGCCCGAGCCGAACTGCATCTTGCCGGGCACGGAGCCGTCGTTGAAGTTGTATGCCATAGTCATCATCGTAACATTATCCTTGGGATTGAGACAATACAATATGGTCTTGGCCAGTTTGCCGACGGAAGACAGACTATTGAAGAAGCTGTTGCCGTCAACGGCCACATCCACATCGTGAATGGCATCATAACCGGTATCAGGACCTACGAGGCCGAACATCTTGCTGTTGTTGTTGCGAATTGCGCCCACGTGGAATTGCTGGGTCCATCCGGCGTCGGCATCCATAACGGCCTGATCGTACAGGAAGGCACTTTGGAATTTGTCCGTTTCTTCCGGAGAGAGCTCCCTGCCGCTCATCACCTTCGAGAAAATATACTCTATTCCGTACGACGTATAAGATGCGCTGTGGAACCTGTCGAGACCGTGATCCGAGAGTTTGCACCCCATCGATGCAAAGAAATCGTGGCGCTTCTGAAGGGCTTCACAAAGGTCGCGGTACGACTTGATCTCCATACCGGCGGCCTCGCCGAGTTTTTCAACATACTGCCTGTAGGCGACAGGATTCTCGACCGCCATCGCCTTGTCCGGCCTCCAGGCGGGAAGGACCTTCGTACCGAACGGATGCTCTGCAATCATCTTGTGCCAGCGGAGATCATCGGCGGGATCATCCGTAGTGCAGACAACTTCAACGTTGAACTTGCGGATGAGCTCCTGACCCCTGAATTCGGAAGTCGCAAGCTTGGCGTTGCACTCCTCGAAAATCTCCCTTGCGGTCTTGGGACCCAGTATCTTGTCTATGCCGAACACCCTCTGAAGCTCAAGGTGAGACCAATGATAGAGAGGATTCCTCATTGCGTAGGGCATTGTCTCAGCCCACTTCTCAAAAGTCTCCCAGGGACTGTATTTCCCCCCTGTGATGTAATCCTCACTGACTCCGTTGGCTCTCATTGCACGCCACTTATAGTGGTCTCCGGCATGTCCGTCCACCAGCCAGAGCTGGGTAATGTCCCTGAACTGGATGTTTTCCGCTATCTGCTGTGGAGACAGATGGCAATGATAATCGATGATGGGAAACTTCTCAGCACTTTCGTGATACAGTTCTTTTGCCGTCCTGTTGGAAAGCATAAAATCTTCGTTGATAAATGGCATATAGCAGTTATTATTATGTTCCAACTTCAAATTTAACAAAAAAAATTGACTACTTTTGTACGGATTGTCAGGATTTTGTTTTTTTGAATCAATATATTCAAATCTATATGTCAACACAGAAAAAACTAATGACCAACTGGAGATGGTGGCTCTGCTCACTGCTTTTCGTGGCCACTACCGTCAACTACCTGGACCGCCAGGTCCTCTCGCTCACCTATGAGGAATTCATCAAGCCCGAGTTTCACTGGACAGATGCCAACTACGGCACAATCACCAGTTTCTTCTCCATTTTCTACGCCATCGCCTGCCTTTTCGCCGGCAAGTTCGTGGATTGGATGGGCACCAAGAAAGGCTACCTCATCGCCATCGGAGTATGGTCTCTCGGCGCCTGTATGCACGCGGCCTGCGGATGGGCCACCGGTCTTATCACAGGGACTGACGTTGCTTCCCTGAGAGGAGTTGAAGTGGCATCAAACGTAGCCCTCGCAATATCCACCACATCTGTCTATCTGTTCCTGCTCTGTCGCGGCGTTCTCGCGCTCGGCGAGTCCGGGAACTTCCCCGCAGCCATCAAAGTGACCGCCGAATATTTCCCCAAGAAGGACCGCGCCTTCGCGACATCCATCTTCAACGCCGGAGCATCCGTAGGCGCTCTTGCAGCCCCTCTCTGCATTCCGCCTCTTGCCGTAAAGTTCGGTTGGGAAATGGCCTTCATCATCATCGGCGCCCTCGGTTTCATCTGGATGTTTTTTTGGGCGTTCATGTATGACAAGCCCGAGGAAAGCAAGCATGTGAACGAAGCGGAGCTCGAATATGTCCATCAGGACGACGCCGCGGAAGCTGCGGAAAAAGCGGCTCTGGCGGCTGAAAAGTCAATACCTTTCGCAAAGTGCTTCTCCTTCAGGCAGACCTGGGCCTTTATCGTGGGCAAGTTCTTCACTGACGGAGTATGGTGGTTCTTCCTCTTCTGGGCTCCTTCATATTTCAGCAACCAGTTCCATGCTCCGGCCACATCAGGACTCGGCCAGGCATTGATTTTCACATTGTACGCAATCGTGACCGTAGTTTCCATCGGAGGCGGGTATCTGCCCAAGATTTTCGTTGAGAAAAAGGGCATGCATCCTTACAACGGACGCATGCGCGCAATGCTGATTTTCGCATTCTTCCCGCTTGCCGCCCTGCTTGCCCAACCTCTTGGAATGCATTTCAATTCGCCTTGGTGGCCCGCAATCCTCATCGGCCTCGCCGCCGCCGGACATCAGGCCTGGTCCGCCAACCTGTTCTCCACAATCGGTGACATGTTCCCCAAGAGCACGATTGCAACCATCACCGGCATCGGAGCGATGGCCGGAGGCGTAGGCTCAATGATTATCCAGAAAGTCGCAGGAAACCTGTTCACCTATGCGGAGAATGCCGGAAGCGCATTCTCCTTCCTCGGATTCGAAGGCAAGCCCGCAGGATATTTCGTAATGTTCTGTTTCTGCGGCATAGCCTATCTTTTCGCCTGGGCTCTCATGAAGTCCCTGGTGCCGAAATACAAGCAGATTACCCTGTAATGATATGAATGTCACGCTGCGGGAACGGGATCTCTATTCCGTTCCCGTTCAGTTTGTTATATATGGCCTCCTTGGCCGCGGCTATGTATCCGGCGCGCTCGGGGACAAGCACATACTGCTTGACCGCAATATTGACCGAGCTGTCTCCGAACTCATCGAAAACAACCGTGACCCCCTTTTCGACATCGACGATATTCCGGTTGAACTTGTCTTTCGTCTGTAGAGGAGCAACCGCCTCCGAAAGCAGGATTCTTGCTTTTTCGACGTCAGTCCCGTAAGCGACTCCGACAACAATCTTCACGAACTCATAGTCGTTGTTCCTGGTCAGGTTCTTGAAATTCTTGTTGAACAGGGCGGTGTTCAGGAAAGACATCACGGCGCCGTCCGTCGTTTCCATCTGCGTGCTCTGATAACTGATTGCCGTAACCTTGCCGCGCACCCCGTCACACTCCATCCAGTCCCCCACTCTCAAGCGGCCGGACATCAGCTGGATACCATAGATGAAGTTGTTGAGGATATCCTTCATGGCGAGACCGAGACCGGTAGCGAGACCTGCCGCGATGATTGAAACCGCACCTGTAGGGATTTTCAACAATATGATGGTTATGATTACATAAGTACCCCACACCAGTATGCTGATGACGTTGTTGGCAAGAGTAAGGTTGACCTCATTGGTGTGTATATATGACTTCCCCTTGCTCTGCATCAGATTACGGTACCTGACGTTGCGATAGACGGACTTCGCCACATAATTGATGTATTTGAACAGGAAGAACATGGAAGTGGCAAGGATTATCATCTGCAAAGACACCTTGAGCATCTCGTTTCCATTGGCATCAAAGAGATCGAAGAATGTGGTTGCCATCATGAAGTGATACACGTCGGTAAGGTCAAACACGTTCAGGGCAAGATAAACGGTGACGGGGAATGACAACACCGCTATTATGGGAATGACCGCTATCTCCAGCAGGTCATAGAACCAGGTGATGCTCAGGAAATCCCCCTTGACCATGGGTCTTCCGGCATTGGGGGCTTTTGACACGAACTCCGCCCTCCTTGAAGCGAGATGCGCGTCATTGTACCGCTTGAGCAAACGGTAGAGAACCATCACGGTCTCGATGGCCGACACCTGGAACAGCCACCATATAAGCACCTGGACACCGAGAAGGACATACCCTATCCAGGACATTACCGTGGATATCCCGAACACGACCACACTTACCCAGGCTATGGACCTGTCGGCAAGCAAAGCATCATCATTGTTCCTGACGGTGGTGCATAACTGCCAGATGAAGAAGCCCAGAAGGATGGGAGACAGTATCAGATTCATCACGGAATTGGGGATGAAAATGACACGGAATGCAATCACGACAATGCCCATAAGCGCCAGAGGCAGGAACAGTCTCAAACTCTTTTTCAGCTCACTCCCCTCGTACCTTATGTACACGGAAGCGACGATGGCCGACAGCAGCCAGGAAAGAATTTCCAACTGACCGTTGGCAAGCCTGAAAAAATTACTGCCGGTAACGGCCATTCCTATACCGTTCGCCAAGGCAAACACCACTATGCCGCACAGAAGGGTGAAAAGCCAGGCCTTTTCCTTGAACGCCTCTGTCCTGAAACGGCTCACACAGCGTGAAAGAAGTTTCACGACAACGTGACTGATGACTGTGGCAATGACCAGAAACGCGAGCATCATCAGAAAGAAATTCAGCACCATAGGGCCTCTCCAGTCCTTGAAACTTTTTTCATCGAAAGAAGAGCGGTCCCTGCCGTATTTCAGGCCGGCATCCTTCACCGCAACGCTGAAATAGGCCGGGAAATGTCTGATTACGGTAAAATAGTCCTCCTGTCCGTTGACGAAGATGTTTTTCTGCAGCAACTTATATCTTTCCTGCGCGTAATCATACGATTCCTTAAGCCTCATATTGGCATTGTCGTAATGCTCGCTGTCCTTGATGACACGGTCCTTGGCCTCGGAATACATCTTGAGCAGTATGGTGGCGTACATCAGACAGGAATCCCTGTCCTCCTGTCCCCTCTCGTCAAGGAAGAAAGCGGAACGCCTCCCTTCAGTCCTCAGACTGTCAAGCATATATCCCGGTACAGGCGAGTTGCGGACAGGGGCAAAGACCTTCAGGCTGTCATTATGATATGCAAGGCTGTCCGGCAGGTCCTCCACCTTCTCCAACTGCGGCGGAAGACGCCGCAGGGACTCGACCAGACGCGCATAGCGCTCAATCTCCAGGTCAAGATGAGCGACTATGTCATCAAACGGAAGCCTGTGCTTGTTGAAGTTCTGATATTCAACGGTGACTTCCTTCAGGGCATAGGTCAGATCGAAGGTAAAGTCCTGATTCTGCGAATACAGCATCAGAGAAAGCTCATTGCACTTCTTCAAAATGCGTATCAGCTGGATGTGCTGTTCTCGCTCAGTCTCATTCATTGTCTGCTCGTTGGCAGGGCAACGTGAAATCTCGTTTTCAAGTTCGATTCTGAGTGAAGACAGTGTGCCGGACAGGTCATCCTTGTCGAAAACGGCGAATGCCGGACAGGCCACGAGCACAGACAGCAACAGAATGAATATCTTTTTCATATCAGTCAATTTTCAGCGAAGATACTAAAAAAATCCCGGTCATTCCTGCGAAGACCGGGACTATATGAATTATACAGACTAGAAGATTTCCTCCACGGGCTCCTTGTAGTCATCGGCCTGAGGTGCGGGGGCCTTCTCCTTGTGTCCGAAACTGCGATGGTCGCCGCGACGCTCTCCACGCGGGCCGCGATCATCCCTGCGGTCTCCGCGAGGGCCACGGTCATCTCTGCGGGGCCCGCGGTCACCACGGTCTCCGCGAGGTTTGCGCTCGGGCTCCACGTAACCTTCCGGCTTCTCGGTCAGGGCACGCATCGAGAGACGCATCTTGCCTGTCTTGGCATCGATTTCGAGGAGTTTGACATCAACCTCATCACCTACCTTGAGAACATCCTCGACCTTCTCGGTCTTGGTCCAGGCTATCTCACTCACGTGAAGCAGGCCTTCCTTACCGGGAAGAATCTCCACGAAAGCGCCGAACTCGAGAATGCTGACAACCTTTCCGTGATATACGGTTCCCACCTCAGGAACGGCGCAGATACCCTTGATCCAGTCAATGGCTTTCTGCATAGCCTCCTTGTCGTTGGATGCGATGTCAACAACGCCTTCCGTAAGATTGGTTCCGGGTATGGGCTGCTCATCGATAGCGATGGTAGCCCCTGTCTCTTTCTGAATCTTCTGGATAGTCTCGCCACCCTTGCCGATAATGGCACCGATGAACTCGGCGGCAACGCGAAGCTGTTCGATACGGGGAACGAAGGGCTTGTAGTCCTCACGGGGCTTGTCGATGGTCTTCATCATCTCACCCATAATGTGGATACGTCCCTGACGCGCCTGCTCGAGAGCCTTCTCGAGGACATCGTATGAAAGACCGTCAACCTTGATATCCATCTGGGTTGCGGTAATACCGTCGGCTGTTCCCGTCACCTTGAAATCCATATCTCCGAGATGATCCTCGTCTCCGAGAATGTCGGTGAGGATGGCGTACCTGTCATTGGGACGTTCGGCATCGGTGATAAGTCCCATTGCAACACCTGCCACGGGCTTCTTGATCTTAACGCCTGCATCCATGAGAGCGAGACAGCCGCCACAGACCGAAGCCATTGAAGATGAACCGTTTGATTCAAGAATATCGGAGACTACGCGCACTGCGTAGGGATTCTCGGGAGCGAGGGGAACGACGGGCTTGAGGGCACGCATCGCAAGGTTTCCGTGGCCTATCTCACGACGGCCCACGCCTCTCTGGGGCTTGGCCTCACCTGTCGCGAAAGGAGGGAAGTTGTAATGGAGGACAAACTGCTGGTCATCCTGGATGAGGACCTCATCGGTCTCCTTCATATCCATCTTGGTACCGAGTGTAACGGTAGCGAGGGACTGGGTCTCGCCGCGGGTGAAGATGGCAGAACCATGGGCGCAGGGCAGATAATCGACCTCACACCAGATGGGACGCACCTGATTGCAGACGCGGCCGTCAAGACGGACACCCTCGTCAAGAATCATATTGCGCATTGCCTCTTTCTCGACGGCACCGTAATAACGGCCTACGAGAGCGGCCTTGACCGCATATTCCTCCTTCTCCTCAACCGTAACGGGAGCGGGAAGGGTTGCAAGGAATTCCTCCTTGATGGCCTTGAAACCGTCCTCACGCTCGTGCTTGGGCTTTGCAGACTTTGCGAGAGCGTAGCACTTGTCGTAGCAGAATGACTCGACAGCCTTCTTGAGTTCCTCGTCCTCGATGTCGTGAGGATAGTCACGCTTGTTGACGTCCGTTCCGAGTTCATGCATAAGTTCCTTCTGAACGCGGCAATGCTTCTTGATCTCCTCGTGGGCGAACTTGATGGCCTCGAGCATATCGTGTTCGCTGACCTCCTTCATCTCACCCTCAACCATCATGATGTTCTCCTCGGTGGCGGCGACCATCAGTTCAAGGTCGGCGCGCTCCATGTCGGAGAATGTGGGGTTGATGCAGAACCGGCCGTCTATGCGGCATACGCGGACCTCGGAAATGGGACCTCCGAAAGGAAGATCCGACGTTGCGAGAGCGCAGGAGGCCGCGAGTCCGGCGAGAGCGTCGGGCTGGGTATCCTTGTCGGCGGAAATGAGTGTCACATTGACAAAAACCTCAAGATGGAAATCATCCGGCCACAGAGGGCGGATAGGACGGTCGATAAGACGAGAGATGAGGATCTCATAGTCGGAAGACTTGCCCTCCCTCTTCATGAATCCGCCGGGGAAACGTCCTGCAGAATAATATTTTTCCTTGTAATCTACGGTAAGAGGCATGAAGTCGGTTCCTTCCTTAACCTCGTCGGCGGCGCATACGGTGGCGAGAAGCATCGTGCCACCCATTTTCACTACAGCAGATCCTGCCGCCTGCTTTGCGAGTTTACCGGTCTCTATCTCAATCACGCGACCGTCCGCAAGCTCAATTCTTTTGTTGATAATGTTCATTGTATTGTTTTCCTTAACGTCTTTCTTCAAAAAAAGGGATGGTGCCATCCGGGCACCACCCCTAACTCTTCCTATCGTGATTATCGACGGAGACCAAGCTCCTTGACGATATTTCTGTACCTCTCGATGTCAATCTTCTGGAGGTAGTCCAGAACCTGACGGCGCTTACCGACGAGGCGGAGAAGAGAGCGGCGTGTCACAACGTCCTTCTTGTTCTTCTTCACGTGCTCGGTAAGGTGAGCGATACGGTAGGAGAATAGAGCAACTTGACTCTCAGGAGAGCCGGTGTCCTTATTAGACTTCCCGTACTTCGCGAAAATCTCTTGCTTTTTTTCAGGCATCAGATATTCAGCCATTTCGCAAAAAAATTTATGTTGTTGTTTGTACCCGTGGCCACCGTGGCCAAAAGTCCGGCAAATATAGTTAATTTCCTCAAATCTACCAAATACTTATTCAACGGCCTGAACAGTTCCCTCTTCCACAGCCGGCTCGACCTCCACGACCTCCTCGATTGCGGCTTCCTTATAGAAAGGGGACCAGGTGCAGCCATTCTTTCCGGCAATCAGGAGCACAATGAACGCCGCAACGACGGCAGCGACGAACCAGCAGATGATTTTCTTCCATACGGGAACCTTTATTGAGAACGGGTCCGGAGTCTTCACAAGAGGATATTTTGCAGTGCTGGTCAGAGTTCCTCCGAAGAGGATGTTCACGAGCACTTCGGAGTTGATGGCCCAACCGTTGGCATTGAGCACGGGACCGAGGTTGCGCTTGCGGAGTTTGCGCCAGGCGATGAAGCAGGCCGGGCCGGAAATCACCAGCATAATGGCAACTATTACAAGAAGGAATTGCCACCAGCTGAGAGCCACGATTCCAGATACGAGAGCCTTGAGAGCGACACCGATTCCGGCAAACGCCATACCAACGGCGGCAAAGATACCGGCAAACTTTCCGATGTCGAAGGGCTGTTTCGGAGCCTTCGGGTCGGCATTGTCAACTTTGGCCAGCAAATCAGCCGTAGCGGCGGAGTCCTTCTCGGCGGCGGACTTGTCTATCTTGTCGGACACGAATTTGGCGAGTTTGCGGTAAGGGCTCCAGAAAGCCTGCCTTATGCTGATGGGATTATCAACAATCTTCGTCACCACCGCATCCCAGTCATTGCCCTCGAAATCATAGAAAATCGCGTTCTTTCCGGGACGGAGATTCTTGATTCCCCCGCTGGTCATCACCGCCACGATTTCCTGGGTTTTTCCGAATTTCTTCGAGGTGCAGGTGCAGTAGATAAGGAACATACCGCTCAGAGATGCGGCTTCGGCGTGGTTACCGGGGCCATTTACCTTCAGACAGAGATTGCAGCAGCGCTCGTCGATGTAAAGCTTTCCGGCTTCAAAAACAGCCTTCTTCGTTTCATTCCTTCCGTAGAAATCCGAGAACACCACATAATTGTTAAGGAAACGGAAGAAATGCTTGTAGAAATGCATGAGCTTGTCCACCTCATCAATGGAAGCGGATTCAGCCTCAAGGGCCTTGTCACGTGCTATGAGATCCAGAAGATCCTGACTCCTGTCCGCCTTGAGCGTGGCATTGATCCAGTCAAGACCGAGGGGCTCCACAGCTTCGCCCTTCTTCGCGCCCTTCCACGCTGTATATGCCCCGAACTTGGCAAGGACAGACTTCCATTCATCTTCGGTAATGCTTTTCTTGCCGTGGAAATCCACGTCAAGCACAAGAGCCCTGACACTGTCCATTGCAGCCTGCCACGCAGGATTGATGGCATCCAGGGGCAGCACCTTCTCTTTGGAGGGCCTTGCGAGAGGATATGAGGCAATCTCTTCCACACAAGTGCCGAGGTCCTGGCCGCTGATGGCCGCCACCTTGTCTGCACTCACATCCACGGCGGCAGACACACTCTCATCGAAATTGATGAGTTTGCAGCGCATGAAGAAATCCGCCACCTTGTCCTTGACGGCCTCACAGGCCGCCAGCGCGGCTTCCGTATTGTCCCCATAGGGGAAAATCGACGCCTTGTCGGCATCGGCGGCAGCCTTCCAGCCCGAATAATCGGCCAAGGCCGCATAGAACGCCCCTATCTTGTCGGCATCCACGCCAAGCTCTCCGGAACGGTCCTGAACTCCGCCCAAGGTTTCAACACAGGACGTTATCACCTTCGCCAGTTCCTCGTCATCGGCGGAAGCGGCCGTAATCACACCGTCACCATTGAACTTGGTCTTTGCGAAAATAGCAACGCTGTCCGACGTATCAGCTGTCGATATGCTGTCCTTGTCAAGTCCCAGGTTGCTCAGAATCTGCTTCGCCGAATCCTTGAGTTTCTTTCCCGCAGGCACATCTTCATTCAACTGGGCGAGAGGAAGAGAGTCTTTTCCCTTCAATATGAGGTCTTTGTCCCTGATGACGGAAGTCAGCCATTCCGCCGCCTCGACAACCTCCTTGACGCGGATCTTCCCGTCCCCGTCGGCATCCAGCAATTCCAGCGTTTTCCGGTCAAACTCCAGCCCATCCACCGGGCAGCTGAGCACTGTCCATTTTTTCTGATCCAGCTCACCGAGATGGGCGATATCCTCGCCATTTGTCAGCTTGACTCTGACCACCCCGCCGATTGACACATACTGCCAATCATAAGTTTTAGTTTTCGACATAATTTAGAAATCATTAATCTCTCAAAGATAATATTTATTTTTGTTAAAATTTATCACTCATGAAAAACTTGCTGCGTATGGTTTCCGCCATTCTGGCGGTATTGGCGGCGGCTCCTGCAATGCAGGCTCAGAAAGCCGTCCTCGACCACGATGTCTTCGATTCCTGGAAAAGCGTCAGGACCGCATCCGTTTCTGCGGACGGCGATATCGTCGCCTGGGAGATAGCGCCCCAGCAGGGCGACGGGACACTTTATCTCAAACGTCTGTCCGACGGAAGCACTCTCGAAATTGAACGCGGAGGCGGCATCGAAATGTCCCGCGACGGCAGTTGGGCATTCTGCAGTATCAAAGTCCCCTATGAAGTCACCCGAAAGGCTAAAATCGACAAGAAGAAAGGTGACAAGATGCCGAAAGATACAATCGCCTGCATCAACCTCAAGGACTTTTCAGTCGCGCGCATAGGAGCATTCTCCGCATATAAGGTCAGCAAGGACGGACGCCCCGTTCTCGCTTTTGAAACCAAAGCCGACAAAAAGAAGATTCTGATTGTCTATGACCCCGCCACCGACAGACGGGACACTCTGAAGAACGTCAAATCCTACAGCTTCGACAAAAACGGCGAGAGGCTCGCGGCAGTGTTCGAAAAAGACAAAAAAGACAGCCTGAGCAGGAACGAAATCGCCCTGTATCTCCTCGGTGACATGTCCAGGCACGTTCTGGTAGAAGGACATAATTACTATTCCACGCCGAATTTCAACCGCGACGGCGACAGGCTGCTCTTCCTCGCTTCTTCCGACTCGGCAAAGACAGGAGGAAAACACTGTGCCCTCTATATGGCCGAAGACAGAATCACCGGTAAAGGCAAGAAGGCGGTCCGGAACATCTCCGCCGAAGAACTCGTCCCCCAGGGGTTCACTGAAGGGCTCCCGGAAGGTCTCTTTGTGACCGAGCATTCCGACCCCATCTTTTCAGTCAAGGGCAGTCGCATCCTGCTCGGAATAGCAGAATGCCTGCCGCCGAAGGACACCACCATCGTCGATTTCGAAACGGCAGGACTTGATATCTGGAACTGGGACATCTATATGACCCCGCCCATGCAGAAGGCAAACGCCAAGCGCATCGCCGACGCTACCTGCCTTTCCGTCATTGATCTGAAGAACCCGCACACGATAATTCCCCTTTCCGATGCCGTTGAAGAGACCATCTCCCCCGTCTGCGGAGGCGAAGCCGACTGGGCGCTCGCCAAGGACAGAAGGCCGTATCAGATAAGCGGCACCTGGGACGGCAATGATTTCTGCGACA
>JAZLLN010000095.1:0-2733 GCA_045598165.1 Candidatus Cryptobacteroides sp.
TTTAAGTTAATAATAAAGTTGTTAATAGGTATATATGGTTATATACATCAAAAAAATGTGGTCTTCTCGCAAAAATAGCAAAAATTTTTGAAATACATACCCAAAAGATGCAAGTTCTTCAACTTTTGTTGCAAAACGAGAAAGAAATGGCTCAAAAAATTCTGCCGCTTTTAATAATAATTATAGGGTATCGTTCGTTTTTTCAGTTCTGTATGAAGGAATGATTTGTGTTCCGCGGTTCCGGCATTACGGCTACTTTCCTTCCAACCATCTCCATTAGGGCTGATAACTCCGGTATGGCTGTTATTTTTCTGATGCCGTGACGCTCCTTCCTTTGATAATAAAGATATGTGCGAGTGGCAGGTCAGCAGCAACTTGTCATGAAGGCCAATCTGCCTTGAAAGGCCGTGTGCGGCCTATTTGGTCCTTTAAAAATTCTTTCGGACGGCTTGTGGCCGCCCGTTATGACTCTCTCTCGGTTACCTGTCGGAGCGGGAGATTCCGGTGCGCCGACTTGCCATCCGGTATGGGAAATGGCTGCGGAAACAAGGGTGTGAGCGGAGGATTTCCGATTCCTCCCTAAACACTTTATTCTTAACTTATCTTTAGCTTATGACTAAAAGAATTCTTTTGGTTCTCCTTGCATCCCTTGCAATAGGCGTGCAAGCATTCGCCCAAAGCGTCAGCGGTAAAGTCGCTGATACCAACGGCGAAGCTATCCCTGGCGTGAGTGTCCTCGTTAAGGGCACTACAACAGGTACTATGACAGACCTTGACGGTGCTTATGTGATCAACGCAGACAGCAACGCCACTTTGGTCTTCTCCTGCATCGGCTACGCTTCCCAGGAAGTCGCAGTCAATGGAAAGGTCGTTGTGAACGTCGTCCTCACCGAAGACTCCACACTTCTTGAAGAGACAGTCGTTGTGGCTTACGGTACTGCAAAGAAGAAGGATCTCACCGGAGCTATCGGAACAATTGACAACAAGGCCCTCACCGTTCAGGCCGTCGGTTCCGTAACCCGTGCCCTTGACGGACAGGTTGCAGGTCTCCAGACATCCATCATCGAAGGTCAGCCCGGTTGGGATGCGGGTATCCGTATCCGTGGTATCGGTACCGCTTCCGCCAACAACTCCGAAGCTCTTATCGTCATCGATGGTGTTCCTGCAATTGAAGGAACCAACCCGCTGTCCTCAATCAACAGCAAGGATATCGAGAGCATCACAGTCCTCAAGGACGCCGCTTCGACCGCACTTTACGGAGCCCGCGGTGCAAACGGTGTCGTTCTTGTGAACACAAGGACAGGCAAGGCCGGCAAGACAAGAGTCTCCTTCGAGGCCCGTTTCGGTGTCAACGCAGTAGGTCCCAAGGCTTATTTCGACAAGATTGGTGACAAGAATCTCGCTGACATCTACGAGTTCACCTGGGAGTCCATTTACAACGACATTTACTTTGGAAGGAGCGATGCTTCCAAGGGTATGGTGGGCAATGCGGATGCCGCAGCGCAGTATGCTTCCGCACACCTCTTCGACTACAGCCCCGACGGATCATTCTCCCGCAATGCCGCTCTCGGCAACAAGCTGGCTTACACCGTTCCCGGTCTTGTTGAAGGTCTCAAATCTACCGGAACTCCCGGAACAGCAACCGAGTCTGCGACAATGACAGGAGCTTACCTTGTCGGGCTTGACGGCAAACTCAACCCTGCCGCACAGCGGATTTGGGGAGCAAGCGACGTCAACAATGCCCTCACGGCAAATCGCTTCCGTCAGGAGTACAACGTTTCCGCCACCGGCGGCAACGACAAGGTTGACTACCATATGTCCATCGGTTATCTCTCCGATCCTTCCTACATCACCTGGTCAAAATTCGAACGTATCACAGCCCGCGGCAATGTTAACGCGAAGATTACCGAATGGCTCAAGGCAGGCGTGAACTTCGCTTACACCAACCGTACCATCAATTCCCAGTCAACGCGTTGGGGCCGTAACCCCGGTTTCGTTTCCCAGAACGTATTCACCTGGACGGGCTGCGCCACTGCTCTTGACAATATGTACGCCCTCGACAAGAACGGCAACGTTATGCTCAATGCCAACGGCGAGAAGATTGTCAACTGCAACATCGGTCGCAACTATCCCAACCTCAGCAACAGCTATTCTCCTTTCGGAGCAACTTCAACTCCTTGGAGCTATAACCTCCCTATGTACTATGAGCAGGCCGAATACTCTCAGAAGTACAACGATATGAACACGAAGGGCTACTTGAAAGCCACCTTCCTCAAACACTTTACAGCTGAAGTCAACGTTGCTTACGATAAGACTTTCGAGACCCTCACCAGGTACTGGAACACTGAGACCGCCCACAGTATGAACTCTCTTGCCGATTCTTACGGTTCTGCAATCAGAAGGACCAAGAACGAGTACAGCGTTCTCAACACCCAGCAGCTCCTCAACTACAATCAGGATTTCGGCAAACATCACGTTGACGCCCTCCTCGGCCATGAGTTCTATCAGTACGACTTCGAGCAGATGTATCTCGGCGGAGCACACACTCTCATAGATAACAGCCAGGCTTACGTGAACTACCTCGGTTCCGCCACCTACTCACCTTTCGGTGCAGGTTACGGTGGAGACATCCAGAAGCAGACTATGGAGTCTTATCTCGGCCGTGCCAACTACATCTATGACAACAAGTACTATGTTTCCGCATCTCTCCGTTATGACGGTTCTTCAAAATTC
>JAZLLN010000096.1:0-15398 GCA_045598165.1 Candidatus Cryptobacteroides sp.
GAACCACTCGGGCTGAGGGAAGAATGCCTCTTCCAGCTCGTGGCAAGGGGTGATCCAGTTGCGTGAGCCGAGCACCACGGGAGCAGCGTCGAGATAGTCGAACCAGAGGTCGGTGATGTTGGCCGCGAGGTCATTGAGGAATGATCCGCGGGCCGTTGCGTCACCTGCGATGATGATGCGGCCGGTCTTCTTGACAGACTCGATGACCTTCTCGTAGTTGAAAGGAACCATAGAACGGGCGTCAATGACCTCAGCCTCCATTCCATACTTCTCCTTCAGGATGTCGGCGGCCTTGAGTGCGCGGTAGAGAGTTGCGCCTATTGTAAGGAAGGTAACGTCCTTTCCTGCACGCTTGATGTCGGGCTCACCGAAAGGAATCTCATAATACTCCTCAGGCACACCGCCCTGGTGGAATTCCTCGCCCTTGTCGTAAATGCGCTGGCTCTCGAAGAAGATGACGGGGTCAGTTCCCTGGAGTGCAGAATTCATAAGGCCCTTGGCATCATAGGGAGTGACAGGGAAAGCGACCTTCAGACCCGGGATATGGGTGCAGAGAGAGGTCCAGTCCTGAGAGTGCTGGGCGCCGTACTTGGAACCCACGGACACACGGACAACGACGGGCATCTTGAGGATGTTGCCGGACATTGCCTGCCACTTCGGCAGCTGGTTGAATATTTCATCACCGCAGCATCCGAGGAAGTCGCAGTACATGATTTCAGGGATGACACGGCCGCCGCACATTGCATAACCGATTGCCGTACCGATAATCGCGGCCTCTGCGATAGGAGAATTGAAGAGACGGTGATAAGGAAGAGTCTCGGTAAGTCCGCGATATACAGCGAACGCGCCGCCCCACTCACGGTTTTCTTCTCCGTATGCTATGAGGGAGGCATCCTTGAAGAAACGGTCAACGATTGCCTCGAAGATACCGTCCCTGATGTTGAAGGTCTTCATCTTGCTCACGGGCTTGCCGTCCTTGTCAAGATAGAAGCGCTCCTTGCCTGCAATCTGCTTCACGCGCGGACATTCCTCCATGGGAAGGAGAGTCTCGGGCTTCGCATCGCTGAGTGAATCGACGCTCTGGTTGGAGAACATCATTTCGCCGAGGAGTTCGTTGTCCTTCACAAGGTCCATACGGGGAGAGACTTCAGGATCGATTGCGAGCTTGTAGCAATCGAAGATGGTAGCCTTCATCTCTGCCTGGATTGCATCGAGGTCGGCCTGCTTTGCCACGCCTGCTTCAATGAGCTTCCTGCCGAAAGCAAGGATGCAGTCTTCTGCCATCCAGGCCTCCTGCTCCTCCTTTGTACGGTATGAGGACTGGTCGCTGGGAGAGTGTCCGCTGTAACGGTAAGTAACGACGTCAAGAAGGGCGGGGCCCATCTTCTGCTCGAGGAGAGCTTTCTTGCGGCGGAATGCGTCGATGACTGCGAGAGGATTGTATCCGTCCACGCGCTCGGCGTTCATTGCATCGGGTTTGAAACCTGCGCCGAGGCGTGCAGGGAAGGTATATCCCATAGTCTCGCCCCTGGTCTGGCCACCCATTGCATACTGGTTGTCCATCACGTTGAAGAGAACGGGAAGACCGCCCTTCATATCACCCTCCCAGAGAGTCTCGAACTGGTCCATTGATGCGAAGGTCATACCTTCGAGGACGGGTCCGCGGGCCATTGCGCCGTCACCGAGGTTGGCGACCACGATACCCTTCTTGCGGTTGACTTTCTTATAGAGGGCGGCACCGACCGCGATGGAACCAGAACCGCCTACGATGGCATTGTTGGGATAGATTCCGAACGGGGTGAAGAAGGTGTGCATGGATCCGCCGAGTCCTTTGTTGAAACCGGTTGTGCGGGCGAAGATCTCAGCCATTGCACCGTAGAGAAGGAAACGGATACCGAGTTCCTTCGTCGTGCCTTTGAAGCCTTTCTTTGCAACGTTTACCGTCGCGCCGTCCCAGAACTCGTTCATCACCTTCTCGAGCTCCTCGTCAGAAAGTATCTGGATTGAACGGAGACCCTTTGCGAGTATCTCACCGTGTGAACGGTGTGAACCGAAGATGAAGTCATCTGTATCGAGGGCGTAAGCCATACCTACCGCAGCGGCTTCCTGGCCGGCTGAAAGGTGGGCGGGACCCGGGTTGTTATACTCCACTCCATTGTATCCGCCGGTAGTCTTGACGAGGTTGAGCATAGTCTCGAACTCGCGGATGGTAAACATGTCGCGGTAGATGCGGAGGAGGTCCTCCTTGGTGAAATTCTTTTCTTTGAGTTCCTGCTTGACGGTCTTCTTATAGGTCATCACAGGTATCTGGGGGAAAGTTATGGCTGAGCCGGCTTCCTCGCGGAGGACCTTGTTGGGGTCGATGTAAATTGATTTCGGCATAGTATAAAGTGTATATTATTTCAGTGAAAATGCGGTTTCCTTGATTATTTCAGATACTGTAGGATGAGGGAACACGACTTCCTTGAGCTGCTCCACGGTCATCTCCTGCTCGATGGCTATGCACATGCTCTGGAGAATTTCCGAGCAGGGGTTGCCGAGCATATGGACGCCGAGCACCTCGTGGTACTTCGCTCCGACGATGAGCTTGCAGATGCCCTCCCCTCCTTCATTCTCAGCCACGAAGCGGCCGGAGTATGCCATAGGGAGCTTGACGACCTTGTAGTCGAGGCCTTTCTTCTTCGCCTCTTCTTCGGTCACGCCGACGCCTGCAACCTCAGGATTGGTGTAAACGACACCGGGGATTGCGTTATAGCGCATCACGTCCTTCTTTCCGAGGATATTGTTGACAGCGACCTCACCCTCGCGGCTTGCCGTATGGGCAAGCATAGAGAATCCGGTCACGTCACCGGCCGCATAGACATTGGGAATATTGGTGCGCATATGCTCGTCGACCTTGATACCGCAGGGACGTCCTGCAGGATTGAGGGCAAGCTCGACACCTATGTTTTCAAGTCCGATTCCGTTGAAGTTGGCGCGACGGCCCACACTCACGAGGATCTTGTCTCCGGCCACGCGGCAGACCTTTCCTTCGGGGTCCTCATAGACTACGGTATTGCCCTCGATTCCCGTCACCTTGCAGCGCAGACAGAAATTGATGCCGCGCTTCGCATAAATGTTCTGGAGCATCGAGCTGATCTCGTCGTCAAGGGGTCCGAGAATCTTCGGCAGCATCTCAACCACGGTGACTTTCGTACCGAGAGTGTTGTAGAATGCCGCGAACTCCATACCGATGACACCGCCGCCGATGATTACGATTTCCTTCGGCTGCTCCTTGAGAGCAAGGATTTCACGGTTGGTGACAATTACGTCACCGGCTTCCTTCAGACCGGGGAACGGAGGAACCGCAGCCTCGGAACCCGTGCATATCAGAAGATTCTTTGCAACGTATTCAGTATCGGCTGCCTTGATGGCAATACCCTCGGCGCCGCGTCCGGTAATCAGGGCATCGGCGTTCACGACCTCCACCTTGAAGCCCTTCATCGCAGCCTTGATGCCTCCGACGAGCTTGCGGACAACCTTGTCCTTACGCTCCACGAATTCATTGTACTTGAACGAAGGTTTCTCGACATAAACGCCGTAATGGTCTCCATTGACGGCATAATTGTACACCTTCGCGCTGTAAAGCAGCGTCTTGGTGGGGATACAGCCTTCATTGAGGCATACACCGCCCAGGGATTTCTTTTCGAAAAGGACAACCTTGAGTCCAGCCGCGCCTGCGCGCTCTGCGGCCACATAACCACCGGGACCGCCGCCGATAATCGCTAAATCGTACATTATGATATATTAATTAAAATTCAACTTCAAGGTTCTCGATCTCGATGGCAATCTGCTTGAGGAAACGGGTAGCTTCGCCGCCGTCCACAGCACGATGATCATAAGTGAGGCTGAGGCCCATATAAGGCACGAATGCCACCACACCGCCGCCGATGTCCTTCGGACGGGAAACTATGTTGCAGACACCGAGAATGGCGCTCTGGGGAACGTTGATGATAGGAGTGAACCACTCCACGCCGAAACCGCCCAGATTGGACACGGTGAATGAAGCCGCCTCAGGAGAGAGCAGGTCGGGATTGATGCAACCCTTCTTGGCATCCTCGGCAATCTTCTTGAGCTGCTTGCTGAGTCCTATAATGTTCAGCTCGTCTGCATGAGGGATGGCCGGAACCATAAGTCCGCGTTCGGTATCGACCGCACAACCCAGATTGACTGACTTGAAAATACGCATCGCATCGCCCAGACAGTGGCTGTTGAGATTCGGGAATTTCTTGAGAGCCTTGATGACAGCGAAGCATACAAAGTCATTGACCGTGATGTTCGTGTCGATCTTCCCTTCTTCGAAGGCCTTCTTGGCCTTCTTGCGGAGAGCCTGCACCTTGCGGGCGTCAGCGCCGAGCATATGGGTGAGCTGTGCGGAATTCTGGAGGGAATTGTACATTGACTTGGCAATCAGCTTGCGCATATTGCTCATCTTGACCACTTCGAATTCTGCGCCTTCACCGGCTATATCGGTATGATTTGCCTTCCAAACCTTGAGGTCGCCCGCCTTGACCGTACCGGCAAGTCCGCTTCCGGCAGCGGGAGCGGCCATACCGCCTTCCGCCATTTTCGCCTTTGCAAGACCGGTCAGATTGACCGCGGCAGCCTTCACGTCGCGCTCAATGACACGGCCGTAAGGGCCTGAACCGGCAACCTGAGAAAGGTTGACGCCCTTTTCCTCCGCTAGTTTCCTCGCACGCGGTGACACGGCACCAGAATTCGCAGTTGCACCTTCGGGCACTGCAATCCCGGCCTCAGGCACATTGGATTTGGAAGAAGTGCCGTCGGCCGGCACAGCAGCGCCCGAAATGGCACCGGCAGCTCCTGCGGCTGTCGTAACGGAAGAATCGGTCCCCGAGGGAGCAGGCTGGGCCTCTGAAGGGCCATTACCCCTATTCTCCGGTCCTTCAGGGGCAACAGCCTGTCCTGAGGGCCTGTCCGACTGTCCTGACGAAGAGCCGCCGTTGGGATCGAACTCCGAGAAAGACTCTCCGGCATTGCCGATAACCATGACGTTGGTCAGACAGGGAATCTCATCCCCATCCTTGAAGAACACGGCGAGAACGGTGCCCTCGACCTTGGCCTCTTCCTCAAAAGAAGCCTTGTCTGTCTCATAACTGAACAGGATATCCCCTGCCGCAACCTTGTCACCTACCTTTTTCTTGAATTCGGTGACGATACAACTTTCAACTGACTGCCCTTGTTTGGGCATAATCACTACGTTTGCCATTCTTATATTTAATTAGATATCAGAATCAGTGTTTAATCCAACAAATATAACAAATCTTCGGCAGCTTGTCAATCTAAATTTTGTTATATTTGCACAGACAAATCCAATATATATAATATGAACAGAGCATTTCAAATCACCGCGATTGCGGTCTTCGCAATACTTGCGTCATCCTGTGCCGGCAACGGCAACAACGGCAGCAGCAGTTCTGAAAGCGCTGTCGAAAACACATCAGCAGTCAACAACGGTTGCAGCGGAGTCCTGGCTGCGGCCTCAGCATCAGAATATATGCATGACATCAGAGTTCTGAGCGACGTCACCGACGGAAACGGTGTCCGCACGGTAAGCGTGGAGCCGTCAGACGTTTGTTCAGTAAGAATTGACGTTACCGTCAAGGACGGCACCATCCTTGACGTCACATTCACCGGAGGATGCCCCGGCAACACAACGGGAGTCTCAAAACTCGTGGCCGGAATGAAAGTCACGGATGCAATCAAAAAACTCGAGGGCATCGATTGTGGCGGAAAGGGGACAAGCTGCCCCGACCAGCTGTCGAAAGCTCTCAAGCTTTTCCTGTAGAACAGGTTCTAGATATTCCTGACAATCGGAGAGAGTATGGCGGACAGCTGCCCGCTCTCGATGAGAAAGCCGTCGTGGCCGTATTCGGACTTGATTTCAAAGAAACGGCTTCCTTTTATCTGTTCGGCAAGACCGCGCACAGACTTTACAGGGAACAGATTGTCCGTCTCCACGGCAACGAGCGTGCAATCTGCTTTTATTCTGCCCAACGCCGCCTTCATTCCACCGCGTCCGCGCCCGGGATTCATAGAATCCAGAGCATGGATGAGGTACCAGTAACTGTAGGCGTCAAAGCCGCGTCTCACAAGTTTTTCTCCCTGATAACGCTGATAAGATGAAGCCTTTTCAGCAAACAGCGTTTCTTCTTCCTCAGCCTGTGTGTCATTGTAGCAGGCATATGAACGATACGAGATAAGAGCTATGGAACGGGCGCATTTGAGGCCTTCCGCTCCCCCGTTGACATCTTTGGCGGCAAGGAATGTGGGATCCGCCTTCATGGCCATGCGCTGCGACTCGTTATATGCCGATATATAAGGAGTTATTCGGGCTTCTGTCGCTATGAACACGGCATTGCGTATGACCTCAGGCTCCATTATGGTCCATTCTATTGCCCGAAAGCCGCCTATCGACGGCCCTATCAGCAGATCGACGGCCTCTATGCCAAGATACTTGCGCACCAGAATCTCCACGTTCACCATATCCCTGATGGTTATCTTGGGGAAATCCAGAAGCCAGGGTCTGCCTGTGGCGGGATTGATGCTGGCCGGGCCGCACTCCGAATAGGATGAGCCGAGAGTCGCCACGCACACCACAAAATGACGCGAGGGGTCTATGACTTTGTCCTCGCCCACCATTTCAGGCCACCAGTCCTCAGGATCGGCATTTGCGGTAAGGGCGTGATTTATCCATATCACCTTCTCCCCCGCCCTGTATGGCCTGGGCGAGGTGTAAAAGACCAACTCCACGCTGTCCAGCCTGCCTCCGGCCTCGAAGTCGAAGGCTCCGGCACGGAACTGATGCCTGCGCATCATTTCTTTGCGGCGTCAATTGCCTGACGCAGGTCTCTGATGATATCTTCGGGATCCTCCAGACCAACGCTGAAACGGAGTTGCGAGGGATCGATTCCGGCTTCCGCCAGTTGCTCGTCCGTCAACTGACGGTGAGTGTGCATAGCAGGATGAAGTATGCAGGTATAGCAGTCAGCCACGTGAGTCTCGATGGTTGCCAGCTTGAGACTGTTCATGAACCGGCTCACGAAAGCCCTGTCGCCGTCAAGAGCGAATGCCATCACGCCGCAGGTGCCGCCCGGCATATACTTGAGCTGCTTCTCCTTCTCCGGATTGCCCTCCAGTTCAGGGAAATCCACCCATTTGACTTCAGGCTGTTCCTGAAGCCAGCGGGCTATCCTCAGGGCACTTTCGTTGTGCCTCTTCACACGCACGGCGAGGGTCTGGAGACCGAGGCCGAGATAGAATGCGTTCTGGGGGCTCTGGATGGCTCCAAAATCACGCATCAGCTGGCTCGTGGCCTTGGTTATATATGCCAGTTTGCCGAACTTCTCAGTATATGTTATGCCGTGGTAGGTAGGGTCCGGAGTGCAAAGTCCGGGGAATTTGTCGGCATGGGCATTCCAGTCGAAATTACCGCTGTCCACTATGGCGCCCCCGACATGCACGCCCTGTCCGTCCATGTATTTGGTGGTGGAATGGGTCACGATGTCGGCGCCCCATTCGAAGGGACGGCAGTTTATGGGTGTGGGGAAAGTGTTGTCCACTATCAGCGGCACACCGTGTGCATGGGCCAGTCTTGCGAATTTTTCAATGTCCAGGACTCTTACACCAGGATTGGACAATGTTTCCCCGAAAACAAGCTTGGTATTGGGACGGAAAGCTGCCTCCAACTCTTCCTCGTCTGCATCCTGGTCAACGAATGTGACATCTATTCCCATCTTCTTGAAAGTGGCGCCGAAAAGATTGAACGTGCCTCCATATATGCTGGCGGTGCTGATCATATGGTCCCCCGTCTCACAGATATTGAAGCAGGCGAAGAAATTGGCCGCTTGCCCGGAAGATGTCAGCATGGCCGCGACACCGCCCTCCAGAGCCGCTATTCTTGCGGCGACCGTATCATTGGTGGGATTCTGCAGACGCGTATAGAAATAACCGTTGTCTTCGAGATCGAAGAGTCTGGTCATATCCTCGGACGTATCGTACTTGAATGTTGTGCTCTGTATGATGGGAATCTGCCTGGGCTGGCCGTTTCCGGACTCATAACCCGCCTGAACGCAAATCGTCCCCTGAGAAAGTTTATTGTCCATATCAATAAATTCAATCTCACAAATTTACTAAATTATTCCTATTTTTGTAGTGACAGCTACAAACAAATATGACAGTTCACAGTTTTACCCCGCGGGCCTTTACCGCCGGGGACTTGAAAATTGAAAGCATAATATGCACCCTTGGAGCCGGGGACGTCGTATTCGCCCCCGCAGAAAGAGCGGAAAGTTTCAGAAAGCTCAACCGTGGCATATCCGTGCGCACGGGGGGCACGGAAGAGGCGGGCATCTTCGCGGCGGACAACGGAGCGGAATCATTGGAAATCTGGACAGACTGCGACGGATTCATGACTGCCGATCCCGCCATCATCACGACTTCCTATGTAATTGATGAACTCAGCTATGCGGAAGCGATGGAATTGAGCAACTTCGGAGTCAGCGTCCTCGAAGCGGCGTCCCTGTCCCCCCTGTTCGGCAAGGGAATCCCGACCGTCATCAGGAATGCCGGACACCCCGAACGCCTCGGTTCGGTCATCCGCGACACAAGGCGGACATCGGAGGGAACAATGGGAACAGTTACCGGAATCGCCTCCATTGACAACATATCGCTCCTCACTTTCAGCGGCCCCTCAATGGTCGGCATAGTGGGCGTGGACAGCCGTCTGTTCGCCGCACTCTCGTCGCGCGGCATCAGCGTGTTCTTCGTGTCCCAGTCATCCTCAGAGACCGGAATCAGCGTAGGCATCAGGACATCGGAGGCCGAATGCGCCAAGGATGCGATTGACGGGGAATTCTCCGCAGAAATCGCCTCAGGCAAGGCAAACTGCTGCCTCGTGGAGAACGACCTCGCCGCAGTCGCAGTGGTTGGCGAGAGGCTGCGTCACAGCAAAGGCGTGGCCGCAAAACTGTTTTCCACCTTAGGGAGGAACGGCATCAACATCCTCGCCTGCGCACAGGGTTCATCCGAATACAACATCTCCCTCATCGTTGACAAACGTTTCCTCCGCAAGTCGCTGAACGTCATCCACGACAGTTTTTTCCTTTCCGAATATCAGGAGCTCAACCTGTTCATATGCGGCGTTGGCACCGTCGGAAGCAGCCTTCTGGAACAGATTGCGAGCCAGAAGACCAAACTGATGAAGGAGCACAATCTCAAGCTCAACGTTGTGGGCATAGCGAGAAGCATACGCGGCGTGTTCTCACGCGAAGGGCTGGATCTGTCTCACTGGAGGGAACTCCTTGAAGCGGGACCCGCCCTTGACCTCCAGGGATTGAAGGATGAGGTCATAGGAATGAACATCTTCAATTCCGTCTTTGTGGACTGCACTGCAAGCGATGCCGTGGCCACCCTGTATCACGATTTCATCGAACACAACATTTCGGTGGTCGCCGCCAACAAGATTGCCGCCTCCTCCGACTACGCCAATTATGCTTCACTCAAGGAACTGGCTCTCAGGCGCGGAGTCAAATATCTGTTCGAGACGAACGTAGGCGCCGGCCTGCCCATCATCAATACCATAAACGCCCTCAAGAACAGCGGAGACAGGATACTTAAGATAGAAGCCGTCCTGAGCGGCACACTGAACTTCATCTTCAACACCATTTCCGAAGACATCCCCTTCAGCCGTACGGTCCGGATGGCGCAGGAGCAGGGATTTTCCGAACCCGACCCCAGAATCGACCTGAGCGGAAAAGACGTCATCCGCAAACTTGTGATACTTGCGCGCGAGGCCGGATACAAGGTGGAGCAGGAGGATGTGGAAGCAAAGCTCTTCATTCCCAAAGAGTTCTTCGACTGTTCCATGGAAGAATTCTGGAAAAGGCTCCCCTCCCTGGACGAAGACTTCGAGCGCAGAAGAAAGGCACTGGCAGATGCACACAAGCACTGGAGGTTCGTGGCACGTATGGAGAACGGACATTACTCCGTTTCACTCCGTGAGTTCGAAGAAGGCCATTCATTCTACGTTCTGGAGGGCTCCAACAACATAATTCTTCTCACAACGGAAAGATACAACAGACATCCCATGCTCATCCAGGGTTATGGCGCAGGAGCCGACGTCACCGCAGCCGGCGTATTCGCCGACATAATGAGCATAGCTAATATTTAACGATATGAAAGTGGCAATTGTCGGCGCAAGCGGCGCCGTAGGTCAGGAACTTGTCAGAGTTCTGGAAGAAAGGGATTTCCCCGTTGACGAGCTCGTCCTTTTCGGCTCAGAAAGGAGTGCCGGAAGGAAATATTCATTCAAGGGGAAAGAACTGACAGTGAAACTGTTGCAGCATAATGACGACTTCAGGGGCATAGACATCGCATTCACTTCTGCCGGAGCCGGCACATCCAGGGAATTCGCTGAGGACATCACCAGATTCGGCGCTGTAATGATCGACAACTCCAGCGCCTTCCGTATGGACAGGGACGTTCCTCTCGTGGTACCGGAATGCAATGCATCGGACGCCCTCATCAGGCCCCGGGGGATTATTGCAAACCCGAATTGCACAACCATTATGATGGTAGTTGCACTGCAGCCTGTCGAAAGGCTGTCACATATCACAAGGATACACGTAGCAAGCTATCAGTCAGCTTCCGGAGCAGGAGCCAGAGCGATGGCGGAACTTGAACAGCAGTACCGCGACATCGTTGAAGGCAAACCTGTCACCGTCAGCAAATTCGCATACCAGCTGGCATACAATCTCATTCCGCAGATCGACCTTTTCACCGACAACGGCTATACCAAGGAAGAGATGAAGATGTTCAACGAAACCCGCAAGATACTCCATTCGGACGTCAAATGCTCCGCAATGTGCGTACGTGTGCCGTCCCTGCGCTCCCATTCCGAAGCGGTATGGGTGGAAACGCAACGGCCTCTCAGCGTAGAGGAGGTGCAGAATGCCCTTGCGGCCGCTCCCGGTGTCACTCTTCAGGATGATCCGGCCTCCCAAGCCTATCCCATGCCTCTTTTCACCGCTGGCAAAGATGATGTATATGTCGGACGCGTGAGGAAGGACATTGCCAACGAAAACGGTATCACCTTCTGGCTTTCCGCAGACCAGATAAGGAAAGGTGCGGCCCTTAATGCCGTACAGATAGCGGAATATGTCATAGCACACAGATGAAGAATCAATTTATCGCCGCCGTCATAGTCCTCTCC
Organism: Candidatus Cryptobacteroides sp.; assembly: GCA_045598165.1. Lineage (GTDB taxonomy): Bacteria > Bacteroidota > Bacteroidia > Bacteroidales > UBA932 > Cryptobacteroides. Next base: position 11,273 of record JAZLLN010000096.1, read on the forward strand.
TCCCTTTTTGCCGCAGTTTCCTGCAGGCAAGCAGTCCTTCTCGTGCACGACGACTGGGCTCCGGATGTCAAACAGGGGCTGAATGACCTTGTAACCATCTACGGCAACGCTCCGGAAAAGCAATATGCCGTTTTCGATTTCGACAACACCTCAAGCATCTTCGACATCACCGAAAACGAAATGTGTTTTCAGCTGATGACGATGAGCTTCGAGATGAGTCCGGAAAGATTCTCTGAGGTTATGTCCACAGACATCCCTCTTGAAAAAGCCGGTTACGGCACTTATGTGAACGACATATGCTCCACATACTCATATCTCTACGACAAATACGGTCCTTTCAGCTACAATGGGCTGTCGGAGCAGGAGATGGCCGTCGTCATGGCCGATCCGGTATGGGAACGGTTTGCCGGAAAGATGTTCAGTTTCTATTCTGTAATGGAAAGCAACGGAGACATTACAATCGCCTACAACTGGGACAAATACTGGTGCTGTGGAATGACTGATGAGCAGGAACGGAACCTCGCAAGACGCTCCCACGAAATATTTTCACAGACCGAAACCTGTATTGGAGAATGGAACGGCAGACAGTACACCCTGGGGTTCACCGTCACCGAAAACATTAAGGAACTCTGGAGGGTTTTGGATGCCAATGGCATAGATGTATGGGTATGTTCCGCATCCGGAACCAATGCCGTAATTGAGGCAATCGACATGTTCGGCCTCAGACCTTATTGCAGCGGAGTGCTCGCCATGACCATAGGGCATGACCAACAGGGACGTCTTACAAACTTCTACGACTACGATGGCAAGGCCTTTCTTCCTTCAGAGGACGGAGGTTGGGTGCAGGACAGTCTGTCAATCGGGACTCAGACCTGCCGTCAGGGAAAAGTCACCGGCATACTCAATGCAATAGCTCCCAAGTATGGAGGCAAAGGTCCCATAGCCTGCTTCATGGATTCCACCGGAGATTTCAATTTCTGCACGGAATTCGCCGACACCAAGCTCGTTGTATGTTTCAACCGGGGCAACCGCAGGATTACGGACGGAGGTGGTCTGATTGCCGAAACAGCCATCTATGAACGCGAAGTCCTGGGTTATGACCTCAAGAAGGCCAACGAAGCCGGAGACATCCTTTTCCTGCTTCAGGGACGGGACGACAACGGACTGCGCTCACTCAGGCCCTCAAATGCCACACTTACATTGGGAGCCGCCGAAGAGAAACTTTTCGCCGGCCCGGAAAACCAGGCGCAATACCGCACAATGTGCGACAGTTCAATGACAGTAAAACAGATAATCGAGGAATTCTCCATCCCATTCACGGAGGATTACCCAGGATACAGATCAATACCAAGCAAATTATGAAGAAAAGCTTTCTCACAGCGGCCGTTCTGACACTGACGTCACTTTCATTCGCCCAGAACCGCCTGGCGGATTCTCCCGATTTTGAAAACACGGGGCTGGAATGCACCAGCCTGATGGTCGGACGCGACGCCAGCGGCACCGGTTCGGTCATAACCTCCCACACTTGCGACGGTGTGTCCCATACCTGGGTGAATATAGTACCGGCCGCAGACCACAAACCGGGCGAGATGACCCCGATACGCAAGAACTGGCGCAAGACCCGTTTCCCGTCCGACACGGTCGGAATCAGGATTGTCGGAGAAATTCCACAGGTTTCACACACATACGCCTACGTCAATACGGGATATCCCTGTCTGAACGAGAAGCAGCTCGGCATAGGAGAGACCACCTTCAGCGGTCCCGACACACTCATCAACCGCAAATCTCCCCTGCTGATCGAAGAGCTCTGCCGTCTGGCGCTGGAACGCTGCGACAATGCCCGTGACGCAATAAAACTGATGGGAAGTCTGGCCGAACAGTACGGCTACGGTGACGGGGGCGAATGCCTCACGGTCGCCGACAAGAACGAAGTCTGGCAGTTTGAGATAACCGGTAACGGCAAGCACGCCACAGGAGCGATCTGGGCCGCCCAGCGCATCCCGGACGACCATATAGGGATGTCGGCCAACATTCCCAGAATCGGAAGGATAGACCGCACGGACACTGATTTCTTCATGGCTTCCGACAATCTTGAGGAAGTGGCAAAGGCTCACGGCCTGTGGAACGGTGAGAGCGAGTTCGTATTCTGGAAAGTCATCAGGACAGACTATGCGAAAGGCAAGAACTTCCGGGAACGGGAATTCATAGTGTTCAGCCAGCTTGCCCCGTCCCTCGGCTTGAGTTATGATATGGACGAAATACCCTTCTCCGTCAAGCCCGACTCCACAGTCAATGCCCGCAAGGTAATGGAAGTGCTTCGAGGAACCTATGAAGGCACCGACTTCGATATGTGCAAGGACTGGCTCATCGACGTTCCCGAAAAGGACGGAGTGCCCGCCCACAAGGAAATCAGCCCGGTGGCGAATCCCTGGCTCACCAACAATACACGCAACACGCTCAACACCATAGCTCCCGGCGTAATAGAGTTTCACCGGACGCTGGCAGTGGCCTGGTGCGCGTATTCCACTGTAATCGAGCTCAGAAGGGATTTCCCCGACGAGATAGGAGGAATATGCTGGTATGCTGTTGACAATCCTGCCCAGAGCCCTCACATTCCCATTTTCAGCGGCACCACTTCACTGCCGGAATCTTTCAACCGATGCGGACACAAGCAATATGACGCAGACTGCGTCCTCTGGCAATTCAGGCGCGCAAACAAACTCGCAACCTTGTCCTGGCAGACAACGAAGAAGGATTTCAACGCCTCTGTTCTCAAGATGGAAGATTTTGCCTTTGACACGCTCGCCCGGACAGAAGAGGCATACAAGAAGGCGAAGTCTGCGAAAACGAAGTCCGGAATCCTGAACGGATGCACCGCAACGGTTCATTCCGAGGCAGTCAAAGAATGGAAGGATATGGAGGCGAAGTATTGGTCCATGTTCGGACGCGGCTTCTAGCGCTTGCAGGATACAAAATTATTCGTATATTCTCATCTTTGACACATCACTTTTGAGATATCGAAGCCCCAGACCGCTGTGTTAGCGATTTGGGGCTTTTCGCATTTTATGACTTTGTACTAATATGTCAGTCATTCGTTATATTTTTTGTGTCGTTGATGATTTTTTTCATTTTCTGCCTTGAGACTATCTGTGTGTCGGTTCTGAAGCCTGCGGAGCCGTGCAGATTGTTGGTGAGATCAGTCCTTGTGTAGGTGGGGATGTATCCTTCTCCTGCGATGCTGAGAAAGTTCATATCCTGCAGGGTGCCTATGATTTCACAGGGGCTGAAGTGCTTTCCTCCGCGGTCGACCTTCTTTGCAAGGTACTTGTATAGGATAAGAGCAAGGAAGCAGGTGAGGAAGTGTGCCCTGATGCGGTCGTCCCTCTGAAGGAAGACTGGCCTTGCCTCGAACTCGGTCTTCGTGATGCGGAAGCAGTCCTCGATTATCCAGCGGCCGCCGTTCAGCTTGATGATTTCGGGGGCATTGTCCTCAAGGTCAGTGCAGATGCCGTAGAAGCCGTCGAAGCGGGCCTCCTGGTCAATCATCTCCTGATTGAGCGCGTAACTGGTGTACTCGGCCATCTCCCCGTCGGCGGTGCAGGATTCACCCGTTATGAAGCGTTTCGGGTCGTTCTGCCCCTTGCCGAGCTTGCCGGCCTCTCCTCTTTCTATGATTTTCGTGGCTCTCGCTACCTGTTTTTCGCGTATGCGCCGCAGGTATTCGCGGTACTTGAACGAGAAGGTGACGATGAGTCTCTGGGGCAACTCCTCGGCGGTCTTGCTGAGCGTTGTCTTTATCCAGCGTTCGCGGCAGAAAAGCTTGTCTGCATACTCGTTTGGGTTCAGTTGCGTAAGGTCGTACTCTTCCTCGGAGAGTCTTGGCTTCTTGTCTTTTTCGAAGATGACCATACGCCATCCCTTTGTCTCCAGTGCCCAGTCTTGAATATGGCCCGCCAGTTTCTTGAGCGACTGGACGGTGATGAATGCCCTCTCCCCGACGTGGTCGTTCAACCTGTTCTCGTATGAGGCGAGGCCCCCGTCCGTGCAGGTTATCACTTTCGATATGCCGAACTTCTCGCGGAGCGTGTCCTCAAGCGGTTTGAGCGTTGTGGTCTCGGACGTGTTG
>JAZLLN010000097.1:0-2587 GCA_045598165.1 Candidatus Cryptobacteroides sp.
TCCTTTGCCATATGAGTGTAAATATATAGCAGTGAAGTTACAAAAAATCAATGAATTATGCAAGAGTTAATCAATTAATATTCAATAAATTATGCAACTTTTTCAACTAAATTTCAATGCCTCTCAGAGGCCTCTGCCGGATGGTCAGAATCGGCAGTTTTCGGCACTTTTTTCTGACCATTTTTCAAACAACTAACTTAACACCCTACTTGTAAAGTTAGCGGTTTTGCGCAAGATTACATCTGCGATTTGAGGTAGAGTTTTGGAATCGTATTTCACCTTCTAATCGTTATCCTTATCGCCTCGGGATGCCGCTTCTCCCATTCTTCGGCATCTTCCACTACCAGAGCGAGGTAGCCTCCGCCTCCGGCGCCTGGCATTTTCCAGGCGAGGACGCCGTCCATTGCGGAATAGAGGTTTATCGTTTCTGTGATGTAGCCGCAGCTTTCACATTCGTTGCCAATATAGGTAGGGCGGAGCATTCCAGGGAACATCGCTGTCTGCGCTTCGAAGGAAGCCTTGTAGGCTTTCGCGAAGGCTTTCAAATCGTGTTTGAGAATCGCTTCCCAACAGGCATCTGCCGCATCGGCAAGGGCTTTGACCTTGACCGGGGTGATATCTTTGCCTTCCACCACGGAGCAGCCGGGCTTGCGGGGTTCCATAGGAATCATCACGATATGGTCTTCGAGGAATCTCAATGTCATTTCATCGCTGCAGGTCTCTATCTTCTTGGGCCAGAAGTTGTTGTCATAGTAATGGCGGCAGAGGCCGGGCACACAGATTCCGATGGCGTCCTGGGCTCCGGAAATGTGGCCGTCGTTCCGTTCGGGGTTGTTTTCGAAGCAGAACACCAGACGGGCAAGGGTCTCCGGGTCCATCTTGGGGAGCTTCACAGGCCAGATTTTCTGTATCATCTTGCGAGTGGAGGTGCTCAGTCCGCATCTGTCACGCACTTCGAAGGTGGGTTCGAGGGATATGGTGATGGCCCATCCGGGATGGTGCACACTCACATACGGCTGGTCGATCCAGGTGCCGGCAAGGTCGAGACGGGTGGGGATGCCGTAATTTTCAGTGGATTCGGTTTCTGCTTCCATCTCCTTCTTGAGGGAGGATGATGAGCGGGCCTGCAGCCCGTCGGCGGGGGTCCGCTGAAGTTCGACGTATTCTATCCCCCTTTCTTCACAGATTTTCCTCTTGGTGTCGGAGCCTCCTTCGGCGTTGACCACGAAGATGTCGGGTCTTATCCGGTCAAGCGACGGCAGGAAGTCTATCACTCCCCTGCCCTCGTTTACCAGAGCCTCCTTGACGTACCTTACGGCACTCACCATAAAGAGACGCTCCTCCTGCGGGAACATCGGTTTGTGGTGTTTGTACTCCTCTATGGTCTCGTCAGAGCCTATGCCCACGTACAGGTCACCATATTGGGCCGCCTGCCGGAAGAACTCGATGTGACCGCTGTGCAGCAGGTCGTAACATCCTGTGACGAATACTTTTTTGTTTTGCATGGTTATTTCTGGTTTTTCGTACAGACGCGAATGATTCGTGGGTGTACGAATTATTTGTTCATATCGAAAATCTTGTCCATCAAGCGCCATTTCTTTGCGGAAGGGAGGGATGGATCTGCGCCCTGGGCCTTTGCCACATAGGCCTCCCATTCCGCCTGACGGGGCATTTGAGCAAGCCGTGCCCAATCCTTGTCCCAGTCGAAGTCATCGACCGTGTCGCATATCATAAAGGCGTGCGTCCCCCTGCGATATATCTGCATATCAAGTATGCCCACGGATCTTTGGCCTTCGATGATTTCCGGCCACACGTGGGAGTGCACTTCGCAGTATCTCTGAATCATTTCAGGGTCATCAATAAGCTCCAGTGTCTGGCAATAGCGTTTCATTTCTTTCTTTTGTTTCAATTAGCTCTTCGCTTCCAAGCGGCTCCTACGCGCCATACTTCGCCTCCCTTCGACAAGTTCAAGTTGGGCTCCCGGATTCGGCCATCCAGCACCTCCAGCAAATGCCACTGACCAACCTCAACCTGTACCATAGGATGCTCCCCACAAGGCTCCATCACAAACTCATCCGTGACATTGCCCTTGTCATCATAAAGACTCATAACCATCTTTCCCCTGACCATACAGATAGTCTCAGACGTCTTCCTATGCCTGCGAATCGGCATCACCGTCCCCGGCTCCAGGGCATTCAGCATCCGCTGATAATTATCCTCCTCGCTGTTCTGCAAGTCAAAGTTTTGCCGCAATCAAGGATGTCCTGAAAAAAGGGTCCGTTATTCTGCCTCTTGATTACTATTCCACAAGTGGAAAGAAACAGATGACAGGTATGATGGCTGCGCCTATCCTGATTGGAGATGACTCTTTTATTTGTGTGGTTGTAGTTATTTTCAACCTCTCTGAAAAGAGGCTGTATCTTCACGAGACGTTCTTGACGGAAACAATGTAAGCGTTCACTTCTCCAACCCTTTGATTTTCAATGGGTGTTTGTGTGATTTTCTTTAACAATCGTTGATTTTGTCGGTTTACAGGCCGCAGTAGCACGGCAGGAGGCCTGTCAGGTCATCCCCATCGCGGGATGTC
>JAZLLN010000098.1:0-26696 GCA_045598165.1 Candidatus Cryptobacteroides sp.
AGTTCTGCCGCTCGAAGCAGAAGGCCCTCCCATACAGAGCGATAGCCGGAGACAACAACATCGACAAGGTCATCGAAATAGACCAGAGCCCTATAGGACGCAGCCCGCGCTCTAACCCCGCCACCTTCACCGGCGTCTTCAACGACATCCGCGCCCTCTTCGAGGACACCCCGGACGCAAAGGTCCGCGGCTTCAACGCCGGCCGTTTCTCCTTCAACGTCGCCGGAGGCCGCTGCGAGGAGTGCAAGGGCGCCGGCATCAGAGTCATCGAGATGAACTTCCTCCCATCGGTCAATGTCGTCTGCGAAGAATGCCGCGGCCGCCGCTACAAGGAGGACACCCTCGCTGTCAAATACAAGGGCAAGAGCATCAGCGACGTCCTGGAAATGCCGGTCAGCGAAGCCTACGAGTTCTTCAAGAGCATCCCTAAGATAGCCCAGAAACTCAAGGCGCTGGTGGACGTGGGCCTGGGGTACATACACCTGGGACAGTCCGCAGTCACCCTTTCCGGAGGAGAGAGCCAGCGTATGAAACTGGCGGCCGAGCTCTTCAAGAGCGCCACCGGCAACACCCTCTACATCCTCGACGAGCCCACCACGGGCCTCCACTTCGAGGACATAAAAGTGCTGATGGGAGTGCTCCAGAAGCTGGTGGACCAGGGAAACACCGTAATAATCATCGAACACAACCTCGACGTTCTGAAGAGCGTCGACTACATACTGGACATGGGTCCGGAAGGCGGAGCCAGGGGCGGACGCATCATCGCGTCCGGTACTCCTGAGGAGCTCGCCCAGAATCCGGCCTCAGTCACAGGACCATTCCTAAAGGAGATACTGTTATGACAAAGATTGAAGCCGCAAGGCAAGAATACGCAGACTGGTGCTCTGCAGTAGGCATCGACACCATCGACAAACTCAATGAAGTCCTGAACCAGGGCAAGGGAATAGATCTGATCAACCTCTGCGAGGCCCGTCAGGAACGCAAATACGCCGAAGCGGCCAACCAGATCTCCTGGCGCAAGCACGAAGCCAGCATCGTAATGATGTCCGGCCCATCCTCCAGCGGCAAGACCTCATCATCCCTGCGCATCGCGCAGCAGTGCCGCGTGCTCGGACTCAGCCCGAAAGTCATCGAGCTGGACAACTATTTCGTGCCGCGCGAGCAGACCCCTAAGGACGAAAAGGGCGAGTACGATTTCGAAGCCCTCGGAGCAATGAACATCGAGCTTCTGAACTCGAACCTCAACGACCTTCTCGCAGGCCGCGAGGTCATCATCCCCAGATATGACTTCAAGTCGGGCACGACAGTATTCGAAGATAACAGGAAGATGAGGCTCGGCGAGCGCGACATCCTTATGATGGAAGGCATCCACGCCCTCAATCCTGAACTTACTCCGGGAGTGGACCGGAACAGGATATTCAGAATCTACATCTCAGCACTCTCGGCCCTCCCGGGAGGAGAGAAGGTGCACAACTCCACCACCGACAAGAGGCTCCTGCGCCGCATCGTGCGTGACAACCGCACCCGCGGCATCTCACCTGAGAAGACCCTGCTTCTCTGGCCGAGCGTCAGACGCGGAGAGACCAGGAACATATTCCCGTTCGAGGAGAATGCCGAAGTGGTGTTCAATTCATCCACCCTATATGACCTTCCTCTGCTGAAATACTACGCAGAGCCGCTTCTCTATGAAGTGTCCGAGTCCTCCCCTGCCTATGAGAAGGCACGGCAGATGCTGGACTTCCTCGCACACGTAGTGGCACTCAAACCTAATGAAATCGCAGCCGTCCCTCCTACCTCCATCATGAGGGAGTTCATCGGCGGACAGACACTTTAACCGTTGGAAGGTATGTGGCTTTGGATGACACTGGGCTCAGCGTTGATGCTGGGCATTTATGACGTTTTCAAGAAGCAGGCGCTGAAGAACAACAGCGTACTCTGGGTTCTGCTGGGCGCTACCGCCCTCTCAACACTTTTCCTTTGCCCCTGCCTGACAGCGGGCAGCTGGAGCGACCATTGGCATCTGATGCTGAAGGGAGTGCTCGTCACCACTTCCTGGGTCAGCGGGCTGATAGGCTTGAAACTGCTTCCTATCACCACCTGCAGCACTCTGAAGGCCTCCAGACCGTTCTTTGTGGTGATATTCTCCATCATCCTCTTTGCGGAGAGGCTTAATGGATGGCAGTGGGGGGGAGTCGCATTCGCCCTGCTGGCCATCATCCTCCTGAGCGGAATCAGCAAGAAGGAGGGAATACGTTTCTCAGAGAGCAAAGGCATCGCCGCCATGGCCGTATCCATCTTCTCCGGAGTGGCCAGCGCCCTGTATGACAAGTATATCCTGTTCGATATGGAAGCCCTGTTCGTACAGAGCTGGAGCAACTTCTACATCACGGTCCTGCTGCTCCTGTGCATAGCGTTCAAGGCCATCAAGGACGGTCAGGACAGGGAAAGGTTCCACTGGGACTGGAGGATACTCCTTATCGCCGTCTTCATCACCGGAGCCGATATGCTTTATTTCTTCGCCCTGAAGCAGGATGACGCTCTCCTTTCTGTCGTCTCACTGCTCCGCCGCTGCTCGGTCGTCGTGACCTTCGTGCTCGGCGCCATCGTCTTCAAGGAGCATAAAATTAAGGAGAAGGCCCTGGATCTGGGCATTCTCCTTATAGGTATGGCTCTGCTTCTCTACGGCTCCAGCCTCTAGAGGAGGCCGCGGCCGCGGAGGAAGGCCTGTGAGTCAGGCTCGCGGCCGGCGAATGACTTGTAAAGGGTCATAGGCTCTTCGCTACCACCCTTCTCAAGGAAGGTCTCCTTGAATTTCTTAGCAAGTTCGAGATCCCATACTCCGTTCTCTTCGAAGATGGAGAAGGCATCCTTGTCCAGCACTTCAGCCCAGAGATATCCGTAGTAGCCTGCGGAATAGCCGCTGGAGAAGATATGGTTGAAGTAGGTGGTGCGATAGCGCGGGATGATCTCGTCGATCAGACCCATCTCCTTGCACACCTTGGCCTCGAACTCATCGATGTCGATCCCGTCGACGGAGGTGAGCTCGTGCCACTTCATATCGAGGATGGATGCAGCGCAGAGCTCGGTGGTCATGAAGCCTTGGTTGAACTTGGAGGCAGCGATGATCTTGTCCACGAGCTCCTGAGGGATGACCTCACCGGTCTGATAGTGGACGGCGTACTTGGCCAGAAGTTCAGGCTGGAAAGCCCAATTCTCATTGAACTGTGAGAAGGTCTCGACGAAGTCGCGGGTGACGGAGGTGCCGCTGACTGATGGATAACGGCACTTGCTGAGGAACCCGTGGAGGGCGTGGCCGAACTCGTGGAACGCTGTCTGCACCTCGTCGACGGTGAGGAGGGCCACTCCGTTCTCGTCAGGAGAAGTGAAGTTGGTGATATTGACGATGATAGGGCGGATCTCATTGCCCTCGGCGTCGACATACTGCTCGCGGATGTTGTTCATCCAGGCGCCTCCGCGCTTGGAGTCGCGAGGGAAGTAGTCGCAGATGAAGATACCGATGAGGGAACCGTCGTCATAGGTGAGCTTCCAGGCCTCGGCAGCGTCATTGAAGAGGCTGAGGTCCTCGAGCTTCTCGAAGTTCACGCCATAGAGGGTGTGGGCAGCTTCGAAAACGCCCTTCTGGACATTGTGGATCTCGAAATATGGCTTAGTGAGCTCCTCGTCGAGGTCATATTTGGCCTTGCGGACCTTCTCGGCATAGTACCACCAGTCCCAAGGCTCGATCTTCGAGCCGGATGGGAGAAGGCCTGCCTTCACGTCCTCGTCCATAACTTTCTGCATGTCGGCGATTTCCTCCTTGGCCTTAGCCACCGAAGACTTCATTATGCCGTCGAGGAATGCATCGACGGTAGCGGCGTCGTGGGCCATCTTCGGCTCGAGGATGAAAGCTGCAGGAGTGTCATAGCCCATTATCTGAGCCTTCTCGATGCGCAGGCGCATAATGTCGAGGACGAGCTGGCGGTTGTCATATTCATTGCCGTTGTGGCCGCGGGAGGAGTAGGCCTTGAACATCTCCTCACGGAGGGACCTGTCCTCGGTGGTGGTCATTGCGGTCGGATAGGCGGAGACGCTGATGCCGAATTTCTCCTTGAAGGCGTTGGACTCGGCGAGAATGTTGTTGCCGAGTTTGTTGGTCTTCATCGAGGTTTCGGAATTGATCTCGCGCAGGCGCGCCTGCTTGTCCTCAGGGAGGCCGATGCCGTTGCGCTCGAAGGCCTCGTACTTCTTCTTGAGGACCATCTGCTGCTCGCGGGTGAGACCGCTCTGGTCAGCGTTGTAGACGGCGGCTACTTTCTCGTAGAGGGCCTTGTTCATATAGATATTGTCGCTGTGCTCGGACTCCAGAGGGGTGGCCTCCTCGATGATGGCCTCGAGCTCAGGGCAGTTCTCGGTCTCAGCGACGTTGTAGAGGACTCCGCCGACCTTCGCGAGGATGGAGCCGGCGTTTTCCATGGCGGCGATGACATTGTCGAAGGTCGGAGCCTCCTGGTTGTCGATGATGGCCTGGATCTCAGCGTCCTCCTGCTCGATTCCGGCCTTGATGGCAGGGATATAGTCGGAGTATTCGATCCTGTCGAACGGAGGGATTCCGTAAGGGGTGTCCCAGTCCTCGAGGAACGGGTTCACGCGGGTTTCTTCAGTGCAAGCGGTCATAGCTAACAGAAGTGCGGGGATGATAAGTGTCTTTTTCATAGCCGTAAAGTTACTGATTTTCAGCAAAACGAAAAAGAAAAAAACATTTGTCAGCTATTGCTTTCGCTGAAATCGGTCGTGAAATGAGGATTCGATGATGCGCTCTCCCTTACTGGAGGCATAAAGAACCACCAGCAGGGGAAGCAAAAGCAGTGCAAAAATGAACCCGATGATTATCAAAATCATAGTTTGTCCGGGATATAACAAGTATAAAAACGGGCAGTGGTTAGTTTTCAGTATAAAAAGAAGGAATCTCCCAAATCCAGTCTGGAACGACTTCAACAGTCCACTTGAGAGTGTTGGTCATGAAGGATCCGATGATATTGGTACGGAAGTTTCTCTTCAGAGGTATATTCTTGAAGTCATAAGCAAGTTCCACATCACCGGTATTGAATGCAAAATCAATATCACGGACATCCTTGTCCCAAATGCTCGTCGGCTTGCTCGTGAGGACATAAACCATATAGAGGGTCGTAATCTCCGAGGCAGTGTCATAGTCACCGTAGCAATGATTGACATCATCCTCCGGAGTGATAGTGATCTCCTCCTCACCGGAAGTCTCACCTGTAAAGGCATTGAGTACAGTAGGAACGGTCAGCTTGAAGGAATAGTCCACAGGCTCATAGAGGGCATAAGCCTCAGGAGTGGTTGAAGACTTCAGTTTCGGGAGATCGGTAGTGACGACATTGACCTGGGCGAAAGAGCGATACAGGCGTGCGGAGAGCTTATCGTCTCCGTCCACAACATGGCGGACACACCTGAAGAATCCGTCGAAATCGTCTGAGTTGCCAATCTTTGTCACATCCTTGCACTCTACGGCTGTAAGGTCTTCAGTATTGTAGCATTCGGCCCTGTCAGCCCAGAAAGCGATGTCATAAGTGTGTTCAGGGATGAGATAAAGGTCGAAGGTCTGCTCGAGAACGCCCTCGTCGCCGGTCTTCTCTGCGTGGTAATAGACGGTCTCCATATCGAGGATGTCCCTTACCTCGACGACCCAGTGATTAACCAGAGCACCATTGCCATCATCGTCCCAGGAGGCTTTCGTCACTTGATCCTGATTTTGAATAAGTGCGCTTACGCTGACCTTTACGGTTTCTTCACTGTCAGGCATAGCCTCCTTGGTACATCCGGCAAAAAGAAGTGCAGCTAAAGCGGGAAGTAATATGTATTTTTTCATAAATAGAAGCGTTTATCAAACTTCAGGACCACTAATACTCGTGGGTTCCCAGCCAGGCAGGAATGATTTCCACAGACCACTCAGCGTCATAACTGAGCAGGTTGCCGGTGATGTTCGTACGGTAGTTGCGCTGGACAGGGACATTCGCAAAGCTGTATGAGACAGGTACTTTATTTGAGACGAAAGAGAAGGAAAGATCCTTGAGCTCTTTTTCAGTCTTGGCGAATACATAATCCATGAAAATGGTGCTTACCTCAGCGTGTGCGGCATAATCGGCATAGCAGCTTGCAAGGTTGAGCACATACGACTGGACATCCGAGACCTCTCCGGTCAGAACATTGAACTGGTTGTATGTCTCACCTGTGAGTTTGATCTCGGTAGGAATAAACTTGTCATAATTCGCAGTCGTCTCTGCCGCTTCCATCTGCTTATAAATCTTGTCGAGATCGAGAGTCACGACATTGATCTGTGCGAACGGGCGGTAAAGTTCCGCCGTGAGAGTCTCGCTCTTTGTGGAAGTATACTCCTTCGCTGCAAAGAATGCGTCCCTGCTGTCGCGGCCAGCCTTGCGGGAAACCGTCTTGACGGCACGAAGGTCGGCTGTGTCGTACATATCCTTCGTGTCCGCCCAGAAGGCGAACTTATAGGTCTGGTTCTTTATGAGAGCCAGCTCGAATGTGTTTGTAAGGCCGGACTGCCCGCTTTTTTCCTGACGATCGAAAAGCAATCCCTGAGCATCATAGACCTCCATAATCCAGTGGTCCACAAGCGCACCTTCACCATCATGGTCCCAGGTGGCCCTGGTCTGGCCGCCGTTCTGCAACTGCGCCATGACGCTCACCTTGACGGTCTGCCCATCACCTGCCGGGCTTGATATCTGTTCCTTGGCACACCCCGCAAGCAGGAGTGCCATAGAAGCGATTGCAAATATTGATTTTCTCATAAATGGATGGGATTAAAACAATACTAAAGTTCTCTGCCAATAAGTTCATTCCGGATATTGGCCCCCGTACTCCCGCCGTTGGACAATACGGTCACATTGTTTGCGGTACAGTCAATGATGTTCGCTGTCTTTGCTGCGCCTGCTACCTGTCCAGCATCACGACCGGCATTGATTGTGGTGTTACTGACGATGCAGTTAGAAACTGAAGTGTCGGCATTACCCGCAAAACCAACGATACCGCCGCACTTGTCTCCATCAGCATCATCATTAACATGTGTACAGCTGACTTCTGCTCCTGATACTGTGCAGCCGTCGATGCTGGATCCTTCCAGATATCCTGCGATAACGCCTACGTTATGGTGTCCTGCAACGGTTGCAGTGCTGATATTGAGGTCCTTTACGGTCGCATATGCAAGCCATCCGAAAAATCCGGTTGCCTGGTTTCCGGTTTCAGCGGTATTATTGATAGTCAGGTTGCTTATCGTATGATTCTTTCCATCGAACGTACCGCCGAACTGCCCCTGTCCTGTCTGTCCGACCGGGGTCCAAGAGACACCGTCGAGGTCAATGTCAGCCTCAAGGCTGAAATCTCCCTTCACGCTACCGGCGGCACTGTTCACATAGTCAGCAAAAGCCTTTAATTGGGCAGCGCTTGATATAGCCATAACAACTCCGTTTGCATAAACCAACTTATCATCAATGGTAACCTTGGTTTTCAAATTGGTGTTGTCCTTAACATTCCAGAGTCTTGAACCGGAAATAGCACCTGTGAAGAATTTGTCATTGGCAGTGCAGTTAGTAAACTGGACATCAAACTCATTTTCCGGCTTAATATATATAGCAGCATATTTGGAGGACTGCTCGAGTGCTTCGAATTCACAATTCTCAAGAACCAAAGTTTTCAAACCTCCTTGATAACCGCCATTGTAAGCATTTATCGCACCACCTTTAGTTCCGCCAGGGCAGGTGAATTTACATCTGATGAATGTAGAACCGGTCGCATAATCCCAAAGGTTATAGTCGTCAGCGTTATAAAATTCGCAATCGGTATACGTGTTGTTTGAATGTGTGCAGATAAGACCATTTACCCTGCAGTTAACGAGATTCACGCCATGGAAATATTGGAAGCTTGCGGTTCCTACATTCCATGTAATGTTTTTCACAGTCCTACCTTCAGCTCCGCTGGCGATCCATTTCTCGTATCCTGCCGTATGATTGAATACAACACCCTCAGCCTTTGCGTCTATTGTAGTACTTGCAGGTGTTGAGAGAGTCTGTACGGTGTATTCCCCAGCCTGCCAGATTTCAAGAGTCTCCCCTGTCTTGAGTGCAGCAAGGGCGGTATAGAAATCATAGTACTTGGTACTTCCGATGGTAGCGACGGGCTCGAGATCGTGGAGTATAGGAGTATCCGGAGTATTGAAGACGAGAGCATCTACTGTACCATCGAGGGCCTTCCATTCACCATAATGAATATCATTGTAGCAATCAGCGAATGCTGCATAGTAGAGACCTGGAGCATATTCCCAATATTTGCCGCTTGAAAGCACATACTTAGGATTTTCTGTATCTTTGTTGATGACCTTGACATTGTCGAAAGTCTTGTAAGAATCTTCACTGTAGCGTCCACCAAGTTTCTTCTCAACATTGGTTGATGAGCAACCCTCAAGAACGATTGCGTTCTGAAGCAGGCCGACATAGTTGGCAACGTTATAGCAACCGATGATTTCAGTGTCTTCTACCTTGCAGTTCTTTACGACAGTTGTACCATTTGGGTCAGCTGCCATACCCAGAATACCACCCACTTTGCCAAAGGCGTGAATCTTGGAGTTCTTGACTGTGATATTCTCGAATGTTGCATTGCCGTAAGCATAACCAGCTACAATACCGTACATATTACCCTTATCAGCAGTAGTATTCGCGATGGTGGCGTTGTCAATAGTAAAGTTCTTGGCAACACCGCTCATATCACTGAAGAAGCCAACGCCATTTGCCCAATCAACGGCAATAGTCATATTTTTAATTGTATGTCCCTGACCGTCGAAAGTCGCAATGAAGCGGTTATTGCCCTGACACAGAGGTGTCCAGTTCTCGCCCGCGAGGTCGATATCAGTCTCAAGACCTGCGATATCTCCGGCTTTAGCCCAGTTGATATAGTTGACGAGGGTGGCACGGTCTGAAGCATACATTTCAGCCTTGATACCTTTCTCACGCTTCAGTTCATCGACCTTTCCGTGGATTTCGACGTTACCGGCCTTGATGTCGAGAGACTTTACGGACACATCCTTGCCGACTACAAGAGTATTGGCGGAAGTGGTGGCAGTGACAGTCTCGTATGCGCCGCCGTTGAGTTCAACGTGAGTCTTCGGGCAGTTGATGACAAGATCCTGCTCATTGACGTCGGTGGTGATATAGAGATTGGCCGGACCCTGTGCGCCTTCAGCCGGGAGGAAGGTCAATTCCTTGTCGGAAACGCCAGTAACGTTGATGGAGATATCCTTGCCGTCTGCTTCTGCAGGAAGAGCAATCGGAGCATCCAAGTCTTCAGGAGATGAAATCTCAATTACTGTCTTGCCTTCCTTGATGGCCTTGATGGCAGCAGCGACAGAGCCTTCCACAACATATTCAGGATTGATTTCGCCATCCCAGGCAGGGGCGATGGTGACTGTCCACTGGGAATCATTGCTGAGGAGCTGACCCATGATATTGGTGCGGTAGTTTCGCCTCATAGGGATGGATGTGAAATCGTAAGCGATTTCGTTGCCGTCGGACAGGAAACTGAAAGCGAAGTTCACGATGTCATTCTCATCCTTGGAGGCGAAGATGTAATCCATGAAGAGGGTCGTCTTTGCTGCGCCTGCAAGGAAATCAGCGTAACTGGTAGCTGCAGTGAGAGTCTGCTCAGTCGCGGGGCCTGCCTCCTGGGTCTGCACATTGAAGGTCGTAGGTATGGAGGCGACGACCTTCAGATCAGCAGGAGCGAACTTACCATAAGTCGAAGCCACCACCTGAAACTTCATGTCTTTCAGATCGGTGGTGATGATGTTAAGCTGACCGAAAGGACGGTAGAGAATGATGGACTTGGCTTCCGACTTCTCGGACTTGTATCCTTCGACGTTGGCAGAGAAGGCGTCACGAGAATCAACGTTGGCGACTGAGCCCACTGTGCTGATGGCAGTAAGGTCTTCCGTGACGTATGCGCCCTTGGTGTCAGCCCAGAACTGGATGCTGTAGGTCTGGTTCTTGAAAAGTTTGAAGGAGAAGGTCTGCTCCAGCACACCTTCGTCGGCATCTTTCTCCTGACGGATGAATAGGTCGTCGTGCGCATCGCGCACTTCCATCACCCAATGGTTCACCTTCGCTGCGTTACCGTCATTGTCAGCAACAGCCCTGGTCAGTCTTTCCGTATTATCGAGTGCTGCGGAGAAGCTCACTTCGACGGTTTCGGTGCCCTCTGGCGAGGACTGTACAAGCTCCTTGTTGCAGCCCACAATGAGAAGCGCTGCAGAAGCGAGAAGTAATAAAGCTTTTTTCATAAATATCGTTATTCGTTTAGATTTGCTCCCGGCCGGGCGGTTAGGCTCGACCGAGGAAATATATTACTGACCATTAACAACATTGACGTTGGTAACGGTTACGTTAGTAGCTTCATTATAAGCCGTATCGCCGTTATGATAAATCTTTGCGCACATATTGTATGTTACACCGGGAGTGTAAAGCGTGACATCCTTAACGACATTGTTGCCTTCAAAGGTAATTTTGTCATTATCTCCTGTTTCATTTACCCATGCAACTATACCACATATGTCAAAGTCATATGAAGTTCCCCTAACGGTAGTATTTTCAACTTTGCAATCCTTCATTGTAAGAGTAGCAGTACTGCCAGGATTTTCGTTATATACCGAACCGACGAACGGAGCCACCTTGTAAGTACCCTCTATCTGAGAGTTCTTGATGGTTACATTCTCAATCTTGGCATCCTGATAACACTGTCCGCAGAACAATGAAACATTAAGTTTAGAAGTGACATTCTTTGCACTGTCAAATACGATATCCTTGAAATACGGGGTGGCACCGATATTAGCGGTACAAGCCCACCTACTGAACATGCCCTGCCCATTGACGGTGAAGTTCTTGATTGTGTGATTCTGTCCATCAAACAATGCAAAACCCCTTTTGTTTCCATCAGCGTGCCAATCGCAAGCATCCCAGGTCTTGCCTATAAAGTCGATATCATTTTCAACATAAACCTTTGCGGTAGAGGCCACCTTCCCTGCTGCATACAAGTCGTGGAACTGAAGCAGACCGGCCGCATTGACAATATGATAATTACCCTCAGAATCCTTGCTACAGAACGGATAAACCTTGACACCGTCAATAGCAACATTAATTGCAGTTTCACCTGCTGAGTTCCTGTCGTCAACCTGCCAGATAGGGCTTACACGGTACAAAGTTCCGTTATCTATATTCTCGAGGGAATTCTGGAGTTCGTTGCAGGAGCAGTCATCAATTGTTACATTGTACTTCAAGAAATTCGCACCGCAAGTTTCCTTGATATTCAAGGCTGCTTTGTTGGCCTTTTCTGAAGTATTGAATACGCAATTCTTGGCAATAATATTAAAGCAAGTTGCTC
This sequence comes from Candidatus Cryptobacteroides sp., assembly GCA_045598165.1. Classification (GTDB taxonomy): domain Bacteria; phylum Bacteroidota; class Bacteroidia; order Bacteroidales; family UBA932; genus Cryptobacteroides. The sequence continues at coordinate 11,467 of JAZLLN010000098.1, forward strand.
CACTTTCATTATAAATGTTAAGGAATTTACCCTTGCTGTTGAATGTACAGCCATCGTAAGTGATGTCATCGCCATAACACCACATATTGTACTCTTCATTCTCCTGGTTGAAGGTACATCCCTTAAAAGTCATATCACCATAACTGAAGAACAGACCATTGAGCGTACAATCTTTCATAACGATATGGCCTGCATGCTGGAATCCGTGATAGCTGGCCTGACCGAAGTTCATCGTGACATTCTGGAATGTAGCGCCGCTGGAAATTGAAGCGATGCTTCCTGAACCGACGCAATTAAAGACAACATCATCTTCAGTTGCGCCTATAATCGTGACATTCTTTGATATGTTTGGAACGGTATATGTTCCGGCTTTCAGGATTTTGATCTCGTCCCCTTCAGAAGCAACCGTCACAGCGTCTGCAAGTGCAGGATAACCGGTGCCCTTGGTAACGTTCTTTACCGGATAGTTCGGAACCCAGGCCTGGCCGTCGATATAGATACCACCTTTCCATGTGGAACGCTCCTCGGCATTTCCTGCCCAACCGAAGTATTCGGATGAATAGATGCAAGTAGGAAGGACTGTGTTGGTGCCGGAAATGGTATTGTTTGAAAGGACTACACTGTGAGAAGTGATATCAGCCACCTCTTCACCAGTATGATTGTTGCAGACGTTGCCGATGAATGCATGAGGTACTCTCTGAATATCCCCGTTATTGCCTGGAACATATTCTGCCTCTTTCATACCGAAATCAGCGATAGTAATGTCCTTCACCGAGCATCCCGAGATAGAAATGAGAGGATTGTTGGAAAGAGAAATGTGTCCGATGAATCCGCCCACGCCATGCTGAAGAATCTTTGCAGGGTCGTTGGATTTGATGGAAATCTTCTCGACTGAGCAATTCTTGATGTTGTGAGGAACATTGGTATTACCCTCAATATAACCGAGAAGTCCTCCAACTTTCTGGCATGCAGTGATATTGACGTTCTTTACAGAGCAGTTCTCTATGGTCGCGCCGTAAACTTGTCCGGCAATAACACCGCCACGGGCATTCTCTCCTACAGTGGAAGGATAGGATAGAGTTACGGTATCAAAGTTCAAGTTCTTGACAGTAAGGCCACAGGCAGTACCGATAAATCCGATATAGTCAATAGCTGATGCCGTAACTTTGAGGTTCTTGATAGTATATCCCTGTCCGTCGATATAGAGAGGTTTCTGGAATGCAGCGATAGGTGTCCATTCCTCATTATTCAGGTCAATGTCAGCGGTAAGATAAACCTTGCCGTAGAAATCCTTGTTTTGGGGTGCTGTAGAAATCTTTTCAGCCACATTGCGGAGGCCGGTTGCAGTACTAACATAGAAATCGACTACGGTTGAAAGCTGCTTGTTGATTGTGCCTACAAGTCCATAAATCTTAGCATTACCGCCGTTGATTGTGAGAGTATTAACTTTAACTTCCTTTCCTACTACAAGAGTTGTAGCTGAAGTGGTGGCAGTTACACTGGTATATGTACCCTTGTTGATTTCCACGTGAGTCTCAGGGCAGTTGACGTTGATATTGTCAGAATCGGACTCGATGAAGAGATTTGCAGGGCCCTGGGCATCGGTACCGAGCACGATGTCGATGGTCGCTCCGGTAGTCCCGTTGATCTTGATTGAGACATTGTGTCCATCCTGCTCCTTAGGGAGTACTATGTCTGTGTCCGGATCAGAAGGGGTGTCAATGCTGACGGCATTATTGCCTTCTGCAAGGGCCTCATTCGCCGCAGCAATGGAACCAGCCTCGATATAATTGTAAAGGTGGTCGTCATCGGCACCGGTACCGTTTCCATACCATTCAGGAACGATTGTAGCAGTCCATGAACCGATTGTGGTGAGGAGAGTGCCCTGGATGTTTGTGCGGTAGTTGCGCTGGTAAGGGATGTTTGTGAATTCATGGTGAACGTCAGCCTCGCCCTCGTGCTTCGCATTGAATGCGATGTCGAGAGTGGCCTTTTCCTCGGTTGCGAAGATATAGTCCATCTGAAGCGTAAGCGCAGTCTTGGCAGCATCGAAGGCTGCGTAAACAGGTCCCGAACAGGTGATTTTCTTTTCCTCGCTGAGCTCGCCGGTGAGGACATCAAACCTGGTAGGAGCAGTGTAAACCATCTCCACTTTATCAGGATAGAGAGCTGCATTCTTTACAGTGGCAGCATCAAGAGTGATGATGTTCACCTGTGCGAATGGACGGCGGAGCTCAATCTGATAAGCCTCACCCTTCTGACCAACAGTTTTCTTACCGCTGTAGAAGAAAGCATCGCGCTTGTCATCGCTGGCCGCATACTCCGTGGTTTTCATTTTTACGGCTTTCAGACTCGAAGCGTCATAATACTCTTCACCTGCATCAGCCCAGAATAGTACGTCATATTTTCTATTGGAAACAAGAGGGACATTGGTAAAATTAGCCACCATATCATTCACAGCTTCAACGGCGCGATAGTACAGCTCGTCGCCATAGTAGAGTTCCATAATGCAGCGAGTCGCATCTTCACCCATTCCGTCGCCGTCTGCGACAGCTCTGGTGGCGACTCCGCTTTCAAGATTGGCGGTAAAGGTGGCGGTGATCATTCCGCCGTCCGTGCCATTGGACATTTGCTCCTTGTTGCAGCCCACGATGAGAAGCGCTGCAGAAGCGAGAAGAAAAAAAACTTTTTTCATAGTATTATTTTATTTAGTGATTGTTACTGAATTTGTACCGTCGGTAATCTTGCAATTACCTGATGCTGTCCAGGTGTTACCTGTGACGTTCTCCTGATAACCGGCTAGGAAGGCATCCCATTGTCCGCTGCGGACATTGCCAATCAAAGAACCACCGTTGCTGACTGTGGCATCAATGCAGTTGTTCTTGATGGTCCATACTTTTCCGGTTCCGCACATAATCTGGCCTACAACACCTCCAGCATAGATATCCCCTGAAGTTGCAGAGCCTTTTATGATGTTACCTTCAATCTCATAAGAACTGTCCACATTTGCTTTAGCGGCAAGAACACCGACACGTGAAGTTCCACTTACTGTAGCATCAACCTTGCAATTCTTAATGTGGCCGCAAGAGAGATATCCTATGATGGCACCCACCTGCTCTACGCCTGAAACGGTGCCGCTGACAGTACAATTGTCGAAATGAGCATAACCATTGCCGGCAAGGATGCCTGTGTAGTCTGCACCGGTGCTTGTTACATTGGCGCCTGAAATTGTGAGATCCTTGATGTTTGCTTCCCACACACTACCGAAAAATGCAGTGCTGTTGGCCTCACCTGAAATTTTTAGATTGGAGATGGTTTTTCCGTTACCATCGAAGGTGCCGCTGAATTTACCCTTGGTTCCAACATAATTGTCAATGGATGCAAGGTTGAGGTCTTCCAACAGTTTCACCGTCTGGCCGGCAAAGGTGTTGCCACCAGTAACCATATTACGGAAATAAAGCAGACCCGGCACCTTGGAAACCTCGTAGAGTTTCTCGTTCTTGGTGTAAACGAGACCGTCGGCGAGAATACGTTTGATAATAACGTTGTCGTATGTATTGTTGGACAACTCTCCAACTTCCTGATTGCCGACTATTTCGCCAAAGGTAGTGATGTCATCATTTTTATATGCATTGGTATTATCTTGGATAATAACACAGTTTGCAACTGAACAATTGCTGATATTGTTTTTGTTATATCCCACAATTCCTCCAAGGTCACGATATGACTTAATGGTCAGGTTCTGAACTCCGCAGTTTGTAATACTGCCTCCTTGACCAGCATAACCCAAAATGCCACCAACCTTATCACCATTGTCAAATGTACTTCCAATCAACTCAGGACTTGAAGTGATTGTACCTCCATTGATGTTGCAATTCTCTATGACAAGCGGACTTGCAGAACTGTATGCGACAATTCCACCTGCATAATGGCTGCTTGTTATTTCAACATTCTTGAGCGTCAAGTTTTTAACAGTTCCCGAGTCGCTTGTGCTATTACCAGAAATGCTTCCGAACAAAGCGGCACAAGCGTGATTTGGAGTATTATCCGTACATTTAAGGTTAGAGATAGTGTGGTTCATTCCATCGAAAATTCCTGCAAAAGAAGCCGATGGATAAGAAGAAACATTTCCAATCGGAGTAAAAGGAACGTTGTTGAGGTCAATGTCGTTGACTAGGGAAACTTTCTTTCCCGCGAAAGAGGTTCCGCCATTCACGAGGGTTGAGAGTTCGCGAAGGGCGGACTCGTTCAGAATGCAGAGGCTTCCTGCCCAGGATGCTGACTCCTGAAGAGCGGATGCGAGAGTTGTGCAGAGCAAAATGTTTTCCGCAGTTTCGTCAGCTCTGATGGCAGCATTGATTGCTACGGGCTGGCCGTTTGCATCAAGCCAATTCTTGGCTGATTCAATATGATTTGTCCAGGCACCGTTTTCCTTGTTGGCTATACATACGGAAATCTTGTTGCCGTCAAGGTAGTTGCCTGAGATGTTGACCTTGTCGAAGTCGGTCGGACAATAAAGCTCGATTGCAGCATTCTGAAGGTTGTATATGCCTGAGAACTTGTTACCTGTAATGGTAGTCTTCAGATCAACATTCGAATAATTGTCTGTCTGGATATGGATGAAACGCTGCTGCTTAGTATCCTTTGCCACGGCCTTGAACTCATTGCCGGTGATGACGATGTCGGCATTTGCAGAGTTGGTGGTTATCTGGATGGCATCCCAGTCGCAATTATCGAAAGTACAGCCGGAGATTTCAGCTCTGGCGTTAAGAGGAGTAACATAAACAGGAGACTGATTGTTCGAGCTATTGTGGATATCCTTGAACACCACATTCTTGATAGCACCACCATTGGCATTGATATATATCGGTGAAGCGCCGGTGATCTGATGGCCATCGCCATCGAAGGTGACACCCGCAGGGAGGTTCATCACACCTGTATCTGAAAGATCTATCAGAAGCTTTATGGTCTGCCCACTTTGGGCTGCTGTCAACGCGTCGGTGATGTTGTAATAAACTTTTTCACCTATCATAGCGGTCTTGTCGGCGGCAACGATATCCCATTTGCCGTCGTTCTGCACAGCCTTGTATTGAGGGGCGTCGATGTAATTCTTGAGCTTATTGTAAACGTCATTGCTGAGGCCTTCGCATTCGCGGACCTTGACATCATCTGTGATGCCTTCGCCGATAGCACTGACAGTTCCGTGAATCTCAAGTCCGCCGGCGGTGATTGTGAGGGTTGATACTGTCACACCTTCGCTGATGACGAGGGTGTTGGCAGAGAAAGCGCCCTGAATGGTGACATAGGTTGTGCCATTGATGACAACGTGTTGCTGCGGCTTTTCGAAGACAAGGCTGGTGCCCGCCGGAGCGGTGATGGTCAGGGACTTAGGGCCTTCCGCTCCGTCAGCATTGGTAAATGTTACTGTCTGGTTTGAACCTGCAAAGCTGAGGACAACATCCTGAAGGTCATTGACAGAGGTGAAGATGACCTGCGAACCGTCAGGCGTAGCGGGCAAAGTGACCTTTACGTCATTGGCGCCGACAGCGAGCACTTCGTTGAGAGAGGTGATGCCGTCCACTTCACGGAGATTGACATTGCGGGAGTCGGTCCAGCTCGGAGAAACCGTTGCATTCCACGTGCCGCCGACGGTGAGGAGCTGTCCCTTGACGTTGGTGCGGTAGTTGCGCTGGCAAGGGAGATTGGTCAGGCTGTGGTTCATCACAACCGCATCACCGTTCTTTGTCTTGAAGGTCACGTCTATCATTGACTTCTCTGCCGGTGCGAGGATATAGTCCATGGAGAGAGTCAGTTCCTTGTGGGTAGGAGTTACTGTCGCCCACTCGCCGTAAACGGAGGCCTCATATGCGTAAGCCTCTGAGCCGGACACTTCGCCTGTGGCGACATTGATCTCTTTGGCCCCGGTGTAGCTGACAGAAACCTTCTCCGGAAGAAGGTCGATGCCTGTTACGGTGTTGTCTGCACCCACATCGGTGGTGATGATGTTCAGCTGGGCGAAAGGACGCGTGAGAGTGGCATCGTAACTGCCGCCGCCCTGAGGCACGGTATAGTCGTCACTGAAGAAGAATGCGTCAAGTTTGTCATTGTTCTTACTCTTAAGCGCAGTCAGGAATGCATCCTTTTTGAGCTTGACAAACTTGAGGTTATCAGCATCGAAGTACTTGTCTTCAAGGCCGTCGCCGCAGTCGGCCCAGAAAAGAATGCGATACTTCTTTCCTGCGACTACAGGAACATCCGAGAATGTCGCCTTCTGGGCGGACACAGGCTGCACGAGGCGCTTGTAGAGCTGATCTCCATAGTAAATCTCCATAATGCAGCGGGTGACATTTGCGCCGTTGCCGTCATTATCGGCAATCGCCCTCGTAGCGGCTGCATTTTCGAATCCGGCAGTAAAGGTGACTGCCGTCAGCCCACCGCCCTGCTCTGAAACCGGTTCCTTCGCACAGCCCACGAGGAGCAACGCTGCGGAAGCGAGAAGTAATAATGCGTTTTTCATAATTCGGTAAGGTCTTATTTTATGATATTTGTTACTTTATTCCTTTCTATCGGGATAGAAGCAGTGATTGGTTGAGCTCCGCCCAAAGTAAACGAATAATCCATCCGCCCCTGACTCTCATCGGCAAACACATAATCGAATGCCGCCACCCCGGAATCGGTCGGAGCTATGGTATACTGGAATTCCCTGGAGCCTGACACCACGCCGGTTTTGAGGTCGAGCGTGGTGGCTGCCGTAAAACCGATCGTTGCCGGCGAAGATACACCGGCACTGAAGTTCAGCCTGGCAAACGGCCTTTTCAGAACGACATCGCAGACACCGCCACCCTGGCTGCTGTGTATTTGCGTGTATGCGAAGAAAGCATCAAATCCAGGGGTCCCTCCGTCATAATTCGTTTCAGCATTCAGGCTCACGCTACGCAAGTCATCCGTTTTATAGAATCCCTGGCAGTCCACCCAGACGAAGACATCATAGTCCTGTCCACCGGCAAGCCTTACATTATCAAATGCAACCCGTTTCGCACCCGGCTGCATTCCCTTCTCCTGACGGACCTTCAGGGAACCGTTCATCCAGATTTCAAGAATGGCGTGGTCAGCGACGACAGGCTCATCTTCCGCTACACCGGAACGCACGGTGACCTCGGGCTCTATGGTAGCGCAGAACCGTGTATCCACCCCGCTCCCGACCGGATCCTTGCTGCAGGAAACCAGTACAAGAGCAATTGCTATCAATATGCAGGACTTTCTATACATATACGTTGAACTCTCCGTCAAATCCAGGATTGATACCTATTCCAGGGACACTTTCCTTTGTGAAGAACTTATATATCACCACCGTTTCCTTTCCCCTTTCCACCGGAACGACGATGGTACTGATTTCATTGATGAACTGTCCGCTCCCGGACTTGATCCTTACAGTGAGGGTCACGGAAGACTTGTCGTTGTTGACGAACACATAGTCGAAACCCATACGGGTGTAATCAATGCCGTCCAAAGAATAAGGATACGTCAGGCATGAACTGAATCCGTATCCCGGTTCCGAGTCATTCAGCTTGCCGGTGAAGGCGTTGAAGCCTGTCGGATAGTACCCGTCATAGCTGACGTCGACGATTATGTCATCCGCCAGAGCTGAAAGCGGCCCCGTGTATCCTATGGAAGAAGCATAATCCTCGAAGTCACTTGCAAGGATGGTGATTTTCGCTACCGGACGGGAAAGAGGAGCGGTTATGGACACACTCTCAAACCACTTTCCGGAATAGGAAGTCAGATCGATATCCGAAACGAACGACTGCGCGTCCTTGAAATCGCTGCATGCAAGATAACTGCGCGCAGAAGGCTGATGGATGGCGTTCAGCATCTTGCCGTCGCCTGTCTGATAATACAGGTCCTGCCCAGTATCCTTCCGTACATAATCCATCCAGACGACCAGCCTGTACTTTCTCGCATGAAGTTTCGTTTCGATGAGAAGGTCTGAGACATCTTCCGCCTCGCGGTATACAGTATGCGACTCCACCAACGTGTCAGTGTATTCCGCTGCATATATATTCACGACATAACGGCGCTCGTAATCAGAAGCAGATGCCTGCGACTGAGGGTCCGAGAACACTGATCGCGTGATGATATCGTGTACCGGAACCTCGACCTTGCACCTGATGTCGATACCGGCTCCAATCTCTGTAGGATCAATGTCCCTCCCCTCCATAGGGAACTCGTGTATCTTCTCGCAGGAGCAGATAAAGAATGTGGCAAGGCTCAAAGCCATAAGTATGGACGTCATTCTCCTCATGGCTTAAAACTGATAATAAATGGACATCCCTATCCTGGTGGGGCCCCACCATTCACGGGTTACCGTGGTAAACTTTGCGCCGTTCTCGATGTTGTAGAAGCAGTCATAGACAAGTTTCGCGTATCCGGCACTGATACTGAAGTCCATACCCAGATGTCTGTTGAATGAAACGACGTATCCATAACTGAGGCCCGCACCCCATAGAGGTGTGTTCCCGTCCCTGTCCTGATACCTGTCCATATCGCAGATGGCGATATTGTACCATCCATAATGACCCTCTGCGCCCAGATAGTGCCCCTTGAAACCCTTCGAAAGATAGCAACGGAGCTCCGGCTGAAGAAGGAGGGTCCTGAATTTAAGGTCTGGCTTGATGTCCCAGGGACTGAAAGCAGAGGAGAGATTAAGCGCCACACGTCTGGCGAAACCGATTTCCAGGGAAAGATTGGCAACAGTGGCCACATCATACAGGATATTGGTTCCCAAACGGCACTCTGCACGGCTATTAGAAGGCTCCTCACGCTTCTCTGCCTGTGGAGAAGAAGGGCCCCTAACGGATACAGAATCCTTGACCTCCTGCGCAGACAACGGAAGGCTGAACAGAATAAACACCAGAAGGAGTGACTTCTCCATAATGAGTGTTTTCAGTGTTCTGTGACTATCAAACATATTACCATTGCACAAAGTCAAGCAAACAAACGCGACGAAACAACAATAAACGAGCAGCTATATCACTGCCCATTCTTATATCCCCCCTCTTTCTGATACTGAACGTCCTTCAAATACCACTTCTTCTAGAGATAAGACGTAATCGAGTCAACCAAAATCAGGAAAACTCACTATTTTCACACTGTTCAGTTTGTCATGTTCTATGAAAGAGACGAAACAGTGGCAAATATATAGGAAATTTTAAGATAGAACAAACATTTTGGTGATAAATTTTCATTTTCTGTAATGAGCTAATTTCAAAAGTATAATGTTTGACTAATCTACAAGGCCATTGTTCGTCTCTTTCATAGATACGAACAAATATCCAATCCTCTTCAAAAGCTTCACATTTGCTTCATCTATAAGACTCTCATCAAAAGATGCGAGGTATATTCTGGTTGTACGCTCGCTTTTATGGCCCAGGCCCTCGCTGATTATGCTCATTGGAATGTTTGTATTTCTGGCCGCAGTTGCCCAACTGTGCCGGGCCACATATGTAGTCAGTTTGAGCGGTTCATCAAGCATAGAAGACAATATCTTCAACTTTCTATTGAATGAAGCCAGCTTTGACTGATAATGACGATATACTTCCTGTTCATCATCTGAAGATATGTCATCAAGAATTGGAAAGACGTACTTGCTGTTCGGATCAGTGTATTTCTTAATAAGTCTGCTGATTTGAGATTCTATTCTTATCTCCATTCTTGCTCCCGTCTTCTTCCTGCAATATGAAATATATTCCCCGCGGATGTTCGCTTTCTTAAGATATGCAATGTCGACGAACGCCATCCCTCTAGCAGCATAACTGAACACAAATAAATCCCTCACCATTTCAAGAGACTTATCATATGACAGGTCCAGCGTAAGCATTTTTGCAATTGTGTTCTCCCTGACTGCCCTGTTGACTGTTTTGTCCACGCCGGTATATACCTGGTCAAACGGACGCTTGTCGACCAGATGGTATTGCTTTACGGCCTTGTTATAAATCGAACGAAGCACCCTGTTGTAAAAAGAAATGCTATTGCGGACAAGCCCTCGTGAAAGAAGATATCCGTTGTATCTTCCAATCATAAAACTGTCTATGGATTCTATCTTAACGGATTCTTCTTCCATATTATCCGATTCTTTGAGAAAACAGAGGAAACTGGATTTGGCCTTTATATATGACTGCGCAGTTCCTACCCTTCCTTCCACAATAAGAACTTGTACAAGAACATCGATGTAGGGAAAAAAAAGAATTTGAGATTTGGAGGTTGTCTTCATTATAAGTTTCATAAAAAAAGCGCGACCCTGTAGGGGACCACGCTGAAGATTAATACTATATAGGAATTTGCTCTTATTCCAAAGAAGGTAGCACGGATACCAGCATCTGTGACTGTTTGGTATTAGTTCCAGAGCCAGGAGAGGGTAGCAGGGTCGGCAGACTCGATTGCGGCGGCTTCGTCATTGCCAACGGCAACAGGAAGGTTCACGAAGAAATCGACTCCGACCTTCTTCTCGAGATCTCTGATGGACATCGACGAGGACTTGACGGTCACGCCGCCTGCAGGTTTCTTGTTCTCCATATAGAATGCCGCACCACTGTAGCCATCGTTCTTCGAGTATCTTAGAACGGCCTTGTAGGCACCTGTAGGGACAGTTACATGAGCTCCATTATTGTCGAGAACATATGTAGTGCTGCCCTGGACGTCGACTCCGGTAACCACATACAGGGTGTCACACTGGTTGGACCAGATACGGACATCCTCTTCGAGGTCACTCCATAGGCCTTCATTGAATTCGGCATTCTGAGGGAATATGTTGGTGCAAAAGAAGAGGTCGAGGTTGTCCTTGTAGTTGAGCCTGTCAGCTGAAGGGACCTGATGGCCTCTGACATAAGAGCCACCGTTGCCGGTCCTGAACGAGCTCTTGGAAACATTGAACTGTTTGTCCTCCGGGATAAGCGGATTGAGCGCCCAGGCATCGGAGCGGCTGCCAGTGCCTCTGGACTTGAAAAACAGAGGATAAGCCTCCCAGAGGGAAACGCGGTTCTCATAGTCCCAGTAAATGGAATAACTTCTGCCGTTCAAGCCGTCAGAGTGGAACATATGCACAGCAATGTCGTGACCGTCAGCGTCAGAAGTGGCAGGAAGTTCCATCCAGCCGGCCTTCGTACTGGAAGCACGCCATCCGTCATATTTTCCCGGAGTGTCCTTTTCAAGATAGGATCCACTGGCCTCGATAACACCCTGATAATCATTTCTATATCCTATGAGGGATATTCTGTCCCCGGGTTTGATGCCGAGGGATGCGAAAGTCTGGTCATTCTCCGCAACCTTAGTGGCGGTCAGACCGTAGACATACAGATAGCCTGTATCATCGACAAGGTAGAGGTTGCCGTACTGATAGTTGGCGATGGAAGCAACCTGAGCGACCACTCTGTAGAAGGTGTTCTTGTCAGACTTTTTGTTTCTGAACTCCTTGATAGTCAATGTCCGTATGCCGTCCTCATCCTCCTTCGCGGCCTGGCTTACCAGCACATTCTTGGAGATGTTGCCCACCGAGATGGAAACAGTGGCTTTCCTGACTGTATACTCGTCGTTCACAAGCGCACTGACAGAGACATTCTGGGCCGATGCAGAGCCGGAGCCCGATTGAAGGCTGAACTGAAGCCATTGCGAGTCGCTAGTGATTGTCCAGTTCATATTCGCAGTAAAAGTGATAGTCGATGAGCCACCCTCGGCAGGAAAATCAATTGATTTAGTCTCAATGTTCAAGGAAGCTTTGACAACCTCGGGTTCAGGTTCTCCGCAAGAGAAGGCAAGTAGCGCAAGGGCTGCAGCTGCGAATGGTTTCAGCATCTTTTTCATGGCCGTAAAGTTACTGATTTTCAATAAAACGAAAAAAGAAATCATTATATTTGTATGAACTGATACCTATCAATAACCAATATGAAAAGAACATTCTTTCTCCTCGCGTGCCTGGCTGTAATGGCCACCGCGCAGCCTGCTGACGCCCAGAGACGTCCAGATGCACCTCTCCCGAAATGGGAAGGCCTCGCAGAAACCCCTCAGATGGGATGGAGCTCCTGGAACAAGTTCCAGACAAACATCAATGAAGAACTCATCAAAGCTACCGCCGACCAGATGGTCGAACTCGGCCTGGTGGATGCCGGATACGTTTATCTGAACCTGGACGACGGATGGCACGGAGAGCGTGACGAGCAGGGATTCGTCCACGAGGACCTCACAAAGTTCCCTTCCGGGATGAAGGCCCTGGCCGACTATCTCCACTCGAAGGGCATCAAGCTCGGAATCTATAGCGACGCCGGAACCAATACCTGCGCCTGCTACACCGGCAGCCTCGGACACGAGTACCAGGACGCCTATATGTATGCCCAGTGGGGTGTGGACTATCTGAAATACGACTGGTGCTACACTAACAACATCGACCCGAAGGGTGCATACACCCTCATGCGCAACGCCCTCCGCAAGGCCGGACGCCCTATCTTCTTCAGCATGTGCGAATGGGGCTCCAACAAGCCTTGGGAATGGGCAGCCGAGGTGGGCCACTCCTGGCGCACCACCGGTGACATCGGAGCCCACTTCCTCGCCGACCCTATCACCTACGACGAGAACGGCCGACCTCGCTGGAGGTCCCTCGGAGTGCTCGAAATCATCGACCTCAACGAGCCTCTTCGCCAGTACGCAGGTCCGGGCCACTGGAACGACCCGGATATGCTCGAGGTCGGCAACGGCCTGAGCGATGCCGAGAACCGCGCCCACTTCGCCATGTGGTGCATGATGGCCGCCCCTCTGATCCTGGGCAATGACATCACCGCAATGTCCCCTGAGACCCTCGCCACCATCACCAACAAGGACCTCATCGCCATCGACCAGGATCCTCTCGGCATCCAGGGCCTCAGGCTGAAGAAGGACGGAGACCTCCAGTACTGGTTCAAGCCTCTGGAGAACGGCGACTGGGCATTCTGCCTCCTCAACGGCGGTCCCGACCCTCTCAACATAGTGCTCAAATGGTCCGACCTCGACCTTGAGGACAGCCTGAGCGGACGCTCCACCGGCTTCAACGTCACAGATTACACCGTCAAGGATCTCTGGAACCCTGAAGCCAAGCCTGTGAACACACTCTCGAAGGGCAAGGGCAAGAACCGCGGCAAGATGGTTTCCAACACCTTCAACGTCACTGTAGCATCCCACGACGTGGCCGTCTACAGACTTTCACCTGTACCATCGAAAAAGAAATAACCTATGAAAAGAACAGTATTCAGCCTTCTGGCAGTCATCGCGCTCCTAGCGGGATGCACAACCGCACAGAACAACCCCGTCCTCACCATTGAAGGAGGACAGGTCCAGGGAATCCAGGGCGAGCTCCCTGGAGTCACCATCTTCAAGGGCATCCCATACGCAGCGCCTCCCATCGGAGACCTCCGCTGGAAAGAACCTCAGCCGGTAGTCCCTTGGGAAGGGGTCAAGGTCTGCGACACCTTCGGCCACCCGGGCTTCCAGGTCACACACTACCCTGGCGGCTACACCACCGAATGGGGCTACGGCGACGAGCCTGCATACAGCGAGGACTGCCTCTACCTGAACGTATATACCAAGGCTCCGGGAGCCACTGACAAGAAACTCCCTGTCGCCCTGTGGATCCACGGCGGCGGCCTCAAGGAAGGCTGGGGCTTCGAGCCTGAGTTCGACGGAGAGGAGTGGGCCGCGAAGGACGTTGTCCTCGTGACCTTCAACTACCGCCTCGGAATGTTCGGATTCATGTCACACCCTGACCTCATCGCCGAGAACGAGCACGGCTCGTCAGGAAACTACGGAATAATGGACCAGGTCCAGGCCCTAAAGTGGATCCAGGCCAATATCGCCCAGTTCGGCGGCGACCCTGACAATGTCACCATCTTCGGACAGAGCGGCGGGGGCCGCAGCGTCAGGACCCTCAGCGAGTCCCCTATTGCCCGCGGCCTCTTCCACAAGGCGGTCATAATGAGCGCCCAGGGTTTCGCGATGCCGATGCCTGCCATCCCTGGAATGCCTGCAATGCCGGCTATGCAGCCTCAGACCCTCGAGCAGCAGGCGGCCCACTACAAGGAAATAATGGACTGGGCCGGCCTCGACACCATCGAAAAGATGAGAGCCTGCTCCACCGAAGAGATTTTCTCCCTTGTCAATATCTACAACCGCGTCAACGGGCTCCGTGGCGGAATGGGAATGTTCGCACCTGTCATCGACGGATACGTCTGCAAGCAGGATTTCGACACCGCCGCCAAGGAAGGAAACCTCGCCGATGTACCTTATATGATAGGCTTCACGCTCAATGACGCCGGCAACATGGCTCCGGGCATCGCAGCCTTCTGCCTGGACAGGAAGGAGAAGGGCGACCCGGCATTCGCCTACCAGTTCGCCCGTCCTCTCCCGGACGACGGTTCACACCCAGAGGACTACCTGAAGGGAGCGTTCCACTCGTCAGACCTCTGGTTCGTCTTCAAGTCCCTCAAGCACTGCTGGAGGCCTTGGACCCAGGGAGACTGGGACCTCTCCGAGAAGATGCTTACCGCCTGGACCAACTTCGCCAAGTACAGCGACCCTCAGGGAGACTGGAAGGTCTGCGAAGGCGAAGACCAGTTCATGGTGTTCTGCCTCGATGAAAATGACGCCGAGGCCTCATTCTTCGGCACCCCTAAGACCGCTCAGAGACCATGAGATCACTTAAGACAATACTTATTGCAACAGCCGCGCTTGCGGCTGTTTGCTCCTGCGGGCCATCCGACCCGCTCATAGTCCGCACCCGTGACGGACTCGTCAAAGGAATAGAACAGGACAGCACCCTGGCCTTCCTCGGAATACCTTACGCCAAGGTGGAGCGCTTCATGCCGCCTCTTCCAGTCGATAAATGGGACACCGTGATGGTCTGCGACCATTTCGGTCCCCAGGTGATGCAGGGAAGCGGCATGCGCGAGGTGCCTGACAGCATTATGTCGGAAAAGAACTCCTGCGTTCTGAACGTCTGGACCACTGACACGAAGGCCAGCAAGCCTGTGATGCTCTGGATCCACGGCGGCGGCTTCGACTCCGGCTCGGCAGCCGGCAGCCCTGGAATGGGCCTCGCAAAGAAGGACGTAGTCCTCGTCAGCCTCAACCACCGCCTGAACATCCTCGGCTTCCTTGACCTCTCCACCTTCGGCCCTGAGTACAAGGACTCCGGAATGGTCGGAATGCTCGAC
>JAZLLN010000099.1:0-8984 GCA_045598165.1 Candidatus Cryptobacteroides sp.
GAAGAAAATAGTGAAGGAAGTCTTCAAGAAGTTTAATCTGCAGTTCCTGTGACATATTCAAGGGTATTGATTTGCAAATATACCCTTGTTGTTTCGAACTACATATAATTATTTACACCCATGGTTTTGCAGGTGTCCCAAGAACTTGTTAATATTATTGGATAATTATGATACTCTCAAATTCAAGAAATAGAGAAAGGCTACTGCTTGGAATGGGTTATGCCTTCATAGTGCTGTTGTTTGCAGCATTAACATATTATTTCGTGCTAAGGACGCAGATTAAGTCTATTTGTGAGGTCTATTATGATGTTCCTGATGAATATGCAATAAAGCTAGCCCCGACCATGCCCGGATCTTCCTTCAGCGGTTTTATGATGTGCCGAAAGATGTAATTCAGATGACCGCATTCACAGGTGGTACCTTTGAACAGGTCCGGTCTTTCCTGCCAGAGTTCATTAAGTTCCAGAAGTGTCGGCTGTCTTTTGATGAGTCCGCCGCGGCTGCCGTCCTGGTGGATGACCCCGAAGAAGATATCTTCCTCTTTGATTGTTGAATAAAACATAATGGATGTTGTTTTGATTGTTATATAATCCGCATCATTTTGCCACCGTGGCATCCCTGCTCGGTTGGCGCCTCCTGGTTGAGGGCTCGCGATGCATTACGAGTTTACATGAGTTGTGGGTACATGTACATGTTCCACCATTTCTGATCCAGATCCTTCCAGAAATCCCGACTCTCTGGTGTCAGGTCCCACCTGAATGCACGGCTAAAAAAACCTTCATCGATTACTAGGATGTCCGCAAGGGCCTCGTCGAGCACATTTGCTCCGCACTGCTCATAAAAGGCAACATCGAATTGCCGCTCGCAACCGTTGTCGCGCAGGAATCTCCGGAATGTCTGATATGATTCATTCATTTTGACTAGTGCGTTCTTTTTCTCAGTGCATGGCTCAGTAGTATTCCGCCAAATATCGCAGCAGCAACAGCTTTTGACTCATCAGAAGATGAATCCGGCTTTTCAGTATGAACTATTGGAGAAGGGGAGTGCTCATCAACCTTATGTGATGTCCTGAGGATGAAAATAACTACCCCTAGATAGCCCAGCAAAGTCAAGATAGTCAGAATAAGGAAAATCATTATTTCAGTTCCTAGGTAAAAGGAACAATTATTTTCACACTCTTTATTCATAACGGAAGCAAAGGTACATAACCAAATTGTCAGGTTTTGTCAACCAATTTGGCATCAAAACCAAAGATTATCGAAATATATGCTTCCGGGCATAGTCCTGAACGTATGCCTCCAGTTCAGGGGAGTCCTGGATTTCGATGTCATCGGCCAGTCCAAGGTAGAACCTACATACCCCAGCATAATCATAGACTCCGGTCTCCAGTAACCAGTAGGCTCCTTTCCTCGTGATGTCCTTGGCGGCCAGCGGGTATTCCTCCAGAAGGAGATTCTTTGACCGGATACTGAGGCGCAGCTTGATTGTCTTCGGGGACTTCCCGGACATACGGAAGACGTCAGTGCTCTGGCGACGGTGGCTGCCTTCAAACTCCCAGCCCTCGTCGAGGGACTCGACTTCTCCGATGCGGGAGATTTTGAATACCTTGTTGTGCAGGTCGCTCAGGTCGTAGGCAAAGACATCGATGAGGTTGGTGGAAAAGGCGAACGGTTCCACGAGCCTGTCCTTGACCGAGTCGCTGTTGGCGGATTCGTATCCGATGAGCCGCACTTTCTTCTTGTTCTTGACTGCCTCCGTGAGGGCTCTGACCTTGGTGGAGATGTTGCGCTTGTCCACATACTCCACGATGCTGGTGCTGTTGTAGATGGTGGCCAGTTTGCGTTTAAGGCCGACTTTTAGGTTATTTGTCTGGTCGAGGTTGTCGATGAGGCTGTTCACTATGTAGGCCTCCTCTTCGCTGAAGTAAATCAGGTTCTCGAAATCGGGGGCCCGCTTCGGCATCTTGCCGAGCTTATAGACGTTGCCGTAAAGTTTGGACACGGCAAAGCCGGAGGACTTGAACGTGTCGATGTAACGGTAGATGGTTCTGTACGACATGTTCAACTTCTCCGCGAGCTCGTCAATCGTGTAGTTCGTGTTGCCGGCCAGCAGCTTCATCAGCCGTAGCATTCTCTCTATTTTGGGCTGGTCCATAGCTATTTTTCTTCATTCTCCCATACGAAAGGGTCTTTGAGAAGGTCACGAGGTTCTTGAACGACCTGTCCTTCTCTTGCCAACTCCAGAACTTCTTCCTTGCTTCGGCTCAATGCCAGACGATGTAAAAGCATACTCTTCATCTGCCGCTTCAGTTCTCTGACATTCCATTGCTCCTGCTCACATTCACGGATATAGAAGTTGCGCTCCAGCTCATCATCTATCTTCAACAGTTCATAGTAATGGCCCCAACTCAATTTGTGGGACAGCGTCCCACATTTTGGGAACGCAAGGTAGAGCTTGCGCATATAGGTGAGATTCGACCTGCCAAAGCCCTTGCCATAGGCCTGAGTCAAGTCCCTTGAAAGCCTTTCCAGCAGGCCCTGGCCATATTCAGCCTTAGCTTCTCCCTTTTGCTCATATTCCACAATATACCGCCCAATCTGCCAGTAGGCATCAAGCATTGTGGTATTGATCTGACGGGCGACGTTATCTCTTGCATTGGCGACAAGAGAACAGATGTTGCCAATCAACTGGGAATACGCCCCACTCACTTCTGCCTGTTGAATCATTACTTCTTTTTCTGCCATATCCGAATGTACTGTTTTAATTGATGGGTTCCAAATAACCGCTCCTATCAACTTACCGGTTTATCATTAAATGGAATTATATCCTCGTCTTCTGTTTCCTTCAACTCAAACACTTCATCGAGAAGCGGTTTCTTTTCTATCATGCTTGGTTCACGATTGCCTGATTCAACATCAGCCGCACCTTTTATTCTTTCTGCAAAGCCGAAGAGCCCCAACCCGCGTCTAATCAGTCTTGCGCAGAAGCAATCTTCCCGATATTGTTCAAGGGTGCCATATCCAGCCACTTGCAGTTCATCGAAAATGCCGGGACAATATCGAGACAACTCATCCATATAGAATTTGACTTCTTTTGGCTCAGAGCCATACCAAGCGAGAAGCGAGCAGAGTAGCGGAATATGCCCATTGATGTTACCTATCTTATACATATCCATCCCGCCATTATTTACCGCATACGAAACAGTATAGAACAGAACCCTTAACAACTTGTTGGGCTCAGCCATCCACCTTTTCCCATTCCTGGTCAGCACCAGTTTCCCCTTATACATTCTAACGGCCCCACAGGTTTGCGCGAGGAAGCGCATCAGTCGGATAAATTCAATCTTATCTTCCCTCAGAGACTTATAGTAGCCAATCTCATACCAGTATTCGGGAACACCCAATGGGTACAATTCCTGTACAATTTTGACGGGGAGGTATCCGGCTGGGGTCATCTTGATGCCGCCGTTCGCGTCAATTATCTCCAAAAGCCTGCGGGTTTGACGCAGGATTGGAATCTGTCCGAGGACTGATTCCGGAAGGTTTTCTCTAAAAAACAGGTGAGTTGGCATATTGTTCAAATTTTTTCTATAATGCTTCAAGATAGTTCACTGTCTTGCCATTGGCCTTGGCATACTCAATCTCACTCCTGGTGCTGCTGCCGATGTAGCCGCCTACATTGATGACGAATATTTCGTCCGCCATATCGATCTTGCGCTTGTGCATATCGTCCAGCATTTCTTTGGTGCCTTCTGTCCAGACCTCTTCGTCGCCGGAATGCCCGAACAATCCGACGCTGATGACTATGTTCCCTTCAAGGGTAAGGCGCTTCTGTGCTTCGAGGAACTGTTCCTTGAAGCGTGTGCTGCCGCAGAGGGTTATGACTTTGTATTTGCCGACCATAGATTATACTTGCGTGTTTGTGCCCTTCCAGAAGTGGTATATTGGTAATGTTCTGAAAAAATCTTTATCGCCATCAGGGATTTTCTTAAAGTGAAACTCTGCACCAAGCTGGTTCTCTATTAAAAGCATACATGCTGTTTTACAATCTTCAGAAATATCTTTTTCTAATAGAGAAAATATATGGTTTGTCTCATCTTCTGTCAGAGGCTGTAAATGGTAATTGTAGATTTCACCAAAATGGAATAATAGGGAGACCAGGTGAATCATTGGTTTGCCTCGCCAAAAGGTGGCGTCTCTTCTTTTAATTTGGTCCCTATTAATGTTATTCACTGGTGGAATTGTGCATTATTATTTACATGCGGCTGTCAGCCACTATGAACAGCATGTTTTCATCGTTCTCAAGTTCTAGCGCCATGCAATATCTTTTGGCCGGCTGGTCGTATTATGAAAATTTCTCCATGAGTATTATTTGATTATCAGTGCATCAACGGCAATGGAACCCCCAAGGTTCACAAGTTGTATCTTATGCTGTTTTCCGTTGAGTCTTCTTGATTCAAAAACTATCTGCTGGCACATGACCTCTCCCTTTGAGAACTGTACTGTGCCGCAGTCCTTGCCATCGATCAACACTTTCATCTTCCCGTTCAGGCCACCAGTCGGAGCTATGATGCTTACACGCTTTCCTGTAAAATCCACACTCCAAGTGTCACCTTCACGGTCGCTGAATGAGAGGTCGTTGTTGAAGGAACCATCCTTGAGCTTGCATTTTCTGTCCCAACCGAAGGTGGACACACCTGGGTCATCGTCATTGAACCAGTTCTTCTCATAGCTGATTTTCAGAACCTTGAAACCTGATGCCAGTTCCTGGTCCGTGATGTCCGGAGTGACAACAGGTCTTCCCACGACCACCTCAAGACCTTCAGCGGTCTGCTTGAACTTGAGTTTCTTTCCTGTCTCGATCATCTCTACCTTGGTAACCTTGCCTACGGATGAGACATTGTCAGCGATAGCACTAAGATTCACGCTCCCGCCCTCCCAATTCACGAGAACAGCATAGATATTGCCGCCCTGGCGGGTGTAGATTACATTTTCGTCACCCCATACGTCGAACGGTCTTGCGCTGTATACCGCCTCGCTGTTGATCTCGATCCAACGGCCGAAATCGAGACAGATACGGCGGGCTTCATCCTCGATGTCACCGCGTCCGCGCTGAGTGACATTGAGCAGCAAGCATCCGTTTCTGGAAACGTTCTGCATAAGCCTCGTGATGATTTCTGCGGCACTGCAGTACTGCCCGCCTGCCTGATAATGCCAGTCCTGGAGGCTGACCTCTGTCTGGAACGGAAACGCCATGATGTCGTCCTCAGTATAAAGCTCGGTGCTCTTTACGAGCGAACGGTCTGCGAGAGGCAGTACATCCGGAGAGTTCTGGAAGCTGTTGTAACGGCCGCCAACGCCCTTCATGGTTGCAACTACCTGTTTGTTACCCTCTGACCGCTTCGCGGCAATATTGTAGAAATTAGCCAGAATCTGCGGAGTGAGACGTCCCAGGCCCATGTTGACACCAAGGTCCATCTGCGAATCACCTGCATGCTCGTCGAAATAGATCATATCCGGCTGATACTTGCGGATAGCGTCATCCACGCGCCACATGAACTGGTTTGCGAATGGCGATTCGAGGGAGTTGCGTCCGTCATGATGCTCAAGGCCGTAAAGGTCCTTCGGATCAAGTCCTTCCCACCATTTGCCCTTTCCGTCCTCCTTGGTCATGAAGATGTCATATGGCACACCGGCATAGTCGCCATTCTTGTCGGAGGTGAAGCGCGGTGTCATGAACTGGCCCCAGGTACGTGCAGGGGTGGCATGGAAGCCTATTCCGAAAGGCATTCCGTATTTGCGCGCGGTCTCCGCCCATATGCCGACAATGTCCTGATGAGGACCTACGTTCACAGAATTCCAAGGCTGGTAGGCTGAGTCCCAGCAGTCGAAATTGTCATGATGGTTTCCCATAGCCAGGAAATACCTTGCACCCATCTTGATATAAAGCTGCATCAGCTCGTCCGGGTCCCAAAGGTCTGTCTTCCATTCGTTGCAGAGATCCTTGTAGCCGAATTCGGACGGATGTCCGTAATGCTCCAGATGGTATTTGTACTGAGGACGTCCTTCCTGGTACATTCTCAGTGCATACCAATCTCCAGCCTCTGCTGCAGACTGAGGATCCCAGTGCGACCATGCACCGAGCTTTGCTTCACGCCACCACGCAGGAACATTGTACTGACGGCTGAGGTTCGTCCATTCCGTAGTGTAAGGCCCGTTTTCGACCTGAAGCTCAGGAAGATTCCAGATGTCAATCCCGGAGCTCAAGCCCTCCTGCGTGAGAGGCATGAAACGGATGCTGCCGTCCTTCTCGAAGCTGAGGTATTCTGCACAGACGCTTCTGCGACAGTCGCCACCGGGACCACCGTTCTGGCTGTATGAACCGTCATGGTAGATATAGTACCACTGCCCGTTGAACTCGATGACAGAAGGATGGATGGTGAATCCATGGTTGGCCGAAGTGCTGATGAAGCCGCGGTATGTCCAAGGACCCTCGATGGATTCAGCCGTTGAATAAGCCATCTGCTCCTCCTGAACACCCGGAGCGTCGGAAGCATAGACCAGATAATAGAGCCCTTCGCGCTTGAAAAGCCAAGGACCTTCAGAATAGTTGCGCATAGGAACTTTCCTGATCTCTCCGTCAAGCTCAATCATGTTGCTCTTCAGCTTCACCATATAGCAGTCGCCGTTACCCCAGGCCATCCAAGGAGTGCCGTCATCATCGATAAGTACAGTTGGGTCAATGTCTGCGTTAGGACGATATGAATCCGGAGTCATTCCGTCGGAAACAAGAGGAGTCCCGTCTTTTCGCGCCGGCACAAAAGGTCCTGTAGGAGAATCACTTACCGCAACATCCACGGTATGTTCTCCATTATCCTTGCGGTCGAGTGTAACGTAATAGAAATACTTGCCATCCTTTTCTACTACCTGCCCCGCCCATGCTCCGTTAGGCGAAGCATAAGGGAAGTCCCCAGCAGCCAGCACCTGTCCATGGAAGGTCCAGTTCTTCATATCCTTTGAAGAATAGCAGAGCCAGTGAGGCATATTGAACCATCCGCCGGGTGCAGCACAATCCTCGCCCACATAAGCGTAAACGGTGTCGCCCACCACAGTGAAAGCCGGATCTGCAGTATATCGGCCAGGAAAAAGAGGATTCTGTCCTGTCACGTGAGGCAAAGCGCTTCCACTAATGCTCAGATTTCTGATATAGCCATCGCGCACCTGCAATGAATTAGGGAAACCTCCAGGGAAACCACGTCCGATCACCCAAAGAGAAGCATTGTGACGAAGAGCATGCCCCGGATAGACCAAAGAAGATGACTCCTCGTCCACTGAAAGAGTTAGGGTGGACTCTTCCGCCCTGGCGTCGTACTGTGCGGAGG
This sequence comes from Candidatus Cryptobacteroides sp., assembly GCA_045598165.1. Lineage (GTDB taxonomy): Bacteria > Bacteroidota > Bacteroidia > Bacteroidales > UBA932 > Cryptobacteroides. Next base: position 7,382 of record JAZLLN010000099.1, read on the forward strand.
CTTCTACCGCATACCATTTGCCAGCCTCTACAACAGGGCCCGCAAACAAACGGTGAGGAGTTTCAAACTTGTCGGTCACCTCTACGAAGAACTTCTTCTGCATGGAGTCATATCCGAGCGAGATGTCACCGGAAAGAGAGTTTCTGCCTATCAAACGGGAGGCTTTTCCTTCCTTGCAGACAAACACCTGTTCAGTACCGAGAGTACCGCATTTCAAATCGGCCTTGACAGTCCAGTCTTTCTGGAAATCAGCGTAAGGAAGAGGATGGTTGAAATTCAATCTGTACTCTTTTACATTCAGGTACAGCTCTCCGTTTTCATAGTCCTTTTCATCTATTTTCCAGTCATTCAAAGAATACTGGGCGAATGCATAATTGCATATTAAAAGAGCGGCTGCCAACAAACTGGTTTTTTTCATAGAAGTGCTTTTGCTTTGATTAATGACGATACTGTTTTTACTTGCCGGGACCAAGGTTTCAGTTTTATCCTACAATTCCTAAGATATAGAGCAATAGTTCGTTAAAAAGGTTATAAATGTATAGTTATCAATTATTTGCAAGTTCAACAGTCCGTTTTTGTTACATCAGCTGACAACTTTACGGCAGTAGAACAAAGATTGGAAAAAAGTGTTATTAATGTATGATATTTTTGCTTGAATAATTTGGATAAATGGTTGATATTCAGTAATTTAGTAGTTGCCACACTATAAGTTACGAAATGAATATCAGACCACTTACCCAGCTCAGAGAGCTGATTGCGACAGCCCTCAAAAGTCAAGCAAATATAGGCAAATCCTTCCAATCATTCTTCATCGAGACAATGGAACTTTTTCGTTTCATTTTCCATTGGTGGAGGAGGGCCCGGATATGGGACTGGAAAACATTCTGGCCGCAGTACGCGAACTTATGAAGGCTGATGCTACCGGCGAAAAGGTCATCCTGCATTGTTCTTTCGGCAACAATCGCAGCAGGACAGTTGCAGAGGCATTCCATTTCAAGAAAATGGGATTCCAATTGGAGGAGGAATACAAGGGGTATCTCAACCATCTGGCATACAACTGTGGCGAAGGGCATCTTCCACCGATGGATAAAATGAAAGCCACGCTATTATCTCTATAGGTTCTCGACCTCCATGGTGGCATACCCCCATCATATTGAAAGCATGCCAGATAGAGTCATATGGGCTAGAAACTATAAGCAGCGCCTCAAATTCCATTATTGGAAAATATTTGGAAAAGAAAACGAAAAAACCGCAATAGAAGCACTTCTATTGCGGTTTTTAGTGACTCCTACAGAATGGTATGTTGCCGGTAAAATCCTTGGAATTACTGGATTTTACGCGATGGGAATCAAGACTGTAATTAGCTTATTGATAGGCATTTGAGTACTAAATCGAGATTCTTTGAGCTCGTAAATTCCCGGACTTCCCGGTAAAGATATATCCGAGAAGTGTTTGCCAAATGTTAGCCACAAAATTATAGATGCTCGATGATGCGGCAGACTAGTTTAACGTGGTTAATATGCTTCAAAATAGGTTTTGTATCAATATCCATCCACATCAATAACTGGAACATTTTTTCATACATCTCTTTTGCATACTTAGT
>JAZLLN010000100.1:0-4228 GCA_045598165.1 Candidatus Cryptobacteroides sp.
TTCCTTGAGTGCAATCAACTCGTATGTAAGGGGTTCGATTGCCGGCGCTGTAACTTTTATGTTCTGTATGGGCATTGGTCTTTCATATACAAGACACAATTCAGCAAAGGAGTGCCTTCAAAGGGGATTCAAACTTCTAACCACCGGTTTTACCCTGTTCCTGTGCAGGGAAATCATTCCCGCGTCGCTGAGCAGCTTGATTTTCAATCTCCCGGACAATCTGGTTTATCTGGCATACGGGGTAAGCGTCGATATACTTCAGTTCGCGGGACTCGCTTTCCTGTTTGTCGGTTGTCTCAAGAAACTGAAAATAGGGAATGGGGGGATGTTGCTCATATCCGTTGCCTTAAGCATTCTGGGGACATTGCTTGAGGGGGTATCTACTGGCTGTTATCCGATTGACCAGCTTCTCGGCTTCTTATGGGGCACACCGACCGAGAACTATTTCCCATTCTTTAACTGGTTCATCTTCGTGGCGGCCGGGCAGTGGTTCGGCGACAAATACCAGTTCCTGCAGGACAAGAAAAAGTTCCACGCCATATCTCTTCTGGTTGGGACAGTATTGTGCGCAGCATATATTTACCTGTCGTTCAATGTGGAGCAGAATATCTTCAGGGGCTTGACAAATGAGGTATATCTTGCACATCGTCCGATTACTGATGCTGTCATCTGCTTGCTCATCAATGTGGGATTGATTAGCCTGTTCTTTTTTCTCTGGCAACTGCTACCGCAGAAATCAATACCGGTCCTTATCCATCCATCAAAACACATCAATCAGTATTATTGCATCTCTTGGGTAATAATTATGTTTATTTCATATTTCTCGTTTAGCCTTGAGAAGCTCTGTACTGATGGACAAGTGATTATAGCCTGGATTTGCATCTTAGCCGCAACGATACTGTCGGTAATCATATACTCAAAATATCTCAAGGAGAGAACTGAATCCTTCTTTGGAAAACACAGGGTGTTCTGGACGGTTTTCGTGTGGGCAGCGTGCATAGCTTCATTCATACTGGCAATGTGCCTGTTCGATGAATACCCGAACTTTATGAATGTATAAGACATAGTAAACAAGAAAATGAACACACTTAACCGATGCTTTAAACTTATCGCTGTTGCGAGTATCATTATCGGTACTGGTCTGCTTGCCGGCTGCCGGAAATCGGAGGACCCTAAAGACCCCCTGTCTGGCGGGAACCTTGTGGTGTATGGCAAGATATTCACGGCTGACCAGTCGGAGTCAATCGTCGAAGCATTCGTCATCAAGGACGGCAAATTCGTCTATGTGGGCGCCAAGGACGAAGCCGCGAAGTATGTCGGTGCCGACACTGAGGTCATCGACTACACCGGCAAGGGGCTCGTCATCCCCGGATGCACAGAGGGCCACGGGCATTTCATAGGAGTGGAAGGGGTTACAAAAATGCTTCCGGGATTCAAGGCCACCTATGAAGAACTGGTCAGCACTGTGATTTCTCAAAAGATGGAATCCGATCCGGGTCCCTTCGTATCATTCGGATGGGCCACGGAAAAAGTGTCGAAAGACAACTTGACAGACTATGCCGGAACACTTGATAAGATTTCAACGGAATATCCTATCATTCTCATTGACGGTGGCGGTCACAATGCCCTGTGCAACACCATTGCACTGAAGAAAGCAGGACTCCTTAAGGATACCGGCGAAAAGCTGATGGATGTTCGTGGAGGTGATATTCTCACATTGGGCGAGACCGGGAGACCTACCGGCTATATCACCGACGAAGTCATACCTTACGTTGTCAACAAGGCCGTAGGCGCCCTGCTTGATGATGCACAGTACCGTCAGGCTTGTGTCAACGCGGTGAATGCACTCAATGAGCGCGGCTTCACCTGTTATCTGGATGCGGCGACCAACTATCTGGATGAAGAGGCCAGAGCCTACAAGTATGCCTATGATTTGGATAAGGCGGGAGAATTCACGGTCAATATGATAGGATTCTACAACATCCGAAGTTATGACTGGGGTTTCCCTAAGGGAGGCTCCATGCCGGAAACCGTAAAAAAGAGGCTTGATTACATCGGTACTCTTGCCGACAAGTACTCCAGCACCCACGTCATAGCCAATGGTGTGAAACTCTTCGCGGACGGAGTAACTGACACCGGTACAGGTTGGATTAGCGAGGAATATCTGATGGAGGGCCTTCCTGCGGACAAAAAGCAAGGCAACATCATCTGGGAGCAGGATGAACTGGACGCCATCGTTGCTGCCGCCAACGAAAGAGGTATGCCCGTTCATACACATACTTTCGGAGACCTGGCCTGCGAAGCTGTCATTAATGCATATTGTGCATCTTCTGCGGTTTCATCGCTGACTGTGCCCAACTCGCTCGCTCATGTGAGAAACATTATGGATAAGGACATCACCCGCTGTGCGGAAAACAACATTCTCATCGCATCCAATATCATCTGGCACGCCGGGGATCCTGATTGGGCTATGCCACATCTTTCCTTTATCCCGAAAGACATTTATGGAAGCGGATATCCGATGAAATCGCTGTTGGATGCAGGCATCGTAGTGTCATCCTCCACCGACTCGCCCGCCGGAAATACGCTGGGCACCGTCCCGAACATCATTGGAGTGGCGGTGAACGGAATTTGCCCGGAATTTCCCGATGCGTTTCCACTCAATCCTGCGGAACTGCTCACTGTAGCTCAGACACTCAAGTGTCTTACTATGGGCGGCGCCATAAGCCTCGGCCTGCAGAAGGAACGCGGCTCCATCGAAGTGGGCAAATATGCCGATTTCGTAGTGCTTGACAAGGATGTCCTGGAACAGGAGAAGACGAACAAAAAGGATATCTTCAACACTAAGGTTGCTTCCACCTGGTTCGAAGGCAAGCAGGTTTATCCTAAACCATAAGACGACACCCACAGACATATAGAAAATAAACAATTATGAACAAATTTATTAATTCATTACTAGCAATTGTTGCAACCATATTGATGGTGAGTTGCAGTGCAGACTATGCTGATACCGTAGTCTATGGAAGTATCCACACGGCTGAAGAAAACAACCCTGTTGTTGAAGCAATAGCCGTCAAAAATGGTAAATTCATTTACGTAGGCAACAAGGCAGGGGCTGAAGCTTATATTAAAGATGGTGTAACCCAAGTGGTTGACCATACAGGCAAAGGTATGGTAATGCCGGGCTGTTTCGACGGTCACGCGCATTATATGATGACAATCTGTCTTGCCAATATGAAGGGTGGTTTGCTGTTTGCTCACGAGGACGGCAAGGCTGAAATCCTGAAAAAAGTCGATGCGGCCGCTCTTGAGGCCTCCAATTCCGGCAAGCATTGTCTGTTCGGCTTCGGATGGGATATGTACGCTATTCGCATGTCCGGGGCGGATCCAATCACTTTGGCTGAACTGGATGCTGTCTCACACGGGCTGTCTGTCGCCCTGTTTGACTCCGGCGGACACAATATGTACTGCAATACGGAATGTTTCCGCCGCTGCGGCATCATCGACGACAAGGGCAATGTGCTAATAAGGGAAATACCGGGCGGAGTGCTCGAGATGGATGAAAACGGACATCTTACAGGCTTCATAGACGAGCGCGTGACGGGGTATCCTATGCGTATGGGAGGCATCGACTCAGACGAAATAATAGATGATGAAGTTGCAGGCATCGCCCTCGAAAAATCTCAGGAGCTGCTGCTCTCCACCGGCTATGTGTCGTATATGGAAGGCTGGTCGAACGCCTACCATCCAAGCAAATTCTACGAGACTGCAAACCGCTTCGACAAGGAGGGCAGGCTCAAGATGCTGCTTTCGATGTCCTACGAGGTTGAACCCTGGCAGAAAGATATGAGCGACCAGATAGACTATCTCGCATCTCTTAACAAGCAATACGGCACACGACACGTGCGTCCGCAGTATCTGAAGCTGTTTATGGACGGTGTAGTGGAAGCTTCTACCGGCTCAATGTACAAACCATACAAGAGCGGAATTACATACAACAGTCATTGGCAGGTTGACCGCCTTGCCGTCATCACCCGCGAATGTAACTCCAAAGGTCTCACCGTTCATACTCACGTAATGGGAGACAAAGCCATTGCCGAGGCTACAGATGCCTATATCAAGGGTGGCGACGGGAAGCACCGCAACTGTCTCGTGCATCTGCGCAATGTGAGAAAGGAGGATTTCAAGCGTTTTGCCGAAAACAACATCGCCTGCACTGCAGGCCTGA
>JAZLLN010000101.1:0-3530 GCA_045598165.1 Candidatus Cryptobacteroides sp.
ACATCGTCCCCTGACGGATTTCTGGAGAATAGGTCACGGACTGGCCGCCAGACTGGAGGCAAACTATATGTACACGCTCGGAGACGTTGCCCGCTGCTCTCTAGTTTGCGAGGCGCGTCTGTATAAACTCTTTGGAGTGAATGCGGAGCTGCTCATCGACCACGCCTGGGGCTGGGAACCCTGCACCATTGCGCAGATAAAGGCCTACAAGCCTTCTGTGAACAGTCTCAGCACAGGTCAGGTGCTGTCATCGGCATACACATTCGACAAAGCAAAGCTGGTTGTTCGCGAAATGACCGATAATCTGGTCCTCTACCTTGTTGCAAAGAAACTTGTCACCGACAAAATGACGCTGATGATAGGTTACGATATTGAGAATCTGACTGACGAACACAGGCGTATTGCCTACACCGGTCCCGTGGAAAAGGACTGGTACGGCCGTGAGATCCCCAAGCCCTCGCACGGCTCAATACGGCTGTCACGCCAGACATCTTCGACGGATCTGATAACCGATGCCGTGATGCAGCCCTTCGACAGGGTTGTGGACAGGAACCTGCTGGTGCGTAGAATGAACGTTGTTGCAGAAAATACTGTCGATGAAGCAAAGGCAGATATTCAGCTGAATCTGTTCGATGACCATCAGCAGGCCGACGAAAAAGAGCGCCGCCGTCAGGAGGCCATCTTGGCGATAAAGAACAAATACGGCAAGAATGCCATTCTCAAGGGTATGAACTTCGAGGAAGGGGCAACGGCCAGGGACAGAAACCGGCAGGTGGGAGGACACAAGGCATGAGCAAGTACGACGATATCATAAACATTCCACGCTGGAATCCGAAATCGCATCCCCGGATGTCAGAATACGACCGGGCTGCCCAATTCGCTCCATTTGCCGCTCTCACCGGTTACGATGCGATGGTCAGCGAGACGGCCCGCCTGACTGATACCAAGGCCGATTTGGATGAGGAGCAGATGCTCGCGCTCAATGAAACGCTTTCCTTGATTATGGAACGGCTCAATGAGCATCCCGCCGTGTGTATCACCTGGTTCAGGAAAGATGCCCGAAAGAAAGGTGGAGAATATGTAAAGACGGAAGGAACCGTAAGAAACGTGGATCTCCCCAATAGGCTTCTCATCCTAAAAGAAGGAGCGCGAATATCTCTGGACGATATCGCTTCAATAATGATTCTGGACTGATGCTCGACTTCTTTCCTCCCGTCAACTGATTGTCTTTCCGAGGAACAATCCGATAACCTCATCCGCACCTGTCTCAATCAACTGGTCCGAGCATTGTTTGAACGATGCGCCCCGGGTGAAGACGTCATCAAACAGAATTACCCGCTTGCCGATGCATTCATCACCGAAGTCCAGATTATACGTCACATCACCGGTCTTCGCTTCCCTTGAATTATCCCTGTCATACAATATCCGGATGACATCCATCCCATTCTTTATCCCGGTGGCAGCAGCCACGGCCTCACAGAACTTTCTGTACCTCCGTTCATTCTTTTCGGAAGAAGACGCCGGTATCACGCAGAACATCATATCCTGCAGTTCCGCTCTGGAAAAGTGGCCCCTTATGAAATCCGTCACCAGCACTTGGGCGACCTGATAATTGCCTAACTTAAAATCCCACACCATCTTACGGTTCTCCTCCCAGATGGGATTTTCCTCTTTCATCTTGCCCCGGGGGTAATAATTGAAGCAGTAGGCTATCGTCTTGCCTCCGAACGAACTTACGGTAAATTTTCCGCCCACACGAGGCGTCATAAATTCCATCGCCCTCAATCTCGGGTCACCCTCCCGTCCTTCAGCCTCCTTCATTGCCGCCCATTCAAGATACCGCTGGGCTTTTTTTATTTTCATCTCTGTCTCCAGCTTCTCCTGTCGTTTCTTGAGTTTGTCCTTTTTGGCCATCCTCTTAATAGCCCTCACGAAAACATACACCACGGCAATAATAGCCGCCATCTGAATCCAAGCTGCAAAATTTTCCATAATCTGTCCGGCAGTGTTTCCTTTGAACCGTTGCTCCAACAAAATCCTTCCAGGTTCTGCCGAACGGCCAATCTAAGCATAATATTCCCATTCGAATATAAGAAACGTAAAAATGTGACGAAATCTTTTTTATGTAAAAAATGTGCAATGTTTTTTAATCTTTCAGATGAACATAAAATAAATTTTAACGTTCATCTCAAGTGCGTACAAGGCCTGTTTTTGCGAAAATCCCAGTCCCCGTCACCTCCCGACGATAAAAAATCGTAAAAACATAAAATAAACGAAAAAGGGATGAAATCCCTTTCATCTCCCGAAATAACATCCCATTACACTCCACTCCGGTAATTTTTTAGTAACTTCGCTTAACAATAGTAGTGGAATGAACTTTCTCGGCAACATCATCTGGTTTCTCCTCGGAGGATTCCTTACTGCAATGATGTACTTCATCGGCGGACTGGTTATGTGTATCACCATCATCGGCATTCCTTTCGGAGTGCAGATTATGAAACTTGGCGTTCTGGCTCTCTGGCCATTCGGGAAGGAGGTAAAGATGAATCCTACATCAGGATGCCTCACAACCGGATTCAATGTGCTCTGGATCGTCTTCGGCTGGTGGGAAATCGCACTGACTCACCTTGTGTTTGGTGTCATCCTCTGCATTACTATCATCGGCATTCCTCTCGGAACGCAGCATTTCAAACTGGCGAAATACTCGTTATTCCCGTTCGGATGTATCATCCGATAATATATTCTGGAAACGAATACTTGACAAGAATTGATTTTTTGTTTATCTTTGCGGCAGAAACTTTAATTCAAAGATATCATGAAGGAACTTATCGAACAGATCAATGCTCTTTGCGATGCTATCAAAGTTGACATCGTAAAGACCGACAACAAGGCCGCCCAGGCACGTGTACGCAAGGCAACTCTCAATCTGGAGAAACTTGGCAAAATCTATCGCAAGGAAACTTGTAAGAAATAAGCTAAGGCTAGCAAATTTATAAAGGCTCACTCGTGGGCCTTTATTTTTTGCCCGAAAAATATTCCGATATTTTCCCGAAAAACTTTCCGACAAATGACGGATTTTGTATATTTGCAAAAATTTGGGTCCTATGTCAGACTATAAACCACGCATTGCAGATGCGCTTTTGAAGAGAAAACTCGCCGGAAAGGGTGCTGTATTGATTCAAGGCCCTAAATGGTGCGGCAAAACAACAACAGCTGAACAAATAGCAGCAAGCTTCATCTATCTGGATGCTCCCGACCAGCTCAAGGAAGTCAAGATAAAGGCAGATATCAATCCCCAAGAACTTCTTGCCGGTGCTACGCCCAGACTTCTTGACGAATGGCAGACAGTCCCTCAGTTATGGGATACTATCCGATATGAAGCAGACCACAGAAAAGGCTTTGGGCATTTCATCCTGACAGGGTCATCAGTTCCGCTTCAGCTGGAAGACGAAGAAGTTATCAAGCATACCGGGACTGGCCGTTTCGGACGTTTGAATATGCGGCCGATGTCTCTTTTTGAATCGGGAGAA
>JAZLLN010000102.1:0-29067 GCA_045598165.1 Candidatus Cryptobacteroides sp.
ACAGATAGACTCAAGGCAGAAAATGAAAAAAATCATCAACGAGACAAAAAATATAGCGAAGGACTGATATATTAGTACAAAGTCATAAAATGCGTAAAGCCCCAAATCGCTACTACAGCGGTCTGGGGCTTCGATATCTCAAAAGTGAAGTGTCAAAGATGAGAATTTATTTGTAACTTTGCCGGTGATGAAGAAAATTTTGCTCTTTCTTGCATTTGCGGCCGCATTCGCGGCCGGCCCGGAGGCAGGTTTCGACAAGACTGTCCACGATTTCGGTAAAGTCACCGTCAAGGACGGTCCCCTTTCCTGCAGTTTCACCGTAACCAACACAGGAGACGAACCTCTCCTCATCCAGTCCGTGGTAAGTTCCTGCGGATGCACGGACGTGAAATGGACGAGGACCGGGATCGCCCCCGGCGGAACGGGCACGATAGAAGCGACATATTCCAATGACGAGGGGCCGTATCCGTTCGACAAAAGCCTGACCGTCTACACCTCCGCCGCAAAGAAACCAGTTGTCCTGCACCTTCGTGGCATTGTCAAGAAAAAATAGTATCTTTGTAGGATATGCCATCAGAACAGATCAACTATACCGACGATAACATACGCACCCTTGAAGGTGTGCAGCATATCCGGATGCGTCCGGGCATGTACATCGGACGCCTTGGAGACGGACGCAATCCTTCGGACGGCATCTATGTGCTCCTGAAAGAGATTGTGGACAATTCCATAGACGAATATTCCATGGGATTCGGAAAGCAGGTTCAGATTACCGTCGAGGACAATCACGTGCGGGTACGCGATTTTGGTCGCGGCATCCCTCTTGACTCGGTAATCAAGGCCGTCAGCATTCTCAACACGGGAGGCAAATTTGACGACAAGGCCTTCAAGAAGTCAGTGGGACTGAACGGCGTGGGAACCAAGGCCGTCAACGCCCTGTCAAAAGACTTCTATGTGTGCTCACACAGGGACGGGGAATGTTCCTGGGCACGCTTTGAGTGCGGCAAACTGGTTGACAGCGGAAAAGACGCCACCAAAGAGAAAAACGGCACGCTGGTGGAGTTCTTCCCTGATGCCGCCCTTTTCAAGGATTTCAATTACAATCTTGACTTCGTGGAAACGATGGTCAAGAACTACTCATACCTCAAAAAAGGGCTCACTCTTGTCCTCAACGGCACATCCTACAAGTCGGAAAACGGCCTGCTGGACCTTGTCAACGAGAATCTGAGCGAGGAGCCGCTCTACCCTCCCATCCATCTGGAGGGAGAGGACATTGAAATAGTGCTGGCCCACGGAAACGCTTATGGAGAGAATATCTCCTCTTTCGTGAATGGCCAGAACACCAGGGACGGAGGGACCCATCTTGCCGCATACAGGGAGGCCATAGCCAAGACCCTCAAGGACTTCTTCAAGAAGAACTACGCACCGGAAGACTGTCGCCAGGGTGTCGTGGGAGCCATCAGCATACAGATTCAGGAGCCCACTTTCGAGGCACAGACGAAGATGAAACTCGGTTCCACCTATATGTGGGAGAAGCCGGACAAGGGAGAGCACGGGCAGACCATACGCGCATTTGTCAATGATTTCGTAGGCAAGGCTCTGGACGATTATCTCCATATGCACAAGGATATCGTTCCCGTGCTCGAGGAGAAGATCAAGTCAAGCCAGCAGGAGCGGGAGGAAATTTCCGGGATACAGAAGAAGACCCGGGAACGCAACAAAAAAGCGAACGTCTATAACCGCAAACTCCGCGACTGCCGCTATCATTTCAATGACAAGCGCACGGAGAAGACCATTGACGACATAGAAAAGTCATCGATATTCATAACAGAGGGAGATTCCGCAAGCGGTACCATCACAAAAGCCCGGAACGCCAATTATCAAGCGGTTTTCAGCCTGCGCGGAAAGCCCATCAACAGTTTCAAGGAGAGCCACCGGAAAGTGGCTGAAAATGAAGAGCTCAATCTTCTGATCAGCGCTCTGGGAGTTGAGGATGATCTTGAGAACCTGCGTTACAACAACATCATCGTTGCTACCGATGCCGATGATGACGGTATGCATATCCGCATGCTGGTGCTCACCTTCTTCATGAAGTATTATCCCGATCTTGTACGCCGCGGCCACGTGTACATACTTCAGACTCCCCTGTTCCGCGTGAAGAACAAGAAGGAGAACAGGTACTGCTACGACCAGACGGAAAAGGAAAAGGCTGTCGCCCAGTTGAAGACCGGAGTGGAAATCACCAGGTTCAAAGGTCTTGGAGAGATCTCATCGCAGGAATTCGTTCACTTTATCGGAGATGAGATGCGGCTCGACATAGTGAAACTTGCTGAAGAGGAGAGTATCTCCGAAATTATGGAATTCTATATGGGAGACAATACCATAGAACGCCAGAATTTCATAATGGCCAACCTCAGGAGTGAGGAGGAACTCGAAGACGTCAACATTTAATTTTGTTTTGTCCGATTATTGGCTTATCTTTGCAACCCCTTTGGAAAAAGGATACTAACAATTAACTATCAACAAAATGATCAAACAGTACGAAACCGTTTTCATTGCAACTCCCGTTTTGTCTGATTCCCAGATGAAGGAAGCGGTTGCCAAGTACGTCAATCTCATCAAGTCCAACGGCGGTGAGATTGTGTACGAAGAGGATTGGGGGCTCAAGCAGCTCGCGTACCCAATCCAGCACAAGACATCAGGATTCTATTACCTGATTGAATTCAAGGCTGATCCCCAGTTCGTAGGAACTCTGGAGACCCAGTATCACCGTGACGAGCGTATTCTCCGCTACCTCACAGTCGCTCTTGACAAGAACGCTGTCGCCTATGCAGAGCACCGCCGCCAGACACGCGCAGCCAAGGCCGCAGCCCCCAAGGTTGAGGAGCCCAAGGCAGAAGTTGAACCCAATGATGTGGAGGAATAAACCATGGCAAACGTAGAGAACAACGAAATCCGTTATCTGAACCCTCCTACCGTAGAGGTTCGCAAGAAGAAATACTGCCGTTTCAAAAAAGCCGGCATCAAGTATATTGACTACAAGGACGCGGAATTCCTCAAGAAGTTCCTCAACGAGCAGGGTAAGATTCTCCCCCGCCGCATCACAGGCACTTCTCTCAAGTTCCAGCGCAAGGTCGCTCAGGCAGTGAAGCGCGCACGCTCACTTGCTCTTCTTCCCTATGTTACTGACCTTCTTAAATAATAGAGAGCTATGAAAATCATCCTTAAAAAAGAAGTTGCCTATCTCGGCGAGGCCGGAGATGTGGTAGAAGTAAAGACTGGTTATGCTCTCAATTATCTTGTTCCTCAGGGTTTCGCTACAGTAGCGACCGCATCCGCTCTCAAGCAGCACGAGGAGACAATCCGCCAGAGGGCTCACAAAGAGGCCAAGCTCGTCGCTGACGCCGAGGCAGTTGCAGCCAAGATTTCCGCTGCCAACGTTGAGATCGCCGCAAAGGCGGGCGAGAGCGGCAAGCTCTATGGAGCCATCACCGCAGCTCAGGTTGCAGAGGCTCTCGCAGCAAAGGGCATCGAGGTTGACAAGAAGAATGTCACTGTTCCCGAAATCAAGGAAGCAGGCGAATTCGAGGGTAAGGTCAAATGCTACAAAGGCGTTTTCGCTACCGTCAAGATTACAGTTGTCGCTGAGTAATTCAGCCGCGAAGCTATATTTTCAAGAGACTGGGGTTTACATTCCGGTCTCTTTTTTTTCGGACCCTTTCAATAAAAATGAAAATTTGATATATTTGTAAGAATGTATTAAAGACATCGTAATATGAGAAAAATTTACGGAATAGCGGCATTTCTTACAATATGCCTGTCAATGTCCGCCCAGGACGGATACGTGACTTATTCCCTTCCCAGAACAGACCTTCTCTTTGAAGTGACGGCACGCCAGGAAGTGTTCCATGCCGGGCCCTATGCCAGATTCGCGCAGAAGTATCTGGGAGTTTCCACCCGCACTCAGGACGAGACCTCGTTCGAAATCACAGAGATCAAACTCACCAGCGCGGCGGAGGCGGACCAGAGTGCAAGATTCTCATCCGCATTGCCGGCAAGTGCACTCCAGACATACCTTCAGATAACATCCCAGGGGCTGGTTTCCGGGCAGGAAGGGGCATATTCCGAAAACGGAGCCGTATGGCGTTTTCCGGTCGACGGGAAAGGCTCGTTTGCGGCAAAAGGCATTCCGTCCAACCTCATGTCGGAATCCAACACCCTTCAGGGAGCACAGGGCATTGTACGTCAGAATGTCGTGGTTGAGAAATCCCTTGAGCGCAAGGCTCAGGAGGTCGCAGACATGATTTTCAAAATCAGGGACAACCGCTACAAGATTCTGGTCGGAGACACCGATGCGACCTACAGCGGAGAAGCGATGAAGGCCACGATGGAGGAGCTCAACAAACTTGAGGCGGACTACACCACCCTGTTCCTCGGATATTCTGAATATCATACGCAGACAGCGGTATTTGAAGTGATTCCCGATGCGTCCAAGGAGAAACAGATGTACGTTGCATTCAGAATTTCCGAAACCGATGGTCTCGTGAACGCGGACAATATGTCCGGCAAACCTTATTACCTCCAGCTGGACGTCGAGCCTTTCGCGCAGTCCGGCTCAGGCAAAGGCGGTTCCAAACCCAAATATGAGATTTTCTACCGCATCCCGGCCATCTGCAAGGCATCGCTTTCCGATGGAGTGAACAGCCTGCTGCAGGTACGAGTCCCCGTTTATCAGCTCGGCAAAATGAGTTCCTACCCTATTTTTAAATAATTTTGCCCAAGTAAACCGATGAAAAAACTTCTCTTGAGCGTTATGCTCGCTGTCCTCCCGCTGGTTTCAGCATCATCTGTCGATTTTTCCATAGTCGGCAGGGTTGACTACCCTCTGGACTACAACCTCTACACCTTTCTTGACGGTGACATAGGAGAGCACGTATCCTATTCGTTCTCAAACCATTGGGTCAGCAAAGACACCAAAGCGCTGTACCAGAATACCTGGCGTTCCTGGGACGTCAACTGGTGCGACTGGGCGAATTTCACATTCACCTTCGGAGGTTTGTCCATAACTGTCGGCAAGGATCTTCTGCTCACAGGCAGCAATGAGGAAATGCCAAACGACGTTGACAACTACGCATTCCTCTGCAGCGAATTCTGGAACAACCTCCAGATGTACCAATGGGGCGGCAAGATTGCCTACGAATTCAGCAGCATCAACACAACCTTTGAGGCCCAGTTCTGCTCTTCCCCCTTTGACGAAAAGCCTTTTCAGAAAAACGGAGCCGTTTCCTTCGGTCTGAGCGGAGAATACGGTATCTATCAGCCCCACTTCACCGCCAACTTCATCAGATATGATACTGCAGATTATGAGGAAGCCGGCATTGCGGCCAGCAACAAGTTCTGTATCCTCACTTTAGGCAACCTGTTCACTGTCACGGACAATCTGAATCTTGCCCTCGACTACATCCTCTGCCCCAACAAACCTGCATCCATAAGCAACCATCTGGCATTTACCGGAGATTGGAGATGTCTCAACCACCTGGGAATCAAGTGCAAGGCGGGATATGAGTGGTTCAACGGAGATGTGGAAGACCTTCTTTTCGAATTCTCCCCCAAACACTGGTTCGCGGGCCTTATTCTCGAATGCTACCCTCTCAAGAGTGATGACCTCCGCATCCACGCGGGTGGCGGATACAATCAGGGAATGAAAAACTATTTCAACATAGGTATCACATATAATTTCAACGTAACCAATCTTTTCAAGAAATAAGATTATGACCATCAGGGACCTTAAACCTTCACTTGTCTGGAACAATTTCTACAACATCACCAGATATCCCCGGCCTTCCAAACATGAGGAGAAAATCCGCGAGTACCTTCTGAATTGGGGAAAGGAACATAATATCGAAACTTTTGCCGACAAAACAGGAAACGTGATAATGCGCGTGCCCGCAACTCCGGGTTACGAAAACCGCAAGCCCGTGATTCTTCAGGGGCATATGGATATGGTTCCTCAAAAAAATTCGGACGTCAGGCATGATTTCGAGAAGGATCCCATCGAGACGCGCATAGTGGGCGACTGGGTGAAAGCCTGTGGCACAACCCTCGGCGCCGACAACGGAATGGGACTGGCACTGGCCATGTCCATCGTGGAAGACAAGGAGGCAAAACATGGTCCCATCGAAATTCTCATCACCTATGATGAGGAGACAGGGATGACTGGTGCACAGGCACTGGAACCCGGCATTCTCAAGGGAAAGATTCTGATTAATCTGGATTCAGAGACCGAGGGCGAACTCTACGTGGGCTGCGCCGGAGGACTGGATGCCACAGCCAAGGCAAGCTATGAGCGCAAGGAAGAACCCGCAGGATATGAGTGCTGGGCTCTCAACGTGCTCGGCTGCCAGGGAGGGCATTCCGGAATGGATATTATTCTCTGCCGTGCCAATGCCAACAAGGTGGCGGCCAGACTTCTGTTTGCTCTTCTCAAGGAGACGGATGCCAAACTTCTGGACATGGAAGGAGGAACTCTGCGCAACGCCATCCCTCGCGAATGCTTCTGCACCGTCTATGTGAAGGACACAAAGAAGGCGGAGGCGGTGGTCAGCCGCGTCGCCTCTGCAATCAGAGCGGAATATGCCCAGACCGACCCGGATCTCAAGGTGGTGTTCGAACCCTACAAGTGCCCGGAGGGTACGGTATGCGACCACGATGAATGTCTCTATGTCGAGGAGAAGTCCGCACTGCGCTTCGTCGAAGCCATTCTCGCCTGTCCCGACGGAGTGGAACGCATGAGCGCAAGCGTTCCCGGGCTTGTCGAGACATCCAACAACCTTGCGATGGTCAGGATATACAAAGGGGAGTTCTCAGTCCACACACTTATGAGGAGTTCCGTCGACACCGCCAAGGAGGCTCTCGCAGACAAGTTCACGTCCGTGTTCAATCTGGCGGGGATAGAGACTTCCTTTGCAGGTGGTTACAGCGGCTGGGCGCCCAACCCGGATTCCGAAATTCTCGCAGTGATGAAGAAAGTGTATTCTTCAATGTACGGCAAGGAGCCCGAAGTGATGGCTATCCACGCCGGTCTCGAATGCGGCATACTCGGAGGCACTTATCCCGATTGGGATATGGTTTCGATGGGCCCCACCCTGATGAGTCCTCACTCCCCCGACGAACGATGCCACATCCCTTCAGTGCAGAAAGTGTATGGTTTCCTGAAAGAAGTGCTTGCCACAATTTAAAAGTTTAACCATAGAAAAGATAAGATAATGTTCAAGAATCAACCCAAAGGTTTGTTCGCCCTCGCCCTCGCCAACACAGGTGAGCGCTTCGGCTATTACACTATGCTCGCCATCTTCATGCTTTTCCTTCAGGCCAAGTTCGGCTGGGGAGGATCTCTGGCAAGCACGGTTTATGCGGTATTCCTCGCCTGTGTGTATTTCTTCCCTGTTGTGGGAGGAATCCTCGCGGATAAGATAGGATACGGAAAATGTGTTGTCACCGGAGTATGCGTGATGTTCCTTGGTTATCTGGCGCTCGCCATACCCACGGCGGCGAATGGTCTGGGAATAGCGCTGATGATAGGAGCCCTTCTTCTCATTTCTCTGGGAACCGGTCTTTTCAAGGGTAATCTTCAGGTGCTCGTCGGCAATCTCTATGATGATCCCAGATACAGCGCCAAGAGAGACTCCGCATTCAGTCTGTTCTATATGGCAATCAACATCGGAGCAATGTTCGCCCCCTCTGCCGCCACTGCCATCACGAACAGGTTCCTTGGAAACGCAGGACTCATCTACAAGGCTGACATTCCAGCACTGGCCCATCAGTTTATAAACGGGACAATAACCCCTGAGAACGCAGACAGGCTGCAGACTCTCGCGCATATGATGCCCGGAGATGCCGCCCAGATGCCGCTCGGAGAATTCTGTCCTTACTATATCGAACACTTGTCTTCTTCATACAATATGGGCTTTGCAGTGGCCTGCGTCTCACTGATAGTTTCCATAGCCATCTATCTCTGCACCCGCAGCTGGTTCAAGCACGCAGACGTAAACGCCAAGCAGGCTGCGGCCTCCGGCAACGCAAACGTTGTGGAACTCACTCCCAAGCAGACAAAGGACCGCATTGTAGCCCTCTGCCTTGTATTTGCAGTCGTGATATTCTTCTGGATGGCCTTCCATCAGAACGGACAGTCTCTCACCTGGTTCGCGCGCGATTATACACAGGCTTATGCTGAGGGATGGTGCAGGATAGGCTTCAATATATGGGCCCTTGCATTGATAGCTGTGTCTGTCTATACCCTATTCGCAACTTTCCAGTCAGAAAAAACATCCGGGAAACTCGTATCCGGCGTGGTTACAGCAGGACTCTGGGTGGGTGCCTTTGCGATTTTCAAAGGTCTTGACAATCCTCTCGAGATATTCCCCCAACTGTTCCAGCAGTTCAACCCCTTCTTTGTGGTAGCCCTCACGCCTCTTTCAATGGCACTTTTCAGCGCTCTCGCAGCCAAAAAGACTGACAGGCATCCGAAAGGACTTGAGCCTTCCGCCCCCAAGAAGATCGGCATCGGAATGTTTGTCGCCGCTCTCGGCTACCTCATAATGATCATTGCGTCAAAGGGACAGATGTCTCCCGCAGAACTGCAGGGCACAGTCTCTCCTGACCCGGTCATTCCACAGTACCTTATGGCGACATACCTGGTATTGACGTTCGCGGAACTCCTTCTCAGCCCTATGGGAATATCATTCGTCACCAAGGTGGCTCCACCCAAGTACAAGGGACTTATGATGGGACTCTGGTTCGCCGCTACCGCAATTGGAAACTATCTCAGCTCCATTCCGGGTCTCCTTTGGGAAAAGGTTCCGCTCTGGGCCAACTGGGCGATTCTCATGGCCCTCTGTGTCATTGCGGGAAGCATAATGTTCGCTATGCTGAAAAAAATTGAGGCGGCCACCGCAGAATAGTGAAAGACTGTCTGAAGCAACAACTGATTGAGTGGGCGGAGATATACAATGACCCACAATATTTTCAGGAAGACCCGATAGCCTTCCCCAGGGAATTTGTCAGCAGGGGTGCCGCCCTTAAAGATGTCGAAATAGCAGCTGTGTTCTCAGCGCATTTTGCCTGGGGACGCAGGGCTATGATTGTGCGGGACCTCCAGAGGCTGTTCGACGAGATGGAATGGAGGCCGGCCGATTACGTTGCCTCCGGAGAATGGCGCAACGACGACACAAGCATCCACCGCACAGTCAAGTGGTTCGAGGTTGCCGGCATCTGCAAGCGTCTGAACGAATGGTACAGATGGCACGATTCCCTCGAAGGGTTGACAGCCTCTGAAATGCGGGTCACAATCTTCAATCAAAAAGAGGATCGTCACGCCCCCAACAAGAAGATAAATATGATGCGCCGCTGGATGGTCAGGGATGACGGGAAGGTCGATCTGGGACTGTGGAGACACAGCGATAAAGCGAACCTGCTGATACCGCTGGATGTCCACGTCTATGGCCAGGCCATTGAACTGGGACTTACAAAGCGGAAACAGAAGAATCTTGAAACCGCTGTGGAAATCACGGATGCATTCAGGGAAATATTCCCCAACGACCCGGCGAAGGGGGATTTTGCCTTGTTCGGTTACGGAGTGACACACTGATATGCCCAGACTCTATATATTGTCAGGCTGCAACGGTTCAGGGAAAACCACCGCATCGTACACTCTGCTTCCGGAACTTCTGGAATGCAGGGAGTTTGTCAATTCGGACGAATTTGCCAAAAGTCTCTCCCCTTTCGACCCCTCGGCCGCATCAGTCGCCGCAAGTCGCTATATGCTGATAAAAATCCGCTATCTGCTGAACAGAAGAGCCGATTTCAGCATCGAGACCACGCTTGCCACCCGATCCCTCGTCAGAATAATAGAGGAAGCACGCACCCTTGGTTATAGCGTCACTCTTCTTTATTTCTGGCTGAAATCTCCGGAAATGGCCATCAAGAGAGTTGCCGACAGAGTCGCCGCCGGAGGTCATAACATACCCGAAGACGTCATAAGGCGCCGGTATAAGATGGGGATTCAGTATTTCTTTGACACGTATCTTCCGATATGTGACCATTGGGTGCTTGCCGACAACACGCAATCTCCTTTCATTGTCGTAGCCGAGGGCAACAAGGACGGGATTATTGTAAAAGACGAAGAAAAATATAAGATTATCAACGAGATAGCACATCCTTCTGAGGACAATGAACAATAAATTCGGAATCAGTGAAGAACAGATGAGAGCTCTGGTGGCAGAAGGGCTCAGGAATGGCGGGTCCTGGTGTGACTTGTATTTCGAGGATACTGTTTACCTTGACCTGCTGCTCAGGGATTCGGAAGTGAATTCCGGAGGTTATCATCAGGATTACGGTTGCGGTATCAGGGTGCTGGACGGTGAAAAGACCGGCTATGCATACTCGGAAAGCACGGACTATGCATCCCTGCTCAATGCCGCGCGCGCAGCGGCATCCATTGCCGGCAGCAATTCATCATCCGCCGCCAGGCCCAGGATGAGCACCGGATTCAGGGCCTTGTGCAAATCGGAGGTGAATCAGAACTTCTATCCGCAGCAATCAGACTGGAAGCAAAGCGAAGCGGCCCGGTTCGCACCTCTGCTGAAGAATATTGACAGTGAAATCCACAGACGTGAAAGCCGTGCAGACAAGGTTGTCGCAATGCTTTCCTGGTCGGTAAGCGATATAATGATGTTCAACTCCCTGGGAGAACTCACCACCGATTCGCGTCCCCTGGGAAGCATCTCCGTAAGCACCGTGTTCTCAAAAGATGGGAGAATTGAGAACAGGAGAGTGTCAAGGAGTTTCAGATGTGGCAGTGAAATGATCTCGGACTCCCTGATTGAGGAGTTGATAGAAGAATCCGTGAAAGGCGTGGACGCAATGTTCGAGGCGCGCCGCCCCAAAGGCGGAAAGATGAACGTGGTGATGGCGGCCGGTGCTTCCGGGATTCTCCTCCACGAAGCGATGGGGCACGCTTTCGAAGCCGATTTCAACCGCAAGGGACAATCCGTGTTCTGCGACAGAATGGGAAAAAGAATCTGCAACAAGGGTATAAACATCGTGGATGATGCAACCATAACGGCAAACCGCGGCTCCTGCAACTATGATGACGAGGGCGTGCCCGGACAGAAGACATATATGGTCACTGACGGGATTCTCACTTCGTACCTCCACGACAGAATCAGTGCCGCATATTTCGGAGTGGAGCCCACCGGAAACGGCAGGCGCGAATCTTTCCGCTATAATCCCATACCAAGAATGAGGGCCACCTATATGGAGAGCGGCACCGACGGAAGTATGGAAGACATCATCGGGAACGTGAAGAAAGGCATATTCGTGGACCAGTTCGCCAACGGACAGGTCAAAATCGGGGAAGGCGACTTCACCTTCTACGTCAAGAGCGGGTTCCTGATAGAGAACGGGCGCCTGACCATGCCCGTCAAGGATATTAATATCATAGGAAACGGTCCACGGGCTCTCTCCGACATAGTGGCGGTAGCGAACGACCTGAAGATTGACAACGGCACCTGGACCTGTGGCAAGGAGCAGAGCGTCGCGGTGAGCTGCGGCATTCCGTCCGTTCTGGTCAAGGGCCTTACCGTAGGAGGAAACTGAAGATGAAGGAACAGAACATACAGATTACGAAGGATGCGCTGCGGCTTGCTCTTGATGCCGGAGCGCAACAAGCCCGGGTGACGCTTGCGCGAAGCACCGAGGACCTTGTCTCAACCCTCAACGGAGAAGTTGACAAGGTCACGCACTGCGAAGACTGTTCCCTGAGCTTCTCTCTGTTCGTTGACGGACGTTTCGGCAGTTTCTCAACAAACAAGACAGGCGTTGAATCCCTGCGTGAATTTCTCGCCAAGGCCATAGGCATAGTAAGGATGATGGCACCTGACGATTGTCGCAGCCTTCCCACCCCCGAACGCTGCTGCAAGACAGCCGTCAGTGGCGGAGAACTTGAGCTGGAAGATCCCGGATATCCGGAACTGACTCCGGACAGGAGGCGCAGGATTGCAATTGATGCCGCCATTTTCGGCAAAATCCAACCGAAAGGATATGAAATTGTGTCGGAAGAAGGAGAATACTCCGATTCACGATACGAAACCGTCATTATGGACAGTCAGGGGCTTCTGTGCCTTCATACTGAAGACAATTTCGACTACGGCCTGGAAGTGACGATAGAGGCTGACGGGGAGAAATACAGCGGCTACTGGTGGGATTCTTCGTCAAGGCTGGAGAAACTCGGCTATGCGGAGTATGGAGAGACAGCCGTCAGAAGAGCCGCCGGCCAAATTGGCTCGGAGCCCGTTCCCGGCACGAAATGCAATATGGTCATAGACAGCGATGTGGCTTCGAAAGTGGTGTCTCCCCTGCTGAATGCCCTGAACGCCTACTCCATCCAGCAGAAAAACTCATTCCTTATGGACAGCCTCGGAAAGAAACTGTTCTCTGAAGGAATGACAATTATGGATGTCCCCCACATCAAAGGGCAGACATGCTCAAAACTGTTCGATTCCGAAGGCGTGGCTACACAAGAAGGGCCCATAATTGAAAGCGGAACAGTCCGGCAGTATTTCGTAAACAGCTATATGAGCGCGAAACTGGGAATCGATCCAACCATAGAAGATGCGACAAGACCCAAGATTCTTCCCTGGCCCCGGTCCGGACTGAATCTGGAATCGATCCTGCGGATTTGCGGCAAAGGAATATATGTGACAGAATTCAACGGAGGCAACTGCAACACCTCCACAGGGGATTTCTCCTATGGAGTGGAAGGATACCTTTTCGAAAACGGAAAGATTGTACGCCCCGTCAGCGGAATGCTGGTCACAGGCAATTTCCTCTCCCTATGGAACAATCTCATTGCGGCCGGAGACGATGCAAGGGATTGCATGTCCAAACTTATTCCTACCTTAGCGTTCGCAAACGTGGATTTCAACGGATAATTCAAAATCAAACAGATATATGAAAGTAGCAAAAGACAAAGTAGTGGCAGTGAGTTATGAACTCAACGTGGAAGGCAGAATTGCAGACAAGGCCGGTTCCGAGAAACCGTTGGAATACATCCACGGCACAGGAATGCTCCTCCCGAAATTCGAATCCGAACTTGAGGGCAAGGAACCCGGCGACGATTTCGCCTTCACACTTACACCCGAGGAAGGATACGGGAAATACAACCCCGAATACCTTTTTGACATTCCCAAGAGCTCATTCATAGCTGACGGCGTTTTGCGTGAAGACCTGCTGGTCATCGGGAACGTCATCCCTATGCTCAATGCATCAGGACAGGTTATTCAGGGGACCATCAGGGAAATCGGAACTGATACCGTCAAAATGGATTTCAACCATCCCATGGCGGGCAAAACCCTCAATTTCTCCGGAAAGGTAGAGTCCGTAAGGGAGGCCACGGAGAAAGAACTTAAAGAAGGCCTTCACGGAGAATATCTCCCGCAGGAAGGATGCGGATGCGGTGGCAATTGCCACGGCGACTGCAAGGAAGGAGAATGTGGTGAAGGCAAGTGCGAAGGAGAGGGGAAATGCGGCGGCCAGCACAAAAAGGGCGGATGCTGCCACAATAAGCAATAACTACTTGAACAGTCTATCCACGTCCTGGATGGATTGAGGCATAGCGAACACAGCGACGCGATCATAGGCTTCTATCCGGGTATCCCCGACCGCCATGATTGTGTCGTTTCCGCGTATCACTCCGGCGATGATGGCCCCCTCCGGGAATTTGATTTCGCTGATGCAGCCCCTTGTGACGGCACTGCCCGGCGCAACGGTATATTCTATGATCTCGGCATTGCTTTCCGTCATATATTTCACGAAACGGGCTCTGCCGCTTAAGGTGAACTTGAAGATTCTGCCGGCCATTATCAACTTCTTGTTGATTACGCTGTCAACTCCCATCTCTTCCGCCAGCCTGATATACTCGATATTCTCCACCTCTGCGATTGTCCTCATCACACCGAATTTCTTGGCTGCCACGCAGGCAAGCACATTGGTCTCATCACCCTTGGTAAGGGCAAGAAAAGCATCATACCCGGTGATTCCTTCATCATAAAGGAAATCGGAATTCCTTCCGTCGCCATTCACAATAAGTACGTTATCAGGAAGTTTCTCCGTCAATTCTATGCAGCAGTCCTTATCGGCCTCCACAATTTTCACGCTGATGCCGTTTTTGGAAAGGGTGGCCGCAACCATCTCCGCAATGGCACTGCCTCCGAATATCATCACACTCCTGACAGACACACTGCTCTTTCCCAGATAGGAGGCAATCATTTCAGCCCCCTCCTGTTTGGACACCGTATAGATGATGTCTCCGAAGAAGAATTTCGTACTGAGGGTAGGGATTATGGTCTTTCCGTCCCTGTTGATGGCAATTATTCTGAACAATCCGGCTTCATCGGGCTGCAGCATCTCAAGGAACTCCGACAGTTTCAAGTCAAGCATCCTTGAGTTCTCATCTATCTTGAAAACAGCCATCTGAAGTTTCCCACGGGCGAAATCCAAGGTTTCGGCCGCCATTGCATGCTTGAGTTGGGAGACAATCTCATCCGCCGCGTTCTTTTCCGGATAAAACATAAGTTCGATCCCAACCTCCTTGAAGAGGAGTTTGTTCTCCGGCAGAAGGTATTCCTCTTCATTGATACGGGCAATCACTCTGGCGGCGCCGAGATGCTTGGCCAGAATAGCCCCGACGATGTTCACCTCCTGCGCGGCGTAAGGATACACGGCAATATACAGGTCAGCCTTGTCCACACCGGCATCTTTCAGCACCTGAATTGATGACGGATTGCCCAGCACCGTCTCCACGTCCACATAAGAGCTCAGCCTGGCAATACGGTTTGCATCATCATCAATGACAACAACGTTGTTGGATTCCTCCCTGAGCATTTTGGCGAGATGGGAACCGACTTCCCCCGCACCCTCAATGACAATCTTCATATTGTTTCAGATATTTGAAAATTCCTTTCCCTTTCACTGCCGCCAGCGGCAGAATGCACAAGCGTCTCATCGCTCCAGCCTTCCCCCCGAGCGGACGGGAAGTCCTGTCCACCCCTGCTGACAGTTTTCTATATGCAGAATGCGCCCTTGCCACTGCCCTGAATGAGGCCGCCCTGCCGGACAGCAGGTAAACCAGGGCCGAGCATCCGTCCAGTAATTTTCTGGCGAATAACAGAGCGTTCGAACCTGCATTATTTTCCAAAAGCAGCAGGTTGTTGCGATAATTCAGTTCAAGTTTGAACGGAGACTCCGCAGGCAGCGTACCTCCTCCAAGATGATAAACGACACTTTCCGGAACAACGGTCACCTTCCATCCCTTGCGCGCCGCTCTCCAGCACAGGTCTATCTCCTCCATATGGGCGAAAAACCGTTCATCGAACCCTCCGAGTTCCCGCCAGGCATTTCTCCTCACCATAAGGCAGGCTCCGCTGACCCAGAGCACGTCACAAGGCTCATCATACTGCCCGAGGTCTTTTTCGACACGCTTCAGCACCCTGCCGCGGCAGAACGGATAGCCGAAGCTGTCTATGTATCCCCCGGCGGCACCGGCATATTCAAAATTGTCGGAACGCCTGTAGGCAACCCCCTCACTGAAAAGCGCGTGCAGTTTGGGGCCGCAGATTGCACATTCAGGATGAGAAGCCATCCAATCCACCAAAGGCCGCAACCATCCTTCCGGCACATCTATGTCGGAATTCACCAGAACATAATAATCGGCGTCAATCTCTGCCAACGCCTTGTTGTAGCCTCCCGTAAAACCGTAATTGCGGTCGAAGCGGATCAGCCCCACTTCCGGGAATTCTGTCTTTACAAACTCGACCGAACCATCCTCACTGGCGTTGTCGGCAACAAAAACCCCGGCCTTGGGATCTCCGCTCTCATCGCATCCGAGCGCCCTGCACGACAAGAGCAGTCCGGGAAGGAATTCACGGAGATAATTTCTGGTGTTCCAGTTCAGTATGACCGTTGCAACAAGCATAACTGCTGCAAATATAACAATTTGTAAATTTACACACTTTTCCGCAGAATAGGACTGCCAAAAAGTCAGAATTCGCGATTTGGCAGATGTTTTGCTATCTTTGCGGGATGTTTACCAGAATTATTCACAATAAAGATATGGCAAAAGAAAAGGAAGATATCAAGAAGGAAGCCCCGGAGGTGGAGAAACCGGAGAAGGACGTCAAGGCAGAAAAGAAATGCAAAGTCCAGGAGAAGGACAAGGTGAAGGAACTGACTGACAAATTGTCCAAGGAACATGACGATTTCCTCCGCCTGATGGCTGAATTCGAAACATTCCGCCGTCGCAGTGCAGAAGAAAGACTGGCGCTCATCAACACCGCGTCCGCCGACACCATAAAGGAACTCCTGCCCGTGCTTGATGCCTGCGAGCAGGCTATGAAAATGCTTGCAGGCTCCGAAGATGAAGCCGCGAAACAAGGCACGGCTCTGATATTCGACAAATTGATGGAATCCCTCAAGAAACGCGGGCTCAAAGTGATTGAGGCCAAAGGAGAGAAATTTGATGCGGACAGGCACGAAGCCATCGCTCAGATTCCCGCCCCGACAGAAGAGCTGAAAGGTGTCGTAATCGACGTGACACGCACCGGTTACGAACTCGGAGGGAAAATAATCCGCTACCCCCAGGTTGTAGTGGGAGCATAGAATATGGCAGAGAAAAGAGATTACTACGAGGTGCTCGGACTCCAGAAGGGAGCAAGCGCCGATGATATCAAGAGCGCATATAGAAAAGCCGCTCTGAAATGGCATCCCGACAGGCACGTTGACGATTCCGAAGCCGACAAGAAAATAGCCGAGGAGAAGTTCAAGGAAGCATCGGAGGCCTATTCCATACTGTCCGACCCGGACAAGAAGGCAAAGTATGACCAGTTCGGATTCGCCGGAGTGGACGGTGCCGCAGGACCTGATTTCAGTCAGGGTTTCGGCAACCTGAATGACATTCTCAACAATCTCTTCGGAGGCGCGTTCGGCGGAGGCTTCGGAGGGTTCGGAGGCTTTGGTGGCTTCGGAGGCGGGGGCAGGCAGCAAAGTCGTGTCGCCCGAGGCCGCGACATCCGCACCAGAGTCAAACTGACACTTGAGGAAATCTATTCAGGCTGTGACAAGGAAGTCACCATAGAGCGCAACCGCCCTTGCCCCGACTGCGGAGGAAGGGGCACAAAGAATGCGTCTGATGTCAAGACCTGTCCCACCTGCAACGGCACCGGTCAGGTCCAGCATATGACCAATTCCTTCTTCGGCCGCACCATGACTCTGGGCGTTTGTCCCCAGTGCAACGGTGAAGGCAAAATTGTCTCAAACCCCTGTGGCAGGTGCAAAGGGACCGGCCTCGTCCGTCTTAAAGAGACCGTTCGCGTTCACATTCCCGCCGGAGTCGAAGACGGGATGCAGATTCCTCTGGAAGGAGAAGGCCATTCCGCGGCACGCGGAGGCATCAACGGTGACCTCCTCATTGTTGTCGAGGAGCAACCGCATGCACAATTCAAGCGCGATGGTGTCAACCTGTTCTACACCAGAGTGATAAGCATCGCGGATGCAATGCTCGGCTGCGATATCAGCATACCCTGCCTCGACGGACCGACGCAGTTCAAACTGGAAGCCGGCACTCAGTCAGGCACCGTACACAGGCTCCGCGGGAAAGGACTCCCGTCAGTCAACGGATACGGTGGACGCGGAGACCTGTACGTCAAGATTCTGGTTTGGATACCGAGAAAACTCAGCAGAAGCGACCGCGAACTTGTAGAAAAGTTGCGCGAAAGTTCCTCCATAGTCAAACCGGACCCGTCACGTGAAGACAAGGCCCTCTTCGAAAAGGAAAGCAAATATTTTTAGTTTATTTTTGCTCTAACGAAAAAAAATTATACCTTTGCAATCCCAAATGAGGAAGCAGCCTCTCTCTGAACGGTTCGGTGACGCTGCAGAAAGTAACAAAAGAGATTATGGATCTTATCAAATTAGTTGACCAGGCTTTCGCAAACGAGAAAGTAGCGTCATATCCCGAGTTCAAGGCCGGTGATACAATCACCGTCATTTACAGGATCAAAGAGGGTGACAAAGACAGACTTCAGAAATTCCGTGGAGTTGTCATCCAGATCAGCGGCAGCACTCCCTATACAAGGACATTCACAGTCCGCAAGATTTCCGGCGGAGTAGGTGTCGAGAGGATTTTCCCCTTCCAGTCACCTTTCATCGACGGCATCGAGGTCAACAAGATCGGTAAGGTTCGCAGAGCCCGCATCTTCTACCTCCGCAAGCTTCAGGGCAAGAAGGCTCGTATCAAAGAGGCTAAGCGCGGCACCATAAAGGTGGACGAATAGATATTCTGGCTCCTTAGCTCAACTGAATAGAGCATCTGACTACGGATCAGAAGGTTACAGGTTTGAATCCTGTAGGAGTCACACAAATCGCCATTCTAGCTATCTAGAATGGCGATTCTCTTTTTCTTGTTCCCAATTTGTTCCCAATTCTTTGTGATTAGATATTCCCATCTATATTGTCTAGGATGGATTTGGGAACAAATGTAAATTGTAACGCAAAATTCCACCAGGAAAATAATTGAAAAAGGGACCATCGAGAGAAGGTTTTTAGATTTGCGGTGAACAAATCTTAAAAACAATGATCTCTATGGACATTAGACAACAAATCCTTCACTTCTACAGAGTAGAAGAACTCAGTCTCCGGGAAATCTCCCGCAAGACTGGAGCAGACCGCAAAACGGTCACACGCCTTATCAATGCTTTCGAGGCCGCAATCAAGGAGAATCCCGAAACAGGGATAGACGAATTCCTCGCCGATACCCCAAAGTACAAATCCAGAGCCTACAAAGCCAAGGTGGTCAAGGACGCCGTATCGGCGGAAATTGACAAATGGCTCAAGGAGAACGAGCGTCGTCGAAACAACGGTATGCGCAAGCAGTGCCTGAAGTGTACAGACATCCACCATGAGCTCCAAAAGAAGGGGTTAAGCGTCAGTTACTCAAGTGTATGCAAGTACGTCAGGCGGAAGAAAGAGGCCAAAGCCCCTAAATCAAAGGATGTATATTTGCGCATCCATAGAGAGCCGGGAGAAGAGTGCGAGTTTGACTGGGGCGAGGTAAAGCTGTTCATAAAGGGCGAGAAAGTTAGCCTAATGATGGCCGTGTTCTGTATGCCTTACAGCAAGTACAGAGAGGCGTATCTGTTCCATCGTCAAGACACATTGGCTTTCATGGAATCCCACAGGAACTTCTTCAAGTCCATAAACGGCGTACCACACACGATGGTGTACGACAATATGCGCGTTGCTGTAATCTTCGACGAGAAGACGAAGAAGCCTACCACAGCCCTGCAACGCTTGAGTACATATTATAAGTTCCAATGGCGCTTCTGTAATGCCCGTGCCGGTTGGGAAAAAGGCAACGTGGAGCGCAGCGTGGACTATGTTCGCGGACGAGCCTTCACGTCATGTGTTGACTTCGACTCAATAGATGCGGCCCAGGCCTGGCTCTCAAGCGTATGCGATCAACTCAATCAGGAAGTCGCCAGCGCATCAACTGCCGAGAAGGAAGACAAGGTTCTTGCGGATATGTACTATCTCAATGCGTATCCTGGAGAGATTGGCTGCTACGAACTTGCCGACTACACGGCTGACAAACAAGCAACCATCTGCATAAAGACCAATCATTACTCGGTACCTGAAGAAATGGCAGGCAAAATGGTTACCGTAAGGATGTACAGTGAGAAGATAGTCATACTGGATAAGGATCACAAGCCTGTTGCACAGCACATCAGAAGCTATGGCTCGAATCAATGGATAGTGGATATCAATCACTACATCAAGACCTTGATGAAGAAAACCCAGGCCATATACTACTCGGAGGCCTTCCATCAAATGCCTGCGAGCATGCAGGTCATCTACCATAGATACTTCAAAGAGAATGGCAAGGAGTTCCTTCAGCTTGTGAAGTATGTACGTGATAACAATATCTCGTATGATGATGTCGTACAAGCTGCCGATAAAATCCGGTGGAATGGCGTAAAGACCTTCACGGCGGACCACTTCAAAGTGGCGTTGCAGACACTTGCGGCAAAGGATGAGCCCTTCAGGGAAGACCAGAAGTCAGACGAGTTCATTGAAATCGAAACAGGCTCCGAGGATATCCTCAATCAACTTGAAAATGTAATGGAAAATGGGACCAAATTGCCCGAATGATACGAAAAATGGACCACTACTCACCCGATAACGAGCTCATTAACAAATATATAAAGGAGCTCAAGCTTCCGACTGTCAAGGACAGCCTGGATGACGTTGTATCAGATGCTTCCGCTCAACAGTGGGACTATCGCAAGTTCCTGCGCGTTCTTTTGCAAAGAGAGGTCGAGCAGCGCATCGAAAACAGGAAATATACTCGAATCAGGAAGGCCAACTTCGCCCAACTGAAGTACCTTCAGGAACTTGTCAGAGAAGATCTTCCGGCCGATGGCCGGAATCTTCTCCCAGAGTTCGAGACCCTCGACTTCATACGCGAGGGGCGTAATATCGTCATGTATGGAAATCCCGGGACCGGCAAGACCCATATTGCCATAGGCCTTGGCATAAAAGCCTGCATGGAGGGCTTCAGCGTGTACTTCACAACTGTTCCGCACTTGCTCACACAGATACGTGAAGCCAAGTCGAACAAGACTCAGCAGTCGCTTGAAGCCCGCTTCAAGAAGTACGATCTTGTAATCTGCGATGAAATGGGATATGTCGGCTTCGACAAGGAGGGCGCCGAACTCCTCTTCAATATGATATCCACGCGCACGGGCTCGCGTTCCATCATAATAACGACAAACCTCCCGTTTACAAGATGGGAGGAGGTCATCAAGGACAAAGTCCTGTGTTCGGCACTCGTTGACCGACTTTGCCACAAGGCCAGACTGGTCAATATGACAGGACAATCATATCGTGTAAAAGAAACTCAAAAATTGCTGAAAAACTTGGAATGATAACAAGACTTGTTTACCTTTGAAAGCCTCTTTCTGTGGCCCCTTTTTCAAATACTATCTGGGGGAAATCCACGTTACCATCTACAGCGTTGAAGCCAATGCTGTCATAGATGTGGTTAAGAATGACCTGTGGCGTGTTGTGAAGAGTTTTATCTATCCGGGATATGGTGTTCTTTACTTCCTGAAGAGCCTTTTCGGACTCATCGAAGTCAATCGAGAGCTGGCCTGTATGTCTGTCTATCCAAACTCGGGCCTTACGTTCCAGTTCGTCAAGTTCTTCAGGAGAAGACGACACTCCAATGGTTGTGAGCTCCTTGAACTTCCCGGAACTCTTGTCCACTACGACCACGCTTGTCGTACCCGATTTGTTCTTTCGACGGCGGATAAACATATCCGCAAAGTTACTCAAGGTGACGCGATTCACCCTGAAAATTTTATAAAAAATTGGGGAGATTGATAATCAGACTGTTACAGAAGCAAGGAAATTAGGCTGTCAAAGTCAGGTAGGATAGCAGACCTGCGTGTCCCGGTGCTTGCCTGGCTTTCTCAATCTCCTCGCAGATGGCCTGAGCCGGGTTGAATATCTTTTCCATTACCTTTCCATTAATTTGTCAATGAAGTCTTCGTGCTTCTGGATGTGCCTCTGCTTCGCCTCGAACAGTTTGTTGATAAGGTCAATGTCGTCAGTCGGAATCAGGCTCGTGTATCCTGCCCGGTACAATGCACGGATTATTTCTATCTTGCGGCTCACCGTTGTGCCGGCAGCCAGATATTCATGCCTCAAAGCTTTGGGGTTGATTTTGATTTCTGTCATATCTTCTTCGTTCTTCATTATTCTTTTATCGAGGAATATCTTACCTGCGGCAGCGTAGATTCCCATAAGTTCTTCCACCAGTAGGATGGCGCGGTCAAGGATGTCCTTATGCTGTCCGCGGTAATCCAAATATGCGTACTCGAAAGGGCCGCATGTCAGTATGTCCAGGGTTGCATAGTACTTGAACCGGTCCACAATCTGCAGCGTATTGGCGATAACCCTGATCACCTGTTTTCGCATGAGCTCGATTTCGTCGAACAAATCTGTCAGGTACTCAAGTTCCGAGACAGGGGCAAGGATGGTGGTCGTGAACCTGTCCTTCAAGAGTGCATCGCGAAGCAGCTGTGAACGCGATGTATAGCCGTGCCTGCGCATGAAGCGCTCTATTTTTATGGCCTCGTAGAAGTCGAAGCGGAAGTTCAGGATGACGTCCCTACCTTCTGTGTTTGCCTTTCTCATAGTTCTGAATCATTTTCTTTGTGTTTTCAAGTTTCCTTGCCAGTACGGAGGCATACCGCAAATAAAGGCGTGTCCAATGCATGGCCATACCTCCGAACCTGACTGGTGATCCGTCCTTGTTCAGTTCCTGCCTCCGGTTGACCTCAGCGGCAATAAGATTAATTTTCCGGCCTTCCTCCGCCAGGGACATAGCTGCCTCGCAAACCCTGTTTGTAAGTTTCTCAAGCGTGGCCGTCCCTCTTATTCCCGGAACGTATTCTGAGTGCCTCCGGAAAAGCCGGTCCCTCATATATGACGTCATAGAAAGGAAGCCGTTGGCATGCATGTCCCTGATGATTCTTTCACGTTCCTCTTCAGTGAAGCGGACGCAGTATTTGTAATCTCTTCTGCTCATAATATTTTTGATATGTTGCGTAAAACCGACTGCGGAAGTTTTCCTGTCCGCCTCGGGCGTAATGTGCCCTACGTAGTACAGGCACGCAGATTTACGTAGTACATCTGCACATCTTGCCCATTTTATTTGTCAGATACTGCCGACGGCGTTCCGCAGTGTCATTTCACGTCGATTCTTTCCCAGTTTTCCTTGAGTTCTGCGGAGGTGATTCCCTTGACTTCCTTCTGCTCTGAGTCGTGATTCAGGAAGACGTTCCCGGCAGGGGTGACGAATATCGAGAAGGGTGATGTAGTCTGCCTGTCGATGCAGTACATATAGATGGATTCCCCAACTCCGCCAGCATGAGTCTTCAACGCGTTTTCCACCTCGATGCCTTCGGGGAAGGTCTCCGCCAGCTTCTTCGAATACTCATCGGAGAGCGAAGACCGTATCTGTCTGATTTGTCTGCACCGTGTATGGTGAAGACGTACTGTCTGCCGGATTTCCTTGCTCTTCATCGGATACCTGTTGATTACATTCTCATAGTAATAACCGGGAGCACTGACGCCAAGTTCGGAGAGGCAGCGGTATTCCGTGATCGCCAGCCTTTCCGCAGGCGTCAGTGTACCAAGTCTGCAGGCACCGAAGCCCAGGAAGAATTCACAGATGGCCAGTATCGTCACCCCGATAATGAAATGTCTGCTTTTATTGAAGTCGATGTGCATGCTGAAGATTGGTTTGCTATTGAGGACCGTTTTCTCAATCTTGCCAATGTCGTCATCGCTGAGGCTTACGCTCGCGTTCACTACCGGGGCTTTCTGCTTTGTCTTGGTCAGTTCCTTTACGGATTCTATCAGCGTCTTGTTCCCGTACTGCGTGTTGTGGTAGGAGTTCAGTAAGTCGAGGAGTTCGTAGTGCTCTTCTTCGTAGACTTCCTTACACCGGTCGTTGTTGTCGGCTATGCGTTTCATCGCGTATGCAATTTTGGTGTAGGTATCCCTGTTAGGGTCTGCAAGGGAATCCAAAGTGTTTTCTTCCGTTGCAGCCGGCTCGAGGATGTTCTCTGCAATCATCTCTTCGAAACTGTTTGGTCTCTTTTTCATGGCATGATCCTCCTTACTTTTTTGATGATGCTCTTGTCAGGAAGTTTGTCTCCGTCTCTCTCATAATTCTCCGTTATAGACTTTCATTACATCACTGAGGCGGTAGTAGAGACTGCCGTGACGGCGAATAGGAACGAGGATGCCGCGCTTCGCCCACTTGCTGAGGGTGGAGTCGCAGCGGTCCAGGATCTCGCAAGCGCGGGCCTTGGAGATGAGCTCGTCGGTGCCACCGGCAGGGATGGAAGATTTCATTGAAGGGGAAGAGACTCTGAACTCTTCCCGGAGGATTTCGGCCACGCAGCGGGCCAGTTGTGGCATGCTGTCCTCTGTGAGAACGATGATGCCGTTAGTGTTTTGATCTGTCCTTTGCATAATATTACAGTAATTAATGATAAACTAAAAAACCGTCCCATAGCGGAACGGTGCAAAGGTCAGTAAAATACTGTATTTTAATAGAATAGGCTCATTTGAGGCCCATCTCAGGTTCATTTGAGGTTCATCTGGAGTTCATTCTGCGGCGGAGTGGCTGTCTGAACCTCCCGGCAGCAGGCAACCTTTATCGCAGTGCAGAGTTCTATTGTTTTCCTGCGGTCTTCTTTCAAACTTTCATTATCCCTCGATGTTCCCTTCGCCTGAAAAGCCATAGTCACGGTCTCGACAGATCTTTTAAACGTGCTTAATGACGGGGCCGCGTCGGGGAAAACTATAGACCATACTTCGCGGAAACGGGATATCTCCATGTCCTGGAAGCAGCCACTCTTCTTGCAGGCATAGAAGATCCTTCCGGTATTTGAGCCCTTGGAATTAGCCTTAAAAGCCGAATACAGCAGCACGGCAACCTGCGCACAGTAGTCCGTGTACATCAACCCTTCAGCAAGACCAAGGTAATTGATGTAATGCACCTTGCAGAACTCTATTGCTTCACTCTTCTCCATAGGGTATCTGTTTCAGGTGTTCATCCCAATTTCTGCAAATCTCAGAGTGCCGGTCTGCCGTGTACGGAAGTTTTCCGAAATTCTCCTTGATGAAGTCCTCCTGGCTTAGCAGCATCACCAGAAGTTTACGCTCCTTCTCACGCATACGAAGGAACATTCCCTTACGGCGTGGCATCAGTTTTTTTCGTGAGAAGTACCGTACGAACTTATCGTAGTCCTCCTCCCTATCGAGAGATTCGAAATAGTCGTGGTTCAGAATCGCAAACGCCCAGAATTTGTAGTCGAGCAGGAAGAGGAAACCGTTCCATGTGCCGGTCATCTCCCTGCACACGCAGAAAATGACAATCAGGTACGCCAGCCCGAAAAAGGCCAGCATACATAATACTTCTATGATAGGTTGCGGCATAAATTATTGGGATTTGGTGTTTACTGCTTTTTACGGTATTTCTGATTTCTTGATTTCGGATGATTAGGATCCGTCATCTCAAGCACACCAAGTTCCAACAAAACTCCAATATTGTGACGTCTATTGTAATTCTGGTTCGAAAGACCGAGTCTATCCATTATCTCCTGAGCACTTCTGGGAACAGTACAGAAATTTACAATATCAATTTGTTTCTTGGTTAATTTTTCTTGGATAGTTTTCTTAGATAATTTGCCGTCTTCTTGGGTAGTTATCTTAGATATATCAGTTGATTCTTGGATAGTTTCACCATTTTCTTGGTTACTATTTCGCGGTATAGTAACTATGAACTCATACTTGGACTCGTCATTCTCGAATTTGGCATCCGGACATTTCTCCAGCACTCTGGCTATGCCACTACCAGCGCCAGTATAAGGAAGCATCAGGATAGCATTCTGGAACAGAAAGCTGTTCCTTGGCATAGAGACTCCATTGCGGACATCATCCACTGATAGTTCGCCCGGTAGCGTGCCCGGGCTATGTATTTCAATCCGATTGTCGAAGATAAAGATTCTTATCGGCGCGCCATAGCACATGGACCTATGTACCAAGCAATTGGCGACCAGCTCGCCCAGTGCGTCGGGTGACACCTCAAGCTCACCGAGTGTATTGAAATCAGGCTTCACCTGAACAGATTTCAGATTGCGTTTGAAGAACCTCATTATCGTTTCAAACTGATGCTTGAGATTTCCCTCCATTTCGAAATCGTCCAGTTTGTCCCTGAACTGCGTTCCTCCCACGGAATTGCCAACAAAACTTATGCACTTGGCCGTCATCACGGGAAGGAATCTCTGAGGCGCCTTGCCGAACAAAAGCAATGCGGCCACAGTCATCTGCCCGTCGGGGCGAATAAATCGAAGGTTCCTCAAAAGATCTTCAACTGTCTTGCCATGAATGATCATAGACACCATCTGATTAAGATCGTGTTTTGAAGCATCATATCCGGCAGATTTGAGAACACCATTGAAGCGGGCTTCCAGATATGACGTCAGCGCGTTCTCGTCAATATCTTCCATCGTGGCATCAGGTACGGCAACTTCGTCACCCTTGAGTGTGCCACACTCCTCCATCATGACCATAAGCATGTTCTTATCCAGAACCCGCCGTTTATCGGAGCCGTTTTTTATCCAGACAACGCCCTTGGAATCCTGATATGGTTTGTTGTGGCCCTTGGGTATTTCTGCAATGACAACAACGCCGCCTTGAACCTTGACATTGTTTATGTCTATCACTATTCCAGGATTCAGGCAGTCGCTGGCAACGCTTGTCAGCAAGTTGGTGGTCTCCTGAACCTCCTTGTATGACAAAGGGTTGATTTCTCCTGTCTTATCCTTTATGCCTATGATAAGCTTTCCGCCTTTCTTATTGGCGAAAGCACTCATCTCTGCAGATATGTCATTCTTGTCCAAAGCCCTTTCCTTGAATTGGACTTTGCCTTGCTCTGCGAGATCACGAAGTTCCAGTAATTCCTTCTCTGTCATAACGAACAATTTGTGCAAATTTAGTGAAAATCAGTCATCCAGCAACTTCACCACATTGGTTTTTATCTCCTTGTCAATTTCGCGGTAGCGGGAGAAGGCGCGGGAGCCTTCGACGTGACCGGAGAGGGAGGCGACGATGTTCGGGTCTTGGACTTTCTTATCATTTTTGCGCGATTCGCTTCGTCACAGACCACCTCTTGTAGTAGTCACGTAATATCTATTTCTTGGATGCCGCTCTGATGCAACCTTCCACCAAAGCGACACCAGCAAGAGCGCAATAACAATTGTTCGAAATACTCCTCAGTTAGCGATTGGTTGGCT
This sequence comes from Candidatus Cryptobacteroides sp., assembly GCA_045598165.1. GTDB lineage: Bacteria > Bacteroidota > Bacteroidia > Bacteroidales > UBA932 > Cryptobacteroides. The sequence goes on from JAZLLN010000102.1 coordinate 26,985, forward strand.
TGAAATGATTCTCCGCATCGAAACATTCCGCGGATGTCCCGGGAAATGCCGCTATCAAAGCCTGCCTGACTTCATCAATTCCGTCAAAAACGGTGAACCATACTGACCAAAACCCTTTTGTCTGGGCCATTTCCACTATACTCTCAAGAAGAAGAACTCCGTTCAGGTACCTGGTTCTATATGTTTCCGCAAGCATCCAAGCCTCCATACGACCTTTCCATCTATCATCTGCATCAGTAGGGAGAAAGTCTGTATGGGGATATCGACCGAGTTTGAAGAGCTCATAGAGATGTTCGGCTTTCTTCTTTGTATCTCCTTCAAGATTCGGATTCACGCGGACACGTCCACCGGCGTCATATATGAAATCGATGAAAGTGTTGTCCAAATGTGGCCAATGACTGTCTGCGAGTTTCACGCCTGTTTTTGGCTTGACAGTATTGCAGCACTTGCAGGAAATCAAGAAGTTGTCCCAGGCAGTTTCAGAGCCGCCATTACCCTTCGGTTCCAGATGCTCAACCTCGATATTCGCTATAGATGGGATAGCACATTCGCAATAAGAACAATACTTGCCAAGGCTGGCCGCCAGAGGATGCTTTGCATCGCCGTATTCTACATACTCCGCTTGAACGGTGTGCTTTACAGTCCGTCCTTGAGAATCGGAATACTCAATTACGTCCCCCGGATTTTTCTTGTTGACAGGCCTCATTTCTTGGCGGTTTTTGACTTGAACTCGTTTCTAATCAAAGCAAGATAGGCAGGGTCCGCACTGAACTCGGCTTCCAGTTTCCGAAGTTCCTGCAGCAATGCATCTGTATTCTCCTTCTTGGCATCAAGTGCTTCGAAGTAGTCTGACGCGGCCTTCAGCATTCTATTGTACAACTTGCTGCGGACATCCTGTTTCATACCCATCCTTGTGGAGGAAATGTCTTCCAAGCCTTCCCTGTATGGCTGACCGCTTATGTCGGTTCCCTCATCAAAACTGATGAGTTGGTCAGCATCCAGACTCTGAACAATGAATGGAGAGTGAGTCGATACTATGAACTGAATATTCGGGAATGCTTTGCACAAATCTTGCAGGATATGTTGCTGCCAGCGGGGATGCAGATACAAATCCACCTCGTCAATCAACACTACACCGGGGGTCTGCTTGACTGCATCTTTACCCAAGAATCCATTAAGTTCTATACACCTGTAAGCAATCTCTGACACGATATTTATCATAGATTTCAGACCATCGCTCATATATGAATAATGATGGCGGCTCGGTTCCTTACCGTCCACCGTCACGACTGCCTCTATCTCATCGTTGTCAATCTCTATCTCGCTGAGTGAAGGGATTGCGAGAGTCAATGCCTCAAGATAAGCATCTCTCGTTCCTTCAAACTCCTTTCCGTCCCGAACATTCTTCTCATATCTGCGAAGCCAGTCCAAAGCCCCGGCGAAATCGACCTTCTCATCATCAAGAGATGCCTTATACGCGACCTCTATGCGCTGCTGGCGTTCCTTGGTCTTTCTTGCAGTGCGGAATTGAGCATCGATACGGTTTGTGCCGAAAGAAAGAACCAGAGGATAAACAGCACCTTCATTCTCGTCCTTGTGTTTGGCCTCCATTTCACGAACAACCTTCATCAACTGGCCGGCGCATTCCTGATTGTGTGTCGTGCTTCCACTTTTGGTAAATTCCCTATACCACGAAATGGGCTCTGGCTTGAAGTCAAAACCATCACCGGGAATTCTGGAAGTGGTTGTAAACTCTGCGTCAATATTGATTCTCGGAAGATCTTGATTTGGAAGATAATCCTTCAGATTTGTGTTATACTTCAAGAAACGGTCTGACTCGACAAAGTTCTTGCGATAGGGTTTGCCACCAGGCAAATCTGAAAGAGATTGAAGATACGCCCCGAGACCAACTTGAACAGCGTGAAGAAGAGTTGTTTTTCCTGCCGTATTGTTTCCGATGACAACGGTAAGGTTTCCGTGGAATCGGATGGACTCGTGCTGAAAACCTTTGAAATTCGTTATTTCAATCTTATTTATCTTCATATCCCAAGACTTTTGAGAGGTAACAACGACCTGTAATTCG
>JAZLLN010000103.1:0-3849 GCA_045598165.1 Candidatus Cryptobacteroides sp.
TGGAGATTCTCGGCAACTACAAGTCTCACTTCATGCTCGAATGATGATAACAATATCTTTGAATCGCCTTTGGCTATCTCCTTGAACTTGTTGTTCCAGTATGCGACATCGTTTTCTGATTTATTCATTCTGGCATCCTGATAGCTATAGATTGACCACTTTGATACCAGTTCTGCAAGTTCAGCATACTTTGAATCTTCCTTGCCTTCCAGATACTTGCTTGCTGCTTCTACAAAAGACTTGCCCACACCGATCTGACTCTCAATCTTGCGGAAGCCTGCTGTAGCATTATTGGAAGCCTGCTCATATCCGGTGACCTTCTGGCCCTCAGACATCTTCTTGAGTCCGTCCGTCACGCTGGCCAATGCCAGATTGGTATTGAAAGCCTTTGCATTCAAAGATGACATTCCGTCTAATTGTCCCTTCAGTTCTTCAATGTTAGAGCACTGGTCGATTGTCTTCTGGGTAAGGTCTGACAAATCGCTTACTCGGTCCTGCAGGAAAGTCATCACATTCAGAGTCTGGTTGAAATACTCCTGGTCGTTCTGAAGTTTCTCCTGAAGGAGTGCCAGTTGGGGATCCTCTTTCACATTATTATAACGGCTGGCCTTGGAGATGTCACCACTGAGCTGGTCAGATTCGACATTCACATTTCCAAACAAGAAACTTGCACCGAAACCTACAACAACAGAAAGTGCCAGATAAATCACGAAGTTTGATTTCTTTACGTACATAATACTTATTTTTTTAGTTTAACATTTTCTTTCTCCGCAGACCATCAGGTCGGCTGTGTCTTTGTTGACATTGCAAAGATATTATGGTTTAATCCCAACTTCCAAACCTTTTGTGAAACTGAGAATAGTTTTTGTGATGTTTTGTATGTTTTTGTAGAATTAGAAATCAAATTGTGAATTTGAGAGTGAAAAACAACTTTTCCTGTTTTCCGAACTTTTTTGTGAGCGTTGCGTCAATGTGCCCCACAGATATCTGAGAGGCATATTGATAGCATGATTTGGGTGTCCCACGGCAAATTGCTACCTTCGTGGTATGTTTGTCCGAAGGAAGCAGAATAAGAGTGGAACCACCTCGATACAGGTAATCGCCAAGGTGGACGGCACCAAACGCGAGAAGAACTGAGCTGCGTGGTGTTCGTATGTCCACGCTGCCAGGTCTCCGATTATGGCTCCGTACATTCCCATAGTCACTTAGTGTTTTAATAATTCCAGATTTTCACTTCCGGAATCACTGCCTCCAGCCGTTTCTTTTCTTCTTCGCTGACTTTCCCGCGTATCTCAAGGTACTGGATGTTTTTCGTCAGAAGCCAATCCGGTATTGAAACTTCACCTCTGAAATGTAGAGCGAGACTCTTGATTGTCTCAAGGGAATTCAGTTCTATCGGAACTTCGTCAACTTCAAGATTCAATGCATTCATCTCATTTGCCTCACGAAGTCTGGCGAGAGATTCTTCTTTCTCGTTGGATCGACGTACGAACCAGCCGATTTGAGGTGTGAGAGCATAAGTGTCGTTATCCTCTGATACGCCTACCATTCCGCTCCAGAGCTCCATCGGGAAGTTTTCTTTGCTGCCGTCGGGATATTCACGAACATACTTGAAGCTGATTCTTGTCATTTCATTTGCCATAGAAGCTTCACTGTCTGACTTTGATAATGAAGTGGCTCTGCTATGGTAATCCATCGGGAACAATGCCACACACCAACCGTCAACATCTTGTGAATCCGGGATGCAGCCGCCTCCAAGAGAAAAGTCTTCATCACGGCCAGACTGAACCGTATTCTTCCAGAATGCAAGATGAGGATGACCTTCTGCCGCCCTGATGAATTCTGACAGGATAGGCTTGAGCCAACGATACCAAGTGGTCAGACCGAACTTCTTGAGAATATCGCATTTCTGCAGCAACTGCTTCCAATCGTCAGGAGTGCCGGTAAGAGTGACCGACGGGATGCCGCAGATCATATGATAAACTATGTACTTGAAGTAGGATTCTACTCCTTTCATCAGGGTTGCTACCGATGCGATTCTTTCGTCAGTACCGGTTGTCGAGAAATCGGCCACAAAGTCCTTGGCAATGCCGTCAAGAGTCTTTGCATCAATCTGATTGTAGAATCCTTCCAGAATTGCAGACCAGTCGGCGTTCTCTGTAAGGATATCGGTATTGGATTCGATGGCGATATCAAGCTGTCCTTCGTGAGAAACTATGATGCTGCGGAACGTCTCGGCATTGCCGGCGATATGTTTTGCCAGCTGCTGGTTGATGACAAGCCAAATGATATCTGGAGAAAGGACAATCGGCCTGTGCTCCGCATAACATTGAAGGAAACATCCGTAAAGGACATCAGAGCGCTCCCACGAAAGTTTCTTGCCGGCAAAACTGCTGGATACCACATTGTGGAGGGATTCATCAATCTGCTCTGACCAAAGGATTTCTTTGGCGACTTCTTCGCCAGGCATACTTTCCAGATGATATGACGGCTTCTTCAAGCCTTCGTCAACGGCGAAGGTGATTTTTCCGGCGCATTTCTCCAGAATCGGGCATTCACGGATGATGGATGTCTCTTTGGCTGCAAGTGCTATGATGTCTTTCTGTTTCATTGTGTGGATAATTGATGCTATTTCTTCCAGAACTGCTGTTCACATTCGCAGCAAGCCCACTGCGGATCTCCATCCATATTGATAAGACATCCACCGAGAACTACTTCTTTGCGTTCCGCCATCCCGAACAGCTCAGAACCTGGCTCTCCATAGACGATTTTGACCACTTTGCCTCCGCATTTGGGGCATTTGCAGGGTTTGCGATTTACGATAATTGGTTTCATGCTTGCTTTTGCTTTGCTAAGTTAATAATATTTTTCCTGCGCCCTAGTAACAGATGCCGCAGTTGTAGGGTACAAGTCTCTTGATTTTCTTATTGTAGAACCTGACTCCTTTTGCTGTCCGTACGACTCTGACGGTGACATCAAGCAGCCCGTTCCAGTCATTCCAACCCGTGACGTTAAGGATTGCTTCCTTGTCTGATATGAGCGTTACCTTGGGGAGCAGGCTCGCATCCTGATTGAGTTTCTGGAGCTTTGAGAAGCCGTTCTTGTGCAGGAATCCGAGTCTGGTATCTTCGAATTGCTCACGATAGACGGTCTCCAGGACCTTGTTCAAATCCCCGGTATGCAGGAAGTAGAGGATGGACTCGTAGCCTCCGTGCCAGAACTTCGGCAGGTGGTAAGGCAGCTCTGTGAGCAGGAAGAGTTCCCAGATGCATTCCGCAGTGAAATCGAAGCCGATTTTCTTCCAGATTTCGTAGTATCCTTTTGGCATCATCCTGAAGAATGCCAGGGTGTGTTCAAAATCGCGTATAGACTCAAGGTCCGGAACCGACTCTTTCCGGGCATACGGAGTGCACAGGTCGCCATAGCCTGCCATCAGGGGAAGGACGGTCTCATAAACATATCCTTTCCGCGGCTGAATATGTTTCAGCGATTTGATGACAGGATCCAAGGACGCAATCCTGCGCTCGTCCTTGTGGCTCCATTTGATTTTCTTGCAGGCTTTGACGAAAGATGCTCCTGCCCGGCCAAGATTATTCGTTTCCATAGTGCTCACTGATACAATGACAATTCCTGGACAATCTTCTGAATTTACGATGCAAAGGTATAACGGCGGATTGTCAAGTTTTGTCAAGGAAATCGGCCCCAGCGAAATTGCTCCGAGTGTAACTGCACGAACGTGAATGCCGTAAAAGTTGATACTTCACAGAAAATGCGAAAATTTGCACTGGAATCGGGGCCGAATCGCCAAGGTTCCGGCACATAAAGACAAAAGCACATTTGCTTATTGCG
>JAZLLN010000104.1:0-9466 GCA_045598165.1 Candidatus Cryptobacteroides sp.
ATACAATGAAGCGCTCAGGGGTATGACACTGCGCCCTGTCCCGATAGCCTCGCAACAATCATGATAGTACTGCGCGGCACCGATACCGTCACCTTTCTCTATACATTTCTGTCCTTCCTTGCACCATTCCTTGATCTGTTCCCCATTAGGGATAAGGACGGCCAGAAGAAAAATTAACAACGATTTCATGGTTACAAAAATATATAAATAATCACATAGATAACAGCCAAAAATCTAAAGAATACTTATAGAAATCGCATTTATTGGCGAAAATAATATGGAAACACACGTGCCATTCCCTAATTTAGAAGATGGAAGAAACACTAAATAATAATAAATGATGAAATCACTGGAACCTTATTTCTCACCTGAAGTCGGAGTTCTCTGCCTTTCAGGAGACAGTATCATCTGCGAAAGCGGATACATGGATGGATATGACGTCACCGATCCATGGAACGAAAATGAAAACACTTCATCAAACTTATTCTAAAAACAACGCCAGATGAGAAAGTATTCGAAACTACTGATTGCATTTACAGCAGTCATCACTTGTTCATGCGGAATGAACAATATCGTCGAAATCCCAAACCCAGACACAGACACAGAAATATGGGAAGCAACATTCGACTCAAACTGGCAAGGAACACGAACGGAACTCTTTCCGAACGATGGGACCGTCACCTGGAAAAAGGGTGATATCATAAATTTCATGAACGGCGGAACGGAAGTGCTCAGAGGTGAAGTGATCGGCACTGACGAATCCGGCCGGAAGGCGACCATAAAGACTACAAGGCTTAAGGACGGAGAGCCGTTGATGGCCTTTTATCCAGGGACTGCAGGCTTTGAGCCGGTTGAAGACACAAAGAACGAGGAAGGTGAAAGAAGCATCTCCTACACTCTCCCGGATGTGCAGTCAGGAAAGTTCGAAGACGCCAACATATGCGCAGCCTACATATCCGAAGGATCACAAACCCTGAACTTCAAACCTGTCGCCAATGTGTTTGAATTCCAGGTCTCCGACCCGGCTGTCAAGAAGATTACCGTTTCCTTCAGAAATGATAAGGCAGCAGCCAGAACAAGTGGCGAGGTTTGGTTCAGTTCAAAAGGAACAGCCTATGTTTTCACGGGCTTCTTTGCAGAGGAGTTATCGGTGAACGTGGACGGGACAGGCGCCGTCTATATGGCCTTCCCTATGGCTCTATACACACATAGCCTTGAACTCACTTATTCAGGAGAAGGGGGCGTTACTATCAAGCAGGTCACTAACGACAGGATAAAGGACAGTTACTGGGAACCGACCCTTTTCCGCTGGGGAGACCTCCTGGAAAGGCCGGAGGGCCCGGTCCTCACCGGTGAATTCAGCGTAGCGGAGGGCTGTACAGTCCAGTTCTCAAGGGGAAACCTCATCGCAACCGTAGATGCAGAAGGAAACCCTACCGCCTGGAAGATGGCCGACCATCAATATGACTATCTTGGCAAAACCGGGGCAAATGTAACATTAGGCGAAGCTGCAGGCGACATAGATCTCTTCGGCTGGTCCACAACCTCCACCAATTATGGAGTCAGCACATCAGAAGACAACGGTGACTATTCCGGAAGCTTTGCAGACTGGGGGGATGCATATTGCTATTATAATAACTTAAGCAAGGGTTCATGGAGGACACTTTCGTCCAATGAATGGGAGTACATTTTTTCAGGCAGAACTGATGCGGAAGAGAAATACGGATACGGCACAGTCAATGGAGTGCAAGGTCTCATCATTCTTCCAGACTCATTCACCGACCCGTGCAGGAACGAGGGCGACGATGAATTCCTTCCTCAAAGCTATACTGGATATGGCAGGAACATATATTCCGGTGCCGACTGGAGAGTAATGGAGAACGCAGGTGCAGTATTCCTTCCAGCTGCGGGTGCACGTTATGTAAGGAACCTGAGCAGGGTGGGCGAAGACGGCACATATTATTCTTCCACACCAAGTGGGGAAGATTGCGCTTTCGCCACAGCCTTTACGAACAATTATGTTACCACTCAAACAGACCCGTTCCGTTACATCGGTTTTTCAGTACGTCTGGTCACGGACGCGACCATTGCACCTCCGGCTAAACCGGAACCTTACGTCGAGATCTCAGCCGATTATGACTTAAATCCCTCAACTCCGAACACCACTATGAAGTGGTACAGGCAGAACCTCGCCATCAGTGCATCCGGAAACAAGAGCTGGAAAGGTACAAATTCCACCTCAGTAAAAGTCCCGGGAACTGATGACGATGTCATAAACGGCGATTTCTTCCAGTGGGGCGCCTACCAGGGATACAGAGGGAATGCAGGTGATGCCGACAAGGGACTTCTCATCTATTCATCTTTCTCAAGCACAGGCTGCGGAGATGGATCCAACGGTTTCTCGTTCAAGAAGGCGGTCACGGGCAGCGAATACTGGTTCTCCACAAACACAGAAAACGGATATGCAGGCATCTCACCATATTATCAGGACCAGGAATATACCAAATACACCGGAATCGAAGGCGATGGAAGGACCACGCTTGAACCTTCCGATGATGTAGCCGGAATCATACTCGGTGGCAGCTGGCGTATACCTACATTGAGAGAATTCTATGCTCTTCTAGAAGCAACCTACAGCGAGTGGGACGACAAGGACCAGGGCTATTATTTATATTATCCGGACCCGCGGGGAGTAGCTTCAGATGCAGGAAAGGTAAACGACGGATGCGGTACATATCAAAAGGAGGACGCCCTCCTGTTCTTCCCACTTTGCGGATGCACAAATATGGATGAATTCTACAGGGTGGGCGAAGGATGCACCATGATGACAAGCACGCTCGACGAGAAGGATTCAGAATGCCGTTTTATATACTATGAAAACCGGGATTGGTTTATCTATCCGTCAGTCTTCTATCGTTATGCCGGATATACTGTACGACCTGTCTCGGACTGAACAGGACACTGATTAAGCGAAAATAAAACTACAGATACAATGAGACTTCATTTCAAACTTGCGGCCATGCTTCCTGCACTTGCAGGAATGCTTCTGCTGGCTTCCTGTGCCAAAGGACCTTCATCAGTCAGCATAGTACCATCCAGCCTCGAGCTCGACGAGGGCGGGAGCGGCTCTTTGACAGCCGAAGTGCTGCCCGATAACGCCAAATATGGCAAGATATCCTGGACAAGCTCCGACGAGAGCGTCGCGACAGTCTCCGGCGGCTCCGTGCATGCCCTGAAGGCCGGCACCGCGACCATCACCGCGATGACCGAAGGCGTCAGCGGCACCGCCAGGGTCACAGTCAAATCCAAGTCAATACCGGTGAGCGGCGTGAACCTCAGCGACAGCAGCATCGAGTTTGTCGAGGGTGACAGTAAACAATTGTCCGCGACCGTAAGCCCGGACAACGCTACGGACAAATCAGTCAGCTGGAAATCCGCCGACCCAAGCATAGCCACAGTGGACAACAACGGCAAAGTGACGGCAGTCGCCACCGGCGAAACCACCATCACCGTCACCACCACTGACGGAGGCAGAACCGCCTCCTGCACAATAACAGTCAAGCCTGTTGAAGCGACGGCGCTGTCCATCGACCCTTCAACGGCTGAGATTGTGAAAGGTGGAAGTCTTGAGCTGCAAGTAACGTTCGTGCCTGAGAACACCACGGACAAGGAACTGACCTGGTCATCCACGAACCCTTCAGTCGCTTCAGTGTCCGAAGACGGTGTGGTGAACGCTCTCAATGAGGGCAAGACAAAGATATATGCAACCGCTTCCAACGGAGTCAAAAATTACTGTGAAGTCACTGTCCTGCGTGATGAAAGCCTGAAGGGAATATCCTTCGGAGTATCCTCCATGGAACTGAAGGTCGGAGAGACAAGGAGGATAGACGTTTACTTTACTCCTGATTATGCTGCCAACACCCATTTATCCTGGGAGTCCTCCGCCAATGGAGTCGTTACAGTCAAGGACGGTGATGTGACCGGAGTGTCGGAGGGCGAAGCAGTGATTACCGCCACATCCGAAGAGGGCGGATTCACTGCATCATGCAAGATCATAGTGAGCAATAAGAATGAGACAGGCATATATTTCATTGCAGGACACGGATATCTCTATAAGAACGGGACCGTTTACAGCACTGATTATCACAACTGCGTTTGCTCTGATGAAGATGGCAATCTATACATCGTGGTGGGTCCTCACGCATATAAGAATGGAGAATATATTTGCCAGTATCCATACGACCCGTCCAATGATATGCAGAAATGCTATGCTTCAAGATACGGGATGTCATATCGTGCTGGAGGCAATTACTCATCTCATAAATATATAATCGACCGTGCCACGGATGAGGGAAAACTCGAAAGCTTCAGCATACATCTTCCTGATTTGAGCAGCTATGACTATAATTCGAACATAAAACAGTTGGCAATATCGGCTGATGGGACACTCTACGGAATAGGACAGCACAAGGATGAGTTCGGCGTGGTGAATGCACATCTGTATTCGCTGACCGCCGGCGGAGAAACCTGCATGATCCAGTTCGGTGAAGGTCCTGAAAACAGCTACGGCTCCAGCGTCGCCGTAACACAGTCAGGCGACGTTTACAGCATGGTCCTTTTCCAAGGCGGTTCCGGGATGCACAAATGCATCGTATACAAGAATGGCAAGCAGTTCAAGACCCTTTGCGAGAACTTCTGGTTTGGGGGAGCTGCTGTACGGGACGGTGCCCTCTTCGTCGAAGGGAATGATATATATGCCGCCTATAAGGATGATGAAACGGTCGTTGTCATGAAGAACTGGAAGGAATATCTCTCTTTCGGATTCTCCAGTTCAAAAAAATATGCCACAATATCCGATATGTACGTTTCATCGGGCGGGGACATCTACGTAATGATCAACGAACTCGATGGAGACAACCACTGCCGCATTGTGAAAAACGGAGAGGTACTGTATGACATACCGAGCGAGTATGATGGTTCGTACCTCACTGTCATAGAATGAATTGAACAACAAAGAAAAATATGAAAAAGAACAAATCCGGCGAGTATCTCACGCCTTCAATAGAGACAATTGAAATGTCTTCCAAAGATGTCCTCTGCGAAAGCGGATACGTGGACGACTATGATGTAATCAATCCATGGGACGGAGTCAGCAGCGCTCCGGCCGACGAATTCTAAAAAGCACACGGATATGAAGAAGTCAGCCTACATCCTCATTGCATTCGCATTTGCTGCAGCAGTATCATGCGTAAAGGAAATCGCGGCTCCACAGGAACCGGAAACCTGCACCCTCACCGCCGAGTTCGCAGACGGCGACGTAGAGACCAGAACATCCATCACATCGGACAACAAGACCAGATGGACTCTGGATGACAAAATACTGATCCAGGGATCAGACGGCACCATTACAGGAACTGCCACTTCGCTGCAGGACAACGGCAGGGTCGCGATTTTCACAATGAGCAATCCTGTCTCCAGCAGCGGACTCTATGCATCCTATCCATCGAACCTCGTCTACCCCAAAGAAAACCAGCATGCCCTATGGCTATCAAACACTCAAAGCGGCTCGTTCGCCAAGGCGAACCTCAGCTTCGGCAAGGTCAACGGTAGCTCCATCAAGTTCAAGAACGCTACCGCGATATTCAGGTTCAATGTCTCGGAGAGCAAAGTCGATAAGGTAAAGATAGGGTGTACATCCACATTCCTCGGCGGATTCTACATCGCACCGACGTTCAACTCAAACGGCACCATCGCAAGCATCAAGGAGTTGGAGACTCCAAGCAATTCCCTGCCTATCACCGTCTCCACTCCGGAGCCGGGAGCCTACTATGTCGCCGTACGTCCTGGCACATACTCCGCCAACACCATCTATTTCGAGTTCTACGATGCCGCAGGCAACAGCATCCTCAAGTACACCTACCCGAAGTCTCTCAATGCAGCCCGTGGCAAACTGGTGGACTGGGGGGACATCTCGAATAAAGGCGAAGTGCCTGTCCTCGGAGTCTCCCTGGACAAGACCTCGATGGAAATGGATTTATATACATCAAAGCAGCTCACTGCCACTATCACACCGGAGAACGCCACGAACAAGGGACTGACCTGGACATCCCTGAACTCCAATGTTGCCAGCGTCGACAACAAAGGCCTCGTCACCGCCTGGAAAGAAGGCAGCACTACCATCATTGTCAATACCAAGGACGGCAACAAGAAAGCATCCTGCACAGTAACTGTCAAGAAAGATGGCCTGCTTCCAGGAGTTTTCAGCGTCAGTGCTACAAAGAAAGTAAAGTTCTCGAAAGGCAATCTCTACTGGGACGGCAGCGCATTCTACTTCGAGGCAAAACAGTATGACGTCCAAAGCAGTTGGAACGCATCTCACGTAAGTCATTTCTACTGGAGCGAGAGCGCTTCCGTAGCCTATGCAAAGGAATACAACGATGAAAGTACAAGTCTTAATGAAGTATTCTTCACAAACGCAACAGGAGAAACAGCCAAGTCAGATTTCACCGTAGACGGATTGACCGGCCAGTTTAGAACACTCACTGTATCCGAGTTGATATATCTGTTAAATACACGTACAGTAAATGGTGGCACAGGGAAAGAGCACTCATTTTCCATCAATATCACTTATGGTGGAAAGAAGGGCCTTGTACTATATCCGGATGACTATAACAAGGATCCTATTTCCGGCACTGTCACTGAGCTTCCAATAGGTGTCGTCTTCCTTCCCGAAGCTGGCTACCGCAGTGGTTCCAATTTCTACGAATTCGGCGACAGCGGCACATATTGGTCAGCCTCTACAAACGATGGGTTATACTCATACCGTTTGTTCTTCTTTAACGAGATTGCCAGCCCATCCCACATCGTCAAACGCGACAACGGCTGCTGTGTACGCCTCGTGACTGATATCAAATAGTGTGTCATTTTCATAAGCATTTCCACGCCAGCCTCCCTGTGGGCTGGCGTGTTGTTTTCCCCTTCCCTGTCCCACTACTGCTCCCGTACCCTTCAATGATTAACCCGAGGGAGACTTTCGTATATTCAGTCGAATTAAGTATATTTGCAGACAGAACAAAACATGTGTAAAATAATATGAAACTTCATCTCCTGGCATCAGCCGCCATCCTGATTTCTATCAGCACACTCATTTCCTGCTATCACGAGGATCCCATAAAGCCAGAGCCGTACCATTTCGAAGTCCATCCCGAAACCTGGGAAGTGGCGGAATATGGCGGCTATCCCGCTGCTGGAAGCGACACGACTATGTTCAAGCTCATACCATATGTCCGTCCTGTCGAAGGAATCACCGACTTCAGCTGGGCCGGGCTCGGCCTGGACATCCTTAAGACAGGTGCAGGCATGCTTAAGGATTATACTAAGATCAAGGCCCGCGATGCTCTCGGAGACTTCGTCAAGGGGCTGCTCTTCGGTGAATCGGCCGACCCTACGATGGAAAAGCTGGACGAAATAATCGACAAGATAGATGATATCCAGAAGCAGCTCGATGTGCTTCAGGCTACTATGGACGAAGTGCAGAAGAAGATAGACGAACAGGCGTTCAATGATTTCAGACGTGATCTGGACATCGTCCTTAACCTCGAATACGCTTACCGTACGCACGCACGCCGCTACTATTTCATGCTGGAGAAGGCCACGACGGACGAAGAGATCCGCAGTATCCTGAAGGAATGGGCCACCAGCTCCGTTTCCGGGAACCAGGCCTGCGAGCAAGGATTCAACTTCATACAGCAGTTTATAGGGTTCAAGCGCAAATATCTCAGCAGCGACCTGACTGTATTCGGCCTGTATGACCTTGTAGCGTTCGACAACTATGCCTGGGAGAACGAAGGATACGAGTCCCGTGATACGTTCCGCGCGACGACAGCGGCGGACATCCTCCTCGGTATGACTATGAGCTATATGTTCTTCTGTATGAACAATGAGGACCAGATGGCGGACACCTGCGTAGCCGCAATAGAAAAAGCCCTTACCTACTTTGAAGCCAACCCCCTCATCAAGAGCGACAGGGCTGTATGCCAAATAGCGGACGCATATCTCACATTCGACCGTGAAAACTGCTGGTCGGAGCACAAAGCCTCCGAGTTCGGCTCCAAGATATGGCTCAACTCTGACAAGTCCGTCTTCAATCCGTTTACCGACCATCTCGGAAGCGATGATGAAATCGCAGCATACAAGGCTTCCCAGCTGACTCAGAACGAATACAACATCATTCTGTCATACTATAAGGGAAAGTACTCGAACATAACTCTGCTTGAGGCGCTGGAAAAAGAGCAGGGCATCAAGATACCCGATGAATTCAGAGCCCGGTATGAGCCGAAGCAGGCGATAGAAAGTCTGACATTATACGAGATAAGCACGAAGAACTACCTGATCCTTCAGGACACCAAAGCAGTGATGTGGGACGGCGGATACTATTTCTCACAGTACTCAAAAAAATTCAGAGTTGAAAACATGCGGCATACGGATGCTGTCCTGAACGCCATCTGCTACCCTAAAGGAAGTATTCTGGCAATGTTCAAGGACACGGACAGTGTCAATGGTGAAGGCAACTGGGGTATCCAGAATGAAGGCATCTCCGACCAGAAGGACAAGTATACCGACAAGGAAGCCGTCTACCTCGGAGTACGCGACACGGATATGCCGCACTACCGTCAGTGGAAGGTCAGCAATTTCTACATCCCGTGCAGCGGCGGCAAGGTCATCGCCATCAACACGGGAGCCCTCAACCGCTACAACACTTTCTGGGACATCAAATAAAGTTATCTTATAGTTTCTGCCTAAAATGACGGTCAAAAACTAAAGAATATCTATAGAAAACGAAACAAAGAGCGGCGCATCCTTACGGATGCGCTTTCTCTTTTATAACTTAGAGCTGCAGGATCTCCGGCTGCACATCCGCCGAGTGCAGGACAACAGTGAATACGACATATGAAATAACACAAATCTACTATGAAAAAAACAGTTACAATCCTTTCTGCAATCGTCCTGATGCTGGGCATCGGTACAAACGCAAACGCACAAATTGGATCGTTGAGGTCTGCCCTGGAGGCGCTTCAAGCCGGTGCTCCATCCCAGAGCACGGCGAAGCCTTCAGGGGCGGCCAATCGCCAACCGGTACACAAGGTCCCCTGCCCTGCTATCATGGCCAAGGATGACGGCTGGGACCACCCGGAGGCCAGACAGTATATCGACAGGCTCGGCCATATCACGGACAGTGAAGTGGTCAAGGCACTGCGGGACTCCCTGCACGCACGGGTACGCGAGGACTCCCTGGAGATAGAAAGGCTCAGACCTGAGAAACTGCAGATGTCGCTTGCAGAGGACATGGCGTCCGACGAGCTTGAGAACGAGATCAAGCGCTACAACACCTTCCTCAACTGCCTGGGCGACTATACCACCAGACTCTATTTCAGCGGTACCACATACATCGACGAAGGGTCGGCTG
>JAZLLN010000105.1:0-4348 GCA_045598165.1 Candidatus Cryptobacteroides sp.
CAATGTTCTTGTATATGTGCATGTGGCAGATGGGATATGATTCCCGGCAATTATCTGTGCGATTTCTATGGCCTGTTGCTCAGGAATCGGATGTTCGTCTATCAAAACGAATCTGTCTCTTTCGCTAAAACGCGCACAGGCGTCTTTAACAAGATAAGTCATTGCCCCATTGCCGCAAACCGCACCATTGACGGCAAAAGGGATATTGTCGATCTCGCAGATATGCCTACCTGTGACAATGAAGATGAGCGTCCCTTGTTCGTGCAAGGCTTCAATGGCATCACAGTCCGCCTGCGAGATATGGCGGGTGTCGTACGGAACCAGCGTCCCGTCGATATCAAAGAATGCGGCCTTCGGAATCTGGTTATTCATAAGAAAAATGTAAAATGAGTAAATTCTGCCCGTACATATGCTGATAATCAACTCTCTTGCAGATGCCCAGGAGTATCTTGAGCCCTAGTCCCTGCTTTTCTTCTTCGACGGCCAGCGGATTGAAAGGGCGCCCGTCATCCTTCACGACACCGAGTATCCCATCACGTTCCATACGGATTATGACATCATAGAAGTGCCGTCTTCCCTGCATCCCGGCATGTTCGTTGATATTGAGGAATATCTCTTCCAGGCACAGCACCAATTTATTCTCAAGAGAGTCCGAGATGTCTTGGCTATCAAGAAAAGTCCGGATTGACCTCAAAGACATATCCATATCATTCCTGTTTGCAGGTATGGAAAGCTGAAGTTGTTCCACATCCTCGTCATTCGAATGCTTCGGTATGTGAGTCAATCTGCAAACCGCGGAGTCTCCGTGGCGGACAATCTCACTGACAAGGAAAATAATGCCGACAGACAGCAGGGCCGACAGCGGGAATGCATACCACAACGTTTCCTGCGGCAAAATAATCGGCCATACAAGTAAACAACCGATCTCGGCAACGGAGAATGCAATGGTCGGCACAGGTATAAGCCTGATGTTCACCATCGCCTGATATATGAACATCATCAGGGTCACCAGCATTGAGGATGGGACTATCCAAACGAATATTCTCAGCGCTTTAGTACAATATGCGGCCATTTCGGGAGTATTTGCCCCGAACAGCTGCACAAGAAGACTGGAACCGAACATCACCGCAAGAGAAACGGCAAATCCGATTAGCAGGGTCACTCTGATGGAACGTCCTACGACGTGCCGGAATCCGATCCAGTCGCGCTGACCTTTCAGGAACCCTCCAACGCTGGTCACCGAGCGCCCTGCTCCGATGGAGAGATCCGTGCAGATATTGAAGATAATCAAGCCTATCGATAACGCAAAGAGTCCGTTTGTTCCACAATGTTTTTGGATGCTGAGATTGGCAACATAAATAAAAACAGTGGCGAATACGGAAGTTACGGACATATTACCTCCCAATCTCAATATGCTCTTTAATGCAGACACGGAGAATTGCCGGAAGACACGTATGGTGAAGGAACAATCCTTTGTAAAGATGTGGCTGCTGCTCAGAATGATGACTGTCACTGCATAGGCGATGAGAGTTGCAGTGGCGGAGCCTGCTATGCCAAGTCCGAGAACAGCCGTCAACAGTATGTCCAGCGCAATGTTGCACAATACGGAAATTATGACGGCACGTGTTCCCAGTGACGGTTGCCCGTCGATATCTACAACTTCGCAGGCAAACTGCGCAAGCAGGAAGAGGAGCGTTCCGCTGCCCACGATGCGGAAATATGTATGCAGATATGAGGCTACCGTATCATCATAACAAACCAGAGAAACATAGGTGTCAGTGAAAAAGAATGCGAAAGCGCTTAACAGAAATCCTATAACAAAAAGCGACAGAAGGGAAGTTGATATGAACTTTCCGGCCTGTTCCCGATTCCGCTCCCCAATGAAATATGCCGCCTGGCTGGTAGCGGAGAAAGCCAGTAGCAGAAGGATGGCCGACAGCGCCATGGAATAGGGAGAATACAGATTGACAGCCGACAGAGCTTCCGGAGAAACGAATCTGCCTACGATGATGCCATCCACGGCAGTATTGACGGCCATTGCGCACATCGAGAGTGTCGATGCGACCAGAAAGTTGTTCATCGCCTTCGTGGTCAAGGACATGTTCCGTTGCTGCTGCATCATTTTTGAGACAGAAACTTAATTGTATGGCTTACAGTCAAATCATGCCATAGGTTCTCGGTGTCTATGCAGAACTCCGTGTGGTCGGCGGGGGCCTCCACAACGGTCAAATTTGCCCCACACTCCCGATAGAATACCGGCAAGTCACCGAATATATTGTTGGAACAGCGGAAAAGCAGTATTTCCGAAGAAGTCTCCGGAGCCTTCCAATCAGACATCAGGCGCAGGACAGCCTGATATCCTTCAACTACAATCCTGGCCTTGGTGTCCGAATCTTGTTTGTCCTGAGTACGTATCAATCTGATTTCCTCCGCTTCCTGCTCCGGAGTAAACGGGACATAGTGGTCGAACGAAAGCGGAGAATCACCGCATATCACCTTGCTGGCGTGTCCCGTCTGATGGAACAGCATTCTGTTCAGTTCGTATGCAATTGTTCCTCCGAAAGAGAAACCCATAAATGCCGCAATCTTCCCTTTGTCAGGAACCATCATACCCATCAGGTCATAGTACAGTCCCACGAGGTCTTCAAATGAATCGCCTTCTCTAGCAAGATAGATATAGTGTTCCAGGAAAGGTTCAACCATCAGTATGTCGTAGTGTTCTGACAGGCTGTCAAGACGATTCTTCAAATGCTCCGTTCCGATGATTCCGCACGCTACAACCAGTATCGGTTTCTCTCCCGTCCAGGAAGGATGCCGGTAAAGCAATGACATCCTGCTTTTGGAAAGTTCGCGTACCGTCTTGTGAACCAACAGATCATTGGTCTTGATTACAATACCTTTTTCACTTGCCAGACTTACCATTTCAAAGGCTGAGATGCTGTCCATTCCCAAATCCATCAGGTTGTCTGTAACCCCTAGATTTCCCATTCCCATCACTTTGCGGGCAACATCCAGTAAAGCAGCTTCACGTTCGGTTTTCGGCTTCTCATATGATTCCGAACAGATTTTTCTCTCGGGAGCGGTCAGAATCAGACGGTTGACCTTTCCGTTGGTGTTCAGTGGGAATGAGTCCATCCTGACGTATGCCCCCGGATGCATATATCTCGGTATGAATCTGTCAAGATGCTCTCTGAATTCATCACTGTCAATTTCTCTTCCGGCAATGTAGAAAGTGCAGAGATATTGGCTTCCCTTGCCGTTGTCGAACCCTTTTACAATGGCATCCTCCACTTCAGGCATCTTTCGAATGGCGGCTTCCACCTCACCCGGCTCCACTCTCTGGCCGTTCACCTTGACCATCCAGTCCTTGCGGTTCTTGTAGTACAGAAGTCCGTCAGAGCCTTGTGAGACGATATCACCTGTGTGCAGCCATCCGTCAGCGTACAGTTTCTGTGTGAGTTCCGGGTCTTTATAGTACCCTTTGCAGAACGAGCCATTCAGGCACAGTTCACCTTCTTTCCCATCGGGAACGTCTTCTCCATTTTCTCCGACAATACGGAATTCTATTCCCGGATTGCAGATACCAAGAGGGACCTTCCTCATAGGTGACGGCTCCACTTCAAAGGAGGTCACGGTGCCTGAAGTCTCGGAAAGACCGTATAGATTGTAAAGCACATACCCGTTCTTCGAGCATTGCGTAGTCAACCGTTCTCCTGCCGTGATGACGGCTTTCAATTCGGGAGAAATGTTCCTGAAGCGCTTCAGAACGGCCGGACTGATATGCGAAACGGTGATACCGTTAGACAGGATATAATCTTGAAGGCATTTCACATCAGTCCTCACCATATTGGAATACAAATGGATGGTGGCACCTGCACGCAGCATATCATACAGAAAGACTATGGCCATGAAATAAAATGGAATGCCGTTGCCGAACACTATTTCCGGAGATGGTGCCGCCAGAGCGAATGTGTGGGGATAGTTTTTGTCAAACGGTTCGAAAGTGTGTACTATTCCCTTAGGGAGACCTGTACTGCCGGAAGTATAGACAATCAGAGCATCATCCGTCGATTCGGGCAATGTTGTTTTCTCCGGGTCGGAAGCCCTCAGATCTTTGATCTTTCGCATTACCTCCTCGTCGATGAGCAGCGCGCTGTAGCAATTCTGTGCTATGACGCGCACACGTTCGTCCGGAGAATTCATACCTATCGGTACAACCGCGCATCTTGACAGCCAGACACCGATTTCAGCCGCCATAAACTCCATCGTGTCAGGCATTCGGATGCAAACGTTCGAATGTGGGGCCACTCCTTGCCGGTGCAGATATACCGCTACTTTCCGTGCCAGA
>JAZLLN010000106.1:0-5592 GCA_045598165.1 Candidatus Cryptobacteroides sp.
ACAAAAAAGTTACCGATATAAACATAAATGTTTTATCGGTTAAAAACTAAAATATAGTATCTTTGCACCCAATGAAACCGCCGGTCACCATATTTTTCGCCGTCATCGTCGCCTTCACCGTCCTGAACAGCCGGACAGCGGAGGCGCAGGAAGTTTCTGACAGCTTGCAGGTGACTTCCCTGGCGGATGCCCTCAATGCAAAAGCCATAGCGGATTCCCTCGCACTTGATGCCCGCCTTACGGCAGACAACATCATAGAGGAAGCGAAGAAATATCTCGGCACACCGTACCGCTCCGCTGGCAAAGGTCCGGGCGGATTCGACTGTTCCGGTTTCACCGGCTACATATACCGTCAGTTCGGCTACCATCTTTCTGCAAGCTCACGGACCCAGTGCAATGACGGACGGGAGGTTCCCCTGCCCTACGACAATCTTCAGAAAGGTGACATTCTGATCTTCGGAGCCAGAGGAGCTACGACGGAAGTCGGACACGTGGGAATCTATATCGGACCTGACAAAGAGGGCGACGGATTCACGTTCATCCACTCAGCGGTCCACGGTGGCATAATCATTTCCAACATCAAGGAAGACTATTATTCCAGACGCTATCTCGGCGCCCGCCGCATCCTCCCCGACTTCAATGTCTCTGAAGAACCCTCTGAACCGGGACTGCTGGAATGATTTGTCCATCCACAACTCTGGAGAACAAACTGAAGGACTGGACGCAGTGTTCCTGGAAAATTGAAGTTATATTAGCGGAACCAATAAAAAAATAATATGAAACTCACACGCATCGCTTCAATCCTGATCACTGTATCAGCAATCATTCTGACATTATCTTCCTGCGGACTGGAAGAGCCCATCTATTCGACACGCTCCAATGAAGAAATTATCGAACAGATGGATGAAATGAATTCTGAAGTATCGCTTGAAGGGGATATAGACTTTATGTTCCTGGGACCGGACGGTCTGATGGAAATCAGAACAAAGAGCTGCGAGAAAAACATCTCAAATGAGCAGATTTATCCAGAACTTAACGGAAAGTCGTGTTTCTATTTCCAAACGAAAGGACATTATGCAGACGAAATTCTGACATTGTATGTCTTTTTCCAGGAACTTGACAAATGCTCGGTCGGAACTGAAATCGTGCCGGTCAGAGTGGACTTCGGTGCTTTCCTTTCAAACAACAGCTCCAATTTCACAGACAGGATTGACGGAAAGATAGTAGTAAAGGCAATTGATGAAAAGCAGATTACCCTGCGATTTGTCAAAGTCATAGGCAGAATCGGCCTCGGTAAATACATAATGAACGGCGACATCACTTTCGACATTTCAGAGGGCAGTATCGCTTCCGATAACAAGTAATTGAAAGGAATGTCCTATACCGGCCGGTCTTCCTGCGATGACAGTGCCCTGGCGGCTCAATGCGCCAAGGGCGACAGGGCATCGCAGGAAGAACTGTATATACGGTACAGCACCAGGATACTCTCATTGTGCAGGAGATATTCACGCGACGGCACTGAAGCTGAAGACCTTATGCAGGAGGCGTTCATCAAGGTCTTCCACAAGATAGGGAAATTTGTCTGGACAGGCGAAGGCTCCCTGTACCGCTGGATGGCACGTGTCACCATCAATCTGTGTTTCGATTCCATAAAGAAAAAAAAGCGGATAGCCGAACAGCTCTCCGCTTCAATGGAAGAAATGGACATCGCCGATGATGACAGTCCTTCCCCGGTACCGGATATCCCGCCCGGAACTCTCAGGGCACTGGTTGAAGGCCTGCCGGAAGCATACGGTACAGTATTCAAGCTCCATTGCGTTGACGGCCTGTCTCACAAGGAAATAGGAATGCTGCTGGGAATAAAGGAAAAAAGTTCATCATCGAACTGCGCAAGAGCGAAAGCTATATTGATAAAGAAGATTAACGAATATTTAGACCGGACTGAGAAATGAAAGATCTGCTGCAAAGTGTAAAGGATGCATATTCCGTGGATGAGCAATCACCCTCGGAAGCTTCCTGGAAGGCCATAGACACACGGATGCGCAGGGCATCATCCGTAAAATGGGCCGTGATGACGGCAGCCGCCGTCGCGGCGTGCTCCGCTGCCGTCATCCTGCTTATATCCGGACCGGGAGAATTGCCGGAAGTAACCGCAGAAGTGCAGCAGCCTGCCGTTGAGATGGAACCGGCATCCCCGGAGCCTCAGGAGGAGCCGGCTCCACTCCAGAACTACAGGACATACTCAGCACAGGCAGAGGAAGAAAGGCCGCTGGCTGACACAAAGATGCCGGCAACAGAAAAAATTGCCCCCGGCACAGACCTCACAGAAGAAGATGCCCGCAGCAAAGAAACTGATAATAAATCAGTTGCCAAAGGGCCTGAGCACAAGGAAACTTACATCGCCGATAATCCATCGAAACCAATCGTTCCTTTGGATGAGCCATTCCCGGAGTCCGTTCCAAAGAAGACAGGCAGGCAGCTTTCCATCGGTGTGAACTTATCTTCATCCGTGACGGATGCCCACAGTATATCGTATACAAAAATGCCGCAACTCCCTTTCCTGGCCCTGGTCAGATCGGATATGATGTTGAGCAATTCAGCCAGGCCATCATTCCTGGACAATTACAGTTCTGAAAGGACATCGGTCAGCTACAGTCACGACTTGCCTGTGGGCATTGGTCTGACTGCAAGCCTTTCCCTCTCTGAAAGGCTTGCAGTCGAGTCCGGCATCGAGTACTCGTATCTGCATTCAGTCGAAGACAATCACGGCGTTTGCTCAGATCAGTCACTCCATTTCATCGGCATCCCGCTGAGGATGAGTTACAGCTTCTTAATGCGGGGAGGCTTCTCCCTGTATGCAGGCACCGGAGCATCCGTCGAGAAATGCATCATCGCTGACCTTAATGGCGCCAGGTTCCCTGAAAGGCGCTGGCAATGGTCCGGCGAGGCCTTTGCTGGAGCAGAATATAGAATATGGAACAGAGCCGGAGTGTACTTCCAGCCGGCGATATCCTATCGGTTCACGGAAACAGACCTTATCACCTACCGCACAGAAAACCCTCTCATGCTCTCACTTAGCGCAGGCTTGAGGTTACATCTTCATTGATATGAAACGCGGAACACAATAACTTTTTTGTAACTTTACATTAAAATGTATTTGCTATGAAGAAGTTTATCAAGAATCTTGTGACGTTTGTGATTAGCGCCGTGCTGGTAACATGGCTGATGTTCGGTAACTTTGTAAAGGGCGCGATGTCAGTCAGGAAACTTGATGACGGGATTTATTATCTTGAATATAAGGGGAATGACGGCTTTGACAAATTCCTTGAGCAGGGCGGAGCCAAAGATGGGTACGGGCTTGGTGCATACATCACCCGATTCCTGTCGAACGGCTTTTCCAGAGTACCGGAGGTCGATCCTCAGGAACAGAATTACGGATGCTCCACACTTGCTGTGAACACACCGGAAGGAGGAAGGATGATGGGCCGCAACTTCGATTGGCAGGATTGCCCGTGCATAATCTCCAAAGTAACGCCCAAGGGTGGCTACAAGTATATTTCCTCATTCAACCCACGTTTCTTCGGATTCGGAGAAGACTGGAAGCCGGAGGGATTCAAGAATCAGTATCTGGCGCTTTCGGTTCTGTTTGTAGCTTTGGACGGCGTCAACGAGAAAGGTCTTGCAGTGGCTGACCTGATGGTAGGCGAAGGAGAGATCCATCAGAATACTACTGGCAAGCCTGACCTTACCACCACCTGTACCATCAAATATCTGCTCAAAAACGCCGCTGACGTTGAGGAGGCCGTGACCTTGCTCGAAGGCATCAACCACCATTCCGACGTCGGCTCGCTGCATCATCTCTCAATCTCCGACCTGAATGGCAGGAGTGTCGTTGTGGAGTGGGTCGGTGAGAAGATGTTCGTCACAGAAACCGATATAGTCACGAACCACTATCTCTGCGAAGAGAACTTCGGTGCGGGAAAAGTTGAAGGTGACTGCCGTTTCGAGAAACTTGCAGCAGTGAGGGATTCCCTTGATGGCTGTATGTCTATTTCCTCCCTTCTCGACGGTATGTCCGTCGCCTGGCAGTCCTGGTCTGATGCCACCGTTGTTGACGGTGGCACTCAGTGGACAGCACTCTTCGATCTTAACGGGCATTCTGCAGATTACATCTGGCAGCGGGATACAACGAAACGTTTCCACTTCACACTTTAGCAGAGCAACAACACAGCCCTGCTCACCTTATGCTTTAACGATTTCTATTGGAATATTGTGGAAAGAAACATCTCTTTGAAAGCATAAGTTGTACCCCGCGCAAACAAATAACTATCATCCATTCAGACGGATGAACAAATATTCGCTTTATGGCCCTTCTCAACACTTATTCTATAACGCGCCGCAAAACAAATAACTTCTCAGAATGAAAAGTTATTGAAAAACCTCCGCGAACCGAATATGAATCATCCGCTCATACAGATGAAAAGGGGCCGCCCTTGATTCGTGACTGCATATCTATATTGGGATGTTTTAACCACAAAATCCATTTGCAATGAAAAAGTTGTTCTCCCTTTTAGCCGTCGTTCTCCTTTTCATTTCATGCAGCGGACGTCCTTCTGACAGGACCATCGCCCTCTTGCTGCCGGACGGCAATATCAACCCGAAATGGAACACCGATGCGGCGTGCATCACCAAGGCTGTTTCCGCTTACGGATATACTGTTGAAACTTATATGGCCGATGACAGCGAGGAGGGAGCTCAGGAGCAGGTCCGCCAGCTCGAACAGGTCCTTGCGGACGGTGTAAAGACTGTCATCCTCACCTCCATCGACTATGATGCCATCAACCGGTCCGGCGTTCTGGAAAAATATCCTGACATCAATCTGATTTCATACGACAGTCTGCTGATGGACAGCCCGTATGTGGACATCTTTGTCGGTTGCAATCCTTTCGATATCGGCAAGATGCACGCCCATTACATCCTTGAGACCTTCAAGGCTATGGGCGTCACGCCGAAGACACTCGAAGTCATTGCCGGTCCTTCACGCGACATCAATGCCGTGGAGTTCTATAGGGGTGCATACTCGCTCTTCTGTCCTAATGACAATGTCTCCGACGGTGTGATCCAGGCGCTGAAGGAATACGGCTGCACGCTTGAGGATTTCCCTGTAGTGACCGGCCTGGACAATGTCGGAGTGTCAGCGCAGTACATCCTCGACGGCTATCAGAGCATCACCATTGACAAGAGCCTCCAGTCCATTGCGGACAACGTCGCTGTGGCCGTGAACGGCTTTATGTGCGGCAGCCCTGTCAAGCCGTCATTCTCCTTCAACAACGGCATCGCAGACATCCCAGCCCTCTTCTCGAACTTCTCCATCATCACCCGCGACGACCTCCTGTAAGGATTATTTCCTTACAGGGACCTGAATGATGGTCAGCCATTTCTCCGGGTCTTACTGGTTCCAGATGCCGGGCTTCAGAAGCCCTATTTTCTCATAGTGACGCAACGTCCTGACCGTGACCCTTCCGAGTCTGGAGAACTCGCCGATTTTATACTTTGTCTGTGCCATCATTAAAGCGCTTTTGATGTTTGAAA
>JAZLLN010000107.1:0-2132 GCA_045598165.1 Candidatus Cryptobacteroides sp.
GGCATTGGTGCGTTTCCGCAATTCCATCACCCATATTTTTAACACATCCTTAAAGGTTACCGGTGAAAAAGCCGGAATAAAGACTCCCCTCACCTCCAAGATGGCCCGTCATACCCTTGCAGTCGCCCTCATCAACAGCGGCTCGTCAGTGTATTCCGTCAGCCGTATCCTCGGTCACAATTCAACCGCATCCGTCGAAAAGACCTATGCTCATCTTCTTCAGGAGAGTGCTGAGGTGGATCTTGAAAAATGTATGAAAGAGGCGTTTGAGAAGAGATAATATTATTATCTTTGCATGTAGCAGTCCCGGCAGTTCCTCTCCCAGACTTAAGTGCTGGTGATGAACCCGGGATTGCTGTATGGTAAGTGACTATTTCGGCAGCAGTTTTCCGATAAGTCCAAGGGCATCAGTGACTATCTGTTTGCTCTTGACCGGTATGTTGATGGAGGCTTTGCCGGTTTCTTTGTCTTCAACTACGATTTTGTCAATGAGTTTTGCTGCCTTTTCCGGTGATTTGAGGGTTTCAACCAGATTGCTGAAGAAAGACAGACCTTGATTTATTAAATCTCCTGATTCGGCAGGAGAAGCGTTGTCTTCATCTTCCGCAACGGGATCAACAACCGGCGCGGAAGAAACGGCCGGAGTAGCTGGACCCGTCTGGCCGATCTGAGTTGTGCCGCCCTCGGAGGAACCTCCTGCCTCGGGTTGAATCGCACTCTGCTCAATCTCGCTTGTGTCGACCGTTGTCCCGGAATCATCGTGCAGAGGCTCCTCTGCCGAAGGTTCGACATATTCTCCGACAAGGTCCATGATCTTCGCGAATTTATCGTCGGATGCAAATACTGCATCGTCGCCTCCGTCCAGGACCCCTTCGAACAGTGAAGTCTTGAACTTCAACTTACCTATCATCGATTCTTCGATGGTGTGCGCGGCTACCAGGTTAATCACTTGGATGTTTCTCTGCTGCCCGATGCGGTAGATGCGCGCTATCCGCTGCTCCAGAACGGCAGGAGTCCAAGGGAGGTCGAGATTGATGATGGTGCTGGCTGCCTGCAGGTTGAGACCTGTGCTGCCGGCATCCGTCGATAGGAAAACACGTATCTGCGGCAGTTCGGTGAAGTTGGAAACCATATTCTTCCGTTTCGCGGACGGTACGCCCCCGTGCAGGTTCTCATACCCTATGCCGTGATTGTCCAATTCCTGCGCAAGCAGTCGCGTCATCCTCTCCCAGCCGCTGAATACCACTACCTTGCCGTCTTCGGAACCGTCAATGATGTCGGTGATGATGTTCATCGCTTCCTCCACTTTGGTATCATAGCGGCTTTTTTGGTCGAGTATGAAGGTGCTGTCGCAAACCATTCTCATCTGCGTCAGACTGAGCATCAGCCTGCGGCGGACCGTTTCGCTGACAAAATGCATCCGCTGCCATTTCAGCACCAGTCTTGCCACTACATTCTTGAATTCATCGTGGATGCCCATCTGCTCCTTGGTCATAGGGACAAAGATGGTCTGGTCCATCCTTGCGGGCAACTGCAGGTTTACGTCCTTCTTGCGTCTGCGTATCAGGATGTCCTTCAATTTGTTGCCCACAGCATTGAGGTTCTGATAACCGAGCACCTTACCTGTGTCGTCGGTAAGGATGCAGTCGTTCCTGAACTTGTAATACGGGGAAAGAGCGTATTGGTCGGCAAATTCCACGATGGAATACAACTCTTCCAACTTGTTTTCAAGGGGCGTCCCGGATATAATCACGGAATAGTCTGATACTATGCGTCTTGCAGCCTTTGAAATCTGGGTGTTCCAGTTTTTGAGACGTTGAACCTCGTCCATGATGAGCAGATCGCATTCCAACTTTCCCAGAATCTTGATATCGTTGCAGGCTGAATTATAGGAGACAATCTTGTATGTGCCGGGGGCTTCGTACATTTCCCGACGTTTGAGGTGGGTGCCTTCTACGACAACGACTTCTGTGTCTCCGGTGAATTTTTCTATTTCGCACTTCCACTGGTATTTCAGTGACGTGGGCGCCAGCACCAGAACGGATGTTACAAAACCCTCTCTCCGGAGCAATTCAGCAACTCCGATGGCCTGCACCGTCTTTCCAAGGCCCATTTCATCCGCGATGATGGCT
>JAZLLN010000108.1:0-7836 GCA_045598165.1 Candidatus Cryptobacteroides sp.
TTGCCATTGATTTTGCCGACGACCATTCTGAGGAGTATCTCACTGCATCCCGTGGCCTTGTCGGACTTGCTTGATAGACTGCAACTTATCTTCATATCTTCCCATAGTTTATCATACAGTGCAAATATAGGAAAACATTTCAAAAAAATTGTCAACCTTTTGTCAACCTAAGCGAAAACAAGTGGTTTTTAATGGAATTGTCCGAGATGCTAACTCGCTGATTTTGAGTTTAAAGCATCTCGGACAATTCCAAAAGATTTCATTATTTGTACCCCCTAGGCGAATCGAACGCCTATCAAAGGAACCGGAATCCTTCATTCTATCCATTTAACTAAGGGGGCGTATCCTTGCGGCCCTTTCATACCGGACTGCAAATTTATATAAAAATCGGACTACTTGTATCCCGCGACCTTCATAATCACCTTCGGAACGTCGGTATTGTCGCGGCAGGCTCCGAATTCGGAAGCGCGGGCACCTTTCACATATAAGCCTACAGGAGCTCCCGAATGGCCTCCTTGAGTGAACATTATTCCGGCCTTGGAGTCAAGATATCTTATTACCTCCACGGCCATTTTCTTATTGGAATGGTACAGGTCCTTCACATCCTCGCTGCTGCAGTCCAGGAAAGTTTCCTTATAGAGGGCTGTCAACACACGTTCTTCCCTGTCGCTTACGGGAACGGTCTTCCAAAGTCCGGTCATCTCTCCGATCACCCCTTTCACAGTACTCCAGGATACGTCCGATCCTCTCTCCGCGAGTTCGGTCAGAACGGCGGTCAGTGCATTGATGGTACATTTCTGATTCGCCAGCACCTCGGGATGATCTCCGGAAATCACCAGTCCTCCGGTCTCGTGATCGGAAGTGACGATGATGAGCGTCTCGTCGGGATGCTTTGCGTAGAACTCAAGCGCCCTGTCCACACAGGCCGCGAGGTCCATGATATCGCCCACGGCCGAAGCCGCATCCATGGAATGGCAGGAATGGTCTATTGCCCCACATTCAACCATCAGGAAGAAGCCGTTGCGGAAATTGGAATAGAGATAATCCAAAGCCGCTCCGGTGTACTCCATCAGGGTTCTGTCTCCCTCCTTCCTGTCAAGTGAATAGGCAAGATCCGACGCGTTCAGGTTATTGGAAAGATACATCACCCTGCCGCCGCGGACGGGGGTGTATTTCTCGTCGCCGGAGAAAACCTTTATGCCGTTCGCTTTCGCGAGTTCTATCCATTCATCTCTCTTTCCTTGCTTGGAGGTGAGGGTGGAACCGGCCGCAAAATCCGCCACAGGCTTGGTGACCTGCCACTCGATAATGTCGTCATAACTGTTCCTGACAACGTTATGTGCGCTGAAGGCGGCAGGCGTGGCCATATTGTAGGCGTCCGTGGTGATTATTCCCACACCATACCCGCATTTTGATGCCTTCTCAGCGACAGTTTCCACTATGGTACTGTCCGGCAGCATTGATATTGACCTGTTGTTGAACTTGACACCAGTGGCAAGGGCCGAGCCCGCCGCCGCGGAATCGGTCACGAGGCTGGACGCGGAATGCGTGGTAATGAAAGTGGCTACAGGGAAATGCCTGAAATTGAGATCTCCCATACCCATGGCACGCATATAACTCTCCGTGACCGCAGTCTGGTTTATTCCCATTCCGTCACCGATGAAGTAAAACACATATTTGGGACTTCGTCCCCACGTTGTGGCCGAGACGGCGAACAGCAGTGCGGCCACTATGACAACTTTTATTTTTTGCATGCTGCAAATGTAGTGAATTGCAACAAGAACCGCAATATTTTGCAGTTTTTCCAAATATGAGTTATATTTGTATGCTATGAAGATTGCGCACGTTTTTCCAGGGCAAGGCTCCCAGTTTCCAGGCATGGGAAAGGAGATTTTCGAATTGTCTCCGAAGGCAAGGGAGTTGATGGAAAGAGCCTGTGCCATTCTTGGATTCCCCATCACGGACATAATGTTCGAAGGCAGCGAAGAAGACCTCAGGGCCACGAAAGTGACCCAACCCGCCGTTTTCCTTCACTCAGTGACTCTGGCTCTCTGCAATGATACGCTTCCCGTGCCGGACGTCGTTGCGGGACACTCCCTGGGCGAGTTCTCGGCGCTGGTAGCGGCGGGCGCCATGGATTTTGAGGACGGATTGAAACTCGTGGCCCTGCGTGCAAAGGAGATGCAGAAATGCTGCGATGCCCATCCGGGCACTATGGCAGCCATCATAGCCCTTCCGGACAAGCAGGTTGAAGATATTTGCAGAAACGTCGGCGGCATAGTCGTTCCCGCCAATTACAATTCAGACGGTCAGGTGGTCATTTCCGGTGAAAAAGAAGCTGTCGCCGCGGCATGCACGGCCTTGAAGGAAGCGGGAGCAAAACGCGCCCTTCCCATTCCTGTGGGAGGAGCATTCCACTCCCCCCTTATGGAGCCGGCCCGCGCAGAACTTGCAAAAGCCATCGCCGGAACCGCAATCCACACCCCCCGCTGCCCGATTTACCAGAACGTCACCGCCCTTCCCGAAACGGACCCCGAACATATCAAGGACAATCTTCTGAAGCAACTGACATCCCCTGTAAAATGGACCCAGTCAATAAAGGGGATGCTCTCGGAAGGAGTTACTGCCTTCACGGAGATAGGGCCGGGGAAAGTGCTCCAGGGACTTGTCAAGCGCATTGCCGCAGATACGGAAGTCACAATAGAAGGAATACAATGAAGTAATACATATAACACACAACAGACTATGGCAAAAGAAAAGAAATTCATTACCTGTGACGGTAATCAGGCAGCGTCCAATATCGCATACCTCTTCAGCGAACACGCTGCCATTTACCCTATCACACCATCCTCCACGATGGCAGAGAATATAGACGAGTGGGCCGCTCACGGCAAACTCAACCTCTGGGGTGAGAAAGTCAAGGTGACAGAAATGCAGAGTGAAGCCGGTGCAGCCGGAGCCGTTCACGGTTCCCTTCAGGCAGGCGCCCTCACCAGCACATTCACAGCGTCACAGGGACTTCTCCTGATGATTCCCAATATGTACAAGATTGCCGGTGAAATGCTTCCGACGGTTTTCCACGTTTCGGCCCGAGCCTTGGCCTCCCACGCTCTCTCCATCTTCGGAGATCATCAGGACGTGATGGCCTGCCGCCAGACCGGTTTCGCAATGCTGGCATCCGGTTCAGTTCAGGAGGCGCAGGATATGGCGGCGGTGGCTCATCTGAGCACCATCAAGAGCAGCGTTCCATTCCTTCATTTCTTTGACGGATTCCGCACATCACACGAAATTCAGAAGATTGAGGCTATCGACGAGGCCGAACTCAAGGCAATGGTGAGCGAGAAGGCTCTCGAGAACTTCCGCGCACGCGCCCTCAACCCCGACGCACCCGTCACACGCGGTACCGCACAGAACCCTGACGTATTCTTCCAGTTTACAGAATCACGCAACCAGGTTTACGATGCCGTTCCCGACATCGTGGCTCGCTATATGGGCGAAATCAGTGAGTTGACCGGCCGCAAATACCGTCCGTTCG
Source organism: Candidatus Cryptobacteroides sp. (assembly GCA_045598165.1). GTDB lineage: Bacteria > Bacteroidota > Bacteroidia > Bacteroidales > UBA932 > Cryptobacteroides. Next base: position 3,536 of record JAZLLN010000108.1, read on the forward strand.
ACTACTACGGCGACAAGAACGCCGAGTGCATAATCATCGCAATGGGCTCCGTAACGGAAACCATCAGGGAGACCATCGACTACCTCGCTTCACGCGGACGCAAGTACGGCGTGGTGGCTGTTCACCTCTACCGTCCCTTCTGCGAGAAATATCTCAAGGCCGCCCTTCCCAAATCTGTCAGGAAAATCGCCGTTCTTGACCGCACGAAAGAACCCGGTTCCCTCGGAGAGCCCCTTTACCAGGATATCAAGACAGTGTTCCAGGGGGTTGCGGGCGCTCCGCTCATCGTAGGCGGACGCTACGGTCTTTCTTCCAAGGACACCACACCCGCACAGATAATAGCCGTATTCGACAATCTTGAGCTCAAGGCTCCGAAGAACGGTTTCACAATCGGCATCGTCGATGACGTAACCTTCAAGAGTCTTCCCGTCAAGAGCGAGATTTCCATCGTGAAACCCGGCACCACGGAGTGCAAGTTCTACGGACTCGGTTCCGACGGTACGGTCGGCGCCAACAAGAACACCATCAAGATTATCGGCAGCCACACCGACCTCTACAGTCAGGCATATTTCGACTATGACTCCAAAAAGTCCGGCGGTTACACCTGCTCGCACCTCCGCTTCGGCAAGGAGCCCATTCACGCTCCCTATCTGGTGAACACCCCCGATTTCGTGGCTTGTCACGTTCCTTCATATCTCGAGAAATATGACGTTCTGAAGGGCATCAAGGAAGGCGGCAGCCTGCTCCTCAACTCCCTCTGGGACGAGAAGGAGACTCTTGAGCGCATCCCCGACAACGTCAAGGCGACAATCGGACGCAAGCACATCAACCTCTATATCATCAACGCCACCAAGATTGCCGCTGAAATAGGCCTTGGCGGACGCACCAACACCATCCTCCAATCCGCATTCTTCCGCATCACGGGCATCATTCCCGCGGAGGATGCTATCAAGTACATGAAGGATGCCGCACTCAAGAGCTACGGCAAGAAAGGCGAGAACATCGTCAATATGAACTATGCCGCCATCGACCGCGGTGGGGAATACATTAAGGTCAACGTCCCTGCAGAATGGGAGAAGATCAACGCCAAGTTCGTCAATCCCAACGCTGAACGCCTGGCGACTCCTTTCGTCAAGGACATCGCCGATGTCGTGAACGCCCAGTGCGGCGACACCCTCCCCGTCAGCGCATTCCTTCCCTACCAGGATGGAACCATGCCCGTGGGTACAGCCGCTTATGAGAAGCGCGGCATCGCAGTTTCCGTACCCGTATGGGATCCCGAATCCTGTATTCAGTGCAACAACTGTGCATTCGTCTGTCCTCACGCAGCCATCCGCCCGTTCCTTCTGACCGCAGACGAGGCCGCAGCCGCTCCCGCATCAGTCAAAACGGCTGACGGAAAGGCTCAGCTCAAGGAATACAAGTTTGCCCTTGCCATTTCAGTGGCGGACTGTACAGGTTGCGGCAACTGCATTGACGTATGTCCCGAGACTCCCGCCAAGGGCAAGTCCCTCAAACTGGTATCTTACCTCGAAAACACTGCAGAGCAGGACAACTACGACTATCTGAACAACAAGGTCGGCTACAAGGCTGTGGTGGATCCGAAGAGCAATATGAAGAATGCCCAGTTCGCTCAGCCTCTCTTCGAATTCAGCGGCGCCTGCGCAGGTTGCGGTGAGACTCCTTACATCAAGAACATCACGCAGCTCTTCGGAGACCATATGATGATTTCCAACGCTACCGGATGTTCATCCATCTATGGAGCATCCTTCCCTGCTTCACCCTACTGCACCAATGCCCAGGGTCACGGCCCCGCCTGGCAGAATTCCCTCTTTGAAGACTTCTGCGAATTCGGTCTCGGCATGCATCTGGGTTCTGACCGCATCCGCGAGACAGTGGCATCACTGATGACCAAGGGTCTCGACTGCGGGAAATGTTCCGACGAGATAAAGGCTCTGTTCAAGCAGTGGCTCGACAACAGGAACGACTACCGGAACACCCGTGAGGTGGCAGACAAACTCGTTCCCCTTATGGAGCAATGCGGCTGCGACGCCTGCAAGTCCCTTCTCAACCTCAAGCACTACATCCCCAGCCGCAGCCAGTGGATATTCGGTGGTGATGGAGCAAGCTATGATATCGGATACGGCGGACTCGACCATGTGCTCGCAAGCGGAGAGAACGTCAACATTCTCGTGCTCGACACCGAAGTTTACTCCAACACCGGCGGCCAGTCCTCCAAGGCTACACCTGCAGGTGCAATCGCCAAGTTTGCCGCTTCAGGCAAGAAGGTCCGCAAGAAAGACCTCGGAATGATGGCAATGAGCTACGGTTACGTATATGTAGCACAGGTGGCAATGGGAGCAAGCCCGGTTCAGTATATGAACGCCATCAAGGAAGCCGAGGCTTACGACGGTCCTTCCCTCATCATCGCATACGCGCCCTGTATCAACCATGGACTCAAGGCCGGTATGGGACTCAGCCAGAAGGAGGAGAAACTTGCCGTCGAATGCGGCTACTGGCACCTCTACAGGTACAACCCGGCGCTTGAGGAGCAGGGCAAGAACCCGTTCTCACTCGACAGCAAGGAGCCTGACTGGAGCAAGTTCCAGGATTTCCTCAAGGGTGAGGTCCGCTTCGCATCGCTGCAGAAGCTGTTCCCCGAAACAGCAAGCGAACTCTATCAGAAGACTGAAGAGTTCGCCAAGATACGTCTCGAGACCTACAAGCGTCTCGCCGGAAAATAATTATCTGATTTCGGCCTGACGGTTTTCAAGCCATCTGGAGAGCGTGCGGTACAAATCCTCGCGCTCTCCTTTTGATAATGAGCCACCCTCCCGGGGGAAGCCCCATCCGTGGCCGCCTGCGGAGAGTATGTGAAGTTCTCCGGGCACACCGTACTTCTGCATCGCCCTGTAATAGCGGATGCTGTTCTCGGCGGGAACGGCGGCATCATCAGCGCTCAATACCAGAAAAGCGGCGGGAGTATTCCCGTTCACCCTGTTCTCAAGAGAATAGTATTCCACAAGTTCGGATGTCTGCTTCTCGGGTAGAAGATTGTCCCTGGTCCCGCGGTGCGTGACAAATTCCTCGAAAGTGATCACAGGATACACCAGAATGGAAAAATCAGGGCGGGTAACCTCATCGACGAAGAGAGTGGACGCGCTTGCGGCGAGATGCCCCCCCGCAGAGAATCCCATCACGCCTATCTGCTTCACCCCCCATTCCCCGGCGTGGTAACGGCAGTAACGGAAAGCGTTCTGCACGTCCCGCAGAGGCACGTTATTGTGATGATTGGGCAGACGGTAGATAAGGACACAGGTTGCTATGTTTCTCTCAAGGAACCATTCCGCCACGGTATAGCCTTCGTGCTTGGCGCAAACGTTCCAATATGCGCCCCCCGGGCACACAACGACCATCTGACCATTGCATTTCTTCGGAACATAAATCTCCATCCTGGCTCCGTCGGCAACGTGATCATAGACTTCGGGGCGGCCTTTGGTATTTACCAGACTGCCCTCCCATCCGTTTGACTCTGAAGGTCCGAGGGTAACCGCGACTCCGTTCTCCACAATCCCCGCATCAATGTTCTGTCCCTGCGGGTAGAGCAACAGCGTGTAATCGGGTTCGACCACCCTGGCATTGATGGACACAAACGAAAAAAGCGTCACGAAGACGCTTGAAAATATGTGTTTCATATTTTGATTATTCTCCCGGTGCGATAGCTCCCATAGGGCAGGCATCAGAGCAAGCTCCGCAGCTGATGCAAACCTCAGGATCAATTGAATACACATCACCTTCTTTGATAGCGCCCGAAGGACATTCGCCCTGACAGGTACCGCAAGCGACACAAACGTCGGGATTGATTACATATGCCATAACAAAAATATTTATTGGTTTGTTGTCCACAAAAGTAGTCAATTTATTTGTAACTTTGCCGGTGATGAAGAAAATTTTGCTCTTTCTTGCATTTGCGGCCGCATTCGCGGCCGGCCCGGAGGCAGGTTTCGACAAGACTGTCCACGATTTCGGTAAAGTCACCGTCAAGGACGGTCCCCGGAAGTTTGACACATTTTTTTGAAAATATTTTGCTGTAGAGGCCTCGGGCCTCTTTTTTTTGTCAAATTTTGTTTCTATATTTGTACTAACATATACTAATCCAGCAGTACGGATATATGAACCTCATTGTCAGCAAATCCAAAAATTCGGCAACCTACTACATTCAGAAGTCGTTTCGCAATGAAAACGGAAAGAACTCTGCGAGAATCGTAGAGCGTCTGGGCACCATGAAGGAACTCATCGCC
>JAZLLN010000109.1:0-38038 GCA_045598165.1 Candidatus Cryptobacteroides sp.
ACATCCGCTCCGAGGAAGCAGATACGCGGACGCCTGTTCGTCGGCATCTTCCCGGTGCACTTGTATGACCTGCCGTATTTGCACATAGCAGAAGTGAAACGGCTTCCGCATTCCCCACAGCGGAGAAGGTGCTTGAGAAGATTGTCGTGACGGATACCGCCGTTCTTGTTGAACATCCTCTCGTCAATAATCTTTCCCACCTGATGAAACTTCTCGTCATCGACAATCCGAAGATCCGACTGCTCAACGTTCAGTTCAAGGTAAACCCTCCTGTCTTTTCTCTTGTAAGCCGTAAGCGGATTGGCAGGGTCCGGTTCGTGGAAGGTGGAGCTGCGCTGCCCGATATATATTGCGTTCCTCGCTATTCGGTTGATGGTCGCAATGGTCCAGACGAACTCCTCGGGAGTATCGCAGCGATGGTACTTCTTTTCCGGAAGGCCCTTTGCCCGTCGTCTCTCCATAGATTCGAGGTATCTTGTCCGAAACGGGCTGGGAACGCCTTCTGCATTCAGAATGGTCACGATATCATAGGACGACTTCCCGTCAATGAAGAGGTCGAAGATTCTGCGGATTACCTCGGCTTCCCGAGGATTGACAACGAGTTTATGGTCAACCTGGTTGTCAGAATAGCCATAGGGCGTGAAGCCGCCGATATGAATGCCGTGAGAGCGGATGGCGGATATCTTGCCGTCCATCCCCCGGGCGGTGAGCAGTTCTATCTCATACTGACTCATTACCGCCAACACCGAAATCATAATCTGCGTGGAGATGTCGGATTTGTCACGCACCCACATCTGCTGCTTGCCGAACCACAGCCAGACATTCTTGGACTGGTAATACTCGATGGACTTGAGCAGATTGGATGGTTTGCGGTCAAGGCGGCTGAACTCGCTGAAAAGAATCTGCTGATACAATCCGGCTTCGACCTTGTTCTTGAGGATGGAGTACTGCGGTCTGGCTTCACCCTCCTTGAATCCGGATATGATGTCTATGTACATATCCGTCTTTTCGTTGAAATTCAGACCGTTGCGCAGGGCGAACTCCTTGAGCTCGGTCTCTTGACGGTCTGTCTGCTGCTGTGATGTTGAGATGCGGATGTAGATAGCCGTCCTGCGGCCTCTCTCGATTTGATTGAATCCTGTCATAAGTGTTTATGTTTTTTGGTGAATAAAAAGTGTCGGGAACAAGCAGAAAAATGGGCTCACCTGCAAAGTTCAGTGTCTGTCGTAGTATATAATCTGGTATAAAGTTGGATATCTAAAAAATTGTTATATCTTTGGGCTGAATTTTGAGTTCAAAATGGAAACACCAACTGCAAAGAAGAAGCAGACAGCCTTCCGCTTGGATGATGACCTGCTTGAAAAGCTTAAGGAAAAAAGCTGAGCGCGAAGACAGAAGTCTCAATAATTATGTGGAGAGGGTTCTTATGTCCGTTGCATATGACAAACCGAACGAAATTACCATTGCTGCAATGAAAGAAGCAATGGCAGGCAAAGGCGAGGATGTCAATCTTTCCAAATGGAATGAGTTCATTGCCACATTGTAATCAAATTGACAACAGTAATATCAATCAATAAAGTAAATAACGAATGAAAAAGATTCTTTCAATCATTTCCCTTGCGGCCCTGACAATCGGGCTTTTGGGCTCTTGTAAAAAGGAAGACCCTAAAATTTCCGTTTCGAGCGTAACGCTTGACAAGCCATCTCTGGAAATCACCGTCGGAGACCCTGACGTGAAACTCACGGCCACCGTCGCTCCTGACAACGCCACTGACAAGACCCTCAGCTGGAGCAGCGACAAGGCCGATGTTGCCACCGTCGATCAGGAAGGCAACGTGCACGCCGTAGCGGAGGGCTCAGCCACAATCACCGTCACCACAACCGACGGTGGCAAGACAGCCACCTGCGCCGTCACTGTCGTTTTGCCGGTCAACAAGGTAACCAAGATTGCCGATTACCTGTATGAATATACAGCCGAAGGCTATAGCACAGATGCACCCTCAGAACTTCTGTTTGACGATGGTCCTGTTCCGATATTCGGTTGCAGCGCTGTCAGAAACGGCAATTTCTACGGACGTAATCTGGACTTCAACATCAACGAAATCTGTGAGTTCGTAATAACAACAAAAGCAACCGAGACACGTCCTCACGCATCCATCGGTGTGGCGAACACCTGCTTCCTGAACATCACCAATGATATGGTGAAGGCCGGGCTCAGCGAGGAACTGCTCAAATATATTCCGTGGATGACTATGGACGGTATCAATGATGCAGGGCTTGTCTGCAACGTTAACGTTGTGAATGCAGCTGACCTGAAGGGTAAAGAGCACGACCACACCAACCAGGGCGCACCGCAGATTATGGTGATGCAGCTTATCCGCGCGCTTCTTGACAACTGCGGAAGCGTGGAAGAAGCAAAGACGTTTATCAAGAATCATGATATCAGACCTATACCTACGACTTGGGACGGTCATATAATGGTTGCAGACCCGAAAGAGACCGTGATAGTGGAATTCACGGGCGAGAAAGGCAATGAAGTCAAATTTGTAAAGCAGACGCAGATGATTATGACAAACTTCTACAATCACCTGTTTAAAGAAGAAAACTTCTTGCGCGATCGCAGCATCAATAACTTCCCCAACCATTCCTGCGGTATGGAAAGATACTTTATCCTCTCCGATAACTTCAATACCGGCAACTCGATGCAAGGTATGTGGGAGTTACTCAAGAAGGTGAAATACACTCAGGCGTATGACACGAGCGTCGATCCTTTCTGGTGCTCGGAATATTATGGCACTCCCAAGATTCCTACATTCGACGAACATCCTATGTCCTATTGGACCAAAGAAAAGGTACTGGCTGAGGAAGAACCCAAGAAAGAGGTGGCGGCATACAAGGTATATGCCGAGACGGGCAAGTACAATGAGGAGGACGGCTTGTGGTTCACATCCCACAACAGCACCTACGACATCGCGAACAAAGCCCTTTGGGTGACCATCCGCGAGAAGTACGAAAAACACTACGAATTCAAGTTGTAAATACAGATTGTAAGGTGTACCCCTAAGTCATAAACCTTTCAGATTATGCTTACACCGTTGTCTTCCTCCGCCGTGCGGATGGTCTCGAAGACAACGGTGTAAGCCGTTTTGTTATAACGCCTTGTCGATTCGTCCTGTTCCCAAGTAATCCTCCTGAGACATTGTTAAAAAGGATATCCGATTCCGAAATTTAACCTTAAACCGTCTTTCCAGAAGTTGGGGATGTTGTAGTATTCGGTACGTCCTGTATCATAGGGAGCGTGAACAGCGACTCCCAGGTCAAGGCGTATGACTATGGATTCGTAGTCCAGACGTAATCCTGCGCCCGTTCCCAATGCAATCTGATTGAAGAAAGTAGCGGCATCGAGGTGGCTGTTGTACATCCGTGGCAGATTAAAGGCCTTGAGGAGTGCTTGAATTTCTTCGGCAGGCAGGTAATCTTTTGGATTTCTTTGGTTCCAGACGTTTCCGGCATCCACGAACACTGCTCCGTTAAGTTTCCAAACTATTGGGAAACGGAGTTCGGCGTTGAGTTCCAGCTTCATGTCTCCTGTGTGGAAAATCTGCGAACTGTAGTTTTGATTATGGAAGTCTCCAGGGCCGATTGAGCGGGGGGCGAAGGCCCTGATACTGTTCGGACCGCCTATCGAAAATGCTTCGGAAAGAGGGGAGCCAACGCTGTTGCCATAAGTGATGACCGTTCCCATCATTGCCCTCGTGGCAAGTTCAAGCTTGTCGCTGAGCCTGAACCTGTTTCTGAGTTCAAGCTGCATTTTTACGAACTGGTCGTAATTGATACCGAGCAAGGTCTTGTATCTTTCGTTGAAATCCCTTCCACAGGCTGCCATAATGCCGGAAATGAGATTGGCGGATTCCTTCAACTGAATGTCAAGGGCCGTATTGACTTCCCTGTCCTTGTCGCGATAGTTGTTGTAACTGAATGCATATCTTGCGGACGGGATGAACTCATTGTTCGCAAAGAGTTTGAGAAGGTCAACGAAGCCTATATCAGTTGTCAGTTTCTCCGATGCCCTGTCGGCAAGCACAATCGAAAGATAGAGGGGAGAGAAACTGTGGGAGACATACTTGTCCTGACGAAAACTGTAATCGACCCCGCCATAGAGCTTGTGCAAGCCATAGTCACCGGAAATGTTCTGGTTCAGATAACCAAGACGGTAAGATGTCCGGCCAATATACTTTCGGGTCCAATCTCCAAGCTGCAAATAAGGGAAAGCGAGAGAGAAATCGGCGCCGAACTGATATGTGTCGTTTCTGGAAGGGTCTTTCAATTTTTTTCTGTCAAGGTTCCAGTAATATGCTCCATTGATTTTTGCCGTGAAAACATCTCCCCTTCTGAAAAGATTGTTCTTTGTTAGAGAGACGGCCGCATCAGGTCCTAACTGATTGTTGCTTCTTTCCACAAGATTGGTTTCAATGCCCAAATCAAGCGACCTGTCCAGACTGTCGCGTTGACGGTCGATAGTTTTGTTGTAAAGAACGCCTATACCGGATTTAACGAGTTCTCCCTCAACTATATTGTTGTAATCCTTCACACTGAACAGTCTCGCCCTGAATGTCCCGGCTGTGTCAATCCTGTATTCCGCAGAGAGATTGTTCAGGAAGGATGCGGAGTTCTTGTTGACTTCCGCATTGTCGGATACGCTGCCGCCCAGCTTGACGTTGAGCCTGTCATTGAAGAAACTTTTGGAGACGTTTATGGTGTAATCCGTGGTCTCAATCCCTTTTCCGTGCTTTCCTTTGGCTACACCGAAATCCAGGCTGACGGTATTGCCCAGTCTGTTTGAAGCCGCCGCATTCAACTTTGACTGGACGATGCTTGACAGGGCATATCCGTCCATCTGGGCTGCCTCATTGCTGTTCGACGCATACATCCCTGTAGCCAGAAGTATCGCTGCCAGGCCTTCCCTGTCTTCCTCCGGAAGTTCCTCCAGTTCTTTCTGAATCTCCTTGTCCCCGGGCGCGTCAAGATAGAATCCTATGTCAAGTTTCTTGAGCGTGCCTCCGACTTTGACCCCGGTGATGAAATCCACCATTCTTGAAACCTCTCCAACGGGCTTGTAGGTCGCCTTTGCACCCTGAGAGGCGGAGACTGCAAGTTCTGTGTCGTCAATGGCTCCGTTGAAGCGTATTTGGCTGCCCTTGTCCACAGCGAACGGCATCATAGGATAAAGTTTTGGGGAGAAGAATATCCTTCCCTTCGGGATATCCAGCCGTCCGCCGAGGCTGAGGCCGGTCACGGTGTTGAATACGACCTTTACCGTGCCGGAAGGACTGACCTGAGCAAGGTTCTTATCGTCAATGGGATAGGTAATGTCCGTCTCAGGGAGGATGCTGACATCAATGCTGGCGAGCAGGCTGTCCACAGGACCGGTAATGCCGCCTTCCAGCGCGGTGAGGAGTTTTCCGTAAACGGGAATGGGGCCGCCCTGCGGAAGTTTCACGGGCTCGAAGCAGTCGGATTTGACTGATACGTCAAGAAGCATTGCATTGAGGTCCAGTCCACCGTCCAGACTTACGGAAGTTCTGTCCGCACCGATAAGTGAAAGCCCGTTCAGATTTATCCTGCTGTCCTCCATCGTGATTTCCTGCTCTGAGAGCCATAGCCTGACATCGTACGGACGATATGATGCCGCCACGTCCACCGGAGTGACTCCGGCGAAAATTCTCATCCTGTCGGGCAGTCCGGAGGCTATGGCCCGGGCCCTGATTCTTCCCTGAATGTCCAGCTCCTCCGGAAGAGTGACGAACTGTTTTGCCAGTTCGACCGGGATGTCGTCCAGATTGGCGTTCGCCACAAAATGATTCGGGTTTTCACCGTCCGGACGAAGGTTGAACAGGACATTCCTGTCACCTATGTTCTTGCCGTCATATACTAGTCCGGCAAGTTTGAGATCTCCGTCCAGTTTGAGGTCATCCCCGTTGCGGGACAGGACAGCCGCCAGATCAACTCCCGAATCTATCCCATGAACGGACATCAGTCCGTCCTTTATTTCTGAGTTGAACTTGAGAGTTGCATCCATACTGCTTCCGGAAAGGCCTGCCACGAGGGCGGCGTCCATTGCCGGAAGCCTGTATTCCCCGTTCAGGGCCGGTGTTTCCAGGGATGCTTTCAAGTTTCTGGATGCTCCTGAGGAGCGCAGAACGGCCGTGAATTTCTTGAGGTCAAACCCATTCCTCTGAAGCATACCCCTCAGCGGATTGTTCTGCAGAACGGTCAGGTCAGCGTTAACTTCCGGGAGGGCGACAATCAAGGAATCAAGTCCGGCGAGAGTCTTCGGTGCACCGGAGAAAGACGGAAGAAGCGACGGGATTTCCAGAGCGTGGGCCGGAACATTGGCTGAAAGACTGATTCCGGGCATTCTGACAGCAATGTCACTCAAATTGCGGACGGTCTTGAAATCCAGATTCAATTTGCTTATATCCAATGCGTCACCGGGAATTTCTGCATCTATGTCAGCAAGTTCTGCGTTAAGTTCCATATCGGGGAAACCTCCGAGGAAATTGCTGACCGCAAAATGGCTGTCAAGCATCAGGGAGGCGGTGACGGAAGAGTCCGCATAGTGGATAGGGGAGTATATGGTGCCTCTGACGGAACCGGACCTGAGAGAGGCGAGCAGTTTGACTCCGGAGACGTCGATGCCGTCGAATCTGCAACTGTCAAGGTCCGCAGAAAGATCTGCTGTCATTTTCCTGTCCGCCGGATTTATGCCGACACCGGATGCGCTGACCTGGCCGGCCACAATCAGTTCATTCCCGGACATCTTGAGAATTTCCGCCACATCTGTCCTTTCCAGATCGAGGTCGGCTTTGAAGGTCTCGTCATCTATGTCATAATCGGCATTCAGGGAGAATCCTGCTCCGGAAAAACTGCCCTTTCCCGCAGTCTTGACACGCATCTCTTCAAGGTCAAGTCCGGTGTTATGGAGTTCGGCTTCCGCCTGCAGCGCAGGGACAGTTGCGAAGATATATTCCGAAGAAATAAGCGAATTCCCCAAATCCACGACTGCATTTCCTGCAAGTTTGCCGAAAGGAAGTTCGAAAGTTCCTATTCTGAGATCCGCATCCGTAACATCAAGGCTGCGGACAGTGTAGCACGATGCCCCCAAATCAACCAATGCGCTGGTCCCGACCTTGCCTATTTCGAGTTTGAGACCTATGGGCTCCAGACCGAATTTCACATTCCTGAGAACAATGTCCTGAAGGTCGAAGACCAGGGCCGGAGAACTGCTGTCGGAGGGTCTTTCTTCTTCAGAATCCTCGCCATCGATCAGTTCAAGCGTTATGACCGCATCTTCCAGAACGGCATCGCTTATCGGGAAAGCCAGTTTGCCAAAGGAGAAAGATCCCACTCCGGCCTTCATATGTCCCAGTTTGCCGTCTATTTTCAGCTCCAGTATCAGATTTCCCGTGTGGACGGTCAGATTATCTATTTCCAAATGCCTGACTGCCACGGAATCCGGCAAGGCATCTATACGCAGACGCGCATCCAGACGGCCGACAAACGCCAGGGTATCACCCTGTCCGTAACCGGCGAAAACATCTTCAAGAAGCACGTCAAAAGGAGGTCGCACTGAAAAGTGCCCCACGGAAGCCTCGATACCGATTTTGTCGGACAGGATGCGTGCGGCCGCAGTTGCCGCCTTCTGCTGTACAGAAGGGACGGTCAATGCTATCAGGATCACCGCCAGCAGTAAAAGAGGCAGAAGAACCAGACTCGCAATGGCAATTATGATCGGTTTGAGTATCTTCCTGTGTGCCATAGTTTCAGAACACGAAATTCACACCCAAAAGCGCCGCCCTGTGCATAGGAGTTGTGGAGACTACTTTGAGATAATTCCCGGCCGCATTCCAGGTCTCTTCGTAAACGTCCTTGTCCACTATGTCCTTGAATTCGGCGTAAAGCTCCAGGCCCTTGACAAGCATCTTGGAAAAACGCAGATTCGCCACAATGTCTTCTCCTTTCAGATTGTATGCCGACTGCCTGGCACTGATGTATGCAAGGCTGGAAGACAATTTAGTGGTCTCGTTCAGGAATACGTCAACCGATGTCCCGAGTTCGTAGTTGAAGTCATTCTTGTCAACCTTGTCGCTTTTCCAATAGGTGTCGTAGTTGAAAGCGGCCCATATCTCCGCCTTGACATCCCTGCCGTTCATCTTCAAGTCCAGCTTTGTACCGTATGAATTCTGCCTTTTGTTGTTGAGCCAAGTGTAGAGGGTTTTCACTCCGGGGTCGGTGATATCCTTTGACCTTTCAAGGTCGATGACTTTCTCGGCAGTATTCCTCTTATCACGGTAATTGAAGTCTAGTCTCGTGACAAATATACCTTTGGTATAGCGGTACCCAAGGTTTACCTTATCTGTAATCTCCGGCAACAGGTCCGGATTTCCCAAAAAGTATTCACCTTCCGATTTGCCTATCATCAGTGTGGGGCACAATTTCTTATAGTCGGGACGGGTAATGGACCTGCCGTAGTCCAACGCGAGACGGTGTCTGTCATTGATGCGGTATGTTATTCCGGCATTCAGCATATTCTTCGGGTCGAACTTGTTGAACAGGCCCTTTATGTCCTCCGGTTTCTTTATGTTCTCCAGTTTGTCCATCATTGCGTGCCAATATACCTGCACGCGTTCTTTGATGAAGAAATCGAATTTTCCGACAGACCAGGTAAGGTTTACGTACGGTTCCGTTGAAATTGAATTGTAATAGTAGGACTGTCTGTAGGCTGTGGAATCCCTCCAGACTCCGTTTACATATGTTTCAGCAGAGTATCCGTCAAGGTCCTGATTGGATATAAGGTCCAGACCCGCCTTCAATTTCAAATCGCTTTTCTCAAAACGGAATACATCGTCAAAAAAGGCGGATAGTTTGGTGTCGAAATCATTTATGCTGCTGTAGGTAGCGTAATTCTTCTGCTTGGGATAGAAATTCCCGGAAGTGATTCTTCTGCTCACCTCACCGTCCAGTTTTGTCGTATTGGAAAGAGCCACTCCCAGCCGCGCGTCAGGTCTTGATGCAAATCTGTGATTATATGTCGCAGTAAAAATCACATTGTGGCTGCTGACATAAGCCGTGTCGCTCTGTGTTCCGTTCAGGACGGACATATCGGAATTGTTATACCGTTCCGTCTGAAGGATGGAGTTCTCGTTTTTCCCGCTGTAGCCGTAAGACAGGGACGCATCCAATGAGTTGTCAGGATTGAACAAATACCCGAAATCAAGCTTGGCTCCAGCATTGAATTTCTGTGGGTATATGGAATTGTTCTCACCCTTGTAATATTCGTTCTTCTCCCTCTTTGCATCCAGGATGGTGGTCGTTTTTACAGAAGGCAGGTAACTGTGACCGAAATAAATGTCAGAACCGACATGGAACTTGCTGCCGGTATATTTCAACTTGAAATCAACATTTTCGTTGTTGCTCTGCTTGAAGTTCCACGAGCCGTCAGCCTTCACGCTTCCGCTCCATTGTGCAGAAGCGGAAGAGAAACCCAAGAATGTCAGGAATACAGTAAGAATCAGCCCGCGTTTCATTGAAACTACAGTTTTGTTATGTTTCTTTCCTTGCAGAATTCACTAAATTCTTTCGTCAGGGCGCGACGAAGCGGCACCCTGTCAATCTCTTCGCAAGGAATGACGATACGGTAAACATTGAACGTCGGTTTGCAATCCTGTACGCCCAGATAGGTGCATTCTCCTTTTATCTGCGGATATTTTCCGGCGATACGCTCAAAGAAGGCATAAAATTCCTCTTCAACCTGCACGAATGAATGCTCGGCATTTATGGATAAATCCATCTTGACGACAGATGGCCTGCAAGTCATATTGATGACTCCGCCAACGGCGCTATTGTAAAATATCTTCACATTGCCGTCTATATCCTCCACTTTGGTGGTGCGGATGCCTATTTCATTCACTTTACCGCAGAATCCACCGATATTTACGATGTCTCCCACCCTGTAGTCTTTCTCCAGAATAATGGAAATACCTGCGAGAATGTCCGTTATGAGATTCTTTGCACCCAGTCCCACCATTACCGAGAAGGCTCCGAGAGATGCGAGCACCCCGGTAGTGTCAACGCCGAACATATACAGCGTCACGAAAACCGCTACAATATATCCGCTATAGCGCAAAAGCGAAAGCAGCAGCTGGCAAGCAGTCTCGGCATTTGCATTGAGGGCGTTGCCAAGGACGGACATTGACTTCGTAAGTATGTATATGGCGAGGGAAAAACTCAAGACTATGATGAGCATTGAGGTTATTGAGAATAGGTTGATTCCCCTCTGCCAGGTGAAGGACATCAGATATCCGGCAAATGATTCAACAGGATCGATAAAAACGCCTATGATAAATTCAAGAGATGCGAAAATCATGACAAGCAACCATACTTTTCTCATTGTTTTCATGATCTTTTGCGAGGCAGACGGCGTTTTCTTCCTCTCCACTTCCAATTTTTCCAATTGGACGGGCGTCATCGACTTTCGCGCTTCATTGTCATTATGGACTTGACTCATCAAGCGCGCAGTTCTATCCGAACCATAAACGAGCATTATCGCCAGAAGAGCCAATATGACCAACATTGTCACTCCGAAAGAGATGAAGATGCCAGCCCATCTTCCCTGATTTACTTCGCTGAACGGCACATACGAGGATATGTAATAATCGTTTTTATGACCGCTTGCACGTTTTGTCGCGACAAAATATTTATCCCCATTGATTTTGTGGAAACCGATGTATCCGTCGGAATAAGCGGCATCCTGGAGGTCAGGATTGTCTGCGAACAATGCTTTTGGAGAATATATCGGCTTATGATCCGGCGTGGTGGCCACCATTGTGTAGTGGACGTGCCCTGATTCTGAGGCTTCTTCGAAAGTTTCGATTATTGAATCGTAAATCGAATGACTTTGAATTATTTCTTTAGGGAAACGCAAAACAAGCATTGCATCACAAGTTTCGCCATTTTTGGAAAGAGAGAATGGTACCGCTACGATGAAATGCTCACCGGCTATGAATTGTACGCCGGTGGACACGCCATCAATAACGTCAAATGCAGGTGCAGTTGCTGCATTTTCTCTGGAGAACGCAAGGTTTCGCTGTGTTCCGCTTGTGCTGACTAGGTTTCCCTCGCTGTCAAAAATAGATATGTCGCTTGCTGTCTCGACTTCTGAAAGCCCGGCAAGCCAGGGATTGCGAATCTCCACGATGCGTGTAGCACCGTCACTGCTCCTTACATTCTTGAGACGGTCATCATCCCTGCAATCAAGCAGCGATTTCTGACGCTCTTCCAATACTGATGAGGTAATCTGAAGGAACTCGACCATATCTTCGGTGACCGCATAAGTATTGTCGGAAAATGTCTTTTCGACCATGCTCAAACCGTCTGATACCTGCTCGATATTCCATCTTGAAGTCCAGACCTGGGCGGCAACTCTGTATAATGAGTTGAGATATATGCCAACAAATGTTGCAATGACAATTCCCAGCATGGAGAATGGCATCAGAATTCTTGCCTTTTCCGCATCGATGACTAGACCTTTCTTCCCAAGAGGACGCAATCTGCTCAAGCGCAGCTGGAGTTTCCCCGGCTCATCGTCAATATAGTTTCCGTAGAGTTGCAGCAGGAAAGTGAGGATAAGTATGGTGGCAAGGAAAATGATCAATGGAACAATCTGAACAGCCCCTTCGTCCAGACGGATTGCAAGAATGGAGATGCTGCCGAATATTTCGGATTCGTATTGGACGGTTCTGTAGTCGAATCCATATCCCATTGCCCGGGAATGGCCTGAACTCGGCGCAAGGGTGACGCTCTTATCCAAATTCAGAACGGAAATGTCCTGTTCGGCCAAATCGGCAGCATAAGCCTTGAATTTGCCCAGTTCCAGTGTCTTGTTGTCGATGGTCGTTATGAACAAGCGCTCGTCCAACAAGCCGAAGACACCATCCATATTGTCAAGGGAGTATACAGAAGCATATTCTCCTTTAAGGACAGCTGCCGTCACGAACCTGTATTTGTTGTAGGATATGGCATATACCTTGAACAATCTCCCGTCATCCGTCACATGGACTCCGGTACTTACATCATCGTCCCCCTCGACAATCAAGGCGTATTCATCAGGAGAAAGTGGATATATATCAGTGAACTTTTCCCCTATGCATTCATCATCCGTTCCATTCAATATCATACCATCCTTACAAACCAGAAAATATGCATCGGCGAGGTCCTTCTCCTTGAGTTTATGAAAATAAACATTCTGACCGCAAGTGGACATCACATATTTTTGGGCGGTTAGATCTGTCAGGAATGAGAGATCAAATTCCCGGATTTGTTCCTTTCTTTCTGCAGTTTCAGTATCAAGCTGCCTGGGAATTTCCGACAGGAGTTTGTCTGCAAGGGAATTTTCAACGGAATTGCTCGATATTGTCTGAAGTACAAGCATTATGACTCCAGTTACAAAAGTGCAGGCGGTTGAAACAACTAATGCCTTAATATGTTTATTGTCGATAGTCATAGGGGAATGTATGAATTTTTAGAATTTCTTGACCAAACCTATACCGTAATCGGCAAGGCCCTGCGCGATACCCGAGAAACCACCCTTGTGAAGATCCCAGGAACTTGTCGTGACAACCCTATCCGGATAGTCGGCTCTGGTGCCGTACCAGCCCAAAGATATAAAGCCAAGATGAAGTTGCAGGGCAAGCTTTTCGGTAAGGTCGATGTTCACCACAGGAAGAATCTGGAATCCATATTCCATCTGATTGCTCCATTCCAAAGAACCTAACTTCGGCTTGTTTACATTGTAATACTGACCTATGAAAGCATTGGCTTCCGCCCAGACGCTGACGGCTTTCCAATTCAACAGCTTGTACCCGAAGAAAGGCGACAATGACCAACCGACCGCCCTGTTCACGTTGACGGTTTGGTCTTTTTTCTCCGATTCAAAAATAACTCCGTTGGTAAGACGCCCGAAAGCGAAACCGATTCGCCCACCAACTTGCATTTTTTCACCTATATTCCAATAGACTTTCGGTTTCAGATTCACCAAATAGGCGTGTTCCTTATTGTCGGTGGCACCTGAAGAAAAATCGGTGTGCTCGTTGGCAAAATTAATGCTGAACTGTCCTCCAAAATGAAACTGTGCATTTGCAGAAAAAACAGCAAATGCAAACAATAATGTAAGAAATATCTTTTTCATTGGCTGGAATGTCTTTGATTATTTCTTCAAGAAAAAATCATAATAAGTCGGAAGTAGAAGCTCTGTTTCCTTGGCAAGAGGATTCTTTTCCACGTAAATCTGCGAATCACGTCCAACAATGATGGTGCTGCGCTCGGTCTTCTCATACTCAGGAATGTCAAGACCTTCGATGCTCGGATTGCCGGTGCGGGCGAAATTCACGAAGATATTGCTGAAGCACTTGGTCAGGACCGGGTCGTAAGGCGCGCCGTCTTCATAAACCATATTGTTGAATGCGTATGTGAGTTCGCAGGCGTGGCAGGCCTTCATATAATCCTCCCCGTGGTTGGCCCCCTTTTCAAACCCTTTGCCGAAAACGTACATATATGTCTTTCCCTTGCCGCCGGCCTCGGAGTGGTTCTGGGCTATGGTGATGCTGCCCAGGCGGAAATTGTATTCGGTCAGTATCTGAGTGTATTTCCATATCCCGGGATGTTTTGCATCCCACTCATCGCTGTCGGGGTCGATGCATTTGAGGCTCTCGTCTATGCGGTGGGCTGTCTGGGGCCCTCCGATTTTCTTGATCCCATCCACTTTAGCCTTCGCCCAATCGTAATAGAAAGCAAGAGGGCCGGCTTCATCAGTAGGGTCGTACTGAAGATGAGCCCAATACCTTAGCTCGTCCGCCACAATGCCTATCATAACATCCACGTCCTTGGATTTCCCTTCGAGAATGGCCTTGTAACCGTCTGAAGGGATGATACTCCTTTCGTCACTGCGCATAGGCCAGTTGTTGAAGTCGCCCACGTGGCCTCCCACACCTTCGGCACTTCTGCCGCCGGCTTCGGTGTTCAGAGCCTTGAGAATGTCAGCCTCTGAGAGAGCCATAAGTTCATCCATATTGCGGCAACCGGTAGCGGCAAGCAGCTTGGCAGCCTGTCCGGTCGCCTTGTAATTCTCGGGCGTATGCTCCAGGCATATCTCTCCTGACATAGGAATGGCCCTGCGGAACAGTCCTTCAGACCCTTTGGCTATCAGATGTGCGCTGACGGAGCCACCGCCTGCCGACTCTCCAAAGATGGTTACGTTTTTCGGGTCGCCACCAAACGCGCTGATATTCTTCTGAATCCAGCGAAGTGCCTGCTGCTGGTCGAGTATTCCGAGATAAGGTGCGTCAGGGAATGCCTCTCCGCCGGGAACATCAACGAAATCGATGAATCCCATCGCATTCACACGGTATTCGACTGTAACCAGAACCACGTCAGGGTACTCTGCCACAAGATATTTGCCTTCGTAGAGTGGGTCGATTGTGCCTCCCCATCCGTAGGAGCCTCCGTGGAACCATACCATAACTGGCCTACCCTCCTTCATTTGGAGATTTTTCGTCCAGACATTCAGATAGAGGCAGTCCTCACTGAGTTCTCCGTGGCTGGCCACTTCACCCTCGTCGTATGACTGGAGTCCCGGAAGGCCGTTGGTCTTGGCCTCGAAAACCTCATCCGAGGCTTCCACCGGCAGCGGAGCCTTCCATCTGAGCTCTCCTACAGGAGCTTTCGCAAATGGGATTCCCTTGAAAGTGAGCACCCCGTTGTCTTCCACGTAGCCCGCGAACTGTCCGTTTTCGCAGACGGCTACGGGGTCACTCCGCTTCTCGGAGCAGGACAGTGCGGCAAGGCACAGGAGTAGGCCTGCCGCCAGAATATTGATTCGTTTCATCGTTTACAGTTTGAAATCATAATGTTTTTCGTACTTCTCGCGGACTGTCACCCAAAGGGTTCTGTTTGCGATGTCGTAGGTGCTGTTATGTGCGGTGAACCACATTCCGTCTGCGGGGTTGTACTCGCCGGTCTGCTCATATACCTTATAGGCCTTAAGCATTTTCTGTGTCTCAGCCTCCTGGAGAATCTGTTCTTTTGTCCAGGAAATATCTGCGCCTTCGATGCCGTCAGTATGTTCCGAGCACCAGAAAGGTTCTGTTGACTCCTTGTATGCCTGGGTATATTGCACCTTCTTGAGAAGTTCCCACATTCCCTGCATCGTGTTCCCGCCAGCATAGTTCGCTTTAAGGATTTCATATCTTTCCACGCCGCAAGCGTGAGGGGGATATTTCCCATAAGCTGCATACATATGATTGTAGAAGTTGGTCATTATATTGGTCTCTATGTATTTAACCGGCGAATCTTTGTCTCCCGTGAATTCGACAATCACATTGTTGTCTGCATCTGCAATCATTATGTGTCCGTCCCAGGTACCGGCAATATCGTATGGCATAGGAGTTATGTCGTGAGCGGCGATGAATTCCTTTGCTTCAGCCACACCGGCGCAGTTGTCAAGAAGTGCACGGACCAGCTGCATCACCATAATCTGAGGTTTTCCAGGATTGGTGTGAGTATGCGGAACAGCTTCGATGTCGCTCATATTCACCACATTGATGTTGCACACGAGCCCAGCATCGTTTACGCCGTCCATCATCATCCACGGAATGAAATTGAGTTGTTCCTCACTGAGTCCGGCCTGAACCATATCTTCCGTGATATTTGAAAAGCAGGTGTTTGCCACGCCGATGGAGGCGTGCCTGCGCTCTGCCGTGACCTCGGTCCTAACCACGAATTCGCAGGTCTCGCTTATGCCCAGGTCGAGATTTCTTCCGTAGAAGTTGCCGTTCCTGACAGCGCTGCAGCCGAAAGTCACAGGTCCATCGTCTGTCAGGAGTGCAGCAGGAGCCTCTGTGCCGTAGCCTTCAGCCTCATATTCATACAGGTAGTCAGCCACTTTGCTCATTGCAGCCTGATAAACCTTCTCGCCCTCGAACCAGGTGGAAACGACCTTGGTGTTGTGGATGTCAGTCACAGGACAATTGAACACATCCTGGTCGGCAAGCACGAAGTCGGCATATTTGCCCACTTTGATGCTTCCGCGCTCGCTGTCCAGACCGAGCTGCCAGGCTCCATTGATGGTGAGTGCCTGCAGTGCCTGCTCCAGAGTAATCAGTTCCTCCGTATCGAACAGCGGTGTCGGCTTGCCCGTATAAGGATAAATCATCTGGCCGGTGACGGCTATTTCCATAATTCCGAACGGGTCCTGAGGGCAGGTACCGTTGGCAGGAAAATCGGTATGGCTGGAAACCTTGACTCCAGCATCGAAGAAAGACTTGATAGGATATCCGTGCAGTACATATTCCTCATCAATATAGTTTGGCAATACCGCCAGAGAAAGTTCATCAGTGACGTGCCATGTCAGACCGGCAGTGCAGGCGATGTTGTTCCGGGCAAAGCGCTGGAAATCCTCTTCGCGCACATTGCGCAGATGTACCAGGCAGTTGCGGTGCTCTCCGTCACCACCCTTGATATAGGCATCTGCAGCTTCGGCAACGGCTTTGTCGCCCATTGTATGGGTGTGGACAGTAAGTCCTTTGGTATTGCATTCGCGGGTGATGTCGGCAAGGCGATCCACCGCCCAATAGCTGTTGTATGTAATCCCGCTCTTGTATGGTTTGAACATAGAGCCGTTAGAACCTTCCACACAGCCGTCCATAAAGACCTTCAGATACTGCGGACGCACGTGAGATGTGCCGTATTTCTTATTAAGAGAAATGAGATAGTCTATCTGGTCGCTCATGTCCTTCTGCCAGGGCTCGACCTCGTACGACATAGAGAGAAGCATCTTGAGCTTGCCTTCCTTGTCGAAACGGTTTGCAACTTCGTAGAACTTGCTTGGATGGAGGCAGTTTGACCATCCTTCCATATATGACACATAGCCGTTGGAAATCAGCAGTTCCTGAGCTTTATCAAGGGCGATGCCCGCTACCTCATCATCTATGATTTCGTCTGAGTCGATGCCTCCCATACGCATAGGATACCCCGTCACGCGCTCATCTATGAAGCCTGTAAGATGCCCGTTTTCATCCATCTCGAGCTGTCCGCCAGGTATTTCCCTGATAAGCACATTGCCCTTGTCGTCAATGATGCCACAGCGACGGAAACATTCCGTATTGCAGTACATATTGTGTCCGCCGGAGTCAAACAGGGCGACAGACAGCCCGTGTGAGACAGCATCCAGTTCGGCCAAAGTTATCGGGTCCGCCCCGGACATGCGAATAGCGTACATATCCCATCCGAAGCCGAACAGACAATTCTTCCCCGCATTGACTGCTTCAAGAGCGGCGGCATCGACTTTCTTCAGGATTTCAGCTTTGCCATCCTCATGTGCAAAGAGTATTCCACCCTTCATATTGGCAAGACAAATCGTCATCATGTAATGCGCATGACCATCGTAACAGCCTGGCATCACCATACCCTTGCCGGTATGGTCAACTACCTTGGTAACCCCCTCCCTGATATAGGATTCTGCCCCAGCCTTGTCGCCCACATAGATAAACTTGCCGTCCTTGACAGCGACAGCTTCAGCTACAGGGTTGTCCTCGTCCGCCGTGCGGATGGTTCCGAAGACAACGGTGTCAGCCGCCTTGTTGCAGCCGACTGCCATAAAGATGGCGATTGCGTAAATGATTTTTTTCATTGAATAATATTGGTTTTGATAAGAACCATGCCATGATTGACAAAGTTACTTTATTTCTTATAATTTGACAATGCAATGCATATTAACCATTCCAATTGCGCGGAGTGCGGAGTGTTATTACACCCTGTCGATCCGTCCTGTTCCTATGTAATCCGCCTAAGGCTTCTTCAGTGATTTCGTTGAACTCAAAACTTGGCCTTAAAATTCTCAGATAGTTACCCGCACCAGCGTACGTATAACAATTCATCTGCACTTACGCATTCCGCTTTATCGGTATAGACCAATGATTTGAGGGCCTTCCTCATAAAAGTTCATATGGCGCGAATGTTTATCAGTATCTTAAACGCATCCGTCCATACGGAATACTTACATTTTTCTACTTTCGCGTCCTTCTTTATCTTCACTCAAAAATTACGCATTTCAGAAGTCTCTCGTGAAATGCGAAATTTTTATTGTCCTAATTCGTATATTTGCAGGTTGGAAATTTTAAACACACTATAATGGACAGAAAAGTACTTTTGATGATTCTTGACGGTTGGGGCGAGGGACGCCACGACCACAGCAACGCGATTTATACCCAGGGGCAGCCGTTCATCGACAGCCTGCGCGCGAAATATCCCTTCAGCCATCTCCAGGCCTGCGGAGAGTACGTCGGTCTCCCGGACGGACAGATGGGCAATTCCGAGGTCGGGCATATGAACCTCGGGGCCGGACGCGTTGTCTATCAGGATCTCGTAAAGATCAATATGGCCTGCAAGGCCCACAAGCTGCAGGAGAATGCAGAGATTGCAAAGGTTTACGACTATGTGAAGACCAGCGGCAGGAAACTCCATTTCTTCGGTCTCTGCTCTCACGGTGGAGTACACTCCAGCCTCAACCACCTGTATGAATTCCTCTCTGATGCCAAGAAACTGGGACTCGAGAACGTCTATGTCCATTGCTTTATGGACGGACGCGACACCGACCCCCATTCAGGCCTCGGCTTCGTAAAGGAACTTGAGGAGAAGATGGCGGAGACAACAGGCAAGGTTGCAACCGTATGCGGACGTTTCTATGCAATGGACCGCGACAAGAGATGGAACCGCATCAAAGAGGCCTACGATATGCTCGTTGACGGCAAAGGCGCACAGTTCGAGTCTGCCCAGGCTGCAATCCAGGCATCCTACGACGCGGACGTCACCGATGAATTCATCAAACCCGTGGTAATCACAAAGAACGGCCAGCCCCTCGCCAAGGTGGAGGAAGGAGATGCCGTCATCTTCTACAATTTCCGCAATGACCGTGCCCGTGAGTTGACCAACGTGCTCACACAGAACGATATGCCCGAGGAAGGGATGCACACCATTCCCCTCTATTACTGCTGCCTCACTCCCTACGACGCTTCATTCACCGGGCTCCATATCCTTTTCGACAAGGAGACCGTACAGGACACCTTGGGAGAGACTCTGGCAAAGGCCGGCAAGCGCCAGCTGCGCATTGCCGAGACCGAGAAATACGCTCACGTAACCTTCTTTTTCAACGGTGGCCGCGAGACACCGTTCGAGAATGAAGACCGCATTCTGGTCAATTCACCGAAAGTGGCCACCTACGATCTCCAACCCGAAATGAGCGCTCCCGAAGTGGCGGAGAAACTCATCGAAGCCATCAAGTCCGAGAAGGAAGACGCCATTATCCTCAACTTCGCCAACGGCGATATGGTAGGGCATACGGGCGTATATGAGGCAATCTGCAAAGCCGTCAGGACAATTGACGGACTCGTGGAGAAAGTGGTGAATACTGCTGTGGAGCACGACTACGTGGTGCTGCTCACCGCAGATCACGGCAATGCCGACTATGCAGTCAACGAGGACGGCACCCCCAACACGGCCCATTCCCTCAACGAAGTGCAATTCATCGTCATCAATGCCGGTGATGAGGTCAAGGCAGTCAAGGACGGAGCCCTGTGCAACGTGGCTCCCACCATTCTTAAACTGATGGGAATTCCCCAGCCCGCCGCAATGACCGCCGAGCCGCTGATCTGACAATCATCACTATTCCAATCCGCGGGCTCTGAGGAGGGCTCCGGCGTCAGGATCCGCACCGCGGAAACGTTTGTAAAGGACCATGGGTTCCTCGCTGCCTCCCATCTCAAGCACGTTGTGGCGGAAGCTCATTGCAGTCTCCTTGTCGAAGATTCCCTTCTGCTTGAAGAGTTCGAAGGCATCCTTGTCGAGGACTTCGGCCCAGAGATAGCTGTAGTACCCTGCGCTGTAGCCACTGGAACCGAAGATATGGTTGAAATAGGTACTGCGATAGCGGGGGATGATTTCTCCGATGAGGCCCATTTCGTCACAGACCTTCTTCTCGAAAGCATCAAGCTCAACACCCTCAACGGAAGTGAGTTCGTGCCATTTCATATCGAGAATTGAAGCCGCGCAGAGTTCTCCGAGCTGGAAGCCCTGGCCGAAGTTTGCGGCGGCCTGAACCTTTGCGACAAGTTCCTCGGGGATCACCTCACCGGTCTGCCAATGGAAGGCATAAGTGGCAAGGACTTCTGGTTCGAACGCCCAGTTCTCATTGATTTGTGAAGGGAGCTCCACGAAATCGCGCTTCACGTTTGTCCCGCTGGTACCCTTGTATCTGCATTGGCTGAGAAGTCCGTGGAGAGCGTGACCGAACTCGTGGAACATCGTCTCGACCTGATCGATATTGAGCAGTGAAGGCTGGTCTTCGGTAGGTTTGTTGAAATTGCCCACATTCACGATAACGGGGCGCACACCCTCACACTGGTTGATGAAGTTGTTCATCCAGGCACCGGCCCTCTTGCTGTCGCGGGGATAGTAGTCCGTGATGATCACACCGATAAGGGAGCCGTCAGCGTCGGAAACCTTGAACGCTTCACACTCAGGATTATAGAGAGCCACGTCGGTGATGGGTTCAAAAGACACACCGTAGAGACGGGAGGCATTGCCGAACACGCCCGCACGCACGTTCTCCATCTTGAAATACTGCATGACCTCGGCCTCATCGAGAGCGTAACGCTCACGGCGGAGCTTCTCGGAATAGTACATATAGTCCCAAGGCTCGATTCTGCTGCCTGCAGCAACGATACCGGCTTCGATGTCTCTATCCATAAGTTTCTGCATATCGGCGACCTCCTCCTTGGCACGGGCCATAGCTGCGTTCATGATATCGCCCAGGAACACATCAACTGCCTGAGGATTTCCGGCCATCTTGTCGTGGAGTATCCAGGCAGCGGGGCTGTCGTAGCCCAGGAGCTTGGCCTTCTCGATACGCAATTCCATAAGCCTCAGCACATTGGCCTTGTTGTCCTTTTCATTGCCATTATTGCCGCGAAGAGAATATCCCTTGAATATTTTCTCACGAAGAGCCCTGTCCTCAATGGAGGCCATCTTGTCATAATAGTTGGCAACGGAGAATCCGAACTCGGCTTTGAAGGCATTGCTCTCGTCCAGAAGATTATTGCCGAAGGTGAGAACAAGGGAGGCAAGTTCGCCGTTGATCTCCTTCAGGCGAGCCTGACCGGCCTCATCCAGGCCGATACCATTATTCTCGAACGACTCATAAATATCCTTGAGAAGCATCTGCTGCTCGCGGGTAAGCCCGCTCTGATCCGCATCATAAACGGCCTTGACCTTCGCATAGAGGTCCTTGTTCATGAAAATCTCATCGGAATGGGCGGTGATGAGCGGCATCGCCTCGTCTACTATGGCGTTGAGTTCGTCGTTGGCATCACTCTCGCTCACATTGAAAAGGACTCCGCTTACCTTCTCCAGGATAGCGCCGCTGCGGTCCATCGCAGCAATGACGTTCTCGAAATCGGGAGCCTCGGCATTGTCGATGATGGCCTGGATCTCAGCCTGCTGCCCGGCGATGCCGGCCTTGATGGCGGGCAGATAGTCCTGATTGGTGATTTTGTCGAAGGGAGGGATTCCATAGGGAGTATCCCATTCTGTAAGGAAAGGATTCTGATGGCAGGATGTCATAGCCATAAGCGTACTGATGATAAATAATGCTTTTTTCATATAGTGGATTATTGATTTGCCTGATACCACCACCCGTCCCATGACGACTCCACCTTGTCGGCGGCAGAGTCAATCTTCAACGGCAGATTGGCGAAGAAATTGATGCCGACCTTCTCCTCCAGTTCGGAGATGGTCATTGAATAATCAAGGAAGTTCTGCCCCTGGATGGCCTTGTTCTCAAGAAAGAAAGCTATTCCGGTAAAGCCCTGCTGGCTGCCGGTCTTTCCGATATGGCCGGAGCGGTCATAGCCCAGAAGAGCCTTGAAATATCCTCCGGGAATTGTGACGGCCTTGCCGACATTGTCATAGACCTTTCCCAGACTCCCCTCCAAAGTGCAGCCTGAGACCACGTACAGGGTATCGAAAGAATCACAGCGGTTTCTTACATATTCCTCGAGTTTTGCCCAGATGCCCCCGTTCAGAGTGTAGTTCTGCGGCGTCATATTCACTCCGTAGAAGGTCTCGACGTTGTATTTGTAGATTTTTCTGTCTCCCGAAGGAATCTGATGGCCCCGCGACCATTTCTTGCCGCTGTAGGTATTGAACAGGACCGGCTGATCATCTTCAGGGAGTTTGGGATCGAGTCCCCACTGCTCCGAACGTCCTCCCTTGCCGCTCTTTATCTTTGTATTCATCGGATAAGCCACCCAACGGGCCACAAGGTTGTCCTTGTCCCATGCATAGGAATAATTCCTGAGGCTTTTTCCGTCCATCTCCATCGGGTGGGTGACAAACACAAGGCCGTCCCCGAGTTCCGGAAGTTCCATCCAATCCGTCACCTCATCCCGCCGCGCTCCCGCCTCGGAAGGTTGGGTGTCACACCCGACCGTACACGGAGTACAGGACAGCAGAAGCAACGAAGAAAGTAGGAAGGACTTGACGCACATATCTACAAATCTAATCATCACTCCTGCAAATAAAGTCAATTCCGAACTTTTCTCCAAAAATGCCGGAAGAAAGTTTGTCATTCAACTCAAAAGTTCCTATTTTTGTAATTAGAATTTTTATAAATTACATATTATGAGCAACACAAAGTACGCAGGAACCCAGACCGAGAAGAATCTGGAAGCCGCATTCGCAGGCGAGTCCCAGGCTCGCAACAAGTACACTTATTTTGCATCCAAGGCAAAGAAAGAGGGATACGAGCAGATTGCCGCCCTTTTCCTCAAGACAGCCGACAATGAGAAAGAGCACGCAAAACTCTGGTTCAAGGAGTTGAACGGCATCGGTGACACCGCCGAGAACCTCAAGTCCGCCGCTGACGGAGAGAACTTTGAGTGGACTGATATGTACGAAGGCTTCGCAAAAACAGCCGAGGCTGAAGGATTCGATGAACTCGCAGCCAGATTCCGCCTTGTGGCAGCCATCGAGAAACGCCACGAAGAGCGTTACCGCGCACTTCTCAAGAACGTTGAGACAGCCGAGGTGTTCAAGAAATCTTCAGTGAAGGTCTGGGAATGCCGCAACTGCGGTCATATCGTTGTGGGCGAGGCCGCTCCCCAGGTTTGCCCTACCTGCAACCATCCTCAGAGCTATTTCGAGATTTCCGTCGACAATTTCTAGAATTCGACAGAGCATTTTTTCTAAAAGGTCTTCCATACACATAGAAGGCCTTTTTTGCACTTTCACCATCCGATAAGCTTATGACTCTGACCCTTCTCATATCCGCATTTCTCACAATCAATCCCCTGATTCCGATGACTGCCGTCACAGGCAGGCCGGACAGGCGGGACGTGACCGAAATGCTCTGCGACTATAAAAAGGTCGGCATAGAGCAGTTCCTGATTTATCCCCGCAGCGGACTGGAGATAGAGTATATGAGCAAGGACTGGTTCCGCTTCTGCCGCGATTGCATAGAGGTGGCGGATTCCCTCGGGATGAAGGTCTGGCTCTACGACGAGTTCAACTGGCCGTCCGGGCGCTGCAACGGGCAGGTGACCGCCGACGGCAATGAGGACTGCTACCCGAAGGTTCTGTATTTCGACAGTCAAGCGGACGGCAGTTACACCACAAAAGTCGAACTGAACAAAGTGAATGCCGACATTCTGGATCCCAAGGCTGTGTCCAGATTCCTGAAACTCACCCACGAAAGATATTATGCCGAATTCGGCGAATATTTCGGCAACGTGATTCCGGCAATATTCACAGACGAGATCCTGGGATACAGCACCATCCCCTTCGACAAAGAGCATTTCGGCATCACCTGGTATGACGGGTTGGAGGAAGATTACCGGCGTGAAAGCGGTGGACGCGACCTTCACTCCGACGTGGAGGCGTTCCTGGACGGCAGACCTTATGGCCGTCTTTGGGAGTGGTATTACGCCGTGTATGGCGACAGGATGCGCCACACCTACGTGGAAGCATTGAGCAACTGGTGCGAGACTCACGGTATCAAACTCACCGGACACCTGATGTACGAGAAATTGTATAAGGGTGCTCGCTGCAACGGCAACAACCTCAAGATGCTGAAAGTGTTCGGCATCCCGGGGTTCGACGAGGCCAACAGCGACCTGGACATCAATGCCCGGGAAATGGAGATATCCGGGCTCGCTCTTGTGCAATACGCCTCAAAGGGCAAGACGGACGCAATGTGCGAGATGTATTCCGTCGGGCCCGCAGACCTCACGCTCTCCCACCAGCGGCAACTTATGTGGATGTGCTCCGCCTTCGGTGTCAACAATTACATAGTGGCGGTGGCCGCTATGGATGCGAGAGGCAACAGGGACAAGGGGGACTGGTACTTTCAGAGCGGACGCACCCAGCCCTGGTTCGATTACTACAGGGAAGTCGGGCCTGAAGCCGTCCGCGCTGCGGAATTCGCCCGAAAGCCCTATACTCCGAAAGTTCTGGTGAGGGTCCCGTCCCGCTATTTCGGAAGCCTCGACAAGACTCCCGCCTTCGAGGATCAGGGCAAGCAGTACCTGCGTTTTCTGGAAGCTCTCCTCAGCTGGCAGATACAGTTCTTCCTGCTCGATGAAGATGAGGATGCCGCCCCCGGCCTGCCCGTTCTCGCCTTCGGCCCGGACGGCTTTTATGTAGAGGGAGAAGAAGCAGGATTCCACAATCAGGATGAATATATGGCTCACGTCGCGGCTCTCACCCCGCGTGACATAGTCGTGAAATCAGCGGAGACTGGAGAAGAAACGAGAGATGTCATGGTCCGGCGCTTCGATGACGGTTCCGTTATTCTGGTTGATATGACGGACAATGACGGCTCGGACAGAATGCTCTCCGTCTCGACTCCGGAAGGGACGGGCACAGTGAGGCTTCAGGGGCACGGAGCATTCGCAGGCACATACGGGGACATGAATCATACGAAACCCGTCATTGACGAAAGGATATCCCGCATCCTGAACTCTTCCCTTCGCAAAGCGGAGATGAAACTCCACGGACCCAACCTCGTGCGTTGTCTGCACACTCAGACCGACGGACAGTTCACATTCACCGTCACTTCTGAGTTGAACGATATCCGATTCTTCCTGCGTTCGGAGGTGGATCCGTCGGAAGTGTTCCTTGACGGAGCCCCCCTCGTCACGACCGATTTACAGGCGGAACTCCCCCAGGGATTCAGCAATCTCTACAAATCTACGTCTCCACTGACTTTGGAAAAAGGCGTACATACACTCTCCTTCGCGAAAGGCGACGTAGATTACCGCTATCTGCCCACGGCATTCATAGCAGGGCAGTTCAGCTATGACAGAAAATTTCACAGCCTCGGCAGATGGACAGGGCACTGCACGCTGACATCAGAAGCCTCACCGGACTATGTGGGGACTTATGACATTGTTTTTACAACACAGCTTCCGGGAAGCGGGAACTACGGCATATGCCTGAATACCAACCTCGCCTGCACGGAACTGCTGATAGACGGAGAGTCGCTTGGCAGGAAAGCTTGGGGGCCCTTCGAATGGACCATACCGGAGAAATTCACCGGTGGCAGGCATACGCTCACCGTCAGAATCTCAAACAGCATTATGCCTATGTTCGGAGATGTCCCCGCCTTGGACGAAGACCAGCCATATCTCGACTGGCTGCGCATCAAGCCCGGCCAGCACGGAGACAAGTCCACTACGGGAATCTTCGATATCAGTCTGTTCCTCCTCCCAGAGAAACGTACAGGGAAATGAGGCTTATAATCCCGGAATAGATATTCGCGGCCTCGGAAAGTTGGGCGTTAAGCAGATTGTCCTGAGCCACGAGCACCTCGATGTATGAAGCCTTGCCGTTCCTCATAAGTTCCCTGGTAGCGGCATAGGATTCATCAAGGATAGCGACCTGAGACTTGTACAGGGCATCTTTCTCTTCTGCCAGCTGGCACTCCCTCAAATTCTTGTTGACCTCGTTGCCGGCGGCGAGTACCGTCTGCGAATAGACACGGGCGGCCTCTTCCTGCTGGAACTTGCTTATCTTATAGTTTGCCCTCAACTGTCCCCTTGCGAATATCGGCTGGGTAAGAGAGCCCACTGCACCCATAATCATCTGGGCGGGATCCTTGACAGTGACGCCCTGCGTGGTCCATCCGAGCATTCCGGACAGCGACAATGAAGGGAACATCGCGGCGAGAGCCTGCCGGCTCACGTAATAAGCCGCCTCAACTGATCTTTGCGCAGAACACACGTCGGCGCGCCTTTCAAGCATTCCTGCGGGAACACCGGTCCTCAAGCCTTCCGGGAGCGTATATTCGGTCCACTCTCCCCTTTCTATCTCCTGCGGAGTCCAGTCGAGAAGAAGGCAGATGGAATATTCCACGTTCTTTATCTCGTTCTGAATATCCGCCTTGCGGATCTTGACGTTGATGAGGGAAGACTCCATCTGGCTCACGGAGGTGGAATAGCATTTTCCGTTTTCCATCAGAGCCTTCTGAGTCTGGAGAACGTTCTTCCATACAGTCTCGGTGGCATCGATTATCTGATACTGCCTGTCAAGCAGGATCAGCTGGAAGTACGCATCTGAAACAGAAGCGATGAGCCGGGACTGCGTCCCCCTCTTTTCGTCCAGCGACTGGGCGGCACGCGCCTGAGCCTCACGTTTTTTATTGACTATACTGCCCAGTCCCTGATTGTCCCAATTAAGGGACAGCGGAATCTGATAAGACAGCTTGTTCTCATAGGAAAGGGACGGAGACACGGTCAGAGACGGGAGGAAGCCGAGTTTCGAGCCCAGCAGAGCGGCCTCGGCCTCCTGTACCCTGAGCCTGGCCACGGCAATATCCGCATTCCTGACAAGCGCCGTGTCTATCAGGTCACGGAGTTTCGGATCCCGGAAGAATTCTTTCCAGGGAATGCCGGCAATGGAGCTGTCCTGCGCGCTCACAGGAACCTCCTTGCCATACAGTCCTTCCGGGACATCAGCGGTTCCGGAATATTTTCCGAAAATCGAGCAGCCCGTCAGCAGTACGGACAGGACGGCCGGGATTATTATTCTTGTACTTTTCATTACTGTTCCTCCGTTTCTTCAGTCTTCTGATATTTATCGTGCAGCTTCTGGAAAATCATATAGAAAACAGGCACCACGAACATTATGGCAATAATGCCCACTGACATTCCACCCACGGCACCTATTGCAAGCGAACGGTTGCCGTTGGCTCCCGCGCCTCCTTCGACAATGAGGGGAATCATACCCACAACCATCGTCAGGACAGTCATCATAATGGGGCGCAGACGGTCCTTGCAGGCTCCGAGAGCGGCTTCCATCACCGGCATTCCCTGTTTGTGCTTGTCAACGGCGAACTCGGTGATGAGGATAGACGTCTTCGCCAGAAGACCGATAAGCATAATCACACCCGTCTGGAGGTAGATATTGTTCTCAAGCCCGAGAATTGCGGAGAACAGGAAGGAGCCCATCAGACCGAACGGAACGGACAGCAGCACTGCCATAGGAATGAACCAGGACTCATACAGGCATCCCAGAATAAGATAAATCAGAATGACACAGATGAGATAGATGATGAGCGTCATATTGCTCTTGGCATTCGCCTCAAGCTCGCGGGACATTCCTCCGTACTCATAGTCGTAACCCGAAGGAAGACATTCCGCAGCCACTTCGGCAATGGCCTTCTGGGCATCACTCTGGGAATAACCCGGATTGGGAAGGACCTGGCAGCCGATACTCTGATATAGGTTGAAGCGCTTCTGGCTGGACGATCCCACAGCAGGTTTCAGAGTGACGAACTGTGAAATGGGAGCCATTCTGTCTTTAACCTTTTTGAAGATATTGGACAGCGATGACGGGCCGAGCCTGTATTCCGGCGCAGCCGAAACCATCACACGATAAATCTTTCCGTACTGATTGTAGTTGCCGGCAAAGGCACCGCCGCAATAGGCTCCAAGCACATTGAGGACTTCGGAAGGAGCCACCCCGGCCCTGTCGCACTGGACGGCGTTCACGTCAATCTTATATTTCGGATAACTTTCGGAGTAGGTGGACATTGCCATCATTATCTCAGGACGGGCCTGGAGTTTGGCAAGGAACTGGTTCACGTAATCGTTGAACTGCGTCATGTCACCTCCCTGGAGGTCCTCCATAAGAAGTTCAATACAGGTGGAGTTTCCGTATCCGGGAATCTGCGGCATCTGGAAAGGAACTATGACAGCTTCCTTGATGTCTTCGCAGGATGCCGCAAAACGCGCCATCACGGCATCGATGCTATGCTTGCGACCTTTCCTCTCATCCCAGTTCTTCAGTCTGACAATGACCATTCCGAAATTGGATCCGTTGCCGGAAAGAAGTCCGTAACCGGAAACGGTGGAATAACTCTCCATCTCGGGAATGTCCTTGACCCTGGATTCCACATTGGCGATAATCTGCTCCGTCTCGTGAAGAGTGGAACCGGCGGGAGCCGACACGTCAACAAGCATAACACCCTGATCCTCCTGCGGCACAAGACCGGTGGGGAGGGTTTTCATAAGGAACACCAGCAGTGCGGCCGACAATGCCAGCACAACCCAGGACACGACCGGTTTCTTCACGAAGCGCGATACGGCCGACAGATATTTTTTGTAGATGGCCGTATAGGATGCATCGTAAGCCTTTTTGGTATAATAGTTAAGGTCTTTCCTCTCCCCTGATTCCTTGGAGGGTCTCATCAGCAAGGCGCACAGGGCGGGACACAGAGTGAGGGCACTGACGCAGGACAGACCCACGGATGCCGCAATCGTGATACCGAACTGGGTGAAGAAAGTTCCCGACGTACCCGGCATAAAGGTCACGGGGATGAACACTGCCATGAATACGAGAGTACAGCTGAACACGGCTGTGGACACCTCGCTGAGCGCATCCCTTGTAGCCTTGTGCGCATTCGTATATCCCGCTTCCAACTTGGCCATGACGGCCTCAACGACTACAATTGAGTCATCCACGACCGTACCGATGGCCAGCACCAGAGCAAACAGGGTAAGAATGTTGAGGGAGAATCCGGCCAATTTCACCACCGCGAAGGTTCCAAGAAGCGAAACACAGATTGAAATTGAAGGGATGAGCGTCGCCCTGAAACTCTGGAGGAAGAAATATACCACCAGAATGACAAGAATTATCGCTATGATAAGGGTCTCTACAACATTGTGCATTGCAGCGTGAAGGAAGTCGTTGGATGTAAGCAGTGTGGTGAACTTCATCCCCGGAGGGAGCTGCTTTTCCATACTCTTGTAGAGATCGTCAAGATCGTCATTGACCTTGGATGCATTCGCGCCGGCCGCCTGATATATCATAAACGCCACTCCCGGACAGTTGTTCACGTTTGACGACATGGAATAGGAAAGGGATCCCAGTTCCACGTCTGCGATGTCCTCGAGATGCAGGACGTGTCCGTCATCCGCAGTCTTTATGATTATGTCCTTGAACTCCTCTATGGATTTCAGGCGCCCCTTGTATTCCATCGTGTACTGCAGGGCGTTGGCAGACTGCTCTCCAAGGGATCCGGCGGCGGCCACCACGTTCTGGCTTCCCACTGCGGCAAGAACATCCTGCGGTTCCAGCCCGTACGCTCCCATCACGTCAGGTTTCATCCAGATGCGGAGAGAATAGGTGTTTCCGAAATTGGATACGCTTCCCACACCGTTCACACGCATTATACGCGGTTTGACGTTGATATCCACATAGTTGGATATGAATTCGTTGTCGAATTTGCCGTCGGGGCTGTAAAGGGATGCTATCTGAAGAATGCTGTTCTGCCTCTTCTCCACCGTCACACCGTATTGAATCACCTCTGCAGGCAGCTGACTCAGCGACTTGGATACCCTGTTCTGCACGTTCACGGCCGCCATATCAGGGTCCGTGCCCTGCTTGAAGAACACAGTTATCTCGGCAGAACCGTTGGAAGATGCCGTACTGGAAATATATGTCATATCCTGCACTCCGTTGATTGATTCCTCCAGAGGCATGATGACGGAATTCATGATTGTGGACGCATCGGCTCCGGTGTAAGTGGTGTACACAAAAATGGTCGGAGGGGCGATGTCGGGATACTGCTCTACCGGCAAGGTCTTCAGACAAATGAAACCGGCGAGGGAAATCACAATGGAGATGGCGCAGGCCATCACCTTGTGACTGATAAACATATTGCCTTTTGCCATACTCGATTAATTTTTGCCCTTCACTTCCGGAAATATGACCTGCTGGCCGTCATAGACATTGACCGCACCCTTGGCCACTATGACATCGCCCGCGCTTACACCGCCGAGCAATGCCACGTCCTTGCCGTTGCCTACCTCGGCAAACTCCACTATTGTACTCTCCGCACAATTATCCTTGACCTTGTAAACGAATGCCTTGTCCTGCACACGGACCAAAGATGAAACGGGTGCAATCAGGATGTCCTCGTACGAAGAAATAATCCGCACGTTCCCCTGAATGCCGGAGAACAGGAATCCGTCGGGATTAGGGAAGAAAGCCTCCAGCGTCAGTGAGCCGGTAGCCTTGTCAACGACTCCTGAGATATTCTGAACCTTTCCCTTATGAGGATACTCCGTCCCGTCCTTGAGAATGAGGGAGGCCTCCGGCAGACTGGCAACAAGAGACTCCAGAGAGCCAGTCTCCTCAACCAGTTCCTTCAGGAGGGTTTCCGCGATGGAGAAGGAAGCTTTCATCTCGGTATTGCCGGAAATGACCGTGAGGAGCGTCATCTCCGAGACCTGGTCACCGGGGTTGTTGACGATATCGCCGACAACTCCGTTTACAGGAGAGGTGATGGTGCAGAACTCCAGATTGAGTTTCGCATTGGCTACAGCCGCCTTTGCCTGCTCAACCGCTGCCAATGCCCTATTGTAGTCATTGCGGGAGGTATTCAGCATATATTCGCTGACTATCTTCTTTTCGTAAAGGTTCTTGTTGCTCTCGTATTCAAGCAGGGCACTGCTGCACTGAGCCTCCGCCGCAGCGAGGTCCGCCTTGGCCGCTGTCAGTATCTGGCCGGCCTTTCTGTTGTCGATAACAAACAACTTGTCCCCCTTCTTCACTTTCTGGCCGGGAGCCACGCATACGGTCATCAGCTGGCCGCTTGTCTGGGGCATTATGCTAACGTCATTCCGTCCGGTGACTGTGGCACTGAAGTCATAGGGGATCTCGATATCTACAGGAGCAAGAGTGAGCGTTTCGAAAGACGTGTGCTTCTCTTCGGGAGCCTGCTTGCACGATACGATTCCAAACACGGCGACAAATACCGTGAAGGCTGTCAGGATTCTTCTTTTCATTATTCTGATGTTTTTCGTTAAATCCTATAAATATACATATAATTATGGAGTGTTCCCATCATTTGAACATTCCGATTGGAATGCGGGCCAGATAAATCGACGGTTTTTCGGCGCCCTTGCGTGAATAATAGGAGACCCACAGTTCGTCCTTCACCACAATCATTCCGGCATAGGCGGTATCTCCGGCATCACCTCCTGACGGAAGGATGCAAACCTCCCGGAAGTCACCCCCGGCCGTACAGGTCATCAGTACCGTGCGGTACGAAGTGGGCATATTGTAGCTGCGGCTGCAGGCCACGACAGTGTCCTCATCAAGATTGCACAGATACGGGCCGCCGATCCGCATACCCATGTCCTTGAATTCCCATTTGTCGTAGGGAGCCGCGCTCACGCCCCAATAGCCGTGTCCTCCTCCCCTTTCCCGGCGCACCCAGAGCGCCAGTCTGCCGTCAGGAAGGAACAGCGGAGCCGTTTCGTTGGAGAACTCCTCCGGCGCAAAGGGAAGTCTGGAGACAAAGGAATAGTTCACTCCGTCGTAAGTCTTGAGAAGAGCTGTCACCGTTGTATTGGTTTCCAGCCCCGTATCCGGGTTGGGAATTCCACTGTAGCATACACCGTAGGCGGCAGCCCTGCCATTTTCGTCCTTTCCCCAGGCCAGTTTCCATATCCAGTCGAAGCCCGTCTGGCAGGGATTCTCCATCACTGCCGGAATGAGGTCTCCGAAGTCGCGCCCGTTGTCGCTGAACGCCACCATCGACACTCCGGAAAGACGGTCATGCCCCTTGTACAATGCCCTCATCGTGCTGAGCATCAGACGGCCGTCGGGAGTAACGGTAAGGTTGGGGTCGCGGAGGTCGTGGCCTTCTATGCTCAGGAGCGCCACGGATTCCCATTTGCGTCCGGTGCGTGATTCGAGAATGCGGATCTTTCCCTCGGCCTTGTCGTCATCACCCCAAATATGACCTGTCTCCTCACGGAAAGCGAGATAATATCTGCCGTTGAATCTGACAAGAGACGTGAAGGCATTGTACATTCCGTTGTCCCATACTTTGTCAACCTTGATATGAACGTCCCCCGATTTGTCGCGGGCCGTGGCAGAAGCGAATGCCATCAGCATCAACGCTCCCACAATCAGCAGTTTTTTCATACTCTTTACATTGGTTTTCTCAAAGTTACGAGAAAATTTTGAACCGTTGCGTAAGTAGTCCCGGAAATGCGGGAGTTACTGAAAAAGAAGGGATGACCGAGCGGCCATCCCTTCAAATATTACTGTCAAAATATCTATTAGAATGAGTAGCGGAGATTGAGGAGCATCTGCCATGCGGAAACAGCACTGTTGAACTTGTTCCAGGTAGGTGCCGTGAATGTATAGACGGATGTCTTGGTGTCGTATTTGATAATCTGATCACTTGAAACCTGCTGGATGCAACCCCACTCAGAATTCAAGAGGTTGGCGACATTGTTGATATCAACACCGACAGTGATGGTGTGAGGTCTCTTGCCATTTGAATTGATATAAATATCCTGAGAGACCTTGAGGTTGAATCGGCTATACCAAGGCGCTGTAACGCAACCCCTTTCTGCATATTGTCCGCGATGTGAGCTGAGGTACTTGTCGTTCTGGATGAATTTTTCGTAGTCAGCCTTGTTCTCTGCGGACGTGAAGTTCATCTTGGAAAGATCAGCAGAAGTAGGGATATAGATGAGGTTGTTTGCACCACCGTCATTGGTCACACAGTTCATTGTGTATGAGTAGGTTGAATATGAGTAAGTGCCGACATAGCAATAGTTGTAGCCCTCATAGAAGAGACCGAAATTGGTAGCACCCTTTCCTTCGTCGATACGATAACCTACATTTGCAATCAAACGGTTGGGAGACACGAAGCCGCTCCTGCCGATTTCATCCACGTTGGACCCGTTGACATTATAAGTCATAGTATTGTATGCGGAAGAAATCTGGTCACCGAGACCATCACAGAGAACCCAAGAACCACTGCGTGTATAAGCTGCCATCGCAGAAAGGCCGAAGTTGAAGTCCTTCTTCAAGCTTGCAGTGACCGAATAATAACGGCCGTGCTTTTCGCCATTGGTGATGTAATAAGGAGTAACATTGTTGGTATTGCCCTTTGCATCAGGCTTGCTCTTTATGTTTTCAGAAGCCCAAAGTACACGCTTTGAAGGCTCACCAGGAAGCTGGATACCTTTTTCGTCCTGAATCTGGCCAAGTTTGCGTACAGCTACATCGGTAACGTTATAGTTGAAGATGCCTTCGAGAGAAGCCTTGATACCTCCGGGTAGAGTTGCATCCAAAGCGAGAGAAGACTTCCAGGTCATAGGCATTCTCAGGTTCTTGTCCATAATGGTAGCTTGTCCGGGTGCCTGAAGATCATCAGCCTTGAAGGAACCGCCATAGATATTTTTGAGAATATCATCGATATTATCGTGGAACTTGAGATCTGAAGGGACATCAGAACCTACCTTGATGTACTGAGCCTGCAGACAGTTACTGTTGCCGACAGCTGAGACTATCCACACAAACGGGATACGGCCGGTATAAAGGCCACTTCCTCCGCGAAGCACAAGCTTGCGGTTTTTAAGGATATCCCAGTTAAAACCTACGCGAGGTGAGAAATTGACAGTAGTCTTGGGCATATCGGCTGTGGATGTACCTGCCATTGTCTTGCTGTTTGCTGTTACAGCTAGATAATCCTTGTTTTCATTGCCTGCTACAGTAGGAATGATAGGAAGCTCGAATCGAATACCATAAGTAAGTTTGAAATAATCGCTTATGTTCCACTCATCCTGAGCGTACAAAGAAATCTGGTTATAATCGAATGCGGGGAAAACCTGATTGAGGTCATCTTTGTTGGCGTGAGTGATGGCGAAAGCGGCAGGAGCCTTGTCCCCTACGAAATCCTCCCAGGAGTTATAGACATAATAGCCTGCGCCACCTTGCATGTAACCGTTCTTGGTGTTGTTCCACTCATACTGGGCACCGGCCACGACATTGTGCTTGCCAAGGTCGATTGAGACTTCGTCAGTAGCAGTCACAGTCTGGACGTCACGAAGGTTGCCGTATGTGAAAGGATCGGGGCCGAATGAAGCCAGAAGGGCAGTGGTGCCGACAAGTTCAGCACTGACTCCGCCGGTCTTGACATCCTGCTCGGAAATATTGCGCATAATGTCAACCGTAGGGAAGAGAGAACCGACGAAAGAACGGGGTTCATTCTGGTGTGACCATGTGACACGGGCCACATTGGTGATCTTGTCGGAGAAGCGTGAGTCAAGCTCGGCCGCAAGGGAGGTGAAGTTCTGCTCCTGGAAATAGCGGTTGCTCTCAGTGAACATAGCATAATTGGATGTACGTCCATATTTGTCCTTATCGTAAGGCTTGGGATTGAGAGGGCTAACCGATGAAGAAGGAGATGAAGAATATTTGTTGTCAGTATGGCTGAAACGGACATTCAACTTATTGTTGTCATTGATGTTCCAGTCAATGCGGGCCATTACCTTCCAATCAGGAGTCGAAAGGGAGTAATTCTGATAACGTCCGGGATTGTAGCCATATGTCTTGTCAAGATATGAAAGGATATTGTCCATTTCTGCGACGGTGGGACGATTGTTTGCAGAACTTCCTCCCCACGAAGCGGTTTCGCTGCTTCTGGCGACCTTACTTGAACCAGCGGTCTCATCGGACTGATACTCGAAGTTGACGAAGAAGAAGAGCTTATCCTTGATGATGGGGCCTCCGACACTTGCACCGACGGTATTGTTGAGAGTCTTGCTCATAGAGCGAGCCTGGTCACCGATACGGCTACCCTCAAGCTGATCGCTCGTGAAATAATCATAAACACTCACGTGGAACTGATTGGAGCCGGATTTGGTCACTGCGTTGATTGCACCACCGGTAAATCCGCTGTGACGAACATCAAACGGAGTGATGTTTACGCTCATCTGCTGAATAGCGTCGAGAGATATAGGAGCACCGCCTGAAGGAAGGTTTCCGCCGATACCGAATGCATTGTTGAATGCGGCACCGTCAACGGTCACATAAGACTGACGATAATTTCCACCTCCGATAGCGAGTCCGTTTGTCGTGGCGGATGCCTGAGGGGTGAGTTTCATCACATCATTGAGACTGCGCGAAGTGGTAGGAAGGATATCCTTTGTCCTCTCGCTGATAGTCGTTCCTGCACCGGCACGGCTGATATTCATTCCTGAATCGGAAGCATCTGCAATGACGACGACAGACTCAAGCATCTCCGAGTCGGGGACGAGGTTGAAATCCTGAGCGACTGTCTCTCCCAAAGCTGCATACAGGCCCTTAACTTCGGTCTTGTGATAGCCGAGGAGTTCAACGGTCACAACATAGGGGCCACCCGGAGCAATACCGTTGATGCGGTAATAACCGTCAGCATCGGAAACAGCATAGTACTGCGATCCATTGGAAGAATTTACTGCAAGGACGGCAGCCCCCGCAACGGGGCCGGTCTCCTCGGAGATCTTTCCTGCAAAAGAGGATGTCGTAACCTGCGCGTAGGCAGAAACGACCATAAGCATTGCCGACACTGCGGACAGCAACATCTTAATAGTTTTTTTCATAGGTTTTTTGTTAAATATTTGAGTGAAAAAATTCCATCTCTTAAAGCCACAAATTTAGCCATTGGCGTCCAGCTCTCAAAAAATAGTTTTCAACACGTTTTCAACACATTTCCAACATATTTTTCAACACCGTTCCTCCTCCTGCCGAATTTGAAACCGCAAAGGTACTGCGAATAGAGAT
Organism: Candidatus Cryptobacteroides sp.; assembly: GCA_045598165.1. GTDB lineage: Bacteria > Bacteroidota > Bacteroidia > Bacteroidales > UBA932 > Cryptobacteroides. The sequence goes on from JAZLLN010000109.1 coordinate 36,238, forward strand.
ATATGCAAATACATTTTTAAATTTTTTAATTAATAATTTTTTGCTACCTTTGCATCCAATAAACTCACGAGGAAAGATTTGTATGCTTGCAACCTCGTCTAAAAAATGCTAAAAACAATGGACTATCTGTTCACATCGGAGTCCGTCTCCGAAGGTCATCCCGACAAGGTCGCCGACCAGATTTCAGACGCAATACTTGATGAATACCTCCGCCAGGACCCTGACGCCAAGGTGGCTTGCGAGACATTCTGCACAACAGGGCTGGTGATGGTGGCCGGAGAAATTTCCGCCACACCCGGCACAAAGGTAAATGTGGAGGATGTCATACGTCGCACCATACGCCGTATAGGGTACGACAATCCCGCACTTGGATTCGACGCCGACAGCTGCCGCATCGTCGTGGAGCTGCACGAGCAGAGCGCCGACATCCACCGCGGTGTGGTCCGCGGCACCGAAGACGAACAGGGAGCCGGAGACCAGGGAATGATGTTCGGCTATGCCTGCCGCGACACCGAGGAATATATGCCCTTCGCCCTGTATCTCTCGCACAGACTGCTGCAGGTCCTGGCCGATATCAGGCACAACGAACCGGAATTGATGCCATACCTCCGCCCGGATGCCAAATCGCAGTTCACCGTTGAATTTTCTGCAAAGCACTGCCCTGTGCGAGTACACACGATTGTCCTGAGCACACAGCACGACGAGTTCGACACAGACGAAGCGATGCACGCCAGGATTGAAAACGACGTGCGCACCATAGTCCTCCCCCGATTGATAAAGTCTCTCCCCGAGCAAACGGCCCGTCTTTTCGACGGCAGCTATAAACTTTTCGTCAACCCTACCGGGAAATTCGTCATCGGCGGTCCTGCCGGTGACACCGGACTTACAGGGCGGAAGATAATCGTTGACACCTATGGCGGTCGCGGAGCCCACGGAGGCGGAGCTTTCTCCGGCAAGGATTCGTCCAAGGTTGACCGCAGCGCGGCTTACGCAGCGCGCCACATTGCAAAGAATCTGGTAGCGGCCGGTGTCTGCGACGAATGCCTGGTGCAGCTGGCTTACGCAATCGGTGTGGCGGAACCGGTCAGCGTGTTTGTGGACAGCTACGGTACGGCCAAGGTGGAACCTTCAGGCAGCGACCGCTCCGTCGAAGCCACTGATGCATACATAGCCGGCAAGGTCCGCGAAATCTTCGACCTACGCCCCGCAGCAATCGTCAGGCGTTTCGGCCTCAAAAGACCCATCTTCGAGCCCACCGCCGCATACGGGCACATGGGACGAAAGCCCTACGTAAAGGACGGAATACAGTTCTTCGGTTGGGAAAAACTCGACGCCGTGGACGACATCCGCCGCGCCTTCGGACTATAGCGTTCGAGTTCTATAACTTTTCCAAATCAGCCCTCGACAATCCTGTAGCAGACATTATTATTTCCACTGCTACTCCTTCTGCTTTTAATTTGCGGGCAACGTTTTCTATCCCTTCTGCACGGCCTTCTACACGACCTTCCTCGCGACCTTTCTCCATACCCTTCGCCAAACCTCTGGCAAGGCCCTGTTCAAGACCTTCCTTGCGGCCCTCCTCAAGCCCTTCTGCCTTCCAGTCCTCCAGATTGGCTTCGTATTCGGCCTCCCCGAGAATGGACTTCATGTAGCTTTCCTTGGTGTCCTGTTTCATTTTTGCGGTGTCTGCTGCTTTGAATAAACGCTCCAGCAAGGGGTCGTTGAGGTTATCCGGAATATCTTCGCAATCAGCCATTTCCATCAGGACGTATGACAATTTTTCCAGAAACGGTGTATCCTC
>JAZLLN010000110.1:0-8589 GCA_045598165.1 Candidatus Cryptobacteroides sp.
GCGAAGCATAATCCCTACAGACGGCTACAAGGCTTTCCTCGAAGGCAAGTCAAAGGATGTGGATGTGATGATTGGCACCGTGGCCGACGAGATGCGCTATTGGGCACATCTTCAGTTCGACCCTTCAGACGAGGAAAGTCCTCTCGGCTTCTACTACGAATGGGTAAAGGGAAAGGTGGATGAATACAAGCAGATTGGTGGCTCTGAGACTGCCAGCCGCATAGACGAGAGCCTGCTATACATCGACCCTGACTGCGATGAATGGGACGAGAAGCACCCGGGCATCTGGAAATACACTCAGATAATGAACGACTACAGTTTCCGTCTTGGCAGCATTACCGTAGCCCAGAGCCACTCTGAAGCAGGTGGCAAGGGAAAGACCTATATGTATGTTTTCGGCAAAGGATATGAAAAGGGGGCATATCCCGGAGAGGATTACATGAAAGCCTGTCACGCTTGCGAACTGACCTACGCATTCAACAACCTCGCATACGAGGACGGTGCTCCGTTCGACCCTGTCCTTACAAAGCGTTTCAGCAATATTCTTGTGAACTTCGCACGTACAGGTGACCCAAGCATAGAAGGACTTGACATCCCTGAGTATGACAAGACCAGTCGCAGCACTCTCATCATCGGTCGCGACTCGAAGATATATGTAGAAGAGAACCCTCTGAAGAAGGAGACAGAACTCCTGCTGCCGACTTATTATGATTATTTTCTGAGAAGATAATAATCGGCTGTTTATGAAAAAAGCATGGAGCAGGAACTCCATTACCGAAACCTGCACTTTCGGATGTATTTGAGATGCTTGGGTGAAACTGAAGCAATGATGATAAAACATATATTGGGAATACTTGTTCTATCTGCCTTTTTTGTTTCCTGTTCTTCGGTAGAAATAGAAAAGACGTCCTATGATTTCTCCGTTTCACCGGATGCCATTCTGGATACCGACATCGGAAACTCGCTCGATGACCTGCTGGCTCTGGATATCCTGCACCACTATTGCCTGCAAGGCAAAATAAACCTCCTGGCCGTTATGATCAACCACGATGTACCTCTTGCTCCGCAGGCGGCGGATGTGTTCAACACCTGGTACGATGCTGGGCAGACTCCATTGGGTATGGTCACTGACGGAGTGAAGGACAGTCACATCTGGGAGGATTACGCTCCACTTCTCTGTAACTGTGATTCATACAGGCGGACGATATCCGATTATTCCTCTCTGCCGGATGCTGTCGCCCTGTATCGGAAGATTCTGGCAAAGTCGGATGACAAATCCGTGACCATTCTATCGATAGGATTTCTCACCAATATCTCACGGCTCCTTGAAAGCGGGCCTGATGAATATTCCCCATTGACCGGAATTGACCTTGTAAAGAGAAAGGTCCGCAGTGTCGTAGCTATGTGCGGGTCGCAGAATGAAGCGGAATACAATGTGTCATACGACATTCCTTCGGCCAGAACCGTATTCGCGAAACTTCCCGTTGCGATGAGCATTATACCGGGAGAAACCACGATGTCTGTCTTGTCAGAGGAAATATTCGAGCACACCAGCTGGGACGAACTTCATCCTGTCGCTCTTGCCTATACCACACACGACAAGGCGGATATGAACCTATGCTGGGATGCAATTGCCGGTTTGGCGTATGTAACCGGGTTCTCAGACGTAACGATATCGGGGCCGTACGATGCGGCAATCAATGGTAAGGGAATAATGGAGCTGACCGGGAATCCGAATGGAAGTTTCCGGGTCCTGAATCTTTCTACCGAGCAGCAGCTTCGCAACAAAGAACGGCTTCTGGATATTATGGACACCAGGATAGAAGCGGACCGATTGGCGGTGGATGAATAGGAACGTATGCTTTTCGTTCTGTCGGCAACAATCTTTGCTTACACTTTGGGTGTCAGAAGACACGATAAATAATGGGCTCAGCATCGAAAGGTGCTGAGTTCGTGTTTATGCTGTAATCCACAGATTTCAGGTCCTGATGTGTGGGCGGATAAAGGCGTTCCTGCATAAGAAATCCCCGGTTCTCCTTACTTGCGTGGAGAATCGGGGATAACAGTTGCTACAGCCTTTGGGCCGAAAATATTGACGGCATTTGTCAATGCTATTTCAAAAGACATTTATATTCAATAGATTACGACTCCAAAACTTCGCAGTACGTCAAAATCGTTCATACAGGCGGATGAACTCGTCTATAACGTCATAATCTATGCGAAGTGAAGGGTGGAAAGTTCCCGTGCAAAATCCTGATGCTTTAGGGAGAAGTCGGCGTGGAGCATTCACGTCAGTCTGCCAGGGCTCCAGAAAAGATCAAAAACATCAAGCGCACGGATATGGGCTACAGAGCATATACTGGTCATCTGTGTGCTGGATGGCACCAAATTGGTTACATTAAGCACGCTCAGCCTTACTATAGGCCGTATATGGCACAATGATGTGCGAGATGATTTTCATTTCCCCTTGGGCATAATCACCCGTAAGATCACAGGTCAAAATCTTTCGAGGGCTTTCGAATATAAAGATTCCTATACACATCCGGTCTGGAAACCGGCACCACGAAAGCTGCAACCATGTTGGCCGGGTAGGCCATAACGCCTGCTTTTCTTCAGGAACACTGTCGTTTGACATTTGGTGCCCGGCCGAAAATATGTGAAATAGGGTCTTTTCACATAAATCGATTAACTCTGCATTATGTCAAGGTATCAGATTCCGTACACCAATGCCTGTATTCGAGGATTCGGAAAGCGCTTCAGCATTTCTGCCAAGGAGGCGTTCCGCTATTTGAGCCGGTTCGGTGGAATAGATTTCCTTGTAAAGTTTTATGAGATTGAACATCTCCAGTCTTTGGAAGATGCGGTCGATGACTTGATAGTTTGTTGCAAGAATAATGGAGGATATCTATCATGATTCTTCTTGCCCCGGGGTCTTACCTGACCTCCCAGAGCCCCGATTACGTATATGAATTGTTGAAGGCGGAATAACCTTCATCTGGAAGTATAATTTCAGCCCTGCAGCACACTTCGCTGCGGGGCTGAAATTCTGTCAGGAATAGCTTATGAATGGGCCGAATTTCCATTTGGGGGTAGATATCTTTATCACAGTATGTTCAACACATCCGGCCAGGCGGATGAATGTTGTGCAGACGCAAATCTGCACCATTATTGCAAGGAAACAGTAATTGATGAGTAAAAGGCATAACTGGGGTCATTGCGCTCAGACAGAGTCTCGATAATGGTCTCTTCGTTGCGGCCAACCATTCCTTTAAACAATTCCTTGCCTCCGTATATCACTGTAACTTCAGAGTCCAGATCCACCATTTTGTCATTCAGATAAAAGGTGAGGCTACGGTAGTCGCTCTCTTCAATGTATATTGTGTTCCCTTTGATCTCTGCAATTACCACATATCCGTTTATCATTTCCTCCTTATTGATTTTAATCCAATAAAAAGAGGGCCTTAACGCCATGCTTTCTTCATTCTCTTGTCTCCATACCACTTTTCGGGGGTATGGGTTTCGTGTATATTGTCTCATCCAGGTAAATGCGGCCGCGTCTTCCAGATTCATCCAATGCGGTTTTCCTTCAAGAACGTGACAATCATGGAAATATCCTTCAGAATCTTCTTTTTGGAGTTTGTCAAGCTCTGCAGCCTTTCTTGGCACTTCTGTATTTCTGTTGTAATCCGAATCATTTCCTCCCACCCAAAGAGTGAAAGGCATATTCCTGACATTCACCAAGTTGACTTCACCCGGATGCCCGGCCATCATCGCCGAAGCCGCCCAGTGGTCTGCCATACGTGGAGCCATTCTCCAAACTCCATCACCGCCAGCAGAATATCCCATCAGATAGACCTTGTCCGGATTTATGCCCTTTGTTACTATCATAGTGGAGATTATCTGTTCAAAGAGATAGTCATTCTCAATCAAAAACCACATATTCCATACATCTTCTATTGAACGGGGGGAGATGTAATATCCTTCTTCAGGTTGAGCAGGAAGGGACTTGCGATACATTTTCTGCTGATTCTTCCACTGAGAATCATTCGCAGCAGCGGTAGTCCCTCCACCTCCATGAAGAGAAATCCAGAGGCTGTGACCTCCTTCGGGTTCATTTCCGTATTCATCAACAAGGAAATCCATTTTGTTGCCTTTCGGGTCCGTTACAAAAAGGTTCTTGAAGTTAGACTCCCGAAATTTCATCTGAGCATCTTTCCAACCTGAAATAAGTATTAACCTTGTCTCTTCAGCTTCCGCTTCAGTCATATTGGTCTTCAATGCTTTTTCGCTGACCTTGATACTGCAGGAAGCTTTCTTCCCTCCATCTACAGAACTGGCCCATACTGTAGCGCTTCCGCTCTTGAGTACGCTCGTGCCAGTCATTGTGGCCGTTATTGCCAATATCAGACAAATCGTTTTTTTCATAGTGGTTTTTTCCATTTTGTTGTTTGCTCTTTGACAAAATTACGCCTTATTCCGCAGTCTACCAAAATAGCCGGCACCCCGGCTCTTCTTTTTTATGCGTTTTTTCGTTAAGTTTGTGCTGAATAGTCAAGACTTTTATGAAACGTTCATTTTTGCTGATTCTGCTTTTTGCAATTTCCTTCGGAGCTCATTCGCAGGAACCGATATATCTTTTCCCGGATTATACCGAGGCTACGTTCAAGATCAAACCACGCATTGTCACCAGCGGGAAAATCAACATCGACGTGAAATACCAGAAAATCTATTACCTGCAGGGTGAGGATGTGATGGAGATGACGAACTGCCCGATGATAGATACCCTCTATGTGGAAGGGCGCAGGTTCGTATGGAGGAATGACTGCCTGTGCGAGTATGTCCAAAGGGATTACGGTGTCATCTATATCAATTGGAAACTCCGGGACACCCCGTCCGGCAAAATCGGAGCGATGGGTACCGTGACGCAGCAGAAGGTGGAGGTGATGCAGGTCCCCGGACTGAATTCTGAATATTCCTTCAACAGTGCGGGTCACTATTCCGACAAAACGGACGTGTGGACCGTAAAGAACGAGAATACCTACTTCTGGGTCATGAATGGTTTCGAATATCGTATCCGGAGGCCATCGGATTTATACAGGTATTTCTACAAGCAGGAGGCTGCCATCAAGCAGTTTATGCGCGAAAACAACCTTACCATGAAAAGCGCCGAAGAGGCTGAGATGATATTCAAGTTCATATATGAAAACTAGACTGGTGGTTCTTGCGGTTCTTGCAGTTTCCTGCTGTCCGCACAAAGTTGTCTATTCTCCGGAATATCCTCCAATCAATCCGGATTATGTCGGCGTCACCGTCCCCGAGGGATTGGCCCCGCTCACTTTTGCCATGAAAGACGGTCGGGAGTTCCGTGCCGAACAGACAAGACGGGGAGATACCCTTTGGACCAAGGTGACAGCCTGGAAGAAAGGTTCCCGCGAGGCTGTTTCCTATGCCGCGTTCCCTGTTGTCATGTCCTGTGATGAAATTGACCCGTACATAGCCTACAGACTCATTGAACCCGGATATGAGAACTGGCACGATATGGGCTTGTACCAGAGGGAATTGGCTTCGTATCGCGAGACGCCCATCGTCACCAATCAGGTGAACAACCGCGGCTGTGTTAACTGCCACAATTTTGACGCAGGCAATCCTTCCCGGTATCTTTTCCATGCCAGAGGAACGGGCGGGGGTACGGTTTTCGTAAACGGTGACGATGTCAAACTGATAAATCTTACCAGGATCGGTGTCGGAATGCAGGGAGTTTATCCCGCCTGGCACCCTGATGGCCGATATCTCGTCTTGTCGTCCAACAAGACCTACCAGAGATTCTCAATAGCGGACAGTCAGCCGATAGAGGTCTTTGACCAGTATTCAGACCTTATTTATATGGACACGGAAACGGACTCCACATACAGAGTGCCGGGAGCGGCGGAACCTGACAGACTGGAGACATTCCCGGCCTGGTCCGGAGACGGTGAAACCCTGTATTTCTGCTCCGCTGTCGGAGATACGGTAAACTGTGAAGACAGGGCGGACATCCACTATGCCCTGCAGTCCCTGAAATTCAAGGATGGCAAATTCTCCGGTGTGCCTGAAGTTGTATGGCAGTCCGACAGTGCTTCGGCATCTTTTCCCAGAGTCAACGGCAAATGGCTCCTTTTCACAAAATCGGCATACGGGACCTTCCCCATATGGCACAGGGAAGCGGATCTTTGGTTGATGAATCTTGAGACCGGCGATATGCGCTCCGCGGAAGAACTCAACAGTCCGGATACGGAAAGCTATCACAGCTGGTCTTCCAACGGCAGATGGGTGCTGTTCAGCAGCAGAAGAATCGACAGCAGATACACGAGACTCTATATCGCGCATTTTGACGGGGAGGGACATTTTTCCAAGCCTTTCCTTCTGCCCCAGAAGTCTCCGGAGTACAATCAGTTGAGATTGCAGTCATACAATGTTCCTGAATTCATAAAGGGAAAGGTTGACAGCAAGCAGTCCGAAATCAAAAAGTTATTCTGATGAAGAAGTTTATAACACCGGTACTGGTCGCCCTTGCGGCCTTCCTCACGACAATATATTTTCAGCCGTTCACGATACTCAGACAGGAAGGACTGGGACTGTTCCTGAACACTCCCGATTATTACAGGGCCCTGTTCTTTGATCCTTTCCCCCTGTCCAACCTTATAGGCAGTTTTCTGGTTCAATTCTACAGCAACGTATATGCGGGGGCTGCCATAGTCGCAGCGCTTGTCCTTGCTGTTTTCTTCCTGTCGCGCGGAATACTTTCAAGATTCGGAATCAGGCTTGATGCCGCTGCGGTCCTATGCGCCTGCATCGCCTGGTTCTTCATCGCCAAGGCCGCCAGTCCCGCGATGGGAGTGGCCATTATCCTCATCGAATCGGCTGTCCTTGTCCTGCTGTCCCTGATTTTCAAAAAGAGGGTGGTAAGGCCCGCCATCAATCCGTCCAAGGACATTATCGCATCGGCGGTTGTGGTTGTCGCGGCTGGGCTTGTCATAACTTTCAATCCTTCAATCCGTGAAGGAGAGAAATGGAGCGCCATAGAGTTCGCGGCAGTGCAGGGGGACTGGAACTATATTCTCAAGCGTGCAACTCCTGAGGAAGCGAAGAAAGACATGCAGGTGGTGCCTTATGCCCTCCTTGCCCTGAATGCCAAGGGACAGTTGTCCGACAAGCTTGGCGAGTATCCTCTGCTGGAAGACTTCGGCCTTGATTTCGGAGATGATGTCTCATACCGGAGAAGTCTTTTCGATGCGGTGCTTTACGGCTGCCTTGGATGTTGGAATGAGTCTGTTCACCGTACTCACCAATGCGGTGATTTCCTGCCGCACTGCACCAGTTTCCGCACGCTCCGTATGCTGGTAAAGGAGAACTATGCGCTGGGCGATTCCCTTATGGTGGTCAAATATTGTGATATCCTGGACAAAAGTCTGCTCCACAAGGAATTTACCTCATATTTCCGTGAGCATCCCTGCCGTCAGCGTGTCCCCAATACTCCGGAGGAAAGTTCCAAGGCCCAGCTGATTGTCACAAAGGACCCCATGGACATAATGCTGCGTCTCGGACGCTGTGGCATCGAAAGCACTATGGCGATGGACCGCTACTACGCCTATTTCAAACTGAGAGAGTATTTCCAGAACAATACAGACTGATCAGGATATAGCCGACAGATTTCTTGCGATACAGTGAATGCCGTCTATAATTCTGGCCTTCATAGCCGGTCTGGCGACACGGTAACCGGAAGCATAATGGGATAGTTGCTGCTGATTGATGCCTGTGGCTTTTGCTATGGCCGCCTTTGGAATCATTTTTTCCGTGTGGTGCAATATGGCTCTTACGGACATGTCCCATTCTATCTCCCATTCAGGGGAAGCGAACTCTTCAGGTATTGAGTCTCCGTCTTCCTTCATCCAATCAATGTGTTCCCGGAGGCTTTTCACCATCTCGGACTTCAAATCTTCAAGGTTTTTTGCCGTTACGACACAAGCAATATTCTCGTTGGCAGGAATAGCTACGAAATTATCGGAGTAATCGACTTTAATAATAATTTTTGCCATAGTTCCACTTAATCTTTATTATTTCCAGCCTGCCTGTTTCCAAATGCTGTTCAAATTCTCCTGCCACATTGTGTCGCTTTCCTTGCCGTTCACAGTTACCTTCCCTTTTTTAGTCGGATGACAGAATTGTCTGTGGCTTCCTTTTTGTGTTTTCAGGACCCAACCATCTGCTTTTAGAAGGTCCATAACTTGTTTTACCTTATATCTCCTCATATTCTCCCTCCGATTCCTTGCCACAAAGATATAAAATAATTTATCTTTTTGCAAAGGAATATTTCTCCCCCCTTAGAATAAACTCCCGGTGTGGAGGTGTTTAATGTCGAATCGTTTTATTATATTTGTATGTTAAGTAGTCGTCCCTGCTAAACCATTAACGAATTAACTTTAGTTCAGCGCAAAAGTAGCACTACATCGGCTAGGCCGCGAGGCTACGATTGCTAAATGTTTGATTTTTAATAAAATTACGTTTAATATGTTTGTTATTGTCAGAAATGTTTCTTAAATTTGTAGTGCT
>JAZLLN010000111.1:0-7063 GCA_045598165.1 Candidatus Cryptobacteroides sp.
TTTTTTATCGTCTCCCTTTCGTCCGTCTTTAAACAGGAGCTTGATCATTAATGGAATCCTGCGAACCTGAACACAGCGGGTTCGTATCGTAAAATACAGACCTGCGAAAACAAGGAGTATAATCAGAGCAGGACTCCAGACGATTTCATTGACAATGTTGACGACTTTCTCCATCAGGAATTCTTAGAGGGAATGTGAAATAGGTGTCGGGATACGGTTCATTCGCCAGTGTGAAATGCCACCATTCACATTCGTATGGCTTGAAACCGTGGGCCAGCATTGCATCACGTAACAGAATACGGTTGCGATACTGCTCCTCATTGATAGGCTGATATGCGCCGATTTCCTGCCCCGGCAGCACATTGGGATGGGATGCGACACCGAAATAATCGAACACGCATCCCATATCCACTTCACGGCCGGTCTTAATGTTCACGAGCGTGAGGTCCACCGTGGAGCCGCGGGTATGACTGCTCTTCTGGGCCACATACCCCTGAGGGATAATAACAGACTTGTCAATTTCCGGATAGAAACTGTCCTTCATACGTACATCATCGACATTCCCGGCCCAGGCCATGAAATAATCCACGGCACACTGTGGACGGTATGCATCATATATCTTGATGCAATAGCCCTTCGCCTTGAGTTCATCGCTCACGGCCTTCAGAGAATCGGCAGCCTGCCGTGTCAACATGGCGATGGGGGCCTCATATCCGGGGATACGGTCTCCGATGAAGTTATATTCGCTGTAATAACGTATCTCGAGTATGGCCTCGGGTATCACGTCGGTGAGAAGGACGAAATCCGAACTGTCCTCCTCCGGCCGCACTTGTGCAACTTCGCTCCTGCAGGATGAAAGCACCGCGACCAGAACCGCAATCCACATCCATTTCATATTGACTTTCATATCAGAATTTTTTACTTGACCACGATGTCCCAGCACATTACGTATGGTGCCTGAGAGAACGGTATCGCCAGAATCTGGCCGCCGTTGTTGCAAAGCTGAACGCCTCCTTCGTGTCCGACACACTGGAACAGAAACAAGTCGTTCCAGTTGCGAAGCAGAGTAAGTTCGCTATTCCCCGTGCATCCATAACTGAAATCCTGCGGTGTCCCGTTGACCCACTGAATGGCACTGTTATGGAACTCGATTGATTCCGGGTCGGGACGGGTTATATTTTCGTGACTGCCTCCCAACACCAAGTATCCGCCGAAGAATGTCAGATCTCTGATAGAACTCTTTTCTTCAATGTCTATGAGTGTGCCATTGATCCAGCAGAATGCATCGGTTTCCCATTTCTCCGTATCGGTTTCACTTATGCCTACGGCTATGTCGGAGCGGCCCACGTGTATACAGGTTTCCCATATATTCTTCTCGCTTTCTGAAACAATTATCTGAGAAGAAAGAAGTTTCCAGGTGGCAGACTCAATATGGAGTAGATTTATATCCAGTCCTTTGGACGCAACAACGTAACAGTCGCCGGAGACTCCGCAATCCATACATTCAAACAGGACACCATAGTCGCTCCGGTACACTATTTCTCCGTTCTTCAGTATTATGCCGTATGTGCCGTTGTCGTCGAAAATTGCCCCGCAGCACAGCCAGTCGTTGCCTCTCACAACCATATTGAACAGGCGGCTCTCCCCGGCACCGTCGATATTTAGCCCCACGCGTTTTCCATCTTTCCAGAGTGCCGGTTCGGACATTACGCTGCCACAGGCGAATATACTTCCGTCGGACATTGCCGCAAGTCCGTATATCCACGAGTCCGGTTCCAGTTTATAAAGCAGTTGGTCGTCTTTATAAATCCAGGATTCGTCATCACCGCGCAAGCCGAGATAGAAAGTGGCATCGTATTGGGGCTGAGGTTTCTCTTCCTTGTTACAGGAACTGACAGTTGCCACTGCGCCTCCAAAAACAAGAAGCGCGCATGCGGCCTTGATGAAATTGATTTTCATTTTTATGTTGATTACTGAATTTCTATTCCGAAATAGTCCAAAAACGGACGTGCTTCCTCAGATGTGATTGTCTTGCTTGAGATGTAAATAACCGGCACGAAGACATCTCCCTTCATATTCGGGTCTGAAATGGCTTTGACAGCCAGTCGTCCCATCTCGAAAGTGTTCTGGGCAACAACGCCTCTTACCGAGCCGGTGTTGTTCTTGATGTTCTCAAGGAAAGGTTTGTAAGCGTCGAATGAATAGACGTTCCTGCCATCGCAGGCTTCCAGAACGCTCGAACAGAGGTGCCCGTTGAAGAATACAAGGTTTTCCGCACCGGGATGCCCAGCAAGCTGTTCGGCGAAGTTTTCCGGTGTTTCCAAATCGTTGAGTGTCTCCCAGATAGGAACATTGCTGCCTATACCTTTGCAAAACCCATCATAGCGCGCGCTTGAAGGAATGCTGTTCTTGATTCTTGCGGCAAAGACGGTGGAAGCATCTGCATTGACGGCTTCGGCCAGAAGTTTACCGGCTTCATAATTGTCCGTGCCGACATAAGCTTTGATGGAGTTTTTCAGAGGGTTGTTGCTCTCATCGACGGGGGAATCAATTATGATGACAGGTATATCATTGCCTATGAGTTCGGCAAGTTTCTGCTCCGGCCTGTGATCTTCAGCGGTATAGATGGGCGCGAAGATGACGCCCTTGATATCGTATGTTTTACGGAGTTCTGCGAATGTGGATACATCTTTGAGCTGGCCGTCTATGTCGGCATCATCCTTCGCATCGCGGACAATGGATTGGTAATTCCCGGCTGCACATTCTGCATCGATGGCCATCTTTATCTGTTTCCAGTAATCTCCTTCGACATTTTTTACGAAAGATACAATAGCCTGCGGTTTGTCGGAAGATGAATTGTCGTCACGAGAACAGCTGTTGACCAGGAACAGGCAAAGGGAAATGGTGACAAATAGGGTATTCTTCATAATTTTATAAATTTGTCGGAGCAAAGTTAGCAATAATCAGTGTATATATTGCTAATTTTGTAAGTTGATACTACCTATGATAGATTACTTATGAAATTTTGGATAAAAAAATTATTGCTGGCTGTATTTGCTTGCCTGATAGCATTTGGATGCGAGCCTTTGGACAGACCGGAAAAACCTCTTGTTTACGGCTACCCGCAGGCCGAATATCATAAGGCGGGTTCAATTCTGATGTACACTCCGGGAGCGGAACTCTTTGACGGAGTCATCCATCCGGATGCCGGATTGTATGAGAAGTATTTCGACATTGACAAGGCTGCCGACGAGCACAGGAATTACATTGCTATGCTTGAAAAAGAAGGCTGCAGTGTCCATACTGTGACAAACACCCTGCTCTCAATGCCTCACGACCGTCTCCTCTCTCTTGCCGAACCGTCTCTTACATACGATGTGAGCAATTTGGAGATGAGTGAGCGGGAAGCGCAGGCCCTGTATAAGCGTGAGGTCCTTGCCTCAATGAGCAATTCTGACCTGATACGCATCATCATAAACAGGCCTACTGTCATACTGAAAAAATCCGGCATCAATACCGGATTCGAGGCTCAGTATGTACACAATCCTCTGATGAATATGTATTTCCTCAGGGATCAGAGCATAACCACACCGAAGGGGCATATAATGTGCAGGATGAACTCGTCTCAGAGAGCCCCCGAGGTTGATATCATCGAAGCCTGCTACGAGCAGCTCAGCGAACCCGCCGTTTACCGTGTAAGCGGTGAGGACAGTTATCTCGAAGGCGGCGATTACATTCCGTTCGGAACTATGAGCCTTATCGGCCAGGGGCTCAGAACCAACCAGAAGGCCATTGACGAACTGCTTGAAAACAACTGCTTCGGGCACGATACGGTAGTGGTGGTGCGAGAGCGCTGGAAAGACCAGTATCAAATGCATCTTGACACCTATTTCAACGTGATTGACAAGGACTTGTGCACGATGTGCTTCAACCGCTACGATGCCAAGGATATGAGCGAAATAAATTATCTGACGATGGATATGTATGTGCGCGCCCCCGGTCAGATAGCCTATCGCAAGGATGAAGGACATTCCGGAAAGGGTTTCCGTGAATTCCTTGAGGCCAGAGGAGTGAAAATAATCCGCGTAAGCAAGGAGGACGCTGATCACTACGCCAATAACTTCCTTACCATCGATGCTCGTCACATAATGTCAGTGGCCGGGCAGAGCAAGGCTCTTGAAGCCGAGTATGCCAAATACGGCGTAACGGTGGAATGGGTTCCCCTCGACAATCTCATCGGAGGCTACGGTGCCGCCCACTGTATGACGCAAGTGCTAAACCGCAGTAAATAAATAGATTCATGAAACACATCATTACATTCCTAGTCACCTGTCTTGCATTCGCGGTGACAACCTTTGCTCAGAACGGAAAACTCGCTCCCGGCATCTATGCTGTTATTGACAGCACTGTCACTCATCTGCCCTACACTTCAGGAGTGGCTGCAAATTCTGGTACAAACGTAATAGGCGTTGAATTGGGAAAAACCAAATTCACTTATAAAGGTGAATCATCCGGAGTAAAGGCAGCAGGCAAACTTGTTATGGTCATCGACCCAGAGAAAAAAACAATACGCCAAACTCCCAAAGTCTATGACCCTTTTATCAAATCAATGACTCCCGAACTGATTATGATCGTACCGCTTGAAGTCGTAAAGAACAAGCGCGTTTATGATGAGGGAATGTCAATCCAAGGCATCAATACAAAGAAGAAGACAAGTATTGAATTCCAGTGGGAACTGGTTGACGAAAACACCTGGGAGATTACAGCCGACCTTAAGCCTGGCGAATACGCTGTCGTTTTCAAAGCTGCCAAGCTTGGAGCTTATGATTTCAGCAGCATCTATGGCTTTACTGTGGAATAGTGAATATTACTTTCGGCCTGACAATCTGCCATAGGTTGTGTGATTTTGTTGGCAGTTGTCTATAGTTTCGGTATCCTCTTTCCGGAGGATATGGCACCTACCGGGCAGACCTTGGCGCAAGGCGCATCATTGCACAACAGACATCGGGAAACTTCAGAAATGATGTTGATCATGGTTTTAGTCGTTTACTTGAGAAGTGTGCGAAGAATGTAGGATTTGATGACGGCTTGAGATTCGGGGCCAAGAGCACCGTGAGAAGCGCGGTCATCAAGAAGAAGCGCTGCTTCAACACCTGCGTCATAGAGGGCCTGATATAATTTGACTGACTGCGCGGCAGCAACCCGGCTGTCCTTTTGACCATTCAGAATCAGGACAGGCGGATCATCGGGAGTGACGTGATAAAGCGGACTGCCGTCCTTTACGAGTGCGTAT
Organism: Candidatus Cryptobacteroides sp.; assembly: GCA_045598165.1. Lineage (GTDB taxonomy): Bacteria > Bacteroidota > Bacteroidia > Bacteroidales > UBA932 > Cryptobacteroides. The sequence continues at coordinate 5,294 of JAZLLN010000111.1, forward strand.
TGCTTCGGGAATTTTTCAGGATTGGCAACTACAGTTCCAAGGTTGCATTCTTCGGTAGTGAGACCGAAAAGACGGGAACGGCTGGATGTCGGCGCCTCGACAAGTTCGTAAATCTGGGCATCCGTGCAGCCCAGGTCCTCTCGTGCGTAGAGGTCCGACGCCAGAGTCAGGAAGTCGGCCATCCCAAAGCAATCGATGCAGGCAACCACACGGCTGTCATACTCCAGATTGCCTCCCACATTGCCCTCCATCGCTGCCTCTCCGTGGGACAGAGCCGCAACAAGTGCCATTTGTGCGCCCGCAGACTCTCCCATAATCATAATCCGGGTAGGGTCAATCCCATAAGCCGGGGCGTTTGCCTTGAGAAAACGAATGGCCGCTTTCACATCGTGAACCTGCGCAGGGAAGATAGCCTCGCCGGAGAAGCGGTATGTTGCGGCCGCAACGGTGATTCCGCTTTCGCGAAGCGACAGCAGCGTTTGTACCTGCGGGGTGACATAGGTTTTGATGAGGTCATTATTGCCTAACTCCCATTGCCCGCCGTGGACAAAAAGCACCACAGGTTGCGGGTCATCACCTACGCCCTTCCAGATATTGATATTGAGTTTCTTGGTTCCACCATCCATAGTCGCAGGTTCCGCGAATGGGATGTTTATGAATTCTGCCGGTTGAGCGGCAAGCCCATATCCGCTTGAAGAGAGAATTGCCGTCACGAAGATGGCCAAGATGAATTTGATTTTCATTATTCCTGTTGTTTTGTAAACACACAAAGGTACCTATATTTTACCAAACATAGTTTCCGGGGAAGAAAATAAAGCATTTTTTTATCTGACGTCGAACACATAAGGTTCGAAGAAGTCCGTCTGCTTGCGCTCCTGAACAACAGCGTCATATTCTTCGAAAGTATAAGTCTTCTTGCCTTCAGTCCCGGCTCTATGCTGGTGTCTGTTGAGCAGTATTTTGAGGGCGGAACAAGTGTCTGCAGAAACTCTACCGTTCAGAAGATTTTCGGATTTATCGGTGGCGGCGAACGTGCAGGAAGCGGAGCCGATACCATTGCCAAGGGATGGGAATTCAACCATTGGCCGAAGCCGCAGATTCGTGAGAAATATGATCCCGACAGGGTAGAACTGACATTAGTGATAGGTCAGAACTCGTCAATAGATAACCAGGGTAGTACTACCCCAGACACTACCCCAATAGAGGATAAACAAAATACGCGGAAGAAGATAATCCAACCAAATCATAAAATCAACACCGAATATTTCTACCCTAGGCCTCGCCAAAATGTGTGGCATCACAAAAGATGGAGCTAAATATCATTTGACGAAACTTAAAAAGGAGGGGAAATTAAGATATTCCAAAGAAGACGGTGGAATTTGGATAATCAACGAATAAGATTTGGAAAAACATTTTTGAGCTATAACTCGATCCTTTTCGAATTATAGCTCATTTTCGTTATCCCTCACAGAACGCTGTCAGTTACTGGTTGTGTTAAAATAGGTATCCGGAGAATGTGGTCAGATTGCGCCTGTAACATACTGTTTGTTAGTTTGTTATAATGTTCGCAGTACGTCCAAATCATCGTTATGCGCGGATGAACTTAGAAACTGTTTTTGGGGGAATATTAATGATAAAAGATGAATCCCAGGTATAATCTCGGGCCTGACGGCATTCTGTATTTTCCGTTTATGCAGTTCAGCCAATCCGCCTTCAGTGTCAGGTGAAAGGCTTCGGAAACGATATAATCACAACCGATGAAAGGATCTA
>JAZLLN010000112.1:0-15922 GCA_045598165.1 Candidatus Cryptobacteroides sp.
ATATGCATTGGTAGCGGCAAGGGCGTTCTTCGAGAACTGGAGCTGAGCGAGCGAGAGCTGCTCGGCGAGCTGGCTGTAAGTGGCCTTGTCCTCGTCATTGAGGTTCGCACCACCCTTCTCGAAGCCCTTGTAGGTCTTCTCAAGAAGCCTCATCTGGTCCTGCTCAAGTCCGAGGGCATCCTTCTGCTCCCATACGGCCTTGACACGCTCGAACAGTGGCTGGTTGAGGGAGACATACATCTCGAAATCAGTCATCATCGGAGCAATCGTCTCTGCGATCTCCTGCATCTCATCATCGGTATCCGCCTCCATCAGGTTATAGAAAATGGAAGCGACACGGTTCAGGGTCTCGCCGGAGTTGTCTAGGGCTACGATGGTGTTCTCGAAGGTCGGTGCCTCGGAACTGTTCACGATGGCGTCGACTTCGGCCTTGGCTTCCTTTATACCCTGCTCGAAGGCCGGGATGTAGTGCTTGTTCTCGATTTTGTCGAACTGCGGAGCTCCATAAGGAAGCTTCGATTCTGTCAGAAGAGGATTCTTTTCCATATTGCACGAAGATGCGAGGATCAGCAGGGATGCTGCTGCAAGGATAATGTGTTTCATTGTTAATAAATTATGCGGGTAAATTTCATTCCAGCCCCAAAGTTAAGAAAAACAATGGGGATTAACTAATCCACTGGCTATGATCAGTTGACCTTGAGAGGAGACTGCAGGCCCTGGTAGATGTTTTCAGCCTTCAGCTCCACCCTGCCGCTCACGAATTCAGGAAGGTTGAACGAGAACATGCTTGCCTGATAGTACCCACAATCCTTCTGGGGCACAAGGAAAGGCTTGGAACAGTTGCCGTTTTCATCGATATGGGCGATGTACGGGCGCGAATAAAGACCGTCCTCACGTCTGGATGCAAACACTATCCATCTGTCGGACAGCGACCAGCTGTGACAGCTCTCGCTGTCCGCGCTGTTGATTTCAGACATCGCCCGGTGCTCCCCGGTTTCCAGATTCAGGATATAAAGGTCCGAGTCCTTGTGCCAGGCGTGGAAATAGCCGTACGGGCCCATGGAGTATACAAGGAATTTCCCGTCATAGGATACGCGCGGGAAACTGACGGATCCCTCTTCAGGGTCAATCTCACATCTGCTCTCCCCATAGCACATCCCCGTCGACGGGTCGAACGGAATCGAATACAGTCCGTAACGGATATTATAGATCGAATCCTGAGGCTCAGCCTCACAGTAATACATCCTGTCCGTGCCTGGTCCGAACACCGGCATCAGCACCCGTTTTGTGGAATCGACCGCAGGCTGCCTGCGGATGGTGTTCGCGTCAACGTCGTAAACAAGTATTTCAGAAGAGATATCTGCAACTTCGAGTATCTCTCCGGCGGCGGAATTGAACCACTGCTTCACTTTCTCTGCAGAATATGCGATGAATTTCCCGTCGTGGGACCAGTTCACGTACGTAGGATTCGGCCCTCCCTCGGAAGGATTCTTCAGGGCATAGACCTTTCCACCGATGAGCGTGCCGCCCAGCTTGCCGCGGACGTGCATGTGCATAGTGGAAGGATCACAGGAGGAAAAGGCGTGGCAGTTCACGCAGGTTGCATTCGCCTGGGCGCCGCCGGCATCTTCGTGTCCGAATATCAATGACTCCTTGAAGGTAGAAAGGTCGCGCTGGTATATGCCCATGGCACGATAGGCTCCGTATCCGGGGAAGATGCGCCTGTAGCACAGATAGCCGTCCATCGGATCGTCGCTGATACTGATAACGGAAGGAGCGTGCTTGAGCCATTTCCCGTCCTTTTTAGAATAGACCGTGACCTTGATGCTGTCCGAGTCCGCTACTATCCTTCGCCAGGCAGAGATTTTCATCTCAATGTCCGGCCCCTTGACGGCAAGACGTCCGCCTTCCGACTCGAAGACCGCCAATGACCCGTCGGATTCTGTCATAATGCGGAAATTGAGCGGAGCTATAGTGCGTGGCACAGTGACATCCGTGTAATCCGGTTGAATGGTCGCAGGACCGCCTTCTCCGGCATCTACAGGAACTTCCGGCATACAGGAAACGGTCAGCAGGAAAGAAAGCAGTATGGCAGCGTATCTACTCATGCTTCGAAATGTTGAGAAAAGCTACATAGTAATCCATAGCCATCTGATTGTCCTGATGCTCGTTCAGCATAGCCAGAAGCATAAAGTCCAGCTCCCGGCCCTGGAAAGAGACGTTCCCGGTCATCCTCATCCTTCGCAACCGGCCATACAGGAAATGCCCGTCTATCTGTTCATCGCTCATAGCCATCAGCTTGCGTGCAGAATAGCCGTAAATGAAATTATGGGACAGGATAGTCAGATATTTATTTGCAAGTTCCCTGCGGCCGTCTATCAGAGCGCACTCCGCGAGCCTGGAAATCCAGTAGCCGCAGTAACCGTCCTCGCTTACAGAAGTGAGCCTCTCAAACGCACATCTGCGCGCCTCGCTGATGAAGCCGAGGTTGAAAAGCACCTCACAGGCATTGATCTGATCGTATTGCTCCGGGAGCATCAGAGAGCCTGTTCCGAGGTCAGGGCTGAGCAGTGCGAATGAGTTCAGCTGCGACTTCCCCCCGGCGCCCGCAATGTTTGCCAGTGCAAGGTTTACGCAGTTGCACAGCGCCGGGCTCTTTTTCAGACGCTTGTTCCGGCTGTATTCCACAAGCTTCGCCCAATCCCTGGCACGCGCCGCCTGAGTGCAGCGCATATCCACATCCCGGTCAATGTCAGACATCCTGTACACCCCGAAAAGACCGCCTGCAAAGACGAGAGCGACAAGGGCATAGCCCCAGAATCCCGCGCGGCGCTGATCCCTGGCCTTGACAGGGATATAGGACACTGCCTGAAGGATAGAGAACACCAAGGCCGGGAAAAGCCCGAAGCCCAGATATATTGCCGCGGTCAGGACAATCAGCCAAAGGCCGGCAAGCCCCTGTCTGCCCAGACGGACCAATGCCAGCGCAGCTGCAACGAGGATCCCGACCGCCAGGTCCAGCGGCTCCCCCTTGCGGCAAAGGAGAATCCACAAGGTCAATGGGACCACTATCGCCAGCTGGCTCCAGACGCCCCTGACACCTATTTTCTTAAAGAAAAGGACCAAGAGGAAATGGATGCCTCCAAGGACCGCCGCGACTATCGCAGCCCCCAGCAAAGGCCAATAACCGAACTGCGCCAGGAATATGGCAATATAATCGCCCAGTCCCCCGATATGGAGCACCTTGTCGAAGAAGTACTCCTTTGTGTCAAGGAACAACCAGAGCCCTTGGTTATAAACCAGATGGCCCTGATAAACGAAGGCGAAGAAAAGCCAGACTATGATTGCAAAAACCAGCGACAGCATACAATGGCCCTGTTAAGCCTAGAAGGCGAATCCCAAGGTTGCCGCGAGAGAGTTCCCAGCTTCCTTCGGTCCGATAATGTAAGCCGCACTGACCCTGAGGACAGATACGTTGACACCGAGACCAACGGTTGCGAAGCTTGGCTCCATTTCAGTTCCGATATGGTATCCGGCTCTGAGGGCGATCATATCCATAAGGCTGAATTCAGCGCCCACTCCGGCGGAAAGACTCTTTGCACTGAGGATATAACCTGCATCTGCAGCAAGCTTGACAGCGAACTTCTCACCTGCCTGAAAATCCTTTACGGCTCCAGCCTTGACAAGCATAGGAAGGCTGTATGAAGCGGTGCCATAGTTCAGCTTGGAGCCCAGGTTGGCAGCCATGATGGCTACATCCAGGCCGTCTGTATGATAATTGAAGCCGAGGTCCGCACAGACCGCTCCGGCTTTCGCGTCATCAGTAAGTTTGTCCGAGACGAACTTGGCTTTCAAGAACGCGGCGATATTGTCAGTAATGGCATAGGAAGCACCCAGGGCAGCATACAGCTGACTGGATTTGATCGTGCCGGACGGGTTGCCGAAGCTGTCAAAGCCCTGGATCTCAGGAAGTGCGTTGAACTTGCCGTCGACAAGGACGGCGATGCGGCTGCCTGCCTTGACAGCTGCATCCAGGCCGAGCATTGTGCTGCCGGAAGCGGCAGGCTGCCAGTTGAAATATGATATGTCCGCAGTGCTCACCTCAGAGAATGCAGCGGCACCGTTATATGTGGCATTTGTGGCTCCCATCGCCATCTGTTCGGCATTATATCCCAGGTTGACGAAAGGGACAGTCTGCGCACCCGCAGATACCTGGCAGAGCAGGAGGACCGATACGGCAGAAATTACAAGTATATTTTTCATATGGCTAGAAGATGACTACGTTATGACTTGCATCGATGCCGTTCCCCTTGACGACAACGGTATATCTGCCGGCGGAAAGGTCGCTTACATTAAGGCAATAAGGCTCAAAAGGATTGTTGGAGGCAGTCACGGTCATGACTGCAGCACCATTGGCATTGATGACAGAGAGGTCGAAACTGCCCTCACGAGGGCTGCGCACATAGAGCTTTCCGTCAGTGACAGGGTTAGGATAGACCTCGTAGCTGTTGCTTCCCATAGCGGCGACCGTGAAGGTGGTCTGGACGGAGAGACCGAACGAATCGGTCGCTGTGACAGTGATATCGTTGTAGCCCAAGCTGTTGGCGCGGATGGTCATCTTGCTGGAAGCATTCATGACGTTGGTCGAGACCACTGGAGTGCCTGAGACAGTGGCAGCGAAGGTAAGTTCGTCCCCATCCGGATGGGTGAAACAATTGCCCAGATTGACCTCGATGCTCTGCTGGGCTCCAATTATAATCTGGTTCTCGATTCCATTGACCACAGGAGCCTGATTCTGCTCGATGGTGAAGTGGATGTCGAGTGATGCTGATTCGCCATATATGTCCACAGCCTCGACAGTAGAGACATAGCTGCCAGGCTCGGCATCAGGGCCTGTAATGGTCAGAATATATTTCCCGTCCTTTTCTACGAAGGAATCCGCTTTGCAGGCGGCAGAATAACGGACATCCTGGAGGTTCCCGTCCAGGTCGTAGACCTTGAACTCAAGGGATTTGGTCATAAATCTCTTCATTGTTATTTCTGTTCCGTTCAAAGCCTCGATGACAGGAGGATTGTTGGACACTGTGCTGACTGCAATGATATCCGACATAGCGGACTCATTGCCCAAAGCATCCACTCCAATGGTGGATAAGTAGTAGTCGGACTCCATTTTGAGATTGTCGATGCGGACAGATACAGTGTCTCCTATCTTGAGAGAGGCGAAATCAAGAGTCCTGTATATTTCCACAGGCTGGCTGAACTCCCTGTCACTGAAATAGATGTTCAGCTTGCGGCATTTGACGTCATAATTTGCCTCAGGGACAATGAATTTCAGCACGAGTGAAGTCGCGGATTCAGCCTCATAGCCGGCGAATCCGGCATTGTTAGGCAAATACTCACCGTAATGCGCGACAGCGTCGGCGGCATTGACGAGACCGCAGCCGATCGGAATATCCGTCTTGAAAGGAGTCGCAGTATTGAGAAGTCTTTCAATGCACATCTCCCTGGTGAATCCCGGGCCACCGAATTCAGATACGATCAAGGCGGCCACACCGCTCACGTGAGGGCAGGCCATGGAAGTGCCCTGCATCTTGCCATATTTATTGTCTGCAAGCGTGCTGGTGATTTCCTGTCCCTTGGCTGCATCGCCTCCCGGAGCGGAGATATCCACCCAATCGCCATAGTTCGTATAATAAGCGGGGACAAAGTCTCCAGAGACCGCAGCGACGGAAATACACCCTTCGTATGATGACGGGAAGCCCTTTTCCATGGAGTCATTGCCTGCGGAGAAGAATACCACGCCACCCTTCATAGGACTGTCAGGGAGCTGGTTGCCGTCATTGTCGCAGCCTGCATATTTATTGAAGTAATCTATCGCAGCTTTCTGGGACTCCGGAGTATCAGTCAGTCCGCTGACATATTCCTTCACCAGACCCCAGCTGTTCTGTGCGATTACGGCACCATGGTTCGCTGCCCATACGATAGCTCCTTCAAAGTCGCCGTCACCATTCTTGATCGTAGAGAATATCTGGCAGGACATTATGCGCACGCCCTTGATACCCTTTGCGGCATCACCTCCGGCAATACCGCTGACTCCGATGCCGTTGTTGTTGATGGCGCTGATGGTGCCGGCCACATGGGTGCCATGGTCACCAGGCGTGACGAAATCGCTGCCTGCATCGAAATTGTAGCCATAGGTAAGCTTAGGCAAGGTCTCGGGATTGGTCCAGATGTTGTCATTAAGGTCCTCGTGGTTGTAGTCCACGCCCTCGTCAATCACGGCAACTATCACTTTGTCGTTGCCGACAATCCCTCGCTGCCATGCAGGAAGGACATTGATGTCACAGCCGGCGATACGGCCCGAATGACCGCCTCCTCTGTTCCAATAATGCCATTGACTTGATAAACTCGGGTCGTTGAAAGGCATGCTTTCATCAGCAAGGACCATTCTGCGCCTGAACTCGACGAATTCCACTCCATTTACTGATGAAAGCGTGCTGTTCGCCCTGGTCAAGGCCATGCTCTCGTCAAAGGTCAGCTTATACCATAAGTCGAGCCCCTCGCGATGCATACGTTCCTCGAACCGGCCTCCGTCCGGGAAAAGTCTCACAGCATGGGAGCCGGGCACTTCCTGTATTGTACCTTCTTCTCCGATCTGTTCAGCAAGGGCATCGGTCACCTTGATGTTCACCACACCGGGAACATAATCGTATTCATAAAAAGGCTGATCGGACACAGGGGTGTCCGACAGTTCAACACTCTGGCAGCCGCCCGCAAGTACAAACGACGCAGTCAGTAAATAAAGCAGTCTTGAATTCATATTTTAACCAAAGCAGGGAGTATTGGGTTAACAACACTCCCTGCTAAAAAACTAGTAATACTTTCAGATACTATTCACCATCAAGCCACTTCTCGAGATCCGGACCACCCGGCATAGAGAGGAAGCAGTCATAGCAACCGAATCCGCCGAGTCCGTCGATGTAGTAGTAAGGAGTGAAGTGAACAATGTACTCGTCGAGGAAACAGCAGTTAGCATCGGACTGACCCTTCACTGAAGGAAGATATGCCTTGATGTCATCACCAGGATTGCCCTGATACCAGAGACCGGTAAGCCAGTAGCTGTTCCAAGTGACCTGCATGGTAGCCTCATCCTTCACCCAGAACTCGATGTACTCGCTAGGGGTAGCCATTGCACAAGCAGGATCCCAGGCGGCAGCACGCTGAGCCTGGTCAGCATAAGGATTCATGATACGATAGCGGAGTGCACCGTCAGGGCTCTGAAGGATGGTACATTTGGCAATACCATAGCTGTCAGAAGACATAAGTGCAAGATTGTCGAAGAACTCGCCCACGCCGAGATCCTTCCAAGCCTTAACGCAGCTGAGACCTAAAGCGATAGGTCTGTACATGGATGCATTGGCCTCGGATGTCATAGTGACCTCGATAGGATATGAGCCCTTTGCATCGAGCTTGTCATAATCGTAGTTCACATATACCTTGGCGACAGTCTCACCGTTAGCAAATGAAATGGTGTTGCTCTGGAGGGAGAACAATCCGGAATTATCAGTAAGTGACACATTCACGTCGAGAGCTCCGTTAGCATTGTTTCTAACGAACGGGACTTCGATAGGAGTGCCGTTGAGGCTGAGGTTGCTCTGCATGGAGAGGTCTGGATATACCACGGTAGTGGCACTGTCAGGCTCACCAGGTACATACTCAGGAGCAGTTTCCACGCAGGAAACAAAACCCAGCATCATGACACATCCGAGAAGTATGGATGAAAATTTATATGCTTTCATAATGTATCTTGTTAAAGATTAGAATTCTTTGGTTGAATTGGCAACCTTGTTGGTAGGATCCGGGTTGTTGAGAGTCTGCTTTACACCGTCAACATCACCAGGGGTTTCACCTTCAGCAACGATATAGTCGTTATTCTCGATCTCCCTCTGAGGGATGACGAAGTTCCAGTAAGGGCTGACCTCCTTGATTTCGTACTGGTTGGTAGCATGGATGACATTGGAACCCTTGTACCAGGTGATGATGCCCGGACGGATACGCTTTGCATCAAAGAAACCTACACCTTCACCGTAGAACTCGATACGCTTCTGATAGAGGACCTCTTCAGAGAAGTTCTTTACGAAACCTTCGCTGAAACGGGCCTGAGCGGCTGCATATGAGTATTCAGGGTCACGGTAGGTATTCATGAACTTCTCGAGAAGCTCGATACCTGCAGCCTCACCCTTGCTCAGACCTACAGCCTCAGCCTCGATGAGGTACATTTCCTCAACTCGCATGATAGGGAAATCGACTGCGCCACCGATGGAGTAAGTCTGCCAGTCACCGGCCTTGCAGCGGATCTTGAAAGCCATATAATCAGGAAGTTTCTCGAAAGGATAAGCTGCAAGATAGTCCGTTGAGCCCCACTTATAGTAGCTTGCAGGATAAGTGGTGCGGTCAGGATCGATGAAAGAGCGCTTGCGGAAGTCAGTGCGGTTCATTCTGTCATAGAGCCACTTCTGGAGAGCAAGCTGGGTAAGGGAGTTGTAGCCCCAGTCTGACTCACCTGCGAGGAAACCGGTAGGGTTGCAGAGGTTACCCATGTTGTTAGCAGAGATGGAATAGTACCACATCCAAGAGTTGTTGCCAGTAGCATCGCAGAAAGCCTGTGTAGGGTTATGCCACTCAGCCTCGGTAAGAGGGGTCTTGCCGGACTCGTTGATGGCCATACGGGCATAGGTTGCAGCGTTGTCGTAGTCAAGCATTGCCATGTACATACGGGCCTTGAGGCCGTATACTACTGCAAGTGAAGGGTAGCGGTTGCTTGAAGGTACATAACCGATGCTCTTGAAGAGCTCCTCAGCCTTGTCAAGGTCAGCGATTACCTGAGCTGACATAGCCTCCTTTGGAGCACGTGCGGACTTGAACTCAGGCTCCTCCTCTGCACTAGAGAGGATGATAGGAGCGGTGAGACCCTGAACTGCTGAGCAGTCGGTATACTCGTTGAGAGCAGGGAGGTACATGTTGTAGATATCGTGATACATGAGGGCACGATAAACATAAGCAGTACCGAGATAGCTCTTTGTATCAGCATTGAGCTCATCATCCTTGCCGTAGAGAGGTCCGATGATGTCATTGGCACTCTTGACGAACTTGTAGAGGGTCATGAACGGAACGGTCTGACGGTCGGTGTTGAATCTCATTGAATAACCGTAACTTCCGGTATAGCCTGTCCACCAGTCATAACCGATGGTGGCTGAGTTGTTGACCATATCGCACAGCATACGTGCATATGTGATCTGAAGTCCTGCGTAAGAGATGTCAAACTCGAGCTGGTTGCTTGAGCCGAAGAAGAAGTATGGCTGATATGTCTGGGCCACGAGACCGTCGACAGATGCAGTGAGGGCTGTAGGGGACTCAGCGACCTGGTCGCTGGTGGCAGAGCCTCCGAGAGGGAAGGTCTCCTTGATACAGCTTGACAGGAGAACCGATACAGCTAAGAATGCTATAGATGCTTTAAATACTTTTTTCATTGTATAATCCTCCATAATTAGAATTTAACAGTAATACCACCGGATACGGTCCTCATAGGTGCGTAGTGTGAAGCAGTGGTTGAGCTGCTGAAGCTCTGGCGAGGGTCGAAGCCCTGACGGCAAGACCAGTACCATACGTTTTCAGCAGAAGCGTAGACTCTGAGTGAGCTTACAAGGAACTTCCTTGAGATGCGCTCCGGAAGAGTGTAACCTACGTTGATGTTCTGGAGATTCAGATAACTTGCAGAAGTGAGCCATCTGGTAGATGCTGCATTGCTGTAAGTGTCACCATAGTTGAAACGAGGAACGGAATCTGAAGGATTCTCCTTTGTCCAGGAGTTAAGAAGGTCAACATGATAGTTGTAACCTGTATGAGAAGTGGTAGGAGCGCTCATGAAGCTCTGGTAGGAGCCATCCCACTGATATCCACCAAGCTGATATGTGAAGTTGATGGCGAAGTCGAAACCAAAAGCGTTAAGAGAAGTACCGAATCCACCGAATACTGGAGCGAGGGTGGTCTTGTGGGTAATGTATCTTGAAGCTGTGGTGTAGTCTGTGGTTTCCTTGACTTTCTTGATCATGTAGTCACCGTCAGCATCCTTGTACTGAGCGCCGTCGTCATCGGTATAGAACTCGGTGTGGTTCCACTTTGACATACCGGTCTCAGCCTCAACACCCTTGTAGTCATAGGTGTACCAGGTGTACATAGGAAGACCTTCAGCCATGAAGAAGCTGCCTGAGGTGTATCCCTTGTACTTGTTGCCGTCCTGATCGTATACAGTGGTTGTGATTACACCAGGGTCGAGCTTGACGATTCTGTTCTGGAGGTAAGATACGTTGAGGTTGAAGTCCCACTGAACGTTTCTCTTGTTGATGAGGTTGAATGAGAAGTCACCTTCAACACCCTGGTTGCTCATGTCACCGACGTTCTTCATGATAGAACTGTAACCCTGTGAAGGAGGTACAGGGAAGCTGAAGAGAAGGTCTGTGGTAAGACGGTTGAAGTACTCGACTCCACCGTTGATCCTGCCGTTGAGAGCGGAGAACTCGAAACCGGCGTTGATGTTGGTGTTGGTCTCCCAGGTGATCTCAGGGTTACCCTTGGAAGCGAAGATGGTTGAAACCTCTCCGTCTGATGGGGCGATGTCAAATACGTCTACGTATCTGTAGGAACCGATGCTGTCGTTACCCTGGCTACCGATGGAAGCCTTGAGCTTGAACTCATTCAGCCAAGGAAGCTGGAACCAGTCTTCCTTGCTCATGATCCATGCTGCACCAGCGCTCCAGAAGTTACCCCAACGGTGCTCAGGATGGAATCGTGAGGATGCATCGCGGCGATAGGAAGCGGAAACGAAATATTTCTCAGCGAAATTGTACTGAGCGCGTGCGAAGTAACCTTCGACATTGTACTCTGACTGTGAAGAGAATGAGCTCTGGCCGTCAACTACAGCACCGTCGAGTTCCTTGTTCTTCTGGGAGAACATCTTGCTCTTGCTGCCACCGACCTCATAGCTCTTGAGGTTGTAGTACTCGTGTCCGAGGAGGAGCTCAACGTTGTGAAGGCCGAATGACCTGTTGTAGTTGATGAGCTGCTGGCTGTTCCATGAGTATGAACGAGTGTGGTAAACCTCAACGGTACCACCTGTGGTGCGGAACTGTCCGTAGTATGGGTTGTAGACATAGTTGCCACGGGTCTCATCGAGGTTTGCAGAAGCATTGACAGTGATCTTGAGTCCCTTGAGAGGCTTGATGTCGATGTAACCGTTGGCGGTCATCGCATTACCCTCGGCGTTGTTGGTGTTGAGGAGGTTTGCGAGGAACGGGTTGGCGTTGGTTACGAACGGACGGCTGGTTCCCGGGATACCACCCTGGTCGAGGACACCGTTACCGTGGTCCATGACCTCGATGCCGTTGGCATCCTTGTAGATGGAGCCGTCAGCATTCCTGATATAAAGAGGATATACAGGGGCCATCTGTGAAACGTATGCCCAGATATTGGCTGTAGAGCTGTCGTTTCCGTCATTTCCAAGGCTGTTGAAGTTGAACTTGGCGTATGACATGTTGGTACCGACCTTCAGCCAGTCGTTTGCCTGATAGTCACCCTTCACACGGGCGGTGAGACGCTTGTGGTCGGAGTTGTCGGTGATACCCTGGTTGTCAAGGTAAGAGATGGAGGTGTAGTAGGACATGCGGTCCTGTGCACCGGCGATGGAGAGGGTGTATTCCTGACGGGCACCGTTGCGGTATGCATAGTCACCCCAGTCTTCAGGAGTTACGAAGAAGTCACCGATTACGTTGCCGAGGGAGGCGTTAGGATTGAGCTTGCCATTGCGGCCGATGAGCATCTCGCCTGCAGGAAGGTTGAAGATCTCATAACCGAGACCGCCGGCTGCTGCGTCGTTGATGCTGTTGTTGGCCTTGAGATAAGCGGCTGCGTCGCTCAGACCGAGACCGTCCTCTGCTGTGTAGTAGTTGTAGAGAGCCTTGTAGTGCTGCTCGTAGTAAGCCCTAGGGTCTGTGAGGACGTTGTACTTACGGAGAGCGTTGGTGTTCACACCGTACTTGGCATCCAAAGTTACAACAGCCTGTCCCTTCTTGGCGTTCTTGGTGGTGATCATGATGACACCGTTAGCACCACGCGCACCGTAAAGGGAGTTTGAAGCGGCATCCTTGAGGACTGTCATGTTCTCGATGTCGGAAGGAGAGATGTTGTTCATATCTCCGTCATAAGGAGTACCGTCGACGATGATGAGCGGACTGTTGCCGGCGTTGATGGAGCTGATACCACGGATGCGGATGGTAGGGTTGGAACCCGGAGCACCGTTAGCGGAAATGAGCTGCACACCAGCGACCTGACCAGCAAGGGCGCTGGTGACGTTGGTTACCTGAGACTTGGCCAGTGCATCCTCGTTGAGGACCTTGGCTGAACCGGTGAAGGCCTCCTTGGTAGAAGTACCGAAGGCCACGACGATGGTCTCGTTAAGCATTTCAGCATCAGGCTCGAGAGCGACGTTGATCAATGCTCTTCCATTGACTGCAACTTCGGCGCTTTTGAAACCGATGGTTGTGAAACCGAGTGTCGCGTTCTGAGGAACGACGATAGTATAGTTACCTTCGAAGTCGGCTACTACACCATCCGCGGTTCCCTTGACCAGGATAGCAGCTCCTGGCAGAGGCTCTCCGGTGGAGGCATCTGATACGACACCTTTAACAGTGATGTTCTGCGCAGATGCCATTACGCATGTGAGCAAAGCAAGCACTGAGAAAAAGATCTTAACTTTTTTCATAAGCTAATAATTAATAAAACAAAAATATTGAACTAAACTTTCTTTCTTGATTTGGGGCAAGAACTTAAGTCCGTTTCCGCATAATATGATACGTTCACACTACGTGGAATTACAAATATCGTAACAAAAAAAACAATATGCAAACACTCTCAACACGCGTTAATTCAGTCCCTTAATGAATTATCTGTAGTATTGGTTTAAAATTGTAAGCTACTGGAGGACTTTGGATAAAAATCGAAAGCAGCCAACACCTTTTCAGTATAAAAAAACAAGGAAATAAGATTCTTAAAAAATTTCAAAATCAATTGATCCGCTGGTTCATACGTTGTGGCACAGTTATCGCATAGGGAAAAGCATAGTTAATTAACAATGATATTGAACAAGCATATAGCCGGATGAAGTCGCGAGATTCCATCCGGTTTTTCTATATTTGTACCATGAAACACAAATGGACACTCATTTTTGCTGTCGCAGCCTCATTGCTTACCGGCTGCTACGGGAAGGAAGATCCGGACGTTCCTTCAAAACCTACAAAAGAAGAAGCCGAACGTACGGCCGTCAACATCTTTGCGTACAATACCCTGAACGTATACTACTTGTGGAACGAGGAGATATCCGGTTCGTTCGAAGGATGGACCACTGACGAGGACCCGGTGGAGAAAGTATATAATATAAGGTATAAGGATGCCGAAGGGAATGACATCGACAGATGGACGATGGTTACTGACAGCTATTCGGAAATGGTCAGCAGCACCGATCACATCTCCACGACCTACGGAATGGATTTCAAACTGTATTATGCCGACCGCTCAAAGGAAGCCGTATATATGGTCATCACCCTGGTCTATCCTTCAAGCCCCGCCAGTGAGGCCGGAATCTCGCGGGGCTGCTGCTTCACAAGGATAAACGGAAAGAAGATCACAGAAGAGAACTATTACGACCTCATCACGGATGAAGTCCTTTCCTCATCCAGCGTCAGCCTGACGGATATCAACGGTTCGGAGGTCAGCATGACCGCAGTTGAGATGTACGAAGACCCCGTCCTCGTACACAAGGTCTTCGATGTGGACGGCAAGAAAGTCGGATACCTTTTCTACAACAGTTTCACCCTGGACTCCATCAAGGACCTTGTCAGAGTCGCATCGGAATTCAAGGGCGCGGGAGTCACCGAACTCATCCTCGACCTCAGATACAACCCTGGAGGCTACGTGTATGCCGAGACTGCACTGGCATCGCTTCTGGCCCCGGAGGCGGAAGTCCGGGCGGAAAGCGTTTTCGAGACAAATATATATAATAAGACCCTCTCCTTCATCATGGGGGACAGCAACACCTACTTCGCACCCAGACTTTCTGACGAGGTCAACGGGAAAAAGATCGAAGCCGACCTCATATCCTCCAACCTCAACCTCTCGAGGATATATGCAATCATGACCGAAAGCACGGCTTCCGCCTCGGAGAGCCTCATAACCGGCCTGAGCCCATATACCGACATTAAGATATTCGGATCCGGGTCCTACGGAAAATTCTGCACGGGCATAATGCGGAGTGCAAAGGACTGGTACCGGAGCATCGATGCCAAAGACAACCCCGATCTGGCTTCGTATGGAGAATACGCCGGCGACTGGGGGATGTATGTGATGATAGGGCGCTTCGCCGACAAGTTCGGACGTACCCCATGCATGCCGGACGGATTCGAGCCGGATTTCGCAGTCGATGACGACCCGACCAGGACCGAACAGCTCGGAGACGGGAACGAAGCAATGCTGAATGCTGTGCTCACCTATATAAGAACCGGCAGCGTCGCCTCCACCAGAGCGCCTGAAGCCATACCCGCAGCGCTCCCTGCCCGATATGACGGCTCATACGGCAAGTGCATTATGCTGTATGGGAAGGACGGACTACTGCATTGATCCACCGACAATGTCGAGGATCTCGCTGGTGATCTTCTGCTGACGGCCCTTGTTGTATTCGAGGGTAAGTTCCTGAAGAATGTTGTTGCCGTTGTCCGTTGCCGTCTGCATGGCCACGGTGCGGGCTGCGTGCTCCGCAGCAAGGGAATCCAGGATAACTGTATAGACTTTCAGTTTCTGTACCCGTGGCAGAAGGGTTTCCATGAGCTCTTCCGCAGAAGGTTCAAGAATGATGTCCTCAGGAATGGAGGTCTCATCTGAAACACCGCTTCCCACTGTCATCGGAAGGAACTGTTCTGTGACCACTTTCTGTGTAGCAGTGGAAACGAAATGGTTGTATATGAACTCCACGCGGGAGAAACGGCCTTCATTGAACGCCTGGATGAGGGTGTCGGCGAAATCCGATGCCGAGGCGTAGGACGAATGCGCCACGAGGTCAGAGAGATCGGACTCGGACGGATAGCCGGCCTTCTTCATCGACTCTGCCATCTTCCTGCCCACGGAGAACACCTCCACCTTGCCTCCTTCCTTCTCTATCTGCGCCACCCTGGCCTTGGTTTCCCTTATCACATTGCCGTTGAATCCTCCGCACAGCGACGAATTGGAAGAAACCGCCACCACCGCTACCTTAGAGGCAGGGGCGGCAGTGTCTTGAAAACCCGTGCCACCCTCGGCATCGTAAGAGGGAGGGGCCCAGCAAAGCTGGGAGGGGGCGAGCGCAGCGAGACGGTTTTCAAGGCACTGACCGCCCCTGCCGGGACATGCGAGCAGCAGACGGAGCATGTCCTGAAGCTGAAGCTCGTAAGGAAGCATGTTCTCAATGGCCGACTGAGCCCTGTGAAGCTTGGCGGAAGCCACCATCTTCATCGCCGAAGTAATCTTCAGCGTACTCTTCACCGACGCAATGCGTCCCTTTGTCTCCTTGAGTGATGCCATCGCAAAAACGGATTATTATTTCATTGAAGCGGCCACCAGGGCTGCCTCCTGCTCGATAATGCCTGAAAGCTCATCGCTCAGTTTGCCCGAAGCCAGAGACTCGAGCACATCGGCGTGAGAAGCCCTCATCCTGTCGAGGAAGAGAGTCTGGAACTCCGGAACCTGGTCGATACGGATATCCTTCATAAGGGCATGCGTACCGCAGTAGAGTATAGCGATCTGCTCCCCTACCGGCATAGGGCTGTACTGCGCCTGGATA
>JAZLLN010000113.1:0-5649 GCA_045598165.1 Candidatus Cryptobacteroides sp.
TCAAGTATTCCGAGGTATGGCGCATCAGGGAATGCCTCTCCGCCGGGAACATCCACAAAGTCGATGAATCCC
This sequence comes from Candidatus Cryptobacteroides sp., assembly GCA_045598165.1. Classification (GTDB taxonomy): domain Bacteria; phylum Bacteroidota; class Bacteroidia; order Bacteroidales; family UBA932; genus Cryptobacteroides. The sequence continues at coordinate 73 of JAZLLN010000113.1, forward strand.
ATAGCGTTCACACGGTATTCCACTGAAACAAGCACTACATCAGGATATTCTGCCACCAGATATTTGCCTTCGTAGAGAGGGTCTATGGTGCCGCCCCATCCGTAGGAGCCTCCGTGGAACCATACCATAACAGGACGGTCTTTCTTTATCTGAAGGTCCTTTGTCCAGACATTCAGATAGAGGCAGTCCTCACTCAAATCTCCGTGGCTGGCCACTTCGCCCTCATCGTAAGACTGGAGTCCCGGAAGTCCGTAGGTCTTTGCCTCGAAGACTTCATCGGAAGTTTCCACAGGCTGAGGTGCCTTCCATCTGAGTTCCCCCACAGGGGCCTTTGCGAAAGGGATTCCCTTAAAAGTCAGGACACCGTTGTCCTCGACATAGCCCACGAACTGTCCGTTCTCACAGACGGCCACGGGGTTACTACGCTTTTCGGAGCAGGACAGTACGGCAAGGCACAGTACGAGGCCTGCCGCAAGAATATTGAATCGTTTCATATCGATGCAGTTTATAAAGAAGTTTATAGTTTGAAATCATAATGTTTTTCGTACTTCTCGCGTACCGTCACCCAAAGGCTCCTGTTCGCGATGTCATAGATGCTGTTGTGAGCGGTGAACCACAGATTCAGTTCGGGGTCATATTCGCCGGTTTTCTCATATACCTTGTATGCCTCCACCTCAATCCCGGGCATTTCCTGTTCCAGAACCTTTTCCTTTGTCCAGTACTCTCGTGAATGCTCGTCAAATGAAGGAATTACGTCATAGTATTCCGAACACCAGAACGGCTCGGTTGACTCCTTGTAGGCTTGGGTATATTGCACCTTTTTCATCAGTTCCCACATTCCCTGCATAGTGTTGCCGCCATCGTAACCGGCCTTGAGGATTTCGTATCTTTCCACACCGCAAGCGTGTTGAGGATAATCTCCGGCGGCTTCATACAGATGATTGTAGAAATTTGTCATTATGTCCGTTTCAATGTACTTCACAGGCGAACCTTCATCTCCGGTGAACTCGACAATCACGGTATTGTCTGCGTCTGCAATCATAATATGCCCGTCCCACATTTCTCCCAATTCTGCAGGAATAGGAGTGATGTCGTGACCTGCGATGAAAGTCTTTGCCTCAGCCACACTGCCGCAGTTGTCAAGAAGTGCGCGTACGAGATTCATAACCATTATCTGAGGCTTGCCGGGGTTGGTGTGAGAGTGTATATTCTTCTCAATGTCATACATATTCACGACATTGATATTGCACACCAGTCCGGCGTCGTTTATGCCGTCCATTGTCATCCACGGGATGAAATTCAGCTCCTCTTCCGTGAGTCCTGCCAGGACAGCTTCATTCGTAATGTTCCGGAACACAGGGTTTGCCACACCGATTGATGCGTGTTTGCGGGTTCCGGTAGCTTTCGTCCTGACGATGAATTCACATATTTCATTTATACTGAGGTCAAGATTCCTCCCGTAGAAATTGCCGTTTCTGACTGCGCTGCAGCCGAAGGATACAGGTCCGTCGTCTGTCAGGAGTGCAGCAGGAGCCTCTGTGCCATACCCTTCTGCTTCGAATTCATATAGATAGTCGGCCACTTTTGCCATTGCTGCCTGATAAACTTTCTCTCCCTCAAACCAGGTGGAAACGACCTTGGTGTTGTGGATGTCTGTCACGGGGCATGAGAACACATCCTGGTCGGCAAGCACGAAGTCGGCATATTTACCCACCTTGATGCTTCCGCGTTCGTTGTCCAATCCGAGCTGCCAGGCTCCGTTGATGGTGAGGGCCTGCAGGGCCTGCTCCAGAGTGATGAGTTCTTCCGTGTCGAATTCCGGCGTCTGTCTGCCTGTATTAGGATCTATCATCCTCCCGGTGACGGCTACCTCCATAATTCCGAAAGGATCTTGCGGACAGGTTCCGTTGGCCGGGTAATCGGTGTGGCTGGAAACCTTCACGCCCGCATCGAAGAAAGACTTGATAGGATATCCGTGCTGTACATATTCCTCATCAATGTAGTCAGGCAATACAGCCAAAGTCAGTTCATCAATATTGTGCCAGGTCATACCCGCAGTGCAGGCGATGTTGTTCCGGGCAAAGCGCTGGAAATCCTCTTCGCGCACATTTCGCAGATGTACCAGGCAGTTGCGGTGCTCTCCGTCACCACCCTTGATATAGGCATCTGCAGCTTCGGCAATGGCTTTGTCTCCCATCACGTGAGTATGAACGGTGAGACCTTTGGCATTGCATTCACGGGTGACGTCGGCAAGGCGGTCAACCTGCCAATGACTGTTGTATGTAATCCCGCTCTTGTATGGCTTGTACATTGAGCCGGTAGAAGTTTCCACCACACCGTCCATAAACAGCTTCAGATACTGCGGACGCACGTGAGAAGTGCCGTATTTCTTATTAAGAGAAACGAGATAGTCTATCTGGTCGCTCATATCTTTCTGCCAGGGTTCAACCTCGTAGGACATCGAAAGCAGCATCTTGAGCCTGCCCTCCTTGTCGAAACGGTTTGCGGTCTCGTAGAATTTGCTTGGATGATAGGAATTTGACCAGCCTTCCATATATGACACATAGCCGGTGGAGAGCAGCAGCTCTTGAGATTTTTCGAGGGCGATACTTGATACCTCATCGTCAATGATTTCGTCCGGAATGAGTCCTCCCATACGTGTCATATACCCTGTAACGCGCTCATCAACATATCCTGTGGGGTAGCCGTTTTCATCCAATTCGAGCAGGCCGCCCTCTATTTTGTTTATGAGCACATTTCCTTTTTCGTCGATAATGCCGCATCGGCGGAAACATTCCGTATTGCAGTACATATTGTGTCCGCCGGAGTCAAAGAGAGCGACAGACAGCCCGTGTGAGACAGCATCCAGTTCAGCCAGGGTAATTGACTCTGTCCCGGACATCCGTAAGGCATACATATCCCACCCGAATCCCATCAGGCAGTGCTTTCCCGCATTGGCCGCTTCAAGGGTTGCGGCATCGACTTTTTTGAGAATCTCAGCCTTGCCATCATCGTGGTCGAAAAGCAGGCCGCCCTTCATATTGGCAAGAGCGATGGTCATCATGTAATGTGCATGGCCATCGAAACAGCTTGGCATCACCATGCCTCTACCTGTATGGTCAACCACTTGGGTTACACCATCTTTTATATAAGCTTCAGCCCCATCCTTGTCACCTACGTAAATGAATTTACCATTTTTGACGGCTATTGCTTCAACAACAGAATTGTTTTCTTCAGCCGTGTGAATAGTTCCATAGACTACGGTATCAGCATAGTCTGCACCGCAACTCACCATCAGTATGGTTGTAGCAATTGCGAATAACGAAATAATAAATTTGTTCATAATTGTTTTCAATACTTTTGTGGGTGTCGTCTTATGGTTTAGGATAAACCTGCTTGCCTTCGAACCAGGTGGAGGCAACCTTTGTGTTGAAGATATCCTTTTTGTTTGTCTTCTCCTGCTCCAGGACATCCTTGTCAAGCACTACGAAATCGGCATATTTGCCCACTTCGATGGAGCCGCGTTCCTTCTGCAGGCCGAGGCTTATGGCGCCGCCCATAGTAAGACACTTGAGTGTCTGAGCTACTGTGAGCAGTTCCGCAGGATTGAGTGGAGACGCATCGGGAAATTCCGGGCATATTCCGTTCACCGCCACGCCGATGATGTTCGGGACGGTGCCCAGCGTATTTCCGGCTGGAGAGTCGGTGGAGGATGACACTACGATACCTGCATCCAGCAGCGATTTCATCGGATATCCGCTTTCATAAATGTCTTTCGGGATAAATGAAAGATAAGGTATGGCCCAATCGGGATCCCCGGCGTGCCAGATAATATTGGATGAAATGAGAATATTGTTTTCCGCACAGCGGGTAATGTCCTTATCCATAATGTTTCTCACGTGAGCGAGCGAGTTGGGCACTGTAAGAGATGATGCCGCATTGGATGCACAATAGGCATTGATGACAGCTTCGCAGGCCAAATCTCCGAAGGTGTGAGTGTGGACAGGAAAGCCTTTTTCATTTGATGCGGCAACTATGACGTCCAGTTCTTCCTGCTCCCAGATGATATTGCCGTGCTTTTTGTCCGCAGGAAGGCCCTCCATCTGATATTCCTTGCTTATCCAACCTGTACCGGTGTCAGTCACGCCGTCCGCGAAGAGTTTCACGCCGTTGGCGATAACGTGACGGCTGGAATATTTGTCCACAAGAGTCTCGATGTATTCAATTCTTTTCTTCACCGTCTCGGGCATAGCGCCTCCCTTAGGATAGCCCCAGTCATAACTGCGGATGTTGTAGAATCCTATCATATTGACCGTGAATTCTCCCGCCTGGTCCAAATCAAATGCGTACTTGTAAGCTCTGGCCTCTTCATCCAAATAGTTGGTCGCCGCATCCAGATAGCAGGTAAAGCCGCGTTCATTGAGTGAATTTACTGCGTTGACACAGGCCTGACGGTACTGGGCATCATCAAGCAGGGCGCCTACAGCCTTGTTGACAACATATGGTATGACTTCGTCGGTGATATAGCCTGTAGGTTTTTCTGTATCGCCCAGTGTGAGGATATCTCCTCCACGAACATCCATCAGCTTCTCGCCGGTATCCTTAAGAAGCCCTGCTTTCTTCAGTGCAGTTGTGTTGCACAGGGCATTGTGACCGCCACCGTCAATGAGTATAATAGGATATTCCGTTGAAATCTTATCGAGTGTTCCGGCATAGTTTGTCTTATCATCTTTCGGCACATCCGCCGTAGACCACCCGAATGATACGAAAGAACCGGGATTGGTTTGCATCTTTTGAGGAATTACTGTGCCAACAAGTTCTTCATAGGTAGCCTTGAATCCCGGAAGCATTTTTGTAACCCCTTCCACTCCAATGAAATGCCCGTGACCTTCGGTGCAGCCCGGGATGACGAGCCCCTTGCCGGTGTAGTCGATGACCTCAGTGTCGGCACCGACATACTTCGCGGCTTCGTCCTTGGTGCCCACATAGACGAATTTGCCGTCCTTGACGACGAATGCTTCGACGACAGACTCTGACGGGTCAGCAGTGAAAATTTTACCATACACCACAAGGTTCCCGCCAGACAGGGGGCCTTTAGGGTCCTCCGATTTCCGGCAGCCGGCAAGCAGGCCGCCACCGATAATGATACTCGCAATTGCGATGAGTTCAAAGCTTCGTTTAACTGTGTTCATTTTCTTGTTTTACTATGTCTTATACATTCATAAAATTAGGGTATTTATCGAACAGGCACATTGCCAGTATGAATGAAGCTATGCACGCTGCCCACACGAAAACCGTCCAGAGCACCCTGTGTTTTCCAAAGAAGGATTCAGTTCTCTCCTTGAGATATTTTGAGTATATGATTACCGACAGTATCGTTGCGGCCAAAATGCAAATCCAGGCAATGATCACTTGTACATCAGTACAGAGCTTCTCAATATGAATTTTACAACCATTTGTATAATTAATGCTCCAAGGCCTCTGTCCGTTGCTTGCGAGGCCGTCCGCGTCGCTTGGATTCCACCTTTCGGGTCCGGTATTTAGGGGAGCAACCTTCCGGGATTTCAACGCCGAAGG
>JAZLLN010000114.1:0-7829 GCA_045598165.1 Candidatus Cryptobacteroides sp.
AGAACCGGCACCGCCCTCAACATTCGGCACACAGGTAAACGGTTCTGAAACCTTCTATCATATGGTTGATGGAGATTTCAATATCCCATTTGGCAGTACACTTGAATTAATAGCCGAAGTTGTGGACGGCAACGGCCTGCGATACCGGACTGTATTGGAGTATTGGGCTATAAATGAAAAGGGTGAGCCCGTTGGCGATGATTTTAGAGGCCTGCGAGATTTGTTTGAGCAGATTCTCGACGCAGAAGGAAACATTCTCTATGAAGTGGACGAGGACGATTATCGGTAAACAGGAGACTGCCCTATGGTATTTGAAGAATTGGGGAATGCGTTGTCTGATGCAATGTTGGATTTGAAACCTGCTCCGTTTCCGGATGTGCCCCCTGATTTTGAAATGGTGACGCTGCCATGGGTACTGGATGAGACGGAATAAGTGAAAAAAGTGCGGGCGTTTATACCTTCAAGAGAAAGTGGAATCAGAGTATGAAAAAGAAAATCTGGAAGCGTATGATCATTGTTGTGCTTTGCCTTGCCGTAGTTGGCATCATTATCGTTTTGGGTATAAACGGTCACGTGAAGAAAAGTACTTCAGACCAGATCCTATCCCCGGAAGATGCCGCGGCGCTGACGGATGTTGACTGTATTCTTGTGTTGGGCTGCTATGTCCACGACAGTGGCCGACCCAGTGATATGCTTGCGGATCGGCTTCGCAGAGGCATCGAACTGTATCAATCCGGTGCAGCGCCCAAGCTGCTCATGAGCGGCGACCATGGTCGGGAAGACTACAATGAGGTCAAGGCCATGAAACTGGAGGCCATGGAAGCAGGCATCCCCTCGGAGGATATTTTCATGGACCACGCAGGCTTTTCTACATACGAGAGTGTCTTTCGTGCAAGAGATGTATTTGCCGTGGACAAGATCATCATCGTCACGCAGGAGTACCACCTGTACCGGGCGATCTATGTTGCCAATGCTCTTGGCGTGGAGGCGTATGGTGTCGCTTCTGACTACCATACCTATGTGGGACAAGCATACCGTGAGCTGCGTGAGATACTGGCTCGGAACAAGGATTTTGCTACAGGCATTCTGAAGCCTGACCCAACCTATCTAGGGGAGGTAATCCCTGTCAGCGGGGATGGAAACCTGACCAATGACGAAGATCTTGAGCCTTTGCTTTCATAATGAATTGTTTTTGAGAGGAGAGATGTGATTGTGAAAAAGAAAAGGATACGGCCCATCATTGCTGCAATCGTAGGTGCTGTCCTCCTGACGTCTGTTTTTTGTTATGCAAATCCCAAACTGAGAGTCAGTCTGTTTGTTCATACCTATCATAATCTCATAGAAAAGGGACTGACGGATGGTAATGGCGTGCCTGCTGATGATACGGTTCTGTTTGGCTACAAATATGTGAACAGTTGGGATGGCGAGCACCCCATGACGGAATTTATAATCACGTCCTGGGGCAATACATATTATGGCTGCTACTATTCCCCGGACGATGTTCCGCTTGCCTTCCAAAACACTGATATGCCGCTCACGCAGAATGGGCATGACTGTTGGGAATGGATCGCCGAAGGAGACAACCATGGCTCTACATCAAAACTCATTGAGCATTGGTACTATTTCTCGGCATCTTTCTAATTGGTCACGGCTGAGTAGACCGGAAAGAGTAACCTTGAGTCTCTTGGATGCCATTCTCACCCTCTAAACCGTAGAATTATCATAAATAGCATAATCCCGTGCAATGGATTTCAAAATCTTGCGTGTAGATAGTTGAAGGACCTTTCAGAGAAATGAAACCGAACGGAGGTGTTAGGATGGATGATCAGAGCATCGTGGAGCTGTACTGGAGTCGGTCTGAGAATGCGATCTCAGAAACAGATATAAAGTACGGTCGTTATCTCAACAGTATTTCTTACAATATTCTGACCAATCATGAGGACGCACAGGAATGTGTCAATGATACATACCACAACGCATGGAACACCATGCCGCCCGATCGCCCTTCCGTCCTTTTGACTTTCCTCGGGAAGATCACGCGCCGCCTCTCCATTGACCGATGGAGAAGATTGAACGCAGAAAAGCGTGGCGGCGGTGAACTGACACTTGCTCTGGACGAACTGGAGGACTGCGTCTCCGGCTCCGGAAACGTGGAGAACGAGATCGAACGCCGGGAGTTGGACAAGCTATTCAATAGCTTTTTGGATACACTGCCTGCTACCGAGCGTCGGGTGTTCCTCTGTCGGTACTGGTACATGGATTCTATCCAGTCCATCGCGGGACAATTTAGCTTCTCCCAGAGCAAGGTCGCATCCATGCTGCACCGAACAAGAGCAAAGCTTCGGACGGTGCTTGAAAAGGAGGGCTACTAAATGAAATCCAATGATTTGATCGATATTATCGGCGATGCTGCCGATGAGCATGTCCGTGATGCGAAAGCAGCAAAGAAAAAGGCGATACCTCGATGGGCAAAATGGTCTTCTGTCGCTGCAGCTTGCCTGATTGTTGTAATCGGATGTATCTCTATGCTTCCTCACATCTCTGCGCCCAATGACACAGCGCCTTCAGAAGGTGGTGGTAGTGGCCACGGGGAAGGAACGGTGTTCATGTCTTATGCCGGTCCGGTGTTCCCGCTTACCTTGATGGAGGAAAACAGCGCTCTTGATGCAGCGCGAACTGTTGACTACGACTTCGCCACCTATCTTGACGACAATGAAGATATAAGAGTTTGGGGGAATAACGGCATCGGTGTCGTGGTTGACGACAGCTATCAGTTGAGCAACAATTCTCAGAATGACGTTACTGTGACAGCAGTTTATCCGTTCGTTGGAGATTTCCAGACCGTGAAGTGGCCAGTCATTACCTTGGATGGCAAAGAGGTTGAATGGAAGCTGGACGCAGGGGCCTATTCCGGCACCTTCAGAGGCGCAGGAGATGAAAATTCAAAGAGCCTTAATTTAGATGACATCAACTCTTGGGAAGAATATCAAGACCTGCTAATGGATGGAAGTTACTTTGCAAATGCTTTTACCTCTCCCGAGAGTCTGAATCAGCCGGTCATCGTATATAAGCTGAGTAATCTGACAGATGGAGCCGGCGACTATGATGCCGCTTCTCTGTGCATGAGTTTTAAGTACGATCCAGAAAAGACCTCTATCATGACTTGGGGCTTCAATGGTGGCGGCATACGTGATGATACCGGAGATGAATACCGGGACTTCTTTATCCGTGAAGGAAGGCGGAAAGCAGACGACGATGTAAAATACTTCATCGCTGTGGGGGATGATATAGAAAGCTATACCATTCAGGGCTATCAGGACGGAAGCTGTACGCCGGGCGAAGAAATCGAGGATGCCTCTGCGACCGTAACCAGAGAGGAAACAACCATGGGTGAGGTGTTGAGAGAGATTGCTCAGATTCGTTATGATGCAATCATAGAGAACGAGTTCGATGGTGATCACAACCGATATCTCAACAGCCAGATCAGCTTTGATATGTACTATCAGGCTATTGTAAAGCATTTCGCAGAATATGGCCCGATGGGGACTAACCCGATGGAACGCTACAGCTTCGGTATGCTTGTAGATATTGTCTCAGAAACAGCGTACCTTAAGAGAGTTCTTTATCTCAGCTTTGAGGTTACCGTACCCGCGGGAAGCAGTGTGGAAGTAAGCGTTGAGCAATTTAAGTATGCCAGCTTTGATTTCCATTGTTCCGGCAGCGAGAACGTTGGTATTGATGGGTACGACTTGGTTACTTCTATCGGATCCAATCTTACATTCACCGAACAAAGCGCATCTATCAGCAATTATGATGCGATTGAGATTGTACGTCAAAACTTCGGCTTCGACCTTGCCGGCGGAATTACCAGCGTCCCTTTGGATTTGAATGAGCCTCACTACTATCTGGAGATCCGCAAGATTGCACCAACCGAGTAATTGTTCATTATCTCAGTCTTGATTACCACTATTCTATCGAGAAAACTATAAATATAAAACAAAATGAACGGCGATCTGGCACTTTTTACAGCGCCGGATCGCCGTTGCGCTTTTATGCACACACGCATTCTCGTAACTTTTCGGCATTTTTTTCGTCTATTATAGTAAAGATTATCGAACCAGTTCCAATTTAGGAAAGTGTTCCTGATGTACAGTGCATCAAAACGGAATTTAACACGGAGGCGTTCAGTATGAGAAATTATATTAAATCTTTATGGTTCCGCCTATTAGTTTGTGCTGTGTGCTGCATGCTTTTCATTGCAGTGCCTGCCCTCATTGTCCATAATACCCGCAGTAACGGACTTGGTGCCGGGCTTTTTGCTATTACGTTGTTATGTGGGCTTCCGGTTTCCGCGCTTCTCTGCGGGTTCATATCTGCACGTGAACCCAGAATACTTTGGAGTTTGCCGATACTGCCATCAGCTGTGTATTTTCTATGCTTTCCTATGCTTACCGATGCGCATCTATCCTACCGATTGGCCCAGTTTTCCGGACTGCTGTTTGGATATGGTGCCTTCGTTCTCGGTATCTATATCCCGAAAAAAAGAAACCACAAGAAATAACACCACAACCGATAGATAACAGCATATTTCAGTTTGCCAGCGGAAACACAAAAATAGATAAAAGCGACTGCGCTTTTCTGTATCTATTCTGGAAGGAGGTCACTCAAAGATGAAAAGATATATTGCGCTGTTCTTGGCAATTATCTGTGTTCTGGCATTGGCAGGTTGTGGCCTGGGACCGCACACGGAAACAGATTATCCAGCGGCAATTATGGTTGATGGCAGCATTTATCTGAAAACGGCAACCGTTATGTCCGGTGAGGTAGATGAGAGCACCATTATTGGATACACCAATTCATACACAGACACATTCCCAGAAAAGAATGGAGAAACCAATTTCAGCCGGAAGTTAAATCTACCCTATGCGAGGGTTGAGGGTGGCATCGCCATTTTGATGGAAAATGAGTGGTACCTGTGTACGCAGAAAGATGAGGAAGCTGGAGCTGGCGGCGGAACTATTTCGTTCTATGCAGAACCCACAAGGGAAAATGCAGATCCTGTAGAAATCAGTACATCGACCATATCGGAGAAACAGGCAAAAAAGTTGAGGTCAATTTTGGATGATGTGGATACATGGACAAATGATGCCGCCGTTGACCGCTGGGCATATTATTTCGACGGTTATATTGAATTTGCGGGCGACCAGAGACGATATTACTTCACTTATGAGTATAATGTCATTTATTTTGACCTGCAGTTTGCTGAAATCCCCGCTGAGGATATGCAGGTCATTAAGAATATTGCGTTATCCCACAACATTCCGGTAGATTTGTATTTGACACAACCGGGCAGCTTCTCCTATGCAGAGGTATCCCGCATATTTAAGACTGGAGACCCCGGCGTGAAGATCATGGGATTTGTAAATACGTATCCTGTCCCCATCAATCACCTTTGGGCAGCTAAGGCGCAGGCGATCAATGAATGTACCATCGATTATGATACCGTAGATGTCGCCTATGACGAGGCGGAGAAAGTATGGGAGGTCACATTCTCTACTGCAAACACTCTTGGAAACTGCCAGAGCGTGTATATGGACCAAGACGGTGTAACGCTGCTGATAGCTTATGGCGAGTAAACAAGAAGGTAAATCAAATGAGCCGCAAAATATAGAAACACATTCGGGAGGTAAGTCTTATGAAAAAGATAATAGCCGTAGCGCTTTGCCTTATGCTTGCACTTTCTGTAGTTGGGTGTGGCAGAGCATCGGGAGACCTAAACCCAGACAGATGGAATGCGGATGCCGACAGTTATGAATCCATTGAGATTTTCAATGGAAACAGCGGAGAAACCATCAATATATCTGATGGTGATTCTATCAGCAAAGTGGTTGATACCGTATTATGCAAAGGATATAAGAAAGAACGGAAAAACAAAAGCGATGGCTTTTGTTATGGCGTAAACTTCTATGGCAAGGATGGTAATAATCAGAAAATTACGATTGTGTCCGAGAATACGATTGTTTACAGCGACCGGTACAGATACAGCCTTTGCCTGGGTAGCAGTATTGATCTTGACTACATTGACTCCTTGTTTGACCGTGGAGCAAGTGAAGAACATACCTTGAGAGGAACAATAACTGGAATTAATGAACGGACAATGTTGGTTAAAGGCAAGGATAAAAATGAACTATATTTTGTTGCTATTAAGAATATGTTGGCATCACCGGAACCAAAGGTCGGATATGAAGTTGAAATCGTTTACTCGGGTGCAATATTAGAAACATATCCTGCGAGTTTCAATAAAGTAATCAGTGTAGAAGTAATTGGTGTTAATCAAGAAAGCAAAGCTGATTTAACTTATGAAGAGAGAATTAAACTCTATGGCGATGAGGGTAACGACGAAATACCAGATACTGAGCCTATCGGCAAGTAAACAAATCAGAAGTTATAAAGATTGAGCGGGTCATCTTCACAGAAACGATATTGGACTAAGGAGGATATACAGTATGAAACGAATTGTGTCGATTTGCCTTACAATGGCTTGCCTGATTTCCCTGGCAGGCTGCGCAGGAGATACCAGTAAGGACGAAAAGAAAACCAACAACACCACATCGGCCTATGCGCTTGCTGTGGCGAGTTATCCGGAGATGGCTCCTTATCCAAATGAGATGGAGTATTTCAATGAAAAGACGGGCAAGTTTGACAGTGACGGCTTTGATGTGGTCTATAACGCCTGGCAGGCGGACAGAAAGGCCCAGCGTAATCAACCGGAGGGCTATGCGGACGGTTTGGAGCCATTTTTCGGTAGTTCGGTCCGGGAATTTCTCAGCGGCTCCAATGGAGAGAATAAGGTCTATTCTCCTTTGAATGTCTATATGGCACTTGCTATGCTGGCGGAAGTAACAGACGGAGAGAGCCGACAGCAGATCCTCACGCTGTTGGGCAGTGAGAGCATTGAAGCTCTGCGGGCGCAGGCAGCCAGTGTTTGGAATGCCAATTACAGCAATGACGGCACTGTGACCAGCATTCTTGCAAACTCCCTTTGGCTGAATGAGGCGGTGGACTTCAATCAGACCACCATGGACAGTCTGGCTCAAAATTACTACGCATCCTCCTTCCGAGGCCAGATGGGCAGCGAGGAGTTTGATCAGGCCCTGCGGGATTGGATCAACGAACAGACCGGAGGACTGCTGGAAGCACAGGCCGATGGACTGTCTATGGATCCCGAAACCGTTATGGCCCTTGCCTCAACCATCTACTACCGCGCCAAGTGGCGCAGTGAGTTCAACGAGGCCAGGACGGAAAAGGGCCTGTTCCACCCACTCAGCTCTGATGGGGAAACCGTGGAGTGCGACTTCATGCACCAGAGCGGCAGCAACAACTATTACTGGGCAGATCAGTTCGGCGCTGTTTCTCTGAGTCTGGAGGGCAGCGGTGAGATGTGGTTCCTCTTGCCTGATGAGGGCGTGTCTATGGATGATCTCCTCGCAGATGAGCAAACGATGGCATTCTTAAATAGCAATGGGAAATGGGAGAACACCAAGCACCTGATCGTGAATATGTCCGTTCCCAAATTTGATGTAGTCTCTGATTTCGACTTGGGGGAAGGCCTGCGTGCCCTTGGTGTGACAGATGTGTTTGATGTCGAGGCAGCCGATTTCAGTCCCATGACTGCGGATGTAGCAGAGATTGTCCTCTCCAAAGCCGAACATGCAGCCCGTGTGACCATCGACGAAGAGGGCGTGACCGCAGCAGCCTATACAGTCATGATGGGGGAAGGCGCGGCAGAACCTCCGAAAGATGAAATGGACTTCGTGCTGGATCGGCCC
>JAZLLN010000115.1:0-4002 GCA_045598165.1 Candidatus Cryptobacteroides sp.
GCCATATTCCGTTATATTCCTATCCACAAGTGCCCAAAATGCCGTTTTTAAGTTAGCCTAATTTTTCAAAAGTCAGGCTAACAGGCGAACCATTCCGCCTCGTTCCGCCAGGTTCCGCTCGCAATACTCTTTCTTCTTAAAATCTTCGTAGTTTTTGAGACTTAGCCCAAGTTTGCCTACTCGAAGCATCAGTCACAAAGGTATACAATTTTAATAAAAGCCTTAATTATCAGCATCTTAATAGTTAGCCTAAGTTAGCCCGCTCTGCGAAAGACGACTTTCTTTTCACGGAGGAAGAATAGGAGGCAAAAAACTATCTCGGAATGCGGCTTAATTTCATAGGTGGTTCGTGGTAAGTTGCTGTAAATCAACAATGGAATTCGGCAACGACCCATAATACTGGTTAATTTGTCAATATCTGGCACTCACCGGTTAATGAAAGCCTGAGATGCGTTATGATTAAAAGATTGGTTTCATCCGCCTGAACGGGTGAATCAGATATGCCTAAGCCGCCTAAGCATGTAAGTTCTTTGGGAGTGAAAAAGCGGTTTTTCAGTCATAAATCACGATATCTGTCGTCTATTATGTCCATTCCTTTTGTAAAACAATCGAAATGGACTAATTTTGTGACTTGAACTGAAAATCAGGGATTATGATAGATACACTTTACAATACAACTGACAGCAGGCTCCGCTACAGGAGTCCGGAAGTCAAGGTGATTTTCGTCAAGGCGCAGGTCGTGCTCTGCGGAAGCCCTTATGGAGAGAATACTGAGAAGTTCACTCTCGGGAACAACCGTTATGATGAAAGTGATTGGGATTAGGGAGGACATCGATATGAAGAATATAATCATTGCAATGGCTGCCATCGCAGCAGCATTCACAATGACCTCCTGCAATAAGGAGAATCTTGCCGAACCGGGAGGGAATGTCGAAGGCAACTGCATCGTTACAGCATCCACTGAGAACGCTCTGACCAAGACCACCATTAGAGGAAATGACACCGACGGTTACGAGGTCGTCTGGTCTGAGGGAGATTCGTTCAAAATCTGGGACAACACGTTTACTATAACTGGTGGCATAGGTACAACAAGCGGGACATTCGAGGGCCGTGGTCCTAGCATTGACAAATGGTATACCGCAAATTATCCTGCTTCATACAACGGTTCGAACTGGCCTGTAAAACAGTTATATACAGAAGGCACTATCACAGGCTCGCCAATGCTTGCAAACGTGGAATGCAACGGGGGAGAAATTGTCGGAGGAAAAGTGAATTTTAAGAATGTCGGCGGAATCTTGCGTCTCACAGTAAAAGGAACGGCCAAGGTTACGAGCATCACGGTATGTACGGACAATATTCCCAATATCACCCTTGACTGTGGTGATGGCGTAGATTTGAATAATACGGACGGCACAGTGTTCCATATTGCACTACCTGAAGGGACATATTCCGGCACAAGCATCCAGTTCATTACTTCGGATAATAGGCATAGCATCAAGAAACTCAAAGCGGACAAGCCCCTCGTCATCACCCGCAGCAAGATCACTCCCGCCTCCATCAAGATTGATAAGTGGTCCAATAATTCACAGGCTCCTGAAGGTGCGGTTTCCGGGATATTCACCGTATCTGCAGAGGGAAAGAAAGTATTCTTCTCCAAGGGAAACCTGTACTGGGATGGCAACAGTCATAAGTTCGAGGACAGACAGTACAATCAAAATATTTCCGGTCACAAGTCTACATTCTACTGGTCTAACAAGGAGGAATACTCCAGGGGCTCCGAGTGGAATCTCGACGTGAACGCCCCAATTGCATTCTTTACGAATGCGGATGAAGTCACTGCAAACCTCAGTTTCACGGCCAATGGGCAGACGGGACTTTGGCGCACGCTTTCAAAGGACGAGTGGACCTACCTTATCAAAAGAGATAACGGCATCGGGGAGGCGACAATAGGTGGCGTCAAAGGTGTGATGATTTTTCCGGACGAGTATTCCGGCCAGACCAATGGCCTGACTTCCATCCCGGAAGGCTGCGTTTTCCTGCCTGCATCAGAAAGCCCATTAGGACATGTCGGTTTATACTGGTCCTCCACTCCGGATATGGAATTTTCTATATATCCTTCCGCGTCATGCCTCCGTTACGAATATGGGGCGTGGCCCCCTTCCGTGGTATGTGAAGCGATGCTTGAACAATATTTCGTACGGTTAGTCACGGACGTTCCAGACTGTCCGACTCCTACCTTCACTGTCACCTTCGATGCGAATGGGCACGGTAATACTCCGGAAAAACTCTCTGGAGTACCATACCATAACATAATTCCCAGGCCGGCAGACCCGGTTGCTGACGGATACACCTTCTTGGGCTGGTGTAAGGATGAAGCCTGTGCTGAAATATGGAATTTTGCTTCCGACATGGTGACCACAGACATAACCCTCTATGCAAGATGGACCAACGAAGTGATTCCCGGCAAGTTTTCCATAGCCGAAGGCAAACAGGTATATTTCTCGAAGGGAAGTCTTATAGCAACGATAGATGCAACTGGAGTTCCTACAGCTTGGAAATTTGCAGCAAACCAGTATGATTGTCTGGGTTCAGGCGGTGCAAATCAGTCTATCGGTACAGCAGCAGGAGATATTGATTTCTTTGGCTGGTCAACCGCTGCCACAACCTATGGTATCTGCACCTCTAAAGATGATGTTGATTATTACGGAGACTTTGTAGACTGGGGAAATAATGTCGGTAATGGCAAGACTTGGCGCACTCTCAGCGAAGCCGAGTTTTGGTATATACTCGACAAAAGAAAAATGAAAAACATGAAAGAACGTTATACACGTGATATCATTTATGGTGGAATTATGGGCGCTGTTATTTATCCTGATGACTACGATGGGCAAACCTTAACTACGGACATACAATATACAAACGAAACCTTTCCTGAAGGTTGTGTATTCTTTCCAATGGCAGGACAGCGTAACGGCAACGCTGTCCGCGTTTTCGCCACAATAGGCTACTACTGGACGTCTACTTCAGTAAATGATATATATGCGGAAGAATTGTATATCTATCCCAAAGAATCATATCCAAGTGGTAAGCTTGAATTTATATGGGCTTCTCGTTCCAATGGCTCATCAGTCCGTCTCGTTACAGATGTGAAATAATCAAAGCCAACTCTATACTTCAAACGGTCGTGTATCAGTCATGTGATATGCGCTGTCTTCTATGACTCTTAAGCGGCAACAAAACAGATATGTTTAACGGCCCTAAATCTATCTGGCCCATCAAATATCTGCGGGCAAAACATATATCGGTATGCGGATGTTTCTATTATGTTTCCCAAAAGTCGTATCTTCGTGCCATAAACAATCGGCAAAGCCGCCCGGCTCAAATTCTTCTCTCCGATTGCGTTTCGTGCTTGAACTCAGGTAGAAAGGAAGGCAGACACTTGCTGACACCACAGTCAAGTGCGGAGGATGTAACATAATCCGCAGCATTTTTGACTTCGTCTGATGCCGTTCCCATCGCAATTCCACAACCGGCATATTTCAGCATTTCAATGTCGTTATTGCCATCACCGAATGCGATGATTTCCGAAGGTTCAATGTTGTATATGCTAAGAATCTTTCTTATCCCCACCACTTTGTCCAATCCGTGTACGTTGATGTCACAGAATTCCCTACACCATCGGTAAGTGTCCAATCCCTTCAAGACATCCTTGAAAAGGATTTTTTCTTCTTCGGGAGAGATAAATACGTTGAAGTTATAAACGCACTCATTGATTGCTGCTTCAAGGATATCTCCTTCCTTCGGCAAAGGCATATTGACGCTCCGGATAAACTCCAGGGTCTTCTGTGTCAGATTAGCGCTCAATGTTCTTGTATATGTGCATGTGGCAGATGGGATATGATTCCCGGCAATTATCTGTGCGATTTCTATGGCCTGTTGCTCAGGAATCGGATGTTCGTCTATCAAAACGAATCTGTCTCTTTCGCTAAAACGCGCACAGGC
>JAZLLN010000116.1:0-7277 GCA_045598165.1 Candidatus Cryptobacteroides sp.
TTCCTGCGGGTAAGTATGTCATCCGCGAAAACCTGCGTGAAGATTTTTGAGGCGACGCCTGCAAAGGCGATGATCATTCCCGTAATGAAAGTGAACAGCAGGGCCTCTTTGGCGCCCTGAAGTCTTTCCAGCACAAAAGAGCTTATGCTGGCCCTATGCCCGCCGCGTTTGAAGTCAGGCCCGGGAGTGAAAGTCAGCACAACCCCTGTCAGGGCCTCGTCGGCCTCCTGTGCCGATGCCTTTATCTTGCCGCGGGCGGGATCGTTGATGAAGACCTTGTCCTTGCCGATTCCGGTTACAACCACAAAGTGTTCGAAATTCCAATGGGCGATGCAGGGCAGAGGCAATTCCTTCAGTTCATCAAGGTTCTCGATGGAGTAAGCCTTTGTCTGGAGCCCGTAATTCCTGGCGGCCATAGAGACGTTGGGGAGGGTGCTGCCGTCCCTGGACACACCGCAGTCGTACCGCACCTGCCCGAGAGGCAGCCATTTTCCGTAATATGCAAGAATCATTGCGAGCGAGGCTGCACCGCACTCGGCCGCCTCCATCTGCATGATTACAGGAACCCTATGTTTTCCTCCCGTTTTCATTCGAACATCATTTTCCCCTTGACGGCCTTCTCGTGTACGGATTCGAACAGATATTCATATACCGAGCGGCGTTTTGTCACAATCCTTATGTCACAGAACGTGCCCGTTCCCATATCCACCGGCTCGTCCGGCTTGAAGGACCAGGCCAGGGAACCGTCGTCCTGCTGGTGCAGTTCCATCTTGACGACAAATGCCGCACCCTGCTCGGGGAAGATGTCGCCTATGAAGTTCTCGTTCTTCAACAATTTGACGGCATCATCCTTTGATACCGGATATCTTTCTACCTCAGTGATGTGTCCTACTATGTAGCCGTTCTTCTCGCGGGTGAGGTTCTTCGGGGTGACCTCCACCCTCATTCCGCTTTTGAGTTTCCTTGATATTTCGAAGGGAACGAAAGCAACTGCAGAACGCCCGCTCTCGTCGTCATTGCTTATGATTGTCGCGATAGGGGCGAGCGCCTCGAAATCCTCATTCTCCTTCTTGATGTTCAGGACGGTGCCTGCGGCCGGCGACGAGACCATACTGTATGCCTCGCCCACGCTTACCATAGCGAGAGACTGTCCTTTTATTACGGCATCCCCGTTGGCGATGAAAGTGCTGCGCACCGTACCACGGTTCGGCAGGTTGACGTCAAAGACCTTGTCTATCGGGAATACGACACCGCTTACCGTGCTTCTGTCGGATATGCTGCCAAGAAAGCACCAGACGAATACGGCGATAACCATTATGGCCATTGACGCGATAATCACGTATGTGGAAGGCCTGGTCACCCTGATTTCCGTTTCGACGACATCCGGGCGTTCCAGCTGTTTGAGAGCCCTGTCCCTGAACAACTTGTCTTTATTATCTTCTGCCATATTTTTTAGGTTAGGACCGTCAAATATACAACAAATCTTCGACAGAATAAGTGCTGTCCAGGAGTTTGCCGTTCAAAAACACCGTAGGAGTCCCTTTCACGTCGTGTTCCTTGCACCAATCCTGATTCTCCTGCGCCGCTTCCGCGCCGATGAGTTCCTCTATTTTCTCCTTGTCCCCATCGTGGACGGCCATATATTTCTTTTCTACGGTGAAGCGACCTGTAGGGAGGAGTATGGTCTCTATTGTTTCCAACGCAGTCTTGCAGTATGGGCAGGTGGGCGATACGGCGATGGTGATATTGCGCACGCCCCGGTCAAGCTCTCCGAGAAGCGCCTTCTCCACGTCCTTGTTCCCCTTAATCGATGACAGGGATGAGCGGGCCGCTTCCGCCTTGTGCCTGTTTTTCACAGCCGGAGTGACCACCTTGAGAATTACCACCAGGAGAGTCCCCCACAGAAGCACTGCGCTGATGATGTCGCAGAGGTTGAAGGTGGAAGGCCGTCCGTAGGCTCCGCAAAGCAGGAACGCCAGAGCTATGATCCAGAACAATATCTGCACTCCGACGCAGAGAGGGCACCAGTGCTTCTGCTTGAAAAACTGGTAGCCGAGGTTCCAGAGAGAGGCGGGCAGCGCCGGAAGTATCATCCAGGCCACTGACCAGGATATTTGCGGGGTTACGAGTACAACCAGTATTATGGAAAGGAAATAGGAGGCTCCCCCCTCGGACAGGTCGAACCATCTGTTGAAGAAGAAGCTGTCGTGGGCGGCGGAGCAGTTGGAGGTCTTGAAGAGGGAGCAGACTTTCCCGACGGCATTCCCGTCTCCGGTCCATTGTCTGTGAAGCAGGATGCACAGAAGCAGGCCCACGGCCGACAGCACAAGCGCCGCTGCCCTGAAAGGGATTGACGGCTCCGGGACGGACGGGCCGGCGAGGGCGGTAAACTGCATTACAAGCAGCCATATCATCCAGACCGCAGGAATGCTCCAAAGGCTTTTCTGATAAACTTCCTCCCTTCTATGCTTGCTGTAGTCCGGCTCTAATGCATCGGCTTTGGCGCTGAGCATCACCGCCAGCATCTTGACTTCTTTCAGGAACGAATCCCAGTCGGATTCTTTTGAGCGCTTTCCGTCGGTATAAGTGAGTCCGGTCTCGCTGCTGCCTGTCACCAGAATAAAACCGCCATCGTTTGTGCTGCAGAGAAACGGCAATTCCAAATCCTTGAAATCATCGGCCTCGTCAATCCCGACGGCGCGTGATTTCACGCCGAAAACTTCGAGAAGCCGTGTTATTCCGAGAAGGTTGCCACTCTGGAGATTACCGGAGCACATCTTCGTGACGAATGCCCCGGTGTATTGCACCCCGAGCCGTTCAAGAATTGCGGTTATTATGTCTTTCATGTTGCCTCACTCTGATAATCAGTGGCAAGTTACAGAAAATTTACTGAATAAATATCAAAGCACGGGATTATTCTCTGTGCACGGCATAATATAGGTCCCCGCTACACAACCTGCAGCCAAGTTTGTGGGCACCTTACTGTCATTGGTATGTGCGGATGAATCAAATGATATCGTGTGACCAGAGTGCTTTAAAAAAGTCCGCAACGTAATATAAATCCACATTGCCACTACGCCGGCTTACCCGGTCCTTGGAAACTATTATCTGTCTTGTGTTCGGATGCTCTTTTGCGAACTCCGTCAATCCTTCCTTATGTTTATTCTCGACGTGATCTGTTGATTTGATTTCAATGGCAATACGAGCGTCGCCAATAATCGCATCTACCTCCTTATCGTCATATGTGTGCCAATAAGTCAGTTCTTCTTCGCTATCCGTATAGCCGAGATAGGCTACAATTTCCTGCATTACAAGGTGCTCGAAAGCGTGGCCGTATTCAGGTGTTTTGGGGGCAAGGTGATGACGTTTTGTGAGATAATTTGAAATCCCCACGTCAAAGAGATAAAATCTTGAGGCTTTGGTCAATTTCCTTTTTATTACTTTCCTATATGCGGGTATTTCAAAGCCCAGCAGTGTTTCTTTAAGAATCTTATAATATGACTTTACCGTATTTGCGGACACTCCGCAATCAGAAGCAATATTTTCATAGTTGATGATTTCTCCATCCGATATTGCAGCAATTTCCAGGAAACGGATAAAATCATCTACATTCTGCACTGCCGCTTCTTCTACTATCTCCTCACTGATATACAAATCGACATAAGCCCTCATACGGTTTATGGCATTGGAAACGGCATAATGCCTTGGTATCATTCCATTTTGAACGGCACGCTCCAAGTCGAAATCCGGGATTTCCTCACTGACAAGCGGATATAGCATATAAGGAACCGCCCGTCCTCCAAGATTGTTTGCGCCACTCTTTTTTATCTTTCTTGCGCTGGATCCGCTCAATATGAAATAGAGGTCCCTGTTTACCATCAGCCAGTGAATCTCATCCAACAGTTCCGGAACTTTTTGAATTTCATCAACGATGACCAGGGTTTGCGGCTGGTAACGTAACAGACTCTCACGAAATTCTTCCGGGTGTTGTCTGAAACGATTTCTTAAATCCGATTTCAGCAAATCATAATAGACGGCTTTGGGAAATCTTTCCTTCAGCAGAGTGGATTTCCCCACTTGACGCCCTCCAAAAAGGAACATTCCCTCATCTATCCGGTTTTCAATGTCGAAGATTCTTTTATACATAATACTAAAAATAACTTAAATAAAGTTGAGGAAATTCTAATAAAATCCGCAACGGCTTTGCGAATATAAGTATTATTTCCAATAGATAAAATTATTCTTCGTTCTTATACTGACCTTCTGGTTGAAGTTCACAATAGTAGCGCGTCAAAATTAATGGTATGAACGGATGATTCATATTCGGTTCGCGGAGGTTTTTCAATAACTTTTCATTCTGAGAAGTTATTTGTTTTGCGGCGCGTAATAGAATAAGTGTTGATTTTGAGTGTATGGTGACTGTGGATTTTTCCAAAACCATATTGGAACATAACTTATCAAGCGTCACTATTTGGGCAATTTGCATTATCTAATGGCGATATACCCGCTTTCGTCGATGATGTTCTTGGCTTTTGCGTCGTTACAGAGCAAGTCGTAGATTTGGTGTGAGAAGGATGTTACCGGTTCATCTGATCGGATAGCAGCATAGATGTATGAAGAGAACGGGTAGGCACCGGTTGCTTTGCCGGCGTTTCCTGCCAGGATGCTTTCTTTCTCCGGATAAACACCGTTGATGCCTAAAACTTTGACATTCTTCAGGTCACCGACCATTCTGGAGCAGAAATAATATGGAGAATATGCTATTCCTTTCGGATCACCTTCAACAGTGTTATAGGGGGATATCATAGTATAGAGATGCATCTCCGGCCAATCCAGCATCTCGAGTCCCTTCATTATCAGGGTTTCCATTTTCTCCTGGCTGCCAGAGTCCTCATCACGCATATAAGGATGAATCTCCAAGTCTTCGCCTCCGACGTCTTTCCAGTTGGTTATTTCACCGGTATATATCTTTTGAATCTGCTCGATGGTCAGGGAATTGACCTTATTGGATGGGTGTACGATGAAAGCCATCGCATCCAATGCGATAGGCTTGGTCTCGATATTCACACCTTTCTCTTCACTGTACTCCAACTCATTCCGTGATATATCGCGTGAATCGATTATTACGCTGGTCTTTCCATCAATCAGATTTACGTACGCCTCGTGCGAGCCATTGTTCTTGAGCAGTTCCGTGTTCAGCTTATTTGCCAATGCAATATGCTCCGGGCTGCCGATTTTCATTCCCTTCGGTAAATCCCAATTAATGTCATATTGCGACCCGGTGGCAATATCCACACCCCACCCAAACGGTATGTCGAGAAGCGTGAACATTATCATATTCCGCAAAGGGCTGGTACTGGTGGAACAGTCCATAAACGGAAAATTATCCAATGTCAAGCCATCGATGCTGATTTTGTTGTCCGGGGTATCCGGATTGTCCGGACTGTCCGGACTGACAGATGGTCCGCAAGCCGTCACAAGAATAGCGAGAAGCGCCATCAGGAATCTTGAATTCTTCATATTAATTTTGGAAATATATTGTACTCACTAAATAAACTGAATAAATACCTAATCACTGCGTAATATATCAGTAAATCATGCTAATGTTAACATTTCATCCTCAAACCTATTGAACTCGAAGGGATGTTTTTCAATAACTTTTCATTCTGAGAAGTTATTTGTTTTGCGGCGCGATATAGAATAAGTGTTTGGGGCGTGAACGAATTATGTTTGGTTCTCACGGAAAGATCATGATACTGATTTCGCCTGACGTAGTTACGGCTCAATTTATATTAAATAATGGCTCATTTTGCTATACTTTGAGCCGAAAATTACTATATTTGAGCCGAAACAGATTTTATATAATATGGACAGCCTGTATTTAAACATCCTCAGATATCTCCAGTATCACCCCGAATCTTCTCGGTCTAAGATTATGGAAGGCATCGGGACCGATGCCAGCCCCGCCAGTGTCAAGAGAAGAATGGCAGATGCTGTTACGGCAGGAGATGTTGTTGTGATAGGTGCGGGTCGTGCCACGAAGTTCAGATTGACTGAAAGGGCATTGCTCCTGATGCCTTTCGATATAGATACCTATTTCCGGAAAGAAGTCGATGAACGGGAAATCCACGGGTCATACAATTTTGAGCTCATTTCTGATCTTCTGCCCAAGGTGGAAATATTTACAAAAGAGGAGATGGCCACTCTGAATGCCGCCCAGCAGCAGTTTTGCAAGAACATATCTGAGTTGACCGACAATGAGTACCGAAAGGAGATGGAGCGCCTGGGTGTTGACCTGAGCTGGAAATCGTCCCAGATAGAAGGCAACACCTACACTCTTCTGGAGACCGAACGTCTTCTCAAAGAGAAGATAACCGCGTCCGGGAAGACACAGGAGGAGGCGATAATGCTTCTTAACCATAAGGATGCTCTAAAGTTCGTGCTTGACAACCCGGATTACTTGATTAACCTCACCATTCACCGGATAGAGGACATTCATTCCATTCTCACTAAAGAACTGGACGTTGACAAGGGACTTCGTCATCGCAGGGTCGGGATCACTGGAACCAATTACTCCCCACTGGATAATCAGTTTCAGATCGAGGATGCACTGAAAGCGACGTGTGACCTGATAAACAGCAAGGAGAACTTTTTCGAGAAAGCTCTGCTGGCAATTCTGTTGCTGTCATATATACAACCGTTCTCGGATGGGAACAAGCGTACAGCAAGAATTACCGGCAATGCGCTTCTCATCTCCGGAGGTTATTGTCCCATGTCGTTCAGGAGTGTCGATTCGATTGACTACAAAAAAGCTATGCTGATATTCTATGAGCAGAACAACATTTCCGCATTCAAGAAGATATTCATAGAACAGTACCTATTTGCCGTTGAAAGTTACTTTTAGGCTTATGTCTTAACATCATTCGGGGGGTTTAAAAATTAAGTTTGCCCAGCCCAGTCCCGTGCGTAAAAATGATCAATTTACGCACCAGATAACAATTTTGTCCCGTCCGTGCGTCAAACAGGCCTTCCTACGCACAAATACCCGAGAATCATTACTATACCAATTTCTGAGTGCAAAGAATATTGCAATTCTTTGCACTCAGAACGTATATTAAGGACTTTCGGACGAAATTAAGGCCGCGACTGCAAAAAAACACCGCAATTCTTTGCAGTCACGAATCAAGGGCGGCCCCTTTTCATCTGTATGAGCGGATGATTTTTCGTACAGACGCAAATCATTCGCGTATGTACATTCCTTCCGTTACCTCCCTTTC
>JAZLLN010000117.1:0-59129 GCA_045598165.1 Candidatus Cryptobacteroides sp.
ATGAAGTAACGGATGTAAATTGCAGATTCGCCCTTCTTGTTCAAACCGGATTTCATTGCGAAAGTTGCCCGGGGTATTTGAGTCTTAACACGTCCCATAGTGCGTTGTATTAAATGTTTTCAAGTCGAAAGTTAGCCCAAAGTTAGCCTAAAGTTAGCCTGATTTTAACCGTGTCATAATCAGCAACCGATGAATACTCTTTCTTCTTTTGCAAATTTACGAAGAATTTTTGAGCTCTCCATATACAAATATAATAAAAATATATGTAATAGTTAGCCTATTTCCTCGTAATAATCATTCATTTTTCAAAATCAGGCTAAAAAATAGGATAAAAAATAGGCTAACTTATTTTTCCGTCATATTCCCTCACGTTCCTACAAAGGGGGTAGTATAAGCAAAAAGTTAGCCTGCATTTCCGTGCAGGCTAACTTTTAACTATCTGAATTTCAATAGGTTACAGTGTCAATACTCCTCCTCGTTGAAGAGAAAATCCGGACGGAGATATGGGAGTTGAATTGAATTATTTCTATATTTACGATGGATTAGCCATCTTCCACATAAAAATACAAAAACAAAACATAGCTATGAGTAATTCATTCAAAAGATTCTTCGTATGCGCCGCTGCGCTGCTGACCCTCGGGCTGGCGGCTAACGCCGCACCCTACAAATCCTATGAACAGTTCCAGAACCCGGACAGCAAATACCGTCCCTTCGTCCGCTGGTGGTGGAACGGCGACCGTGTGGAAGCGGACGAACTGGTCCGTGAACTCCACCTTCTCAAGGAAGCCGGCATAGGAGGTGTGGAAATCAATCCCGTAGGCTTCCCGGGAGGTGACGAGGCCGGTACCAAGGAACTCATATGGCTCAGCGACGAGTGGATTGATATGCTGAAGGTCGTGTTTGACGAGGCTGAGAAAATAGGCATAACCTGCGACCTCATCATAGGTTCCGGCTGGCCCTTCGGATCCGAAACCCTCCCCTGGAAGGAACGCGCATCCGTGATGCTTACCTATGCACAGCCCCTTCCGGAAAACATCAAGACCTTCCAGGTATCCAAATTCCACATTTTCAGAGCAATAGATCCCGGAGTCACAAAAGTGACGCCAAGCAGGATTCCGACTTTGATAGCCTGCTACCTCGTCCCGGATCCCATCGAAGACCTCAGCCAGGCCATCGACATCACCGACAAATTTGACGGCGATATGCTCACCATCGAAGTGCCGGAAGGAAAACATCAGCTGTACGCTCTCGTGAAATACGAAAGTTTCGCATCCGTCATCTGCGGCGCTCCCGGAGCGGCGGGTCCCATCCTCAACCATATGGACGAACAGGCGGTAAAGAACTATCTGAACCATATGACAGATGCCATCGAAGGACGTATCGGACCGCTCAACAGGCATCTGCGCGCCTTCTTCGTGGACAGTATGGAACTTGAAGGATGCAACTGGACAGGCGACTTCGCCGAAGAGTTCAAGGCACGCCGCGGATATGATCTTATGCCCTGGCTTCCTTTCACTATGTTCAAGACCGGACGGCTCGGCAACGTAGACAGCTATGACTACGGCAGCAAGAAAGGCGAAGATTTCGAAGCCAAGGTAAACAGGGTGCGCTTCGACTTCGAACTCACCAAGGCGGAACTGCTGCAGGAAAGATATGTCAAGACATACACGTCCTGGTGTCGCGAGAAAGGTGTGAAATCACGCGCTCAAGCCTATGGACGCGGTTTCTTCCAGTTGGAACCGTCCCTTGAGCATGACATTCCGGAAGGTGAATCCTGGACCACAAACTACCTCCGGCACCGTATCGGAGAGGAAATGGGAGATGAGGACTACCGTCGCGGACGCGGATACACGATGATTGACAAATACGTGTCTTCCGCCGCCCACCTCACAGGGAAACGCCTCGTCAGCTGCGAGGAAATGACCAACACCTACAAGGTCTTCTCCACACCTCTTGAATTCATCAAGGTCGGTTCCGATATGGCCGCGGAAGCCGGAATCACCCACTCCGTATGGCACGGATTCAACTATAATCCTCCCAAGGCGGGATTCCCGGGCTGGATAAGATATGGCAGCTACTACAACGAGAAGAATACCTGGTGGCCGTATTTCAAACTTTTGAACGACTACAGGGCCAGAATGAGCAGCCTGCTTCAGAATTCCGATATGTACACGGACATAGCGCTTCTTCCCGCAAACTATGACATGTGGTCCGAAATCGGAGTAACAACGGAACCGTTCCCTGAAAAACTGAATGTCCCCTACACTTCTCTCATCTGGGAGGCCATCCACAAGAACGGCGGCGGCGCGGACTACGTTACGGAGAACATTCTTAATGACGCTGTCGTGAAGAACGGAAAAATCTGTTACGGTCCCAAGCAGTACGGAACCGTCTTCCTGATAGAAGTTTCCAGCACCACGCCCCATACACTTGGCCTGCTGCTCGATTTCGTAAAGCAGGGAGGCCGCGTGTTCTGCATCAGTAAGTTCCCTTACAAATCACTCGGTCTCAATAATTATGAGGAGCGTGATGCGCAAATCACCGCAATAGTGGAAGAACTTAAGAAATACCCCGACAACTTCATTCTGCTGGAGAATCCGGCAGACGGCAAATATCTTGAATGGTACACGGATGTAATGAACAAATACAACATCCCTCATGCCATTACAGTCACCAATCCTGACCGTTTCCTTCTTCAGAACCACTACGTTATGGATGACAAGTCGGAATTCTTCTTCTTTGCCAACGCCCATATGAGCGAAGCGCGCAGCACCGACATCATATTCCCCGCATCCGTTACCAGAGGCAGGCACGCCTGGATTTACGATGCCTCCACGGGCAAGCGTTATGCTATGCCCATCGGCAAAGACGGAAAACTCTCCTTCGAATTCGGTCCTTCAGAAAGTTACGTATTCATGTTCAACAAAGAGACAAAGGGAGAGAAATGGGCTCCGCTGCCCATCACGGGAACCGACACTTTGGCGGTAAGGAACTGGGATCTCACTTTGGTAAATCCCCAGATAGACACCGTCATCACCGACCACTTCGACGAGCTCACCGACCTTCAGAAAACGGAGAAATACAGCACTTTCATGGGTACGGTCACCTATAAGACTACGGTGAATCTCGGCAAAGAACTCCCCCGCTACATCAATCTGGGCCGCGTCTGCGACATCTGCGAACTCAGCGTGAACGGCAAGAACCTCGGAGTGGACTGGTTCGGGCGCAGGGTATATGACCTTGCAGGAGCCCTGGTCGAGGGAGACAACACCATTGAGGTGAAAGTGACGACGGTTATGGCAAATTACACAGGCTCCTTCCCCGATGGCAGCATAGCCAAGAAATGGACCAAGGGAGCCACACCTTCGATGGGATTGATTGGACCTGTTAAACTGTACAGATAATGAAAAAGATTATTACAATATCAACCATTGTCGCACTGCTCGCCATCCCGGCGGCATTGGCGGCCAAAGATTACGTCATCACCGATTTCGGAGCGAAACCGGATGGCATCACACTTAACACCAGAAGCATTCAAGCTGCGATTGACCTGGCTTCCGCTGATGGAGGCGGCCGTGTGATTGTCCCTTCCGGACAATTCGTGACCGGATCAATATATATGAAGAACAACGTTGACCTTCATTTTGAAGACGGAGCCGTACTTCTCGGCTCCCTCAATCCCTGGGACTATGTACGCGACCCGATAATCAAATGGACAGCAATGGTGCTCGCAGTGAGCCAGAACAATATTGCGCTGACCGGCAAGGGTATTCTGGACTGCCGCGGATTCGAAGTAGCTAACAGAATGGTCCAGTACATACACCTCGGACTGTTCAAAGACAATCTCGAGTTGGATCGTCCACAAGAGTCAAACCGCCCGGAAATCATTCATTTCCTGAAATGCGATAAGGTTCTGGTCAAAGACGTGACTCTCAAAGACCCGGCTTGCTGGACCCAGCAATACGAACTTTGCGACAACCTCACCATCGAAGGCATAAAGGTTGACGCCAAAGCCTACTGGAACAATGACGGACTGGACGTTGTCGATTGCCGCAACGTGATTGTCCGCGATTGTTATATCGACGCTTCCGATGACGCTTACTGCTTCAAGAGCCACCATACGGACGGAATCAGCGAGAACGTACT
The DNA here is from genome assembly GCA_045598165.1 of Candidatus Cryptobacteroides sp. Lineage (GTDB taxonomy): Bacteria > Bacteroidota > Bacteroidia > Bacteroidales > UBA932 > Cryptobacteroides. Next base: position 4,147 of record JAZLLN010000117.1, read on the forward strand.
CGTGGAGAACTGTATAGGCCGCAGCAGCGCCAGCGGCGTGAAGTTCGGGACCCTCACTAAAGGTGTCTTCAGACATTTCGTTTTCCGCAACATCACAATCTTCGACACATTCCGCAGTGCCATCAATATCGCAAGCGTGGACGGAGGATGTGTGGAAGACGTCCTGGTTGACGGTCTCAAGAGCATCAATACCGGAAATCCCATCTTCATCCGTTTCGGCAGCCGTAACTCCAACAGCAACGTGCCCTGCGTAAAGGATATTCTTATCCGCAACGTTCGCGCGGAAGTCCCGCGTGGCAAACCGGATGCCGGATATATGTATGAGGGGCCTGTCCCCCTGCCTCCGCGTAATGTATGCCCGAGTTCCATTCTTGGTCTGCCCGACGAAGGCCACAGGATCAAGAACGTGAAGTTCCAGGACATCGAAATAGTCTATCCCGGCCGGACGGACACGTCCATAGCATACCGGGCCTGCACCAAGGAAGTGCTGGAGGCTATGCCGGAACTTGAGAAGTCTTATCCCGAATTCTCACAGTGGAAGGAAGAACCTGCATGGGGATTCTACGTACGGCACGCTGACGGTTTAATCTTTGAAAATGTGACGATAAGCCTTGCGGCAGAAGACTACAGGCCTGCATTTGTATTTGATGACGTGGATGGCGTCAGCTTCAGGAATGTTCAGATCAAAGATCCTTCAACGGAAAAGAAGAACCAGATAATAAAGAACAATACGAAACACTTCAAGAAAGTAAAATAATGAGAAGAATTGCAATAATATTGGCATTGGCGCTTATCCCCATATTGGCCCAAAGTCAGGCAGAAGAGCATAAACATATCGGGAGACTGACAGGAGTTGATCCCACGAGAATCTTCAATGCCTCCATCTTCGGGGTCAAAAGCAACGGTCTGTATGACAACACTTCCAGTTTCCAGAAAGCGGTTGATTTCATCTCCGGGAATGGAGGAGGTGTCCTGTACATAAGCGTGGGGCGTTATCTTACCGGTGCCGTACAACTGAAAAACAATGTCACCGTATATATCAGAGGAACAGTCGTCGGTTCTCCAAACATTTTTGACTATCAGGGTAACAAAGCAATTTTCTGGGCCGATGGTGCAGAGAACATAGCGGTCATCAACGGAGTGATTGAGGGCAACGGACTGGCCCTGCGCAATCAGGTGGAAGAACTCAGGGAAAAAGGCCTGATCGCCGATGACTGCGTCCTCCCTACCCTGATTTACTTCAAGGACTGCAAGAACGCAAAAGCGAAGAAAGTCGTATGCCGATATGCGGCAACATCGGAGCTGTACATTTCAGACAACTCCGATGCTGACTTTGAAAACTGTGTTGACGATACTGTGAAAGACTGAGCGGTAAAACTACCGTAATCAGTTGCCGGAAATAATAATCAGGGCAAGACCTGCAATGAAAAGGGCGAACATGGCCGTAAGAAGGCCGTTGACGCCCTTCTTTGCGCCCTTGAATTCCTTCCAGATGAACACGCCCCATATGGCGGCCACAAGTGGCGCTCCCTGTCCGAGGGCATAACTGACAGATGCTCCGGCAGTCCCTGCCGAGACGTAGTTGAGACCGGTACCGAGGCACCAGATTGCTCCGCCGAGCATTCCGACGATGTGTGTCTTCGCACCACCCTTGAAATAATCGGCATAGTTCACACCGGCCTGTGTTGAATCGTTGAGTGAGAATATGCAGTTAAAGACAAAATTGCTTACGAATACACCCAAAGCGAAAATCACAAGTCCACTGTAGGGTGTGAGCTTTCCGGCTTCAGGCTGAACGAAATTATTGATATCGATTCCATTGTATACAAGGGCCGAGAAGAAGGACATGATAATACCGGCAAGAACGGCATAAACCAAGCCCTGACGATTCTGCTGGGGATCCCTTTCCGATTTGTCAACCTTTCCGGAGGCAATTCCGTTGCATACAATGGCAATTACTACGAGCAGTACACCCAGAAGAAGAACCAGCACATTGGTCTTGTCATTGGGATGGAATACCAGATTGTTAATGACACCGAGCACAAGGGCAAGGCCGCAACCGAGAGGGAAAGCCACCGACATTCCGGCCTTGGACGTTGAAGCAGACAGAAGGATATTGGAAAGATTGAATACAACCGCTCCGAAAAGGACCCAGGCAATGCCGGTGAAATCAGCCTGTGCCATATTCTGAATGAAAGGCACTCCCTGCTTGCCGAAGGAGCCGAGAGTAAAAGCCATTATCAGAGAGAATATCACCATTCCGATGACATAATCCCAATAGAACAGTTCGTAGCGCCAGCTTTTGGCCGCAAGTTTCTGGGTATTGCCCCATGAACCCCAGCAAAGCATGGTGATGAAACAAAGAATGACAGCAATGAATTGACTGTTGGCGATAAACATAATTATGTGATTTAAAGTTATTTATATCTGCGTTTTTTATCTGTGTACCAGAGACCGTAAACTTCGCTGACGTTTCCGGCAGTGATAAATGAATCTATCTTGTTGTCGGAAATGAATTTGAGCAGCTCGGAGAACTCGCTCTGCGTGAGAAGAGTCTGGATTTCATGCTTGGTCTCGGCAGAATAACCACCCTCGCAAGTATATATGGTACAACCTCTTACGAGTTTTCCAATAATGAATTTCCTCACAGTCTCAATATCCTCGGTCACCACACATACCCTCTTGCGTTTGTTGAGAGCGGCTGTGAAATGATCCACGGCCAGACCGTTTATCCACGTGCCTATCAATCCTATGACCACCATTCTGAAAGGATTGATGGCAAATGCGGTGCAGCAGATGACGGCACCGGCGACGGTGACGGAAACGCCTATATCGAAATGAAAGTACTTGTTGACGATTTTAGCAAGAATGTCAAGTCCGCCCGTAGATGCGTTTATTCGGAACAATATCGCCTGTGAGGCACTGAGAATCAGAACGAAGCTGACCAGGTCGAACCAGGGATCATTCATGACGGAGGTCTGGCCGGGTTCCGTCAGGAAATTCCGGACAGGATATATAAACTCCCACAACTCCATCAGCGGTCCCAGAATAAGTGCCGTATAAACCGTCTTTATGCCGAATTCCTTGCCAATCAGGAAATAAGCCAGGATAAGTAGGACAGCATTGATTATGAAAATGACCCATGACACCTTTACATTGACTCCAACTGCTTCGAGAATGCCGGATATCACTATGGACAGACCGGAAATGGACCCGACGATAATCTTGCTCGGCACAAGGAAATAGTTCACAGCCGCGGCGGCTATGAACATTCCCAAAGTCATCGTAAGAAATTCTTTCCAGAACTTCCAGGTTCCTGCAACGGACAGTGCCTTCAACGATCTGTTCGGCATAAACTATATTCTCTTGAGGATTTCCTCTGTCTGAGCTTCATAACCGGGCTTGCGGAGCAGAGCGAACATATTCTTCTTGTAAGCCTCCACGCCAGGCTGGTTGAAGGGATTGATGCCAAGAAGATAGGCTGACACTCCGCAGGCGAACTCAAAGAAATAGAATATTGCTCCGAGATTTTCCTCGTTGATGCGGTCTATGCTGACTTCAATCTGGGGAACACCGCCGTCTATATGAGCTATCTTAGTACCCAGCTGGGCCATGGCATTGCAATGGTTGACGTGCTGCCCGGCGAGATAGTTCAGCTGATCAAGGTTCTGCTCATCGCTTCCGATAACAACGCTCCTGTTTGCATTCACAACGTTGATGACTGTCTCGAACATGACACGGCTGCCTTCCTGTATGAACTGCCCCATCGAGTGGAGGTCAGCGGTATTGGCAACGGATGCAGGATAAATGCCCTTTCCCTCCTTTCCTTCGGACTCACCGTAAAGTTGTTTCCACCATTCGGCAAGGAAGGTGAGTTTGGGGTTGTAGGTGACCAGGATCTCGACAGCCTTTCCCTTCTCCGTATGAAGCAGATTACGCATCGCGGCATAGCATACGGCAGCATTGTCCTCAGACCTCGAAAGCAACTCCTCACGCTCCGCAGCCGCACCCTTGAGCATTGCGCGAACATCAAATCCGGCGACGACGATAGGAAGCAGCCCTACCGGAGTAAGCACACTGTAACGTCCCCCGACATTATCCGGCACGATGAAGGATTTATAGCCTTCCTGGGTCGCAAGCGTTTTCAGGGCCCCCTTCCTGGCATCAGTGATGGCAACTATACGTTCGGAAGCTTCAGCCTTTCCATAAGTCTTCTCTATGTACTCCTTGACAATGCGGAAGGCAACGGCGGGTTCTGTAGTGGTGCCGGACTTTGAAATGACGATACAGGCGACGTTCTTCTTCTCCGCCAGATCCATCAACTCGGCCAGATACTCTTCGGAAAGATTGTTCCCGGCAAAGACAACCTTGGTCTCAGGCTCTATGAAACTGTGGCTCAAAGCCTCTATGGCACATTTTGCCCCGAGGTAGGAACCACCGATTCCTATTGCAATCACCAGATTGACTCCTTTGGCTTTCCAACAGTCACGCACCGCCTCACACTCACATATGAGTTTCTCATCGATATCTACGGGAAGATTCTTCCATCCGAGAAAATCATTGCCGGCACCCTTTTCTCCCTGAAGGGTATCGAATGCTTCCAGGGCTTTCCGTACATAAGACTGATATTCTGCGTTTTTGACAAAGGAGCCGCATCCTCCAAGATTAACTTTAACCATGGTATTGATATGTTTCTGATTATCTATTCTTCAAATTTAACAAAAATAATGTCAAGTTGTCCTACAATTTTCCAAGCCAGGACAATATCAGGGAGACACGTCTCTCCAGCTGATCATAATCCAGGGTTTCTGCCGTATCGGAAGTCTTGTTGGTATGCATCGTAATGCCGGAGGTGAACATAACCGATGGGATTCCGTGCCGCAGAAAGACTTTCTGGTCACCCATACGTTTGAAAAACAGATCGGTAAAATCCCTGCTTCCGTAATAATCGTAATATATGGCCAATCGCTTTTCACGCGCAAGGGCATCAAGAGTCTCACAGTACGGCGCGGCCCCCAGAGCCATAACATATTCCTTGCGATATGGCTGGACGGGAGACAGTGACGAGCCGATTATATCCAGATTGACGGCAATCCGCACATTACGGCTGTTCAATGTTTCGTTCCATAAGGCGGCCGCTCCCTCGGAGTCCGCAAAGTGTCCGTCAAGCGCAGCCAGCAGAATATTGTATTTTCCGGATATCCGCGATGCGCCGGACGAAAGGGAATCGGCTATGGCAAGCAGTGCGGCGACACCGGAGGCATTGCTGTCGGCTCCCGGATACATCACGTCTCTTATCGTTCCGAGGCCATCGAAATATGCCGTGATCACCAACCATCGTGAAGCTCCCGGCCTGCATATTTCCGACAGGACATTGTGACAGGCCACACACCCCTTGTCTCCCTCAGCCGGGAGAACGAAAGTCTGAATTCGCGTATCGGGAACGTTCTGCCGCATCCTGCGTTCTATGTACCATGACGCCTCTACGGCGCCGCGCGTTCCGCTGGCCCTTCCGGAGCAAAGCGAATCCGAGAGGAATTCGACATCGGCGCGCAGATTGTTTCCGGCCACGGCTTCCTGGAAGCCGCACAGCAGAAATGCCGCGAAAAAAAGTATTTCAGGAACGCAACCGCGCACGATTTTGGCAGATATTTTGGTTATATTTGCAAAATTAATGAAAAAGTTTCTCTGTACAATAGTTGTACTGCTGACCGCAACGGTTATGTCGCATGCGCAATACGACAAGGATGTCTTTATGTTCCGCGGCCGCACGGCACTTCAGGACGGCAAATATGCCCAGGCCATCGAGAATTTCAACGTATTGGCGAAACTTGACAGCACGGATTACTGGAATTTCTTTTTCCGTGGCATTGCAAAGTACAATCTCGGGGATCTTCGCGGCGCCGAAAGGGACTTCAACGCATCCATACGGATAAACCCGGTATTCACAAACGGCTACCACTACAGGGCTATAACGGAAAGCCGCCAGGGGGAATATGACAACGCCCTCAAGGATTTGCAGAAGGCCATCGAGCTGCGTCCCGGATTCATAGGGCTCTACTACAGCCGGGGAGTCACCTATTTCCTTGCCCAGCGTTTCGAGGAGGCCGTGAGCGACTTCAACAGATACATCCGCAAGGAGCCCAAAGATGCATCGGCATATCTCAACAGAGGCGCCACATATTTATTCCTGAAAGACACGACAAAGGCGCTTCAGGATTACAACACGGCCATCAGAACTGACCGGTTCGAGCCCGAAGGATACATACGTCGGGGGCGTCTCTACGCCGCGATGCAACGGTATCCCGAAGCCATAAAGGATATGGACAAGGCTATCGAGCTCGACAACGGCAACACCTTCGCCTTCTTCAACAGGGCCCTGATGTTCTATGAAGCGAAGAACTACAATGCGGCGATGAAGGATCTCAACCGTGTTCTCGAGGACGAACCCGGCAACGCGCTCACCCTGTATAACAGGAGCCTCATTCTGGCGCAGGTGGGAGATTTCGAAAATGCGCTGGATGATATGGACCGTGTCATCAACATCAATCCCGGCAACGTTCTGGCCTATTTCAACAGGGCATCTTTCTTCATTCAAATGGAAAGATGGGAGGATGCTCTGGCTGACTACAACAAAGCCATCGAACTGTATCCGGATTTTGCCAAGGCATACCTGAACAGATCGTTCGTAGAGAGCCGTCTCGGCCTTCTCAAAGCGTCAAAGTCCGACTACGAAGCCGCTCAGCAGAAGGTTCGTGAGTACAGATCGAAGGACGCCTCCGCTTTCGCCGACACTACAAAAAAATACAATTCACTCATTGCCCTGGATGCCGAATTCGCCAAAAAGGATTTCGACAACGAACTTCTGCAGCATCGCGACATAGACATCAAACTGCGACCGCTCTTCAAGTTCAGGCCGTCACAGAACAAAGAGAATCGGAATCTCGCGCTTTCCCGCAGATACGAAAACGCCCTGCTTGACAAATTCACCGATGAGCTGACCATTCCGGTCGTAGTGTCAAATTCCGACTCTCTGGGATTCACAGGCGACGTGAGACTGACCGACGCCAGCCTTTCATCTTCGGAGGTTCTTTTCCTGATGGGTATGGATGACGTCCAGAAAAAACAGTACAGTTCCGCACTCAGATATTTCGACCAGGCGGTAAGATCCGCTGGCGATGACGAATCCCGCAACCGCTATTCATCCTTGTACAAGGCATTCTACCTTATGAACCGGGGTGTGCTGAAGGCGGAAATGATTGATTTCATAGCATCCATTGAAAGCAACGTGCAAACGCTTACAATGGACGATGAAGGAGCGACAAGAGCCCGCGTCAGCGACAGGACAGACCGGACATATGACTATTCCGAGGCAATAGCGGATATTGAAGAAGCCATCAGAATCCTTCCCGAGATTCCTTATCTTTACTTCAACCTTGGAAATCTCCATTGTCTTTCATCCCAGCTGGTCAATTCCATAGAAGACTACAGTCAGGCCATCAGGAGATATCCTGATATGGGAGATGCCTATTTCAACAGAGGGCTCGTTCTCATTTTCTTGAAAGACAACGAAAAAGGTTGCATTGACCTGTCCCGTGCAGGAGAACTTGGAATCAAGGACGCATACGGTGTAATCAAGAAATACTGCAAGAGTGAAACAGATTAAATTCAAATCATTTTCCTCGGGCAGTTGCGGGAACTGCTATTTTCTCGGCATATCCGACGAAGGCAGCAGACATATTGATGCCGGCATCCTGATTGATGCGGGAGTCAGTTTCAGACGTGTGAAAATGGAATTGGAGCGGGAAGGTTTCAGCATCGACGATTTCTCCTCCATACTGATTTCCCATGACCATTGGGACCACATCAGGTCGATAGGTTCCTATTGCAAGAAACTCCATCGGCCCATTTTTTCCTCCCCTGTCCTTAAATCCGCATTGCTCCGCCGTCCCGGAACAGGGGAATACCTCAGAGCCGTTGCCAAAGACCTTGAAGAGGGATGGAACGAAATAGTTCCCGACCTGATAAGCGTAAGATATTTCAAAGTTCCGCACGATGCCACGGAAACAGTAGGATTTGCAATAATGCTGGGGAAGCACAAATATACCCACATTACAGACTGCGGTCACATGACGGATGAAGCACTAAACTGGTGCAGGCAGGCTGATACCGTTGTCATCGAAAGCAACTATGACCGCCGAATGCTTGTTGAAGGTCCATACCCACCGGAGCTTCAAGACAGGATACGCGGCGGGCACGGACATATGAGCAACGACGAATGCGCTGCAGCAATAAGCACATTCGCACATGAAGGGCTCAAATCCATTTTCCTCTGTCACCTTTCAGAACACAACAACACACCGGACCTTGCCCTCAAGGCTTCCTTGGCCGCCCTTGAATCCTGTGGCAGCAGCGCGAGGCTCATCGCCCTTCCCCGAGAGTCAGCCTCACCTCTTTTCACTTTGTGAAAAATTCAGTATCTTTGTGAGATATGAAAGATTTCTGGAAAGTCATCAAACGTTATATCGCTCCGTATAAGAAATACATATTCGGTTCGGCTCTGATGAATGTTCTGGCCGCCGTTTTCACAATTTTCTCATTCACCCCGATAATCCCCATCCTCGGCATCCTGTTCAAGACAAATGCCATGCAGTATGAGTTCATTGCATGGGACGCGGGGATGAAATTCCGGGACATCCTCATCAACAACCTTTACTGGTTCGTATCTCAATCCATCGAAACCAACGGTGCCAGTACCGTACTGCTCATCATCTGCCTGGTTCTGTGTGTTATGACTGCGCTCAAGACCGCCTGCTACTTCGGTGCGTCCGCTGTCATGATTCCCTTGAGGACAGGAGTCGTCAAGGACTTGAGAATGCAGATTTACAACAAAATCATACGCCTTCCGCTCGGATATTTCTCCGAAGAAAGGAAAGGCGACATCATAGCCAGAATCAGCGGAGACGTCCAGGAGGTGGAGAATTCCATCACCAGTACCCTCGATATGCTCATCAAGAATCCTATTCTCATAGTGTTCTATATGGGCACCCTTTTCACCATATCCTGGCAGTTGACCTTGTTCACTCTGATTTTTGCGCCGCTTATGCTGCTCCTTTTGAGTTCTATCAGCCGCAAGCTCAAGGCAGAATCAATAGAAGCACAAAACCTTTGGAGCGACACTATGAGCCAGGTGGAGGAAACTCTCGGAGGCCTGCGCGTCATCAAAGCATTTCTCGCGGAAATAAAGATGAGCAAGCGATTCGACAGCATCACAGGCGCGATGCGTAACAAGAACAACCGCGTTTCCACCCGTCAGGCTCTGGCTCACCCTGTCAGCGAGTTCCTGGGCACCGTGATGATTGCGATTGTTCTCTGGTTCGGAGGAATTTTCATCCTAAAGGATAACGCTCCTTTTGACGCTCCCACCTTCATTTTCTATATGACCATCCTCTATAGTGTCATTCAACCCATTAAAGACTTTACAAAAGCCGCTTATGGGATTCCCCGCGGAATGGCCTCGATAGAAAGGATAGATGCCATACTTGATGCAGAAGACAAGATAGGAGAAATCGAGAACCCGGTTTCCTTCCCTGAATTCAAAGAAAGAATATCCTTACGGCATGTGGATTTCAGTTATGACGGAGGCAAAAAAGTTCTTAATGACATCTGTCTGGACATAGAAAAAGGCAGGACAATCGCGATTGTGGGTGCCTCCGGTGCCGGAAAATCCACCCTGGTGGACCTTATCCCAAGATTTTACGATGTCTCCGCAGGTGAAATCACAATAGATGGCATCGACATCAGAAAGATGAGGCTTTGCGACCTCAGGGCCCTTATGGGAAACGTGAATCAGGAAGCCATTCTTTTCAATGACACCATCTTCAACAATATAGCGTTCGGTGTCAATGAAGCAACGATAGAGCAGGTGACGGAAGCGGCCAAAGTTGCAAATGCACACGACTTCATAATGGACAAGGAAGAAGGCTACGAGGCCAATATAGGTGACCGGGGATGCAAGTTGTCCGGAGGCCAGCGCCAGAGGATAAGCATAGCAAGAGCCATTCTGAAGAACCCTCCGATACTGATCCTCGACGAAGCTACAGCATCCCTTGATACCGAATCCGAAAAACTTGTACAGGATGCGCTTGACCGCCTGATGAACAGCCGTACAACAATCGCCATCGCGCATAGATTATCCACCATAAAGAACGCAGACGAAATCATTGTGATGAATGAAGGGAAGATAGTGGAGAGAGGACGTCACGAAGAACTTATCGCACAGGGCGGCTATTATAAGAAATTGAACGATATGCAATCATTGTAATGGGAAAAGCCACGACAAAGACCATCCTGTCAAGGGTACTTTTCATACTGTACGTCTGTGCAGTCTGCCTTGTTTGCTTTGCGGATTCAGCCAGCCTGCCGACATTGCAGCATTTCATCTTTGGGATTCCCACGGACAAGATTGTACATTTCATAATGTTCGCTCCCTTCCCCATTCTTTCCTACCTCTCGTTTGACCACCCTTCCGGAAAACCGGGCAAGTCCGTTCTGTTTATTTTTCTGGCCCTGCTTGCAGGTGCATTCCTGGCAATTTCAACGGAAGTGATACAGTCATATCTCCCCAGCAGGTCAATGGACATCAGGGACTTCTATGCCGATGCCCTGGCGCTCGGTGTCAGCTCCGTATTCATTCTTATGGTCGATTTAACAAGGAAAAAGTGAAAAAGACATATCTCATACCAATCTTCCTTCTGGTTCTAACCATGCTATTCCCGGGACAGGCCGCCGGCAACACCAGGGAAGAGTTGAACCGTACCTGTGATTCCCTCACAGTATGGATGCAGCAACGCAGCGGAGTCAAGTCCGTAATCAGCATAAAATCCATCACCAAAAGAGGCAAAGTGATGGACCTCTATTTCTCTAAAACATTTTCCGATTATCCCTGGAACAAGTCTGACCTGAAATGGGTCCGCGAAATACTGTCGGAATCCGTTCCTTCGGACTTTTCCCTTGGAGAAATGTTCTGCCAGGGGGTCAACGTCAAGGATTACCTTAAGATATACACAAAGAAAGACAGAAGGGATGCCACTCCCATTGTAAGGCAGGAAGGCTCCACACATTTTGACAAGGGGTTGAGCGGCAGGTACATAGCCCTATGGCAGAGCCACGGCAGATATTATGACAATGGAGACGGACTCTGGAAATGGCAGCGCGCACCCTTTCACCGTACATTCGAAGACATTTTCACGCAAAGCTACGTGCTCCCCTTCCTTATCCCGATGCTGGAGAATGCCGGTGCATATGTAATGACCCCACGCGAAAGGGATACCCAGATCAATGAGGTAGTAATAGACAATGACCCGTCTTTTGACGAAGGCCGGGGACCGCTTGTCAGGAACACTGGCAATTATTCGGAAAAAGGCAGATGGAGCGATGCCGGAATAGGATTTGCGGACCGGAAGGCCGCATATTCCAGGGAAGACAATCCGTTCAATATGGGCTCGGCGCGCAAAGTCGCATGCGTAAAGGGCAAACCTACTGCAAGTGCCACCTGGAGTTTTTCCGTCCCGGAAAGAGGACACTACGCAGTATATATATCATACAGAAGCATACCCCAGAGCACTTCAGGGGCACACTACACCGTTCACCACCTTGGCGGCTCCACAGAATTCAGGGTAGATCAGACCAGAGGCGGAGGTACTTGGATATATCTCGGCAGTTTTGAGTTCTCGGGAGAAGGAACAGTTGTCGCGGACAATTCCGGGGCCCAGAACACATTTGTAACCGCCGATGCCGTCAGAATCGGAGGTGGAATGGGCAAGATTGACCGTGGCCACGGTATCTCCGGCCTGCCGTCATACCTTGAAGGCTCAATGTACAATATGCAATGGTCAGGCATCGACAGCAAGATATGGAATCACTTTGACAGGGATTACACCAATGATTTCGGCACACGAGGAGCCTGGGTCAAGAGTATGAGGGATGACAGGAACATCCCCGTAGACCTGACTCTTGCATTCCACAGCGATGCCGGAGTAACCCCCAACGACAGCATTGTAGGGACTCTGGCAATTTACACTCTCAAATGCGAAGGAATGCGCAAGATGAGTGACGGGTTGGACCGAATGGCCTGCCGCAGATTTGCACAGACGGTACAGGACGAGGTGGTCAACGACATACGTGCCGATTTCAACCCCAATTGGACAAGACGCGAATTATGGGACCGTTCCTACAGCGAAAGCCGCACGAGCGATACGCCCGCCGTGCTGCTCGAATTTCTGTCGCACCAGAATCTCGCCGATATGAAATACGGGCACGACCCTGCATTCAAATTCACGGTCTGCCGTGCCGTATATAAGGGAATGCTCAAATATCTTTCCGAGCTGTACGGCTGCAGATACGTTGTGCAGCCGCTTCCCGTGAAGAATTTTTCAGTGGATTTCTGCGGTGAGGACAAAGCCCGACTCTGCTGGGAAGACACTGAAGATCCAAAGGAAAAGACAGCTGTCCCCGACGGCTATACCGTATATACGAGAATAGATGACGGTGCATTCGATTCCGGACTGGAAGTTAAGGGCAGGACTGTTGATATGCCAATTTCGAAAGGACACATCTACAGCTATAAGGTGGTAGCATGGAATGAGGGCGGTCGGAGTTTCCCTTCGGAGATTCTCTGCATAGGCAGGCCAGTCGTGTCAACTGGAGGGAACGTACTGATTGTCAACAATTTCACACGCGTTTCCGCTCCGTCCTGGATAGACTCTCCGGAAATTGCCGGATTCGACGGACGGGAAGACAACGGAGTGCCCTATATGGAAGACATCAGTTTCGCCGGACAAGTTTATGACTTCTGGAGAAATCATGAATGGATAAGCGACAATGAACCCGGATTCGGTGCTACTTATATGAACTATACGGACCTGAAGGTTGCTGGAAACAACTTCGACTACCCGTTCCTCCACGGGAAGGTATTGATGGATATGGGGCTCCCCTTCTGTTCATCCGGCGTAAGTTCATTCATCAAAAGATACGGGGAAAATGAGAATGAATGCAACATAATTGACCTCATCTGCGGAAAACAGGAAGACGTTTTCCCGGACGGATTGAAAGCGACAATAAGCAAATGCACGACGGCAGGACGTTCTTTCCTGATCTCAGGAGCCAATATTGCGACATCATTCCGTTCCGGAGATTCATCTTTCTCACGCAGCGTTCTCGGCTATGGCTGGATCAGCAGTCACGGATCTCCGGACGGCAGAATCACGACAATGGATTCCAATCCGGAAGAGCGTAAATCTTATACAATATTCCGGGAACCGAACCCGATACGCTACTGTGTGGAAAATCCTGATGCCCTCAGTCCTCGCAGTTCCGAATCATGCCGGGTTGTATTAAGATATTCCCGTACGATGACGCCTGCAGCAATATTTTACAGCGCTGACAACTATAAAGTCGCTTCATACGGATTCCCTCTTGAATGTGTGAATTCCGATTCTGATTTTGCAAAACTGCTGGAAGAAGCCATCACTTTCCTGAAACAATGAAAAGAACAACACTGATACTTACTACATTATTCATTTATGTCCTGATGCTTGCACAAGATCCGACAGACAAGGCAATAAGGACAAAAACGCTGTCAAACGACAAGGAGACGCTCGACACTCTTGACACTTCAGATCCCGGTATGAAACTGGTATTATATACAAACGGCACCTGGAAATTTGTCAAGGACTATACAGCACCGGGGATTGACAGTCTCATGAATGAGAACTGGGTGGAGAACTCTCTGATGCCATATAAAATCAGCAGGGACTCCCTTCCCTACCGTATGACACTTTGCCTTATTGATTCGCTTGAAAGTTTCTGCTGTCCCTGCAAGGTTCCCGTTTATTCAAAATTCGGAGTCAGACACGGACGCAATCATAATGGTGTGGATCTCCCTTCTCCAACAGGGACACCGACTTATGCCGCTTTTGCAGGAAAAGTCAGAACAGCGACAAGATCAAAAGGTTACGGCAACATTGTCATCCTGCGTCATCCCAACGGGCTCGAGACATATTACGGACACCTGTCACGGATCAACGTAAAAGTTGGAGACTGGGTCGATGCCGGCCAGGAGATAGGACTTATAGGCTCTACAGGACGATCCACCGGTCCTCACCTGCATTTCGAAACAAGATACAAAGGGTTTGCTTTCGACCCCCAGTGGATAATTGATTTTGATAACGGGAATCTCAGGAAAGAATATTTCGTACTCAAAAAGAAATATCTGTCCAACTACAACCGATACACTCCTGAAAGCCTTGATGAAGAAGAGAATATCCTTTTGACCGAAGAGCAGGAAAGGGCCGAGGAAGAACGCCTGCGCAAGGAAGCAGAAGCCATGAAATGGCACACAGTCAAATCCGGAGACACATTGACACGCATCGCAATCAACAACGGTACAACGGTCAATGCCATTTGCAAACTGAATCCCGGTCTGTCAGCAAAAAGCACGCTCAAGATAGGGCGCAAAATCCGGGTCCGCTGATTCTTACCTGATAAGATTGAGGAATTCGTTCCTGGTACGCGCATCTTTCAGGAACACCCCTGAGAATGCCGACGTAGTCGTCACGGAATTGGATTTCTCCACACCACGGAGCTGCATGCAACTGTGAGTGGCCTCAATCACTACGGCCACACCGAGAGGTTTCAGGGCATCTTCTATGCAATCACGAATCTGCACGGTAAGTCTTTCCTGAACTTGAAGCCGGCGCGCATAGGTCTCGACCACACGGGCAATCTTGCTCAATCCGGTAATCCTTCCGTTGGGGATATATGCCACGTGACACTTGCCTGTAAACGGCAGCATATGGTGTTCACAGGTACTGTAGAGCTCGATGTCCCTGACAAGAACCATCTGCTGGTATTTCTCGTCGAACATTGCCGACTGAACTATTTCAATCCCATCCTCCTCATACCCCTTTGTGAGGAACTGAAGGGACTTGGCAACACGTTCCGGCGTTTTCAGCAAACCCTCCCTCTCAGGGTCTTCACCCAGAAGACGCAGAATTTCTCTTACGTGAGCCGCCAGCTCCCGCGTGGTCTGCCCGTCATATTGATCTTCTCTCCTGTACATAAAGCTACTTTGTCTTTCCGTCAGCCAAAGAAAGAAGATACTGACCGTACTGGTTTTTTATCATCGGTTTTGCAAGTTCACGCAACTTGTCAGCATCTATCCAGCCGTTCTGGAAAGCGAGTTCCTCCAGACAGGCAATCTTCATTCCCGTACGCTTCTCCAAGGTCTCAACGAAAATGGAAGCATCCGCAAGAGAATCGTGGGTTCCCGTGTCAAGCCATGCAAAACCGCGGCCAAACGTCTTGACCTTAAGAGCCCTGGCATTGAGGAACTCCTGATTGACTGTTGTGATTTCCAATTCCCCACGGGCGGAAGGCTTGATATGCTTTGCGACGTCAACAACCTTGTTGGGGTAAAAATACAAGCCTACCACAGCATAATTTGATTTGGGATTCTGCGGTTTCTCTTCTATGGACAGGCAATTCCCCTTCACGTCGAACTCGGCCACACCGTAGCGTTCCGGATCATTCACCCAATAGCCGAACACGGTCGCCTTTCCCTCCTCCTCAGCGGTGCGGACGGCATCCCTCAACATTCCGGTCAAACCGGAACCGTGGAAAATATTGTCTCCAAGCACAAGGCAGGCTGTGTCATCCCCGATAAACTTGTCTCCGATTATGAAGGCCTGGGCAAGCCCATCGGGAGAAGGCTGCTCGGCATATTCGAAATGTACGCCATAGTCCTCCCCCGTTCCGAGGAGCCTCTTGAATCCGGGAAGATCCTGAGGCGTGGAGATTATCAGAATATCCCTGATACCGGCAAGCATCAGGACACTGATCGGATAATACACCATAGGTTTGTCGTAGATGGGCAGCAACTGCTTGCTCACACCTTTCGTTATGGGATAAAGACGGGTTCCGGAGCCACCGGCAAGTACAATTCCTTTCATAGATTCGAATTCTGTGGTACAAGGCAAAAATACAAAATTTTTAGTTAATTTTGTCTTGGTTTCAAATTGATACAGCTATGAAGAAAACTTTGATTATCGCCATTGCCATCATTCTTGCAGGCGCAATGTTACCGATTTCCGTCGCCAAGTTCAAATCCTATGACAGGACCGTTGACGTGAAAGGACTCTGCGAACGGGAAGTCAAGGCAGATAAAGTTATATGGCCCCTCAGCTACAAGGTGATGGGCAACGACCTGACAACAGTTCTGGCAGAGACGGAAAAGAACAACGGAGTCATTCTGGACTTCCTGAAAGCCGGAGGTCTGGCAGAAGATGAAATAACTGTAAACACCCCGCTGATCTCAGACAAATTTGCATCGGAATACGGCAATAACGACAGGGTTTACAGATATCTTGTAACAAACGTCATAACGGTATGCACCGGTAATGTCGATGGCGTTCTCGCTATGCTGGGACGCCAGTCGGAACTGGTAAAGAAGGGCATTCCCCTGATTGGAGACAATTGGGAGAACAAGACACAGTTCAAGTTCGAAGCGCTCAATGACATCAAGCCGCAGATGATTGAGGAGGCCACAGCCAACGCCCGTGAAGCCGCCGGCAAGTTCGCGAAGGATTCGGGCAGCCGTCTGGGGAAAATAAAAACCGCGACCCAGGGTACCTTCAGCATAGATGACCGCGACTCCAACACTCCATATATAAAGCGGGTACGCGTGGTCACCTACGTCACCTACTACATCAAGAACTGACGCCGCCTACTCTACGACTTCTATAACCGCGTGATAATCAACACGCGGTATTTTCACGTAAGCATACTCTCCATCCCATCTGAAATCCAGGCTGACGCCTTCCGGCTGCAACCTGATTTCCGAGGGCTTCCCAGCCGGTTTAACCTTCAGAACTATGTCTACCACAGGAGCTATGCTCTTCTCTGTCAAACTGTTGGAAGAATGGTGAAGACCATTTGTATTAACGAGTTGGGGGAGCATCCGACCTTCCTTCCACAGGTCTACAATCTCCAGCATTCCCCTGCTGTTTTCAATATGAATGCGAGGCTCATACATTTGGACAAGAACGGTATCAAACAATTCAGCAATACGGCTTTGCATACGCCCAAGATAAGCCATCGCAACATCCGTTGACACAGCTGCAACCTTACCCCTCCCGAATTGTCTGACTGTGATTTCCGGAGAATTTTCATCGAGAAGTTCGACAGTATCTGCCTCAGGGAATCCTTTGGAGGTAAAAATCCTGCACGTATTCGGGCCATTAAGTATCAGCGAACCTCCGTTCCTGACATACTCTCTCATCAGATCGAGAGTGCCTTCTTCCAACCCCTCATATAGTTCAGGTACGACAATTACAGGGTATGAATATATCTTGCCGTCAACCAGATCATGTTCCGACACTATGGACACGCTGTGTCCGGCATCACAAAGAAGGTTGACCATGCCCATTGCCCTTTCACCTCCATTGCGGGAGAAAAGTTCCGATGCCTCACGATATCTGTCGAAAGTTGAAAGAAGAACGGCGACCTGCGGTTCCACATGTCCTTTAAAGCACCATTCCTTGCGCTCTTGCATAAACTCGGAAAGAGGATACAGGTCTCTGATTCTCTCCATTCTGGGAGAACCGTCAATCATTTGACATATATACACCTGAAAACCTCCTCCAAGCGAGATGACAGCTGATGCTTCCTGTATCATTTGGGGAAGAGTCTTGTAAATGTGTTTCTTTTCGATACTTCGGAATCCCCAGGCCATCAAGTCCCAGGGAATTCCCTGCTTTTCCATTGAACGCCCGGAAAAACGGGCCCACCAATATGAATCCTGCGGTGAAAGGTCTCCGGAAATAAAATCCACACCGGCACACACTTTTTCCGGCATATGATCCGAGAACGCCCAGTTGGAAGCTATTTTAAAAGTAGGGTATTCTGAATGGACAGCATCCACATAATGATTCACATAACGTCTGAACAGATTCCGGCAATAGTCCCTGTATTCATTGTAATACGGCATACCGCGTTGAACCGGCAGATTCCCGGAAATATCAATCCCTGTCTCCTTACGGAACCCGTCGACGGTTTCAGAATCGAAATCGGAACGTGCCGCCCAGCAATCACCGTCTACCCATACCCCGTCTACGGAATAATTCCCAGCGAGTTCCTTCAGTTGCGGAATCATCAGTTCATCCGCATATCCGCCGTTTGTGCGTGTCGCCTGCAAACTGCGCGTTCCATCGGCGAGAAGGACGGCATCCATAGGATTCTCCGTGACATACTTGCAATCAAAAACCCCGGAGTAGTGCATATACAGCCCTACACCTTCCTCTTTTGTAACCTTCCGCCACATCGCAAGCGGATCGCCTTCAATCTGAAGAATCCGGTTTCCGCACCTGGACGGATATGAGGTCCACCCCGGATGCCCCTTGCAGTCAATCTGCAGAAAGTCCGGATTTGCCTTGCGGCAAATCTCCCTGATTTCCTCTTCCTTGAGAGTACTCCCTATCGGATGCTCAACGTATCTGATGTTCGGAGAAGCGTGAAAATCAAAATGGAATCCAAAATACCTATCCTGAGCCGTTGAAAGCGTTGTCAGGGACAGCAGGAGAATGAGTGACGGGAAAAACGACTTATTCATAAAAAATTCACTGATGATACATCTAATGTCAGAAGCCGACAATTCTGTTGAACAGAGGCAGCATGAATGTGGTGGCCACGCCCATCAAAGCCATACACAGTCCGCTGACAGCGCCCTCCAAAGCACCCTCTTCAAGTGCTTTGGCCGTACCAATGCCGTGGGAGGCGCTTCCGATTGCAACTCCTCTGGCAACGGGGTCGGCAATCCTGCATACATTCAGTATCCAGGGACCGAGGACAGCACCGGTAAGGCCGCAAATCACAACAGAGGCAGCTGTCAGGGCCACATTCCCGCCATTGTAGGAAGACAGTTCAACGGCTATGGGGGCAGTGATGGATTTCGGTTCCATTGATGCGATGAACACTCTGTCGAGTCCGAGAATTTCGCCTAGTGCCCATACGCTCCCGACACCTACTATGCAGCCGACAATCACAGCGGTCAGAATAGTCAGCATATGCTTCCGGATAATGGGAAGATTGTCATACAGGACAAGAGCAAGTGAAACGACGCACGGACCGAGCATAAACGTTATTATCCTGTTGGCCTGCATGTAATCCTGAGTAGGAACATGAAATACTTTCAGCACGGCCATTATCACAGGAACTGCAACAAGCAGCGGGTGAAGCATCCCGAAGCCGGTTTTACGCTTTGCCCAGACTCCGAGTATGTACGCCCCTATGGTCAGAGCGAGGAGAGCGGCGCCGTTATTCATCTTTCCCTCCTTTCTTTTGCAATCTTACAAGAGCGGCGCTGACGGCTCCGGAAGCGATTATTACAAATATTGTGGTCGAAAGCAGAATTGTCAGCCAGGAGATAAGATTCATACGAATGACTCCCCAGTCATCCATAATCGACATGAACAGGGGCACAAAGAAAATGACCATATTGTTCAGGAAGAACTGAGCGGTCTGCCTGATCCACTCGGGTTTCACCAACTTTAGGCATAATGCCAGGAAAAGGTAAAGCATACCTATCACATTGCCCGGAATGACGTTTCCTATCAGGGATGAAGTCAGCTCACCCACCGCAAGAAAGGCAAGAAGAATAAAAAGACCGGTAAGTATCTGCATTGGAATCAATCTTAACTTTCAAAATTAACACTATTTTTGAGATTAAGAGGAATATTTGCTATATTTGCAAGGTTTTCGGGACCTTAGCTCAGCCGGTTCAGAGCGCATGCTTCACACGCATGAGGTCAGCAGTTCGAATCTGCTAGGTCCCACTCTTATTAGGGGCTCCGCCCCTAATGTACCCTGCGGCTCCTTGCTCCCGTATGTTGCCGCTCGCAACATACCCGCACCGCCGGTCGCGTTGAGACGCGACTTTCCATAAGGCTCCGCCCTCTTACCCTTTGATTTAAAATACGGAAGCGACAGTCTTGAGGTCGATGCCGAAGACGGCCTCGGAAATCTTCGATAGTTCTTCCTCCGGTCCTTCGATATGCAGTGTGTACTGAATATGGGTAAGGCTTTCACCCGGGGCAAGCTCAGCTCCCGGAGATGAGGTTTCAATCTCGTAGAAAGGTCCCATTACGGTTCCCGTCTCAGTTGGACCGTCATTATACGAATTGATGACATCTCCTCCGAAGGCATTGTCCTGATGTCCCCACTGACCGTTCACATATTCGCAGGGATAATCCGGCACAGTGTATTTCAAAATGTTGAGTACATGGTTGCCGCTGTCATAACTGCCGCAAAGGTCTTTGGCGCTGCCCTTCGGAAGACCTATCTTCGCCCGGTACTTTCCATCGATTCTGAAGAACACGAAGCCGTCCTTCACGATCAGTCTGTCGGAAGGCACCTTCCCGAAATAGTCGTCCTTCACAATGGTTTCTCCTTCGCGAAGTTCATATGGGATGAACACAGTAGTGCCCGGGGTTGGATTGAGCATACCGAGCAGCCATACCGATGGCATTCCCGTTTCTTTTGTCCAGGCTTGCTCTCCCCTGTTCTCCAAGGTATTGGCCGTGCTGTAGGCAAGAGCATCAACCCCATCAGGCACAGGCACTCCGAGAACTTCTGATGCATCTTCGAGTTTCACCACACGACGCAATCCTATATCAAATCTGTGGCCGGAAGCGTTTTCCAGACTCGCCTTTCCGCTGAACGTCACCTCGGAGCCACTCTTCGACTCGACGGCAAAAGCCTCGGTGTCGAGGATTTTCGGCACGAGCCAATTGGCATACACCTGTTCTGCACCGGGGGCGAAATAGTAAGAATTCGCACCGCCTTCGGGTCCTATCCAAAAGCGTTCCTCTCCTCCGAAGGGATTGAACTGTCCTGAAATTTCCCCGCCGGAGATGTATTTGTGATTGACCCACCCATAACTGTTTCCGTTCTTCCCTCCGGTGGTGGAAGTCATCACTCTCCCCTGCCATCCGGGCACTGTCAGTACCCGGGACCTGCCATCTGAGGAAACAAGTTCCACGGTCTCTATTCCCATATCCTTGAAGAACCCGGCATCATAGCCGTACGTTCCTTCTTTCGCCGGCTTCTCCGAGCAGCCGGACAGCATAGCAGCAGCCATAACAAGAATTGTTTTGATATTCATCTTCTATTCAAGTACTTTCTGCGCCTTCAGGAACTCGGCTATTCTGTCAAGGAATGTGTAACTGCCTGTTCCCGGAGAAGCCTTTCTCTGGAAGCAGTGAGGACGGAGCGCCAGAGTGTGAAGTTCACACTGGATGCCCATTGCGCGCATCTTCTCCCAGGCTTTCACGGAATTCATTGCCGCCCAACCGTCAGCGTCACCGTGGATGAAGAGCATCGGGGCCGTGGCAAGGTCGAAGCCGAATTCCGGCACAAGCACAGCGCTGTCATCATTGCCACCGGTGGAATTGCCTTTTTCAGCGCCATCAGTCAGCGAATAGGCGGGATAGATGCCTATTCCCCACTGCACGCTGCAGGACTGCTTGTCAATGTCATCAATCGGCAGATAAGCCTTATGAAGCGAAGAGGTAACACCCATAAGAGTAAGATGACCACCGGCAGAACTTCCCATAATGCCTATTCTGTCCGGATCAAGTCCGCGGGAAGCGGCTTCGCTCCGCACAATTCTGACGGCTCTCTGAAGGTCTTCCCAGGCCGTAGTGTGCTTTGCAAGACCGGCAGGACGAGGGGTGCGGTATTTCAGGGTGACAACCGTCATACCGAGCTCGTTGAGATAGCGGCGGACCGGGGCGACTTCGAAGCCATCAGGGTCATTACCGGAATAGCTCCCGCCTGAATAGATTATCTGTATCGCGGTGGTCTTCAGTTCCCTGGGCATATGCCACTCAATATAGGGTTGGCACTGTTTCTCCTGTACATCCGGCATTTTCCCTTCCGGCCATACATCTTCTTTGACATATTCCGCCCTGGCCTCATCGGAAGTGTAGCGGTCCATCAGAGACTCTTCGGGGGCAAGTTCGCCAAGAAATCCCATCTGGCGGATGAATTCGATACCGCGCTCAACTCCGAAAATGCCGTGCTTCCTGTTGGGATAGAGGTGAAGTTCCGCGGGGACGTGCATCCTGCGCAACTGACGGTAGACAAGAGTTGAGCCGTTCGGGGAATAAGGGTCCAGACCTCCGTGGTGCAGACTCACAGGGCATGTCTTCTCGTCGAACTTGAATACTTCAGAGATCCTGACATCAGCGCCATAGCCCTCACGCATAGCCGGAGTGCCGGTCTCACCGTCTGTAGTGACATATGCCGGAGCATGCACTATCGCCCAGTTGATATGACAGGGGACATTATCCAGAGCATCTATCGGCTCATAAGCGGGAGTCTGCGAACTGGTAGCAAGCAGAAGGGCCAGGTGAGAACCTGCCGACATCGAGATGACGCCTATTTTTTCCGGATCGAAACCTCGTTTCGCCGCCTCGCTGCGCACCATTCTGACGGCACGCTGACCATCCTCCCAGGCAGTCTGATAAATGGGAATTCCCACGGGACGGGGAGTGCGGTACACGAAATTAACGCACTGAATACCTTCGGCGGTGAGCCTTTCATTCCACTCGCGTACCGGTTTCACATCGCAGCAATTGTTATAGGCACCGCCGGAAATGAGAATCATACAGGCGCCGTTGCGCTTTTCCGGTGAAGGAGCATCAAACCACTCGATGTAGGCGATACGGTGTTTGTCCGCCTTGAATCCATCAGAGTTGGCCTCATCAGTCATCGCGGCAATCTGTCCCGGCTGGGCATCGGGCATCTTGCCTTTCGGCCAAATCAGTTCCCTCTGCCCGGCATACGCGCACAGAGTGGCAAAAGTCAGAAGAACAACAATCAGTCTTTTCATATTCAGTCTTTTATATGTTTTGCAAACGGGAATCTCTTTTCAATGTCGGGATCAGGCTTACGTTTTGATTTCCTCGGCTTGCTGACCGGAAGGTCGTCATAAACGGCCTTGGCTATCTCGCACAGTCGGGATGCGCTGATGGAGTCATCCACAATGTAGAACAGTTTGGAACCCGGGAACAGTTCCACCTGCTCGGCATCCGGCAGGAGTTGTGCGGCCGTCGGGCCGGGTTCGAGGAGCATGCGCTCATCTCCCAGAAAGCCCAGCACCTTACCTGCCATATGGATGACATACTCCCCCATCATCGGCTTGACGGTGACCACGTCAAGCCTCTCGAATTTGGCACGGATAAAATCCGCATATTCCTTGCTGGTTGCCATACTACGACTCAAAACGATTCCTGTCCATATCATACAGTTCCTTGAGCTTTCCCGACGCGAAGAGACGTATTCTTTTGAAACAGAAAAAGAAACAGGCGGTAAGGATGAGTCCGAGGGTGGGCAGGATACTGGCAGACATCAATATGCTGTCAAATATGCCATGCATCAGAATCGGAACAACGATGGCGAGACAGAGATTGGTCCTCTTCCGGGTCTTGTCGCCAAAATGAGAGAGAGAGAAGTAGTATCCCATAGTAACGGCAAAGAAGAAATGGCCGGGTACTGAAATCAAAGCACGGACAGAGCCGACAGCCAGCCATGCATCGTAATTTCTTATCAGGTACAGAATGTTCTCGAATCCGGCGAAGCCCATTCCGACGCACACCGCATAAACTATTCCGTCAATATTTTCATCGAAATATTTATTGCTGCGGACCAAAAGCCACAACATCAGCAATTTTGACAGCTCCTCGGGAATAGCCGCACCGCAAAAGGCCTGGAACACGGCACCTGTCACTGAAGTCTGTGCCGCCTGTTGTAAAAAACCGGCAAACGGTGCCATGACCGCCATCACCAATCCGGCCGCAGCCACTCCGAAGAAGAAGCCTTTTATCAGTTGCCCCCGGGGTTCAGGATGCAGACTGTCTTTACGGAACACGTAATATATCAGCAAAACAGCCGGGAGCAATGCGGCAAAAATCAGAAGGACAAGTTCCATGGAAAAGAATCGGTTATCAGTTCCTCAAATTTACAAAAAAAACTTGGAACGGATGACAAAAAAAACCGCCACCTTCCGGTGACGGGACGAAACAACTCATTATCAATTATCTGCACCTGACAGTACAGCAACCGCCGAAAAATTTCCGGGCCTTTTTGGTTTCCATTTTACCTTTGTCAGTGGAGCAGGAGGATTTCTCTGTTCCGCAGCTTCCGGACTTAGCGTCATAACCATCACCGCAGCACTTGTCAGATTTGCAGAAATCCGCAGGAATAGTGGCGCGCCAGAGGCCATGAATGTTACAATAGCAGTATATGGCCGTGATCTTGTCCTTGCAACTGCATATTTCCACCTCGGGCATTCTGTCCAGTTCGAGGTAGCGCAGCTGCCCTCCATTCTCTGTCTCCACATAGATGAATGAAATGTAATGCTTTTCAAGCATGGGATGGGGAGCGGAACCGACCTTTACCCGTACGGTGCAGTCGTCAACCCGTTCGATTACGGGAAGATGTTTTTCCACCAGCCCGTCGGTGGTGTTGGGAATGAGTTCAACCATCTCCTCACCGCAACATACAGGAACGACACCGCTGTCGACCACTTTTACAACCACGTTACCACAGTGTTTGCAAAAAAAGAACTTTGTTTCCATACTAACAATAACTTTATTATTAACCGACTCTTTCGTTGCGCTCGTCAGCCCGGATCCTTGGCTGGCGGAAGCGACTTTTACAATGCAAAGATATTATGTGGACAACATGTCAAGTATTGAAATCGTAAGTATTTTTCAATAACGGCTATTGAAATTCTCAATATTTATGTCTATCATTGCAAAAAAAGGATTTACTATGGAATTAAGACAGATCCGGTACTTCGTGACGGTGGCCAAGACTCTCAATTTTT
Organism: Candidatus Cryptobacteroides sp.; assembly: GCA_045598165.1. Taxonomy (GTDB): domain Bacteria; phylum Bacteroidota; class Bacteroidia; order Bacteroidales; family UBA932; genus Cryptobacteroides. Next base: position 29,093 of record JAZLLN010000117.1, read on the forward strand.
CCGAAGCGTCCAAGTCACTGTTCATCACTCAGGGTACACTCTCCCAGCAAATCAAACAGCTCGAAGATGAGTTGGGATGCCAGCTTTTCGAACGCTCGTCGCACAATGTCAGTCTGACAGAAGCGGGGGCTGAGATGCTCCCGCTCGCACTTGAGACTCTGAAAACATCTTCAGAATGTTTTCAGCGCATTTCTGACCTGAAGAAAGGGGTATCGGGCACCTTGAACATAGGTCTTACCACATCCTTCAGAGGAATACTCAACAATGCTCTCAAGGTTTACCTTAAAGAATATCCCAACGTCAAACTGCAGATTGTTTACCAGAACATAGGAGATCTTATGAAGATGCTGAGAGAACACGAGATAGATTTCTTTCTGGCTTTCAAATCCGCAGTCCTGTTTGAAGAAATAGATACGGATCCGATAGTTGAATCGGAGTTATGTGCCGTAATGAGCAAGGACAACCCCCTGTCTGACCGGGACTCTCTCACCCTTAAGGAACTTCAACGTCAACGGATAATACTCCCGAGTTCAGGCCTGCAGTCCAGGAAAGCTTTCGACCGTTTCGTGGATGCGGACACCAGCAGCCTCAACATCTGCGTAGAGATGAACAACCCCTACGGAATTCTCAAACTGGTGCACAGCACACGACTGATAGCGATAATGTCATCACTTGCATCATATTACGATCCCTCACTGAAATCCATTCCCATTGAAGGAATGGAACGCAGGATGATCGGTTGCGTACACACGCTGAAAGGAACTTACGTCAAGAAGTCAGCCCAGCTGTTCATCAAAACGTTGAAACAGACGCTTTGATGGCCGGCCGCACCAGAAGGCGCGTACCGGCCATCCTTCAGCCATCAGATGGCGGCTGGTACGGATCATTTGAGAGGATCCGGCTTTGAATATTCTCTTTCCCCAAGCTGGGAGTCAAGCTCCAGAATGACACCGAAATCTTTTCCGGCTCTTGAAAAATCGCTGACCTGGTCCCGGGCATTTTCCTCTTCTTCCACCTGCTCGTCAACAAACCACTGGAGGCGGCTAAGCGTAGCGAAATCTCCTTCACTCATTGCCAGACGCACAAGGTCATTGATCATAGCTGTAACCTCCTGTTCATGTTTCAAAGTCTGTTTGAACATTTCCAGAGGGTTTTCCCATTCTGTATCCACTTTATCGATCGGATGCAGAATCACTTTTGCCCCGCTCGAATTCATATAGTTCTGGAAGATCCTGGCATGATCCTGCTCCTCAAGCCACTGTACAAAGAACCAGTTGGCTATTCCCTTGAGAGCCTTTGCCTCAGCATCCATGGACATTGCCAGATAAAGGTATGCAGACCACAGTTCAGCGTTGATCTGCCTGTTGATTGCGTTTTGCATTGTCTTGGTAATCATAACTTCAAATTTTTAACAGTTCTTTGTCGTTGCGCTCCTTCAGCCCGGTTCCTTGACTGACGGAAGCGACTTTGACAATGCAAAAGTATAACTGATTACAAATGTCAGCTATTGATTTTGTAAGTATTTTTCAATAATAACGATTGAGGGAAGCAATAGCAAACAAGACATTTACTATCCATCCAAGTCCCATGTATTTTCAGGGACTGCGTAATCAGACAAGACTCGCGACTTCATCGCCGCGACTGAGTTTTCCATTTACAATCGACACGGTTTCAACCTCTGCAGAAACGCAGAGTTTCATATCAGACTTCCGGTAAATGTCCTGGCTGAAGATGAATCTGGCCCCTTCCCTTCTGAGGTTCAGGCAGGAAATGAACTGCTCACGGCCTTTCAAAGGGACCCTGTATTTTATGGATATCTGAGAGACTACCACGTCTATCCCCCGCTCATGCCATTCGGCGAAAGAAACGCCCCTTTCGCCCAACCAGCAATGCCTCGTCGCTTCGAGATAATGCAGATAATTGGCATTATTGACAACACCCTGGATATCGCACTCATAGTCGCGAGTCTCCATTTCCATTGTGAACAGATAATCTTTCATACACACAAAACGGACAAATTAAGAACCTGTTTTGAAATGATTAATTTCTTTCGGGGACCAAAATACAAGAAAAAATTCCTATAATCAAATTCTTCAACCATTTCACAACAGGTTCTTAATCATTTTTATTATTTTTGCGTAGATATTGAAAACAGAGCCTTATGGATTGTAAATCAGGACTTCAAATCTCACAGCGTGGCATTGAGATGCCGGCTTCACCTATTCGAAAACTTGCCCCTCTTGCCTATGAGGCAGAGGACAAAGGCATAAAGATTTACAGGCTCAACATCGGCCAGCCGGACCTTCCGACACCGCGCAAAGCCCTTGACGCGCTGAAGACGATTGATCGCAAGACCTTGGAATACAGTCCTTCCCAGGGTTACCGTTCCCTTCGCAAAAAACTTGTGAATTACTACGAACAGTACCAGATCAAACTCCACGAAGATGAGATAATCATTACCACAGGTGGATCCGAGGCTGTTCTTTTCGCCTTCCTTTCCTGTCTTAACCCCGGGGACGAAATTATTGTTCCCGAGCCCGCCTATGCCAATTATATGGCATTCGCCGTATCCGCAGGTGCAGTGATAAAGACCATCACCACCACCATCGACGAGGGTTTCTGTCTTCCGAAAGTTGAGAAATTCGAAGAACTGATAAGTGATAAGACGAAGGCCATACTCATCTGCAATCCGAACAATCCTACCGGATACCTCTATACCCAAAAGGAAATGAACCAGATACGCGACATTGTCAAGAAGCACAATCTGTACCTGTTCAGCGACGAGGTTTACCGTGAGTTCATATACACCGGAAGCCCGTACATTTCCGCAATGCATCTGGAAGGCATAGAGCAGAACGTTGTACTGATAGATTCTGTAAGCAAGCGCTATTCCGAGTGCGGAATACGCATCGGAGCCCTGATTACCCGCAATGAGGCTGTACGCAAAACGGTCATGAAGTTCTGTCAGGCCCGTCTCAGCCCGCCCCTCATCGGCCAGATTGTCGCCGAAGCGTCAATTGACGGCACGGAACAGTACAGCCGGGAAATTTACGAGGAATACGTGGAGCGCAGAAAATGTCTGATTGACGGTGTGAACAAAATCGACGGTTGCTATACACCTCTCCCGATGGGAGCCTTCTACACTGTGGCGAAGCTGCCGGTCGATGATGCCGAGGCTTTCTGTGCCTGGTGTCTGTCAGATTTCCGCTGGAAGGATTCCGAAACGCCAGAGGGATGCGAAGGGGAAACGATTATGATGGCTCCAGCCGCCGGCTTCTACACCACTCCCGGCCTCGGAAAGGACGAAGTCAGACTTGCCTACGTTCTCAACATCAAGGATCTGAAAAGGGCCCTCTTCATCCTGGGAAAAGCTCTTGAAGATTACAAAAAAATATAACTGGTATGTTGATATACCCCGCCGACTCAGAGCGGGGGGAAGTCAATATGCGGATTCACGCAATTTCCGGGCAATCACGACAACGGAATCTCAATACAGTCATCCGGCATTACCGGTCCGTCCCCAAGGTAATTGTAATAAGCACTTTCCTTCCTGCCTGAGGATGTCCGGGTGCATATAATGTATATCCGTGAACACCATGAATTTCAAAGGCGTTTCTTCCTGCGGTATGGGTTCTATGCGGTTTCTGTCACAAGATGCGAGCAATAGGGCAATTAACAGTATGGCGTACAGACAGGACCTGTTCATGATTTTCAGAATTATTGAATATACCGGTCGATATGGGCAATGGTGATATTGATCGTGTTTGCGAATTTACACATTTTCGGTCATTCACGAAACAGACGGTTGGAAATTCTCCTGACCAAAGGCACATTGGATGACAGATGAAAATCACTTCTACCCAAAGTGAAAGAATTTTTTTCAAAAAAGCACCTTTATTCAGTATATTTGTATTGATGCATATAGTGATCCGTTTATGAATTACCGCTGTCTTTTCCAGTTTCTGATTGCGTTCCTGTTGTTGCCGTCCTGTGCGCCTCAAGCAAGTTTAAATGTGGTTGTCACCCGTGAGACGGAGTTTACAGGACGCGGCAATTGCGCCGAGCCGCTCCTGTATATGAGTCTGACTCCGGACCTGCCCTGCCGTATCAGTTCGTTCGACGTGGAGCTGACAGGTGATGCGGATGACATCAGCACACTCTGTGTAATCAATCACGGCGAGGTTCTTGACAGAGAAAGGGTCATTCCCGGCAGGAGACGTTATCGTCTCAGTTGCGGGAGCAAACTTTACGGGAATGACATTTTCTCAATCTGCGCCGACATCAGCATGTCATCGGCAGAAGGTGACAAAGTGGGCGCCGAACTGGTGGCCGTCAATATGAAAGGAACATCTATTATCCCCCAAAAGCCTGCTCCCGGCACACGTGAAGTGCTGCTGTGCCGCAAGCTTGTTTACAAACCCGGCGATATGGGTTCCACGCACTGGCGCATTCCGGCCATCCGGCAGTTGTCAGACGGAACCCTGCTCATCGTAAATGACCAGCGCAATGATTCCGAACTCGACCTGCCCCAGCGCATTGATGTGGTCAGCCGCTACAGCACAGATGGCGGGTTTACCTGGAGCGAACCCTGCTATGTCGCCCGCAATGACGGAAGGATGTCCGGTTATGGAGATCCGAGTCTTGTTGAGACCGAAGACGGTACTGTTATATGCCTGTTTGCCGGCGGAGAACGTTTCATGCGCTCCGACAAAGACAATCCCCAACGCTCATATTATGCGCTGAGCAAGGATTTCGGCCGCAGCTGGAGCGAACCTGTGGACATCACAAACCTTATGTGGGGGGATAATCCTGACAATCCTGTCTGCAAGAGGTACCATTCATCATTCTTTACCAGCGGAAATGACCTTCTGGTGACGAAGGGGCCATATAAGGGAAGGGTGATTGTGGCGAATGTCACCGCCTGCGGACCGGAGTCCAGCCTATACAACCACGCTGTCTATTCAGATGACTGCGGAAAGACGTGGCACGTCTCCGACGTAGCCTTCGGTGGTGGTGGTGATGAATCCAAACTCATACAGCTTAAGGACGGCAGCATTCTGATGACGATACGTCAGAAGGGTCCCAAAGCCTATGTCATCTCCGAAGACGGAGGTCAGACCTGGAGCAAGCCGGAATTCTGGGACAGCCTTGATGTGTCAAACTGCAACGGGGACATAATACGATACAATGATGACATCATACTCATGAGCGTACCGTCAGTCAAGGAAAGACGCGATATCGGTATATTTGTAAGTTACGACGAAACTCTTTCCTGGTCTGAAGGCAAGGTCATATGCCACGGCAGTTCGATGTATTCATCAATGACGGTGTTGCAAGACGGTACTATAGGTATCTATTTCGAAAAAGGGACCGAAGGCAGGGAACTGTGGTATGAGAATGTTTCTCTTGACTGGGTCACTGCGCCCAAACCGTCTATTGCGGTGCCTGAGGGCGTGAGGCTGTGGGAAGGGGGACCTTTATGGGCTGAATTCAATGTCGGTGCGTCCTCCCCTGCCGGAACCGGCGGTTATTTTGCCTGGGGGGAGGTGAATCCCAAGACATGCTTCGGATGGAGTCGTTATGGTCTCTGTGACGGTGTCAATACGAAACTCAACAGATACTGCACCCTTCCCGAATATGGTAAAGTGGATGGGAGAAGCCGTCTGGAAATGTCGGACGATGCCGCCCGCACATTGCTTGGTGATGGATGGAAGGTGCCTTCAAAGCAGGAGTGGGAAGAACTCGTATCACGTTGCGACTGGACTTGGACCACACTTGACGGAGCGAACGGCTACAGGGTCAGAGGCGACAACGGCAATGAGATATTCATTCCGGCCACAGGATATTACTCCGGTGACTATCTGAAGGAATGCGGCTATTTCGGTTATTATTGGACCGCGGATGCCGATCCCGAACTACCCTACTTTGCCTGGGATTTCTATTTCCAGCAGGTTCATTGCGGATGTTATCGCGGTGGCCGGGACAACGGCCGTTGCATCCGGGCATTAAAGTATTGATGCGGTCTGAAGCAGATCAATAGATCAGCTTCCTGAAGTCTTTGATTTTGTGGAAAGTCGTCAGATTGTTGTCGTGAGCGTTTCTGGCCTTCTCATCTCCCGAACGGCTGACGATGAAGATGTCGTCTCCGCTTATACACATGGTGGCATAGTGCCTTGCACCGTTGTCGCTGGGACCTGTTGCCACAATGCCCGCGAATGTCCATCTCAACAGATCCGGAGAATATGAAAGGGCAAGCCTGCGTCTTTCGTTCATATACCCTGTGATCTGAGAGTGAACCATCCAATATAACTTTGTCCGGGGATCATAGCAGATGTGGAATTTGAGGTTCGCACCGGGGATGTGTGTCAGGAAAAGGTCTCCGTCATCTTTGTGCAGTTTTCCGATGGAGAGGCTGCCATCGGGGTTTTCGACACCTTTGAGCATTACGCCCATGTCGGAAAAGCCGGTTGCGGCCCGCATCATGATGACAACAGACTTTCCGCTGGGGTCATAAAATGGGCGCTTGGGGTCATATACACGGACCACATTGGCTTCGAGGATACCCGGAGCGGGACTTTTCTCGAATGTTGTCGACAGAACATGAGCTCCTGACGGCTTTGCGGCCGTCAAATCAGAATCAGGGTTGTAGACCTCGGAGAATTTCCAGTTCTCGGCTTTGGTCAGGTCATCGCTTATCCTGCCCTGCATCAATACCGGTCCCACTCCCGGCCAAGGGTGACTGTCCCCTATCCATTTTTCGTATACGAGCGTGACTTTACCGTCGTGAATGTCAACGGCACCGCAGCTCTGGTGCCATCTCGGCCGGTCGCAGAGTATCGACGGCTCCGACCAGGTGACGCCGTTGTCATCGCTGCGGCTGGCCAGCAGAATTCCGGCGTGGCCTACCATATACAGCGTATTCCCCGCCTTGAAGAGAATCTCGTGCATCATGGGAATCCTTGCTGGCGAGTCCTTCCAGGTCCTGCCTCTGTCATCCGAGTACATTATGCGTATCTGGTTTCCGGTTTTGTAGTCACCGAAGCCGGACTTCGGCTCGTCCAGCTTGTCTGTCCCAGGTCCGCCGTAGTCAACAGCCACCACCAGCCGGCCGTCAAGTCCTTCGACTATGGCTGGGGTGTAGAGGAAAATGTCTTCGGGAGAAGGAGAACGCGCAATGACCTTTTCGCTTGCGACAGTCATTCTGTTTCTGCGTGGGCGAGTTGCATTTGCTTCGCTGCAGCACAAGGCTGAAGACAGCAGTCCGACCGCCAGCAGCACATAAGAGTATCTTTTAATTCCCATAGCCTCAATTCTTTTGCTCAAGATAATCATTAATCTATAAATCTCCCACGGACTTTTGCAGGTGAGCCATTAGAGAACACATTGACAGTGACAGCCCCGGACGGCTCCACATTCAAGAGGGTTGCGAAACACAAACAGCCGGTGGACTAAGGACCTGTTTTGAATACTTTGATTTTTTTAAGTGATAAAATTTATTTTTTTTATTTAAGATTATTGATTTTTTACGGTTAGGATTTGGTCCTCAATGTGTTTTATGCCTATTTTGCAGAAGGCTCAAAACATAAACGCCATGTTGAAGAATCGTAAAAGTTTGCTTTCGCGGGTCGGTACGGCAGCCATCCTGACCGTACTTCTCGCCTCCTGCGGCAACAAGGAGAACCTCTCCCCCAACCTCAACAACCCTCCCGCTCAAATTCTTCCGGAACAGGCATTCACCGTCAAGGTGTTCGTCGAGGAGCAGGGCGTTGAAAAGGATTCCCTGTATATCTATACGGGAGAGGTGAAATCCGATTGCCCCGACGGAAAGGTGGCCTTCACCTCCGTCACCGGAGTGCACGCCGGAACCCCCGCCAGGACCTTCACCGTTGAACCGGACGTTGTGGAACTCGTCCTCACTCCCTGGAACAGCATACGCTTCGAGACCACGGCCCGGGTGAACGCAAGTTCCAGCACTGACATTGCCGACATCGTGAAGGACGGAGACTTGCAGGACTACAGGCTGAAGGCCAAAATTGACACGGACAATCCCCGCGAGCTCTCAACCTTCGATGTCGTGATGCCCACTCAGCGCAGCGACAAGGTCAAGGCAATAAAGGGAGGCACTACAGACATACGCTTCTGGAACGGTCCCGAGAATGGCGGCAAGAGCATCACCATCCGCGTCCGCACGGCAAACCATATCGCGGTGGAAGGATTCGAGCTGGCCATCGACGGCAAGAGAGTGTTCCTGGTTGAAGGGACCAAGGAGACAACATACGGCGACCTCAAAGAGGACGCCGTGCTCTGCAGGCTACCGAATATAGCAAGACCGCGCGAAGAATATTACGTAAAGGGAAAAACGGATTACAAGACGGAAGAAGTCTTTCATACCGAAAAGTTCACTACCATAGAGTTTATAGGAACAATTCCCAGAAATGCCACACCGGACAACAGGCTTACCCAGATAAAAGACGCCCTTTCATTCAGGAACTATAGTGTAGGTACTGATTATCAAGACTGTTATCTTTGGAGTTCCGACAATTATTCCGAATTCCGCTGGATGCCTTACCGTAAAGAAACGCAATCGGATTATGGTCAGCCTTTTCCTCCCAAGAGAGCATATAAACTATATCCCGCTGATATCCGGTACAGAAAGGCAAAGATTTGGGATCATTTCATAAAAGATTGGTCAGAGCGCTATAATGAAGATGATTACTATCTTAATTATTCTGTTGCACCCGATCCTGACAACGTGAAGGACGTCAAATACTATTGGGGGAAACTTTTCCTTGAACTGGCGAAGAAATAGCGGAATACGGGAATAGCGGAATACAAGTACAAGATAAGACCGAAAAAAGGAGTGGGCTAAAAGCTCGTTCCTTTTTTCGGTTCACTGCGGACGAATTCACAGAAGAAGCCATTTCTCGAAGACTTTGTCCGTAATAACCAAGCCTTGTCCTGTTTCAGTTACAAGGTCTTTTGCTATCATTATTTTCTGTATTGCCGCGACATTGGCGGATGACCCTAATTTGTATTTGCTCACTATATCCGCTTTGCTGAGTCCTGTGGAAATTCCGTTGGCGACCGCTTTCAGAAAATTCATCTGATATCCGGTCATTTCGTTTGTCATTTCCTCGAATACGGGAGCGTTCTGAGTAATCAATTCATCCATTGCAAGGACAAAATCATTGTCGTCAGGGACTGTGTCGCATTCAAGAAAAAGATACCACGATAATTGCTGGATATAGGAAGAATTGAAAGCAACGCTCTCGCATATCTTTTCACATAATTTCTCGTTGATTGTTTTTCCTTGGCTTTCAAATTTGCCTTGAATGTATTTGGTCCAGTATGATTGCGGAATGCAATCAAGATATAAAATGTCGGCAAATTTATAAAAGGGTTTTTCTTCTGTATCGAACAAACCTTCCATCATGTGTTTTCTGCTTCCGAACAAACAGTATGTTACTTTGTCCTGATGCTGCCAGATTGTCCTCAGTTCTTTTTGGAAAGATTCCGTATCGTTGAATTTCGCGATTTGTTGGAATTCGTCTATGCAGATGACGATATCTATTCCCTGTTTTTTTGCAATCAATTCTGGAAGTCTTAGTATCTCTTCCTCATCAAACTCCTTGTCTCTTAATCCGAATGTAATGTCAAACGGGTTTAGCGGAGAAGGAGAAATACCGAAATTCATCGTAATTCTGTTAAGTAGATTTTTGGCGTTTTCAACAGCCTCTTCGATTTTGGTTGACGTTTGTGCTATAATTGCCGAAGCGAGTTTTTCACAGAATTCAGAACTGCTTTTGCATTTATATACATCAACAAATACAAATTTCAATTTGTCCGCATGAGCTTCTTCCATTGCCCTGAGAACGAGAGAAGTTTTGCCCCACCTTCTCGGTGACACTATGAACGTATTTATTCCGTTTTTAAAATTTGAAACCAATCTTCTTGTTTCTTTTTCTCTGTCTGTAAACAGATTCCCTTTTGCCGGTTTACCGAATATGAATAATGAGTTTGCCATAATGCTACAAAGATAGTAAAATATCTTTTACTAAAAGAGTATTTACTAAAAGAGTATTTACCAAATCAAATACAAAATAAAAGAAGGAAGGAAGGAAGGAAGGAAGGAAGGAGTGAACGTCCTGTCCACCCCTTCTTTCCATATACACTTGTACGCGAGTTCTTATCCTCTAATACTTGACGGCTCTGACAGTTCTCGGATCTCCGATCTGGACGGGAAGATAGGTTTTCATATACTCTTGATCGTCTATGGAGCAAGGGTAACTGTTAGCTCTCAATGTACTTTCGTGCGAACCTCCATAGTAGAAGTAGCAGTCCGTAAGCTGGCCGGCTCCGGTACGGATCGCTTCGTCAACCATTGCGTCATACCAATAGATCTCGCCGATTTTGTAATCCGAGGGAGTTGGTTGAACCCCGAACAGATTGCCTGGCCAATTTCTCAGAGACCATACAACATATTTGAGGTATATGTAAGCATGGGCGGCAGTGTTCTCCGTAATCGTGTTGACCGTATATTGATCGTTGGTGTATTGATGGCCGCCGATAGGCAGGGACGTGAATCTGTTGAACGTGGCGGGTTCCTGCTTTCCCGGAGTGTAGAGCATGGCCGCAAGGTTGCAGCAGATGTAGCAGTCTGCATCGTTGTATTTCTTCTGCTCGTCATTTATGGGATAGACGCACAGCTTGTTCAGCACTACAGGATTGTATTTTACATCAAAGGACGCAATGATTGTGGAAGGAATGAAGAATTCGTTGCTGTGCTTGTTTACAAAATACGCCACAATTCTTCTTGAGCCCCAGGGGGAATTGATGCTTCCGCCACTTACCTGGGGAACCACGTACCAGTGCACTGTCACCTCGGTTCCGGACAGTTCCGTGGTGAAGACGTGGGGGTATCCGTTGTTGATGTCAGAGGATGAGGGCGCCATGGGAGACATTCCTCCGAAGTCATCCCCCACGCTCACCGTATACCATATTGACTGTGTGGAACCCTGAAACGGATTTGAACAATGGGCAAGGTCGATTTTCGCCGTCGTTTCCAGTTTCCGGTTCGCCACGGCCTCTTCGGTGTCCAGATTGAACACATCGCTAAGGATGTCGCTAAAACCGGAAATCCATTTGGGATAACGGTAATACACCTCCGTGGATTCCGCGCCCACCGTCGGCTTCGGGAAGAGCGTGGCGTTTGCCCCTCTGACATCCAGTGTCGCAAAAAGCGTACGGACATCAGTCTTGTTCAACGGCATCTTGCACAAGTAGACGTTCATCCCCTCATATCCCACATATTCCCTCTTGTCTTCCTCGCGGGTGGAGAACACGGGAGCCAAAACCTGTGCGTAAACAGCCGCGTCGAAAGCGTCTGTCGTGAAAGGGGTGGTTCCATTTTCGTGATAATATCTGACTCCGAGTTCGCGTTCCGTTCCGTCGACGCCGAGATCAATCTCGGATTCGTCAAGTCCCAGCTTCGGCTTCTTGACGCTGAAGGACCTGGTGGTCGTTCCGTCGTTGAAGGCGTCGTCCGAAACCAGCGTAAGGTCGAAAGCCGTACCTCCGTTGTAGTTGTAGGCATAAAGGTCAATCTTTCCGTCCGTGAACGACACGGGAGTGGAACCAAGGTAGTTGTCGTCACCCGCCACGTTGGTGGTGCGGAAGACGGTTCCCACGCTGCTCGAGAGCTTCGGCGTGCCGCAGAACCCCTTGGCCGTGACAGTGGTCTTCTGGCCTATGTAAAGGTCTCCTGAAGGCAACACCACTTCCATGTCCTCAAGAGCCATGACAGTGAAGGTTCTTTTCTTCGTTCCTTCCTTTGACGGAAGAAGGGTGGCCGTAACGTCCACCTGCCCCGCACCGGCGCGGAAAGCGTCGAACTTGGCGGCGTTGCCGACGTAGAAGGCCAGGGCGCCCGTAGTCTTGTCATACGACGCGCTGATGCCGTAGTCGGCGAGCAGGGTGGCGGCAGAAGGGCTTATATGCACGGCGCAGTCCGTAAGGTCGGCCGCACTGTATGACGCAGGATCGCTGACGAGCGATTTGCCGAGGATGGCGTTCGTTCCGCCGGTACTGCCCTCCTTGTTGACATACAGGTAGACGGTGTTGCCCCTGTTCTTCCTCACGGCCACGAAAGTCGCACCGAGAGGATCGGCGAACGCCGCATCCTTCGTCACGTCAATGACACGCCCGTCATTAAAGCTGTCGGTTTCGACCCTCCAGAGAGGCGAAGGGTTGAACAGGTTATCCACGGTGAATCCCATGGTCACCTTGTAGTCCTTGCCGCCTATGACGTCGAAATTCCTGCAGTTGTCGGCACCAAGGTAGAAACGGTAGGTCACGTTGCCGGAGTAACCGATCTGAGCGGCGTAGGCGTTGGAGGGGTTGACGGTTCCCTGGAACTCAATGTAGGTAAGGCCGTCCTTCGCGCTGGCGAGGGCGGGGTTGTCCCCGCTCTTCAGCGCCGGGTCGGTCGTGGAGAGAAGGTCTCCCTTGCAGTTCTCGGGCACGTAGAGGGTATAGGTCTCGCAGTGGCCGTTGGTCATCGCCTCGTCACAGTCCGCGCTGATGGAGCCGCCCGTCAGGACGTTCTTTTCCGCGAAGGGAAGAATGACCGGATTGGCCTGCTTCAGATACACCTTCTGATTCTTGAAATAGTTGTCGTTCAGGTTGCCGTCAAGACCCGTGTGGTCCACGGTGAAGGACACCTTGGCGAACAGGTAACGGCAGTTGTCTATCGCCACGTCCTGTCCGTCCTGGGTTATCTGCACACCCCTCTTGGAACCCGAATAGGGAAGTCCGTAAGTCTTCACCTCCGCAAGTGTCTCGTGCCTGCAGCCGGAACGGAAATCGCTTCCGTCGAAACGGTACACGGCGTCGGACAGCCCTCCGGCATAGTTCACCGGCATATCCTGTCCCATCACGGAAGCCCAGTCCTTCGTCAGACCGGTGCTCTTGTCGATGTACCAGGCATTGCCGACGACATAGAAGTCATAGGTGGCTCCGTTGACGAGCTGCATCTTGGGGCTTGTCGCAGAAGCGCTGTGTTCCGGAGCAGTCACCTCATCACCGCTCAAAACCAGATAGTTGTCAAGCTCGGTCCTTCCATCCCTGACAATGTAGGCATAGATGGTGGCTCCGCTTTGAACATTCTCGGCGCCGTCAAGCAAAGGGCTCTTGAAATCAACGACTTTGATGGCGTTACCGGAAATATTGAAATCCACCTCCACCCTTCCTTCCTCATCCGCACAGAAGACTCCAATCTTATCCGTCTCCGAAATATCCGCCACGCAAGAGATAACAACGCAGACGTATATGGCGGCGATTATTTTATTGAATATGCGCATAATCATATCTCTACATTAAGTCTGGTGGTTTCCCACTCGACAATATTTACGCTAGCTTTCATTCTTGCCAGATCGACAAAAACATTTACATCATCAAGATCTTCCCGGTTCCAGTCATACCCCCGGGACTCCATCTCCCGACCGATATCAAGAGAGAACACACGATCCCCGTAAGAGTAATTTCGACTCTCGTTCCTTGTGAAAAAATCGAGCCTCAATACATTCTCTTTCTGGCGTGGAACCCTTGCCACGGGTTTACCGGATTTTCGTCTCTCGACCAGAACTTTGTAATCTCCCCAAATGGGGGTGCCGGAAGTAATACGCATGGCATTGCAATCGGCAGACAGCACCATGTCATATGGATAATCGCCCACAGACTCCTCCCCTAACAGAATGAAATATACTTCACACCATTTCTTGTGCGGCACGGCCTTTTCAAAAGCGAGTTCTCCGTCACAATCCACATAAGCATTGAAGACCATAAGAGGATCAGCCTCTTTCCATTTGTCAATGCCAAGCGTATCCCCGACGATGAAGCTATCCTCGAGGCCTCCGAGAACCGTCACACGATTGGGCCTGCGCTCCACCTTCATTTCATAGCCTCTGGATTCGTAATCACGTGGCAGAATGGTATTTTGGATGAGACTTGTACCCTGTACCTGCACAAGCGCAGAAGGGCAATCATCCAACGCAGCATAGTCATCAACATCAATCGTCAGATAGCAGGGGCATTCTCCTCGATCTTCCTTTACCGTAGTACAAGACAACACAAAAAGGACAGACACAGTGAGCACCACCGAAAATATATAATTTTGTCCCATCATCTTTGCAGCAGCAGATTGTAACCGCTTCATATCTCGGACGGAATGGATACCGGCATCCAGGGAATAACATTGACTGTCGTTGTCAAGTCATCATACTCGACCGGCCTCCAGGGATCCTCCGAGCCACGGTGCCTGATGACGAGACTCACCTCGTAACACTTGTTGGATTCAAGCTCCGGGAGCTGTACCGGATAATAACAAACGTCACCTTTGATAGTTGCTGCGATGACAAGAATGGTTCCCCTGACAGACCACATAGACTCACTTGAAGGAGCGGCATCATTGGGGTATGCGTAGAAGGTACTCACATCGTTCAGCTTGCAATTATATTCAAGAGGCTTTATGGGGCTGTAATCCTCGGCAATCAGAGCATTGGCGTCCTTAACATTCTTTCCATGCCAACAGTTTGCAGGAATACCTGATGCAGGAAAGTAAGTACGGGCAGTGCTGACAGTATTGAGATTATCGAACTTCTGGCAGCCGGCCACGCTCATGAGATATGCTCCGGTGATCTTCAGGGAACCTGCAGCCTGATAAACGGGAAGGGTCAACTTGTCTTCTATACTTTTGACGACTATCTTGCATGCCATACGTTTCACGTCAACTGAAACTGATTGAAAAGCGGCATTGAGATCGACCACCTTATTGCCGGCCATCACGAAGGACTTATCAATGGTACCGTAGTGATTGTCATTAAGGACTGTGGTCTTCGCCTTGAGATCCTTGAGAGTCAGAACAGCTTCTGTTCCTGTGATATAGTCAGAGGCAGCATTGGCAACAACCCAGATTTCACGTGGGCCGCGGGTGCAATTCAAAGTCTCGGTAACAGTGTAGGCGTCTTCCGCATTAAGTCCGGAAATACGGACGGCAGCATCGATTTTGCTCTCCTCGTCAGTAGCCTCCTTACGGAAAACCAGAATCTGAACGTCTCTGATGATATTGTCATCGGCAACAGCACCTGCAATCTTGGTATTGACTGCGGACTCGTCTCCGACACATACTGTAAGCGCACACATATCGTCATTGTTCCCCAAAACGGTCCCGTCTTTCTGACATCCTGTCAGAGCAAGCGCTGTTACGAATACAGCAGTGATAGTAAGAATTTTTTTCATATTGAACTTTTGAATTATTTGTTAAAATCTCCCGTGTCTTCCTGTCTGTTGAGGCCATAATCGCGAATGAGCGCGGCGATTTCAGGGTCCAGGTTACCCCGATGGATATAGGCCGGCATCTGCTTACAGGCATTCAGATAACACTGTATGGCATCCTGAATGCGACCTGTGCGGGAATAGACCACAGCCAGCATATAATTGACCTGTGCATTGCGGGGCAAATTCTCAAGAATGCCGAGAGCAGACTCGTTTCGGTCCAGAGAAACATAAGCAATGGCTGTATTATAGTCATTGTACGGCATCAACAACTTCACCGCTGTCTCGTAATCCCGATTACGTACAGCCTGCACCCCGTTCATATACGTAGTGTCAAGGACAGTAGTATGAACGGTGTCTTTGACCATACCATGACGATGAAGGAAGAAGTTGAATTCCACAGTGCGCAGCATCGGATATAATTCTTCGCGAATGTACTTGTATGTCGGTTCGGAAGCCATCATTTTCTCTCTTGAGTCAATGTCGGAAGCTGTTCTGCCGATTTCGAAATAGCGGTCCCTCTGCTCACGTGTGAGAAAACTGTCGTTCTCGACAAGATTGTCGAGAAGAAACCAGTTCTCCCCACCCGTGGAACTGATGAACCGGATGTCCTGCAATTGTGCGGCACTCTCCATACCGGCCTCGTTCATATCTTCGCCGATGATTATGGTATAACCCGATTCTCGACGAATAGAGTCCTGAACGTGTCTGACATAGGCATTGAAATAGTTTACAGCACTGCCGGCCCGACGTTTAGCAAGGTTTTCGTTAGCGGTCTCCGAGCCTTCAGGAGAAGCGTAAGCCGAGATGGTGATGGAGTCGAGGTCGAAGGTCCTGTTTTCAATAAGGGAACGTAGATTCATTTTTATATTCTCTATCTGGCCTGCATTCCCCGGCAGGGTCTCGTCAATATCATCCCTTCCCATCTTAAAGTCAATGTACCAGGAGGCGTTGGCCTCGACACGGCGTTCGACGACAGTTGTAAGATACTTCTCCTTATCATCGACGAAAGATGAAAGAGAACTGACGTAAAAGCTGAGAGATTCAGTACGTGGTATCATATAGAGGCGCCTGTCCGCCTCGTATATCTCTCCTGAAAGGACTATGTCCACTTTTTTCAGCGCCTTGCGGGTCCCGATTGTCTGTATATAGTTATACACGAAATCGCCATCAGCATTACGCATAATGGTATCCAGACGGATGTGCTCCACCTGCACCGGCACCTTGACGTAACGATTGAACATACGTTCCCTGTTTGACTTGCGCCTGTTGTTCAAACGCTTGGCAAACTTGTTCGTATAGTGGTCAATTGCCTGTCGTTCGCTTACGCCGCAATAGGAGCGGAACTGCTCATCTGAAACGTAGGAACTGTCATTGCGGAATGCATAGAGTTTCGGAAGGTTTCTGGAAATCCAGATTTCCAGATTCCGCTGATCGATAAAGGCAGTCGAGTCATTGACAATGCGCGACAGGAAACGTTCATATTGCTGATAACCCCGCAGTTGCCCCTCCCTGTACCTCGATCCGGTAATAAGCACGTCGTCAAGACGAATACTGTCTCCGAGCATATACATATCCGGATGGAAGCGCAACTGCCAATCAGGATCCTGCATTTCGTGAGGAACAATGATCTGAAACTCGAGATCTATCTTTCCATGGCGTTCGGCCACATTGCGGAAACGGGCCGTGACTACCGCAGCACGAAGCTGCTGGGCCGCCACCATCTCTCCTGTCTCGTCATCAAGAACAGCCTTCATCAGAATCATATCGTGCCCGTCTATATTCACAGTGATTGTGTCTCTGTCTTCATGATATGAAGTATCTATCTGACGGAATGATGCAGCCCTACTCTGCTCATCCGGAAGCTGTATCCTTGCAGTCAGATTCTTTTCCTGCATGGCGGCAAGTTTCCTCTGAGTGCCGCAGGAACAGAACGGACCGGCAGGGATTGCCAGGGCCAATGCTAAAAGAACAATTTTATCCTTGTTGCAGGCGGTGAGTCTCATTGTGTTACGTCTTTAGAAAATAAACATTGCCGCGATGGTGACCTCATTTGGAAGAATAAAGAACTTGTTTCCCTCTTCCAGTATCTTCCCGCAATTCGGACAAGCATAAACAGTATATCTGGTATTCCCCAGCCATCCTCCAAGACCGAAGTCCAGATTCAGCCACTTGCTTATCTGTAAGGAATAACCGGCCGCCAACGCCCCGCCCACAGCGTCGCCCTCTTCTGTCTGGAGAGTACCTATACCGCCACGATTGTACTCCTGATATTGGGCCTTTGTCTCGAACCACCATCCCGAATAAGTGTACCACGGCCAGAAGCGGACCCCGGCGGCGAAGCTGCGCTGACGACTCTCAAACTGATTTTCCTGACCACCGTTGTATGTCCAGTTATTGTAACGCGCCTGTCCGAGAATGGAGAAATATTGAGCCACCGCGAATTGTATCTCTCCGTTTACAGTTCCGAGGTACGCAAGATCAACGGCATTCACCTCTGCGCTCCATCTGGCCTTATACCTGTTCCATCCCCGAAAAAGCGAATCCGATTCGAACTGAGCACGATAATCGGGTCTTGCGGCAAAGGCCGAATGATGGCGCTGGGCGGAAGATTCGACACGGGCAAAAAGCAATATGGCCAAAATAAGAATCAGTTTTTTCATCCTTACATTTCATAATTCAACGGTTCTTCATCGGATATGATGACCACACGGGATGCTTGAATTTCAGCGGACGTGCGTTCAATTCCGTCAGATCCCGTAAACTTCTGGAATTTCAGCCTTCCGCACACATAAACCTTAGAGCCCTTTTCGATTGCATCCAGATCTGCAATGCCCTTGGTCTCCCAGGCTGTCACATTATGCCAGGTGGTTTCAATTACGGGAGTTCCGTTCTTGTCCTTGTAGGCATAATTCGTAGCCACCGTAAAATGAGATACTTTTCCCTGCGGATAGATCTGGGTATTGACACTCCCCACAAGTCCGCGCAATTCGATACGATTGATCTGTTCCATAAATTAAAGTGATTTAAATTACCCGGCTGCGCCACCCGGCACGGCCCGATACAAAGGAAGAACTTATCCACGGACAAAAAGTTCATAATTCCTTCGCCGGTGATTACTATTTCCGTTTTTAAAGATTTACGGAAGAATTTTAACTGAAGAGATAAATTATTTTCAGGCGGAGCTGAAAATACCACATCAGGCAAAACGTAGTTTTCGGCCTTAAATTTTAATTTAAAACCTGCGGAAACAGAAAGATTTCAAGAGATAAGTTAATTATGCTTGGAATGTTCGTTCTCTTATCCCAAATTGCACGAAAGATAAAAATATGAGTTACGATATCAAAGAGGATAGAAGCGCCTGCCTGGAATGCGGCAAGGAGCTGTACGGCAGAGCGGACAAGAAATTCTGCAACGCTTCCTGCAAGAACCGCTACCACAACCGGACTATGGAAGACCGGAGAAAGATGATACAGAGGATGATGACCGACCTCTCCTCCAATTATGCCATTCTTGAGAAACTGCTGAATACAGGCATCCGCGTCATTAACCTGTGCGATGCGGAAGCGTTGGGATTCAGGGCATCGATAATCACGGGGTACTCTCGCACGAAAGGGCACAATGAATTCAGGTGCTTTGACATCAGATATTGTCAATCACCCACAAGGATATTCAATATAAAAAGAGTGGATTTAGGAAAGGTTAAACGAGTTTCTCAATCTCCTCCTCCCCAATCATCTTGCAAGTACCGTTGATGGCCGCGCCCATTTCAACCTGCAGTCTGCGCACGTTGAGAGAACCTTTTACGCTTGAACCGGCTTTAAGGGACAATGTATCCCTAACAAAAATGTCTCCGTCTATCGATCCCCAGAAATCAAGGGAATCACATAGGATTGTACCGTCGACATGGGCGCCTTCTCCGATGACTACCCGACCTTTCGAAGACAATTTTCCTTCAATATGTCCATCCACCCGCACATCTCCGGGACAAGTCATTTCTCCTTTGATGTACACGCCGGATGCAATGTGGCTGACGTCGTTTACGTCTACGACTGCTTCTGTTACCTTTGCCATGATATTCGGTTATTAATTTGTTATTCCATCCCTCTTCCGTGGCAGTTCTTGTATTTCTTGCCGCTTCCACACGGACAAGGATCGTTCCTGCCTATTTTCTTGTCAGCAATATATGGAGTATTCTGCTTCTGCTCTCCGTTGGTGCTGAGATCAGAATGCTGCGTACGCATCTGACTCATATCAGTTCGCCTCTGCGCGGCCCGCTGGGGGGTATCATTTGCATCACGTAGAGGTATGAAAGCCCTGAACAGGAATGAGAGAACATCCTGGTTCAAGGATTCCAGCATCTGGGCAAACAGATTATAACTCTCGAGTTTGTACACGACCACAGGGTCTTTCTGCTCGTAAGTGGCATTCTGCACGCTCTGCTTCAAATCGTCCATCTCCCGCAGGTGTTCCTTCCAATGCTCGTCAATCTGGTACAGAATTATGTTCTTGCTGAGAGTCTTCGCAACTTCACGTCCATCGGAATTGTATGCTTTCTCAAGATTGACGGAAAGCGTCATCTGCTTGCGGCCGTCAGAAACAGGGATTGCAATGTTCTGATACATCGAGCCCTGCTTTTCGTAAACCTGCTTGATGATGGGGTTCAGTTTTTCAACGAGCGTTTCCATACGACGGTCATACACTTCCTTCATATGCTCGCATAACTTGGTGACAAGATTGTTGCCACGATTCCTGGCATAAAATTCCTCATCAAAGCCGCAGTCAATGGACAAAGTGGCCATCAGATTCTCAAGGAAACCCTCATAGTCAAGGCCTTCACTCCGCTCTACAATGAGGGAGGCCGTATCCACCATCATATTCTGAAGGTCGATTTCTATCTTTTCTCCCGATATGGCGTTACGACGGCGGCTGTAAATAGCCTCTCTCTGATAATTCATGACGTCATCATACTCGAGCAGACGTTTACGGATGCCGAAATTGTTCTCCTCGACCTTCTTCTGAGCCTTCTCTATGGCGCTGGAAAGCATACTGCTCTCAAGAGCCTCATTATCCTCCATCCCGAGTTTATCGACTATTCCGGCAATCCTCTCCGATCCGAACAGACGCATCAACTTGTCCTCAAGAGAAATATAGAAAGTTGAGGATCCCGGATCACCCTGTCGTCCGGCACGGCCACGCAGCTGACGGTCAACACGACGGGAATCG
This sequence comes from Candidatus Cryptobacteroides sp., assembly GCA_045598165.1. GTDB lineage: Bacteria > Bacteroidota > Bacteroidia > Bacteroidales > UBA932 > Cryptobacteroides. The sequence continues at coordinate 49,649 of JAZLLN010000117.1, forward strand.
TGACGTTCGGTACCTATGATCGCCAATCCACCTGCCTCCTTGACCTGCTGGGACAACTTGATATCGGTACCACGTCCGGCCATATTGGTGGCAATAGTCACTGTGCTGCTCTGACCGGCCTGGGCTACGATGTCTGCCTCACGCGCGTGTTCCTTTGCATTCAAGACATTATGCCTGATGCCGCGCATCTTGAGCATACGGCTGAGAAGTTCTGACGTCTCAACATCCGTCGTACCGACAAGTACAGGACGGCCTTCTGAGGAGAGCTTTGCAACCCTGTCAATCACTGCAGCATATTTTGCCTTCTTAGTCTTATAGATGAGATCTTCCTGATCATCCCTGATTACGGGACGGTTGGTGGGAATCACCATAACATCAAGCTTGTATATGCTCCAGAACTCTCCGGCTTCCGTCTCAGCGGTACCTGTCATACCGGCAAGCTTGTGATACATACGGAAATAGTTCTGAAGCGTAATGGTGGCGAAAGTCTGGGTAGCGGCCTCCACCTTGACGTTTTCCTTGGCTTCAACCGCCTGATGCAGACCATCACTCCAGCGGCGTCCCTCCATTATACGGCCTGTGGACTCGTCAACAATCTTGACCTTTCCGTCCATAATGACGTAGTCAACATCCTTTTCGAACATTGTATACGCCTTAAGAAGTTGTATCATAGTATGGACGCGTTCGCTCTTGACAGCGAACTCAGCCTGAAGTTCATCCTTTTTCTCCTGTTTCTCAATCAGAGGCAGGTCGGAATTCTCTATATCAGCGGTCCTGGAGCCCACATCCGGCAATACAAAGAAATTATCGTCGCCAACGCTTTCGGCAAGATTCTCGTGGCCCTTGTCCGTCAGATCGACAGAACGTATCTGCTCATTGATGACAAAATAGAGAGGGTCCGTAACGACAGGCATCTCCTTCTCATTGTCCTGCATATAGAAGTTCTCCACTTTCTGAAGGAGAACCTTTATGCCGGGTTCGCTGAGATATTTGATGAGAGGCTGATATTTCGGAAGACCCTTGTGGGCACGAAGCAACAGTTTTCCTCCTTCACGTTCGTCACCGGAAGCAATAAGTTTCTTGGCCTCGTTGAGAGTCTGGTTGACAAGGGAGCGCTGGGCCTGATAGAGTTTCTCCACGAAAGGACGGAACTCCATGAACTGGGCATCATCATCGGTCTGCTTCTGAACAGGCCCACTGATGATTAAAGGAGTACGGGCATCATCAATGAGGACGGAGTCCACCTCATCCACAATGGCATAATGATGCTTGCGCTGGACCAGATCGGCCTGGTTGACAGCCATATTGTCACGAAGGTAGTCGAAGCCGAATTCGTTGTTGGTTCCGAAAGTGATGTCGCAGTCATAAGCCTTCTTTCTCGCATCAGAGTTGGGCTCATGCTTGTCTATGCAATCAACCGACAATCCGTGGAACATATACAGCGGTCCCATCCACTCGGAGTCACGTTTTGAAAGGTAATCATTGACTGTAACCACGTGTACTCCCTTTCCGGCAAGGGCATTGAGGAAAACGGGGAGTGTAGCCACAAGTGTCTTTCCTTCACCGGTCGCCATTTCAGCGATCTTGCCCTGATGCAGGGCAATGCCTCCTACAAGCTGACAGTCGTAATGAATCATATCCCAGACGACCTCGTTGCCTCCTGCTGTCCAGTGATTGTTCCATACCGCCTTGTCTCCTTCAATTTTCACGAAATCGTGATTGACTGTAAGATTACGGTCGAAATCCGTCGCATTGACAATGATCGTCTCATTTTGAGCGAACCTGCGGGCAGTTGATTTGATGATTGCAAAAGCCTCGGGCAGAATGTCGGCAAGGCACTTCTCTATTGCATCATCCTCATCCTTTACCAGTTTATCCGACTCTGTCGCAAGTTTCTCTTTTTCAGGAACCGGAATATCCTTGTCAAGTTCGAGTCTGATTTCATTAATTCTATTTTCAAAAGGAGCCTCCACTTCACGAAGGCGGGCTTTCAATGCTTCGGAATGAGCCCTCAAGTCATCATCCGAAAGTCCGTCTATCAAGGGATATATGTCCAGCACTTTCTGAAGAATCGGTTTTACCGCTTTATAATCCCTGTCGGCCTTTGAGCCGAACAATTTTTTAATCACATCTGCTAATGCCATACCCAAATGTATTTAACCTACAAATTTACTCAATTATTCCGACTCTACAAATAGCACAATCCAGTTTCACAGGTCAGGGGGAAAACCATGTGTTTGACAATTCATCATCCGAGCACCGCATTTCATCCACGAAACCGGGCCTTTTTGTGGATGAAATATCTATGGCGAACAATCTGTCCATGATACAAGGCCTTTTCGTGGATGGGAAGTCGAATTGGAGCGCACTTTACCATGAGGGCTACCCTTCTTATCACCTGGAGTTCGCGAATCAGGGGGCAGAGCCCCTTAAAAGGCGCTCCTCAGAGCGTCCGGCAGTGCTGATAGGTTGCAAGACCAGCGGCTTCAGCCGCGTGACGGAGTGTGCGAGATGAACATTGAGCCACAAAGTCACCCGCTGGAACGAAGTGGAAGCGGCATGCCCCTGGGGGCAGCTGCGTCAGCAGCAGGGGTTAGATAGCAAGAAACGCTGCGGGATGCAGCGTTTCATAGGGGCAGAGCCCCTATAAGAGAGAGCAGGATACGGGAGTCGGACCCGCCTCCTCGGCTTGGGAAGCCGATGCACTACCGATGTGCTAATCCTGCATAACGGATACAAAGATAACGAAATTATCGCAGGAAACAATTATTTCCACATATATTCCGAAACTCCCTGCAATCCTTCGATACCATAATACGAAGCAACGATATCCCCTTTCAGATAAATCTTGCGTCCAAGGTTTTCCGGATGATCCACGAGATTGAGGGCATCCCGGACGTCTCCTTTCGCAAGCTGGACGGAAAGGCATGACTGCTTGTCGCGACAGGAGGATTTTGAAGCCAGCACAATATTGGTACGCGACGAGAACGGACCGTCGAAAGAGCATCTTGAACTTGACAAGTCTCCGCCCACAATATATCCGTAAACCCACACGTCCACAGCACCGGCATTCGCTTTTGCCTGCGACACTGTCAGAGCACCGGAAACATCGGAACCGGACTCTCCCGATCCAATCTCATAGTTCTCGGAAATCCATATGCGGGAAGTGTCCACCTGAATGACGACGCCACCTCTCGTTTCTCCGGGCACGCCTACGGAAATGTTTATCACAAGGACTTGCTGCGCCTCCAGTTGTCTGGTGAACAGGGAGACGTCGGTCGGGCCGTCACTCAGCATAAGCGATACCGGACCCGGCTTGAAATAGGCAATCCGTTTTTCCGAATAACTGTACATCAATTTCCCCGAAGGGGATTTAAGAAAAAGCGAGCCGTTCGGATAGGATGTCAGGAAATCGCTGTCCACCTTCAGCTTGACGCCGGCATTCTGCTGAGCGCATTCCAGAAGCACATTGGAAGTCTGTCCCGCTGAAACGACAACAACTTGCGTATCACCATACTGAGGGGCATCAAAAAGAGGTTCGTCGAATTCCCTCGACACGGCACTTACCGTGTAGCTCCCCGGATCGGTAATTATCGTTTCCGGAGCATCCCCGTATTTCCCGTAATAAACGATTCCGCCTGATGCATCTGAAACAGACAGAATGAAATCGTCCTTGTCCGGCAATGAAGACTTTTCCTCAATGAATCTGATGTTCAGATAACCTTTCCCGTTCTCTTTCGCTTCAAACACACTGTCGCAGGACATTGTCAGAAAAGAAGCGGCCAGAACATACATCAACACAACAACAATCTTTCTCATATCTTTTCACATTTTTGATTGACGGCGAAATTTAATGTCAGAGAACGTCAATTCCGTTAAAAAACATAAAAATTGAGATGCATTTTTATTAAATTTGGAATCATGAAACGATTTATCCTCATTCTCGCCGCTACGGCATCATTAATTTCATTCCAATCTTGCAGGAACAACAATTTCAAAGCTCTTCGCGAGGGATTCGAAAATCCTCCCGCAGACTGCCGGCCCCTGGTCTGGTGGCACTGGATGGACGGCAACGTCACCAAAGACGGAATCAGGAAGGATTTTGAATGGTTGCACCGTTCCGGTGTTTCCGGAGTATTTCTTTTCGACGCCGGGATGAATTTCCCACGGATTGTAGAAAATCGGCTTGCCTATATGTCTCCCGGCTGGAAAGACGCATTCCATTACACGATGGACCTGGCGGATTCTCTGGGGATGACGGTAGGAATCGCGAGTTCCCCTGGTTGGAGCCTCACAGGAGGCCCGTGGGTGAGCGAGGATGATGCACAGAAAAAAATAGTCTGGAGCGAAATTGTGGTAGATGGCAATACTGCTTTTCACGGCGCCTTACCCGAGCCTCCAAGTGTTGCCGGCCAGTATCAGGACGAAGCGGAGTTCCCGGACGACCCGGACAGATACCGCTATTACAGAGACCTTTACGTGATTGCCGTCAAAGCACCTGCAGCAGACACTGCCCGTATTGTTGAATCCGCGGTCAAAGGCGGGTTCAAGATGAATTACAAGGTGAGCGACAACTTCCCCACCCCGGACACTGACGATTTTACCCCGGTTGAAGATGTGATAGACCTCAGCGCGCAATATGTCAACGGGGCACTGGATTGGAACGTCCCGGAAGGAAAATGGAAAATCTTCCGTTTCGGATACAGTCTTATCGGCCACGTCAACGGTCCGGCCACAGAGGAAGCCACAGGCCTTGAAGTGGACAAATTGGACCGGGAAACCGTTATGAGATATTATGACAACTATTTCGGAATGTATGGAAGCGCTCTGGCCGATGACGGGAGCACCCCCGCCGAGGAGGCCCTTAACGGCAGGATTGCCGCCATCGAGATAGACAGTTACGAATCCGGCAGAGCCACCTGGACGCCAAGGCTCGAAGAGGAATTCCGCTCTCGCCGCGGATACGAACTCCGTCCCTGGCTGCCAGTGCTTACCGGCCAGATCATCGGCAGTGCAGTCCAAAGCGAGCAGTTCCTTTTTGACTGGAGGCAGACCCTCGGCGAATTGCTGGCAGAAAATCACTATGATGGGGTGAATGACCGTTTCCATTCAATGGGCATTGCCAGATTCAACGAAGCGCACGAGGAAAGGACAGCCTTTATCGGTGACGGCATGATGGTGAAGCGCAGCGCCGATGTCCCGATGAGCGCTTTCTGGGTACGTTTCAATGCAGGCTGGTATTCATCCTACCCGGCCTCGGATGCCGACGTTAGGGAATCATCTTCCGTAGCACACATATACGGTCAGAACATCTGTGCCGCAGAATCATTCACCACTAACGGCAGAATCGGCAAATGGGACGGATTCGGTGCCTACCAATGCCATCCGGGAAATCTGAAACCGGTAGCCGATATGGCAATGGCATGCGGCCTTAACAAATATGTTATCCACACGTCCGTGCATCAACCGACAGATGACAGGATTCCCGGGCTTGGCCTCGGTTCATACGGACAATGGTTCAACCGTCACGACACCTGGGCGGAAGAGGCTAAGGAATGGACGGACTATCTCTCAAGAAGCAGTTATATGCTCAGACAGGGCAGATATGTGGCTGACATCGCCTATTTCTATGGTGAAGACAAGAACACTACCGGCCGCTTTATGGACGAAAGAGTGGAAATCCCCAACGGATACAATTATGATTTCGTAAACGGAGACATTATTCTCAATGTCCTCAAACTTAATGGGAACAAAATTGTTACCGACAGCGGAATGAAATACAGGATGCTGAGAATCGATCCCGAAGTCAAGTATATGTCAATGCCCGTATTGGAAAGAATCGCGGAATTCGCCAGAGGCGGAGTGGCAGTATGCGGCCCCAAGCCTTTGCGATGCGCCAATCTTCTTTCTGATGCGGATGAATTCAAGGCTCTCGCTGACGAAGTCTGGAATCTGCCGAACGTTTCCAACGAGGCTCTGCTCCCTTCTCTTAAATCAGCAGGTATTCAGGAAGACGTCACGGACCTTCCTGACAGCGTAAAATTCATTCACAGGAAAATCGACGGCGGAGACATATACTGGATTGCCAACATTTCAGCAACACCGAGAGTGCTGACCATCGGATTGAAAACCAAAGCCCGCAGTGCGGAAATATGGCACGCCGACAGCGGTTCAAGAGAAAAGGCTTCCGTCCACAGCATAGGAAAAGGTACATCAATCACTTTGACTATGGAGCGTGACGATGCCCAGTTCATAATCCTGAGTACCGGGAATAATATCAGCGGAGCCCCGGCGGCAACCAGGCCTGAAGGAGAAAAAATCTGCACGATTGACGGCCCCTGGGAGATTGCCTTCCAGACAGGCCGCGGCGCTCCTGAGAAAGCGACATTCGAAAATCTGGGCTCTTACACGGCTTCCGAAGACGAAGGCATCAGATATTTCTCCGGCACGGCGACATATGTCAGGCATTTCACCTTCACCGGCAGCGGCACCGACAACCTTTGGCTGGACCTCGGGGATGTGCGCAATATGGCAAGGGTCAGCCTCAACGGAACAGATCTGGGTCTTGCATGGAAATCGCCTTACCGCCTCAGCACGGCAGGAGCATTGAAGAAAGGTGACAACGAACTCAGAATAGAAGTCACGAACTCCTGGGCCAACAGGCTTATCGGCGACGAGCAGCCGGGGGTCGGGGAGAGGATAACCTACACCTCACATCCCTTCTACACGGCAGACTCACCTCTTGTGCCCTCAGGCCTTCTGGGGTCCGTTTGCATTATCAGGTGATTATCTGACATCAAGGTCATAGATGCCGGTTTTCTCCATCCATCTGCGGTAATCCGCCAGTTTGAATGGAGCTTTGCCATATAGATAATGATTCCTGAATTCTCCTTCGGGGGATGAGTAGCTTATCAGGAATACCCCCTGGCCGCCCGTATCCGGGATGCCGGCAAGATCGGTCTTGGAATTGGCGCCCACGTGATATCGACCGTTGTAAAGGACTTTCCCGGATGCCACATCCGTCACTTTCACCGTGCCTTCAACCTCCGACGCCGTATCATTCACGACAACCAGCGGACAGATACCGTCCTCAGGATCCATTATCAAGGCACAGATACTGCGCTGCACGTTACCAATGAAATAATAGGCAAGTTTTTTATTGAAATAATAGTCCACCACAGCATCCGAAATGTCAGGCCACCCGTCTTTGATGTTCCACCAGATTATCCCCGTCTTAGGGGCGAATTTCTGTCCGCGCCACAGTTCTACGAAATACTTCATAGCCTCCGCCTGCACTACCTGAGAGCCGAAAACAAACTCTTCCAGATCATCGGGGCAGGAGCCGAAAAAAAGGTTCTGCTGATTAATCATCAGATTGTTGCGGTCATATGTCCTGCCCAGTTCCGGGAAACGCCTGACGCTCTTTGTAAGCCATTCTTCGTTCCAGTTTTTCTCCGGGTCCATCGGATTCAGCACCAGTCCCCTGTTTTTCGCCTGGGACGAACCATTGTCGACAGGCGCATCTTCGACCATCGGCAATCCGGTGCCGGCAGAAGGGCCTTTGCCGGAAGTGCATTCCTTTTTCAACTGTTTTGAACTGACCCAGGGATATACACAATCCGGAGTCATCATCATTTTGAGGGAGCTGATGTCAGGAGCGCCGTGATAGCCGATTTCGCTCACGAAAACGCATCCCGCCTCAGTATAGAAAGGAGTCTTGTAATAGCCTCTCGGACCCCACAGATGATTTTCCGGCAAATGCTCATAATCGATGAAACCGCGTTTCCACACTTCTTCCGTATAATACGGAGAACTGGGGATATATGGCCTTGAGGGATCGAATTCCCATAATACCCTGGCAATTACATTACGGCTCACATTATCCTTGTTGGGATCAGGGTCAAAACAGGCGATTGCACGGCGCAGGGAATAGTCTATCTCGTTATTACCGCTCCACAGCGCTATTGACGGGTGGCGGCGGAGTTTGATCACGACCGATTTGGCTTCATCCCATATCCTGCGACCGAACTCCTCATCCTGGGGATAGGCATTGCAGGCGAAGGTGAAATCCTGCCAGACCATAATTCCGTTCTCATCGCACAGGTCGAAGAAACGATGGTCCTCATACACGTTTCCGCCCCAGCAGCGTATCATATTGCAGTTAATGTCGGCACACAGTTTCACCGTTTCATCAAGCCACCTGACGTCACGGCTGTGAAGGGCATCAAGCGGCACCCAGTTTGTTCCGCGGACGAATATCGGCACGCCGTTGACAATGAAGCAGAAGCGTCCTGGAGAATCCGGGAGATTGATTTCATTGAAATCGAGTTTGACCGTGCGAATGCCTATCTTCTGTTCGTCCACGGCAAGGACAGTGCCATCTTCTGCGACAAGTTCACATTTTGCATCATACAGTGCGGGCTCGCCGTATCCTCTGGGCCACCAGAAATCAACGCCGGTGAGATTGATCTTCTGCCTCAGGGCGTGAAAGACGCAGGGCTGCGACGTCTTTGACACGACCTTCCCGTTGCGGCTGAGAGTCCACACCACATTCGTCCTGTCATATCTGTCCACGGGCATTTCAAACTGGGTGTCGGCATATATTTCAGCAGTCCTCCCCTCCACGTTCACGTTTGCTGTCATCCAGTAAACGTCCCGGAAATGTACAGGCTCAACGGTAAGCAATTCCACACTTCTCCAAAGCCCGGCGCTCACCACGCGTGGCAATATATCCCATCCGAACATATGGGGAGCCTTGCGGATGTTGACGCTTTCTGGAGATGCGGAATGACCGAAACTGATTGAGCCGAAGAACGGTCTGCGCCCATACAGCACCGGAGACTGTATTATCACCTTCAGATCATTTTCACCGGTTTCAAGCAGTTTCGTCACGTCAAACGAATGTTCTATCATCATATTCTCCGCCCGTCCGACGTGCTCGCCGTTAAGCCATATATCTGCAATGGTGTCTATTCCTCCGAACCGAAGCACATATCTGCATCCTTCCTTCAATCCGGGAAAGTCGAAAGAACGCGAATAACACCACTGACGATCCTCCCACCTGCGTGTCAGGTAATTATTGTTGCCTATTCTCGGATCCGCCTCCAGACCGGCCTCCATCAGGTCAATGTCCACGTTACCGGGGACTGTGGCCGGAATCGTCGTGACATCAACCGATGCCATTCCCTCGGGAGAAACCACCGGATCATCCGGTTGCCGCCAGAAACTCAGATTCCACTTTCCGTCAAGAGTCAACGTATCGGCGTAACAGTTGATAAAGAATAAAAAAAATGCGGCGGCTAACGGTAATTTTTTCATATCCGAGGCGATTTGAGTCGAGTAAGCGGAGGGGAGTTTCACCCCTCCCTTCTCTCGGAACCGTGCTTGACAGTCTCCCGTCACACGGCTCTTCGTACTTACTTCTTTTAAGTTGTTAATAAATAATGTTTTATATTTCACATCACCTACTGATTTGGTAAGG
>JAZLLN010000118.1:0-3327 GCA_045598165.1 Candidatus Cryptobacteroides sp.
ATATAGGAGAGTCGCTTTCAATGTCCTGTTCGGCAACACCGATGACCATTTCCGCAATCACGGTTTCCTCCTTACAGCCAAAGGCTGGACACTCTCCCCTGCCTATGACATCAACCCGGGGGTAAAGACACACCAGTGCCTGCTTATAGACCAGTACACCGAAGAATCGGACATAAATGCTCTGCTGGGTGCCTGCGAGAGCTATATGCTTGAACAGAAGGAAGCAGCAGATATCATTGAAGAGGTGCGTTCTGCAATAAAAGACTGGAGAAAGACAGCCACTCGGCTTCAGATACCGGTCAAAGTTCTTGAGCCATACTCAAGACGCTGGGACAAATGACTTTTTCCGTGTTTTTGAGCCCCGGATTTATGACTTTTTCCTGAAACAATCGTTTCTGCACAGATTGGCAACAATTCCCAGAGACAAAAACAATGGAACAAAATAATGCGATAATGCTCATTATTTTGCCGAATATATCAGTCATTAATCAACAAAAGTACCATTATTGCATAAAATATTAGTCAATAATTTGTCAAGTCCGTTTTGTAATGTTATCTTTGCAAAGTGAATCAAACATGCTCGCTTATGATAGACTATTTTATGACGAACGAGGCTCTGATGGCATACATTGGAGAACAGATGAAGCAGATGCGGATTAATGCCCAGATGAGTCAGCAGGATTTGGCCGACCGTTCCGGTGTGTCTCGTGCCACTCTTACGCTCGTAGAAAATGGCAAGGGCGCCAAGTTGGATACCCTTATAAGTCTTTTGCGGGCATTGCAGAAGCTGGAGATACTGAATAACTTCGAGACCAGTGCCATGATCAGTCCCCTGTTGGTCGCCAAGAACGAAGGCAAGGTTATAAAGAAAGTGTATAAACGCAGAACGAAATAAATGATACGGTACGCAAACATCTACTTATGGGATTTGCATCTGGGCGCAATAACCGAGGATGACTCGGGACGTATTGTCTTGGAATATACTCCCGAATTTGTAAAGAGCGGCTACAACCCCTCGCCTATATTTGCCACACCCCAGGAGGGCAGACTCTATGAATTTTCGCAATTGCCTTACGAAACATTCAAGGGCCTTCCTGGCTTCATCGCCGACTGTCTTCCTGACAAGTTCGGTACTGCCATCATCAACAGGTGGCTTGAGCAGTCCGGCCGTCCCAAGGACAGCTATTCAACCGTAGAGAGATTGCTCTACCAAGGCTCTCGCAGTATGGGAGCGCTCAGATTTGAGCCTCAGGAACGTGCTGACCTTAATAAGAACATCCGAATTGAGCTGGACGGACTTGTCAACGCTGCGGCCGAAGTGCTGAGGGACAGGGAAGAATTGCAGACAAACATAAACACTGATGAGGAAGCACTGCTTATGGTGCTACGAGTGGGCACTTCTGCCGGTGGCGCAAGGGCAAAGGCAGTAGTGGCATACAATAAAGATACGGGCGATTTGTGTTCGGGGCAGATTGACGCACCTGATGGTTACGAGCATTACCTGTTGAAGCTGGATGGCGTGAATCCGGAACAGCCGGGCATGTTCGGAAAAACATCACATTTCGGATCTTTGGAGTATTCCTATTACAAGATGGCACGTGAGTGCGACATAGAGATGATGGAGAGCTTTTTGCTGCCCGATGGTGACCGGAACCACTTCATGACCAAGCGATTTGACAGAGTCGGAGGCTCGCATCGTCTTCACATGGTGTCGTTGTGCGGCATGAACCACATGGACTTCAACCAGCCGGGGAGCTGGTCTTACGAGCAGTTGTTTGGCGTGATGAGAGGGTTGAATCTGCCTCATACCCAGATTGAACAAGCTTTCCGCAGGATGGTGTTCAATGTGATTGGCTGCAATCAGGATGATCACACAAAGAATTTCGCATTCCTGCTTGACACCGATAATGAATGGCGGTTGAGTCCGGCATACGATATGACTTATGCAAAGGGCAGCGGATATACCAGGCAACACCAGATGTCGGTAAACAACAAACGTATTGATATTTCCCGCCAGGACATACTTCGTGTTGCGAATTCCATTGGTGTAAATCAGGCCAAGGCCAATGAAATAATGGACAAGATGTGTGATGTATTCAGCCGTTTTACCAGTTTTGTAGAAACAGATATTCCGGAAAAGATGATAAAGGAAATTACCAACAATATCATGTTGCTGTAATGTATAGATTTCACCCATACTCCTTCCCTGATGCCAAGAACGTGGTTGTCTGCGGAGATATTCATGGCGAATTCAACGCTGTGGTATTCAAGATGTGCGTTCAGTACCAGATGAAGGACACATTGCTGATTGTGGCCGGAGACTGCGGTTTCGGATTTGACAAGCCCGAATACTATGAAAATGTGTACAGACGCAACTCCTCCAGACTGAGCAAATCAAACAACCGGGTAGTAATGATCCGCGGCAATCACGATGATCCCGCATATTTCAATGAAGAAAGAATATCACACCAGAGATTCCGTACTATTCCTGATTACGGTATCATACAGGCTTGCGGGCACAACATTCTCTGCATTGGCGGCGCAATCAGCATAGATCGCGATTACCGGCGGAAGCATGATTCAAGACATTTTGCCGCTGGGGTTGCATCGTACTGGCCAGATGAGACACCAGTATATGATGAAGCTGCACTTGATAACATATGTCGGGATTTCAAGATTGATACAGTAGTAACACACACTGCCCCATCCTTCTGCGAATTGATTTCAAAAAACGGTCTGGCTGAATGGGCGGCCGTTGACCCGGATATTCCTGCGGATTGTGAAAACGAACGCAAGACCATGGATAGGATATTCGAGCATCTTAAATATTCCGGTCAGCCTGTCACGCATTGGTATTATGGCCATTTTCATCAAAGCTGGCACTCGGAAATTGACGGAATCCTATTCTCAATGCTGGACATAATTGAATTCAAGGAAGTGCCGCCGAAACAGGTATAGTTTAGCACGGCAGGCATAAAGTAAATAAACTACTAAACCGGTCCGATTTAAAAGGTCGCAAAATGAAAATCTATGACAAAATCATTGTACCTTTGCCACCAAATCCGAACCGTACCTAATGAGGTTCAAGCTGTTAGAAGACAACTCCAAAACTCTTCTGCCAGCGAAAGTAAAAAAATAAGGCCGGAAGGCGGAGTACAAGGACGATGTACGTAAGTACTGATTAGCAAACAATTGCAATTATCAATTGACTATCAAACACTTACAAAACACCACTTGTACTGATTAAACGCTAAAGGACGGGTATTCTGACAGTTATCCCCGATGCATCGGCAAATAACGCAAGCGTCCCACTGACCGGGGGATAGT
>JAZLLN010000119.1:0-5026 GCA_045598165.1 Candidatus Cryptobacteroides sp.
GATGGACGTTTCGAAATCGACAGTTCCTGTTCGAGGATCACCGGTATTCTCAGCTATCTTAAGTGTAACGAAAGTAGTGTCCTTGGTGACATTGATATCACCGAGGGATATCCAGTCTGCCTGAGGAACTACAGAAAGTCCGTTGCCCTTGTACGCAACCTTGACCTCGGCAGTGCCACCCTGGCGAGGGAATGAATAAGACTCATCTACTATGGTCATAAGTGACTTGACAATGGAAACGATAGTTACATCGACCATTTCAATGGTGCCGCCGTAATCCTTCCTCGGACCGGTGATAGTCACGACATCGCCCACGGAAAGTTCCCATCCGTCATTGAATGACGGATCGTTGAGATTATCATAGGAAGTGGTTGAGGTGTTGGTGTTACCCTTCTTGTCGCAGGTACCATAAACGTACACCTCGCCAGTACCATCGTTGATGTACCAGTTGCCATAATGGGTATTGACGATACTGGTGATAGTACCGGTCACCTTATATGTCTTTCCGTCTTCGCCATTGAGGACCTCAGCGCAAGAGGATGGGCCCGGTTCGCCACCGTCCTGTGCAAGGGTGAGGATCTGGACTCTGCCGTCTGCTAGAACGATCCTGACATCACCGGAACGCTTTGCGCTAGTATTTTCAATTGCAGATAATGTGATGCTGGAAGAACCGGCAGCACCTGATTCAGGAGAAACGGAAGCCCATTTTGCAAGATCGCCTTCAAGCTGGACTGTCCAGCTCTGGTCTGTAACGAATGATACTGAAGTGGAGCTAGCCGCAGAAGGCAGCGTGAAATAAGTGGCCGAGCAGTCGAAACCGTCCAAGGTGGAAATCTCGAACTCATCGTTGCATCCTGTTAAAATGGATGCAGCTGCTGCCAGCATTGCAAGAATATGTTTGAATCTCATGATTGTGCCTGATAATTAGTTAAACAAATACTTGATACCGATCTGCATATACCAGCAGTTTCCTGATGAATAAGTGTAGTCCCAGGTTTTGGTGCCATCCTCAATTCTGGTTGAATAAACTGGCTGACCGTCATTATCGGTGTACTCATATTTAAGAATACGTCCGGAGAGAGCCTCGGTGGAGAAAGTTTTGGCCACACCCCACTTGGAATTGAAGAGATTGGCGATATTGTTAATATCAAAATTCAGCTGAAGAGCATTTGTGCTTTTGCCAACCCTAAACTTGAAATCATGGGAGTAATGGAAATCGATTGTATGGACAAATGGCTGATAAACTGCATATGCCTCCGCATATTCACCTGCATGCTTTGAAAGATAAGCATCCTGATTTGCGAATGACCAGTACCGTGCTGCATCATTCTCTGAGATGAATCTGATTTCGGAAGCATCCTTAGGAATGTACATCAGGTCATAGTTGATGCCATCACCATTCATATCGTTGAAATACATGTAGCTGTTTCCGCCATATCTGTTGGCCTCATAGAAAAGGCTATAGGTATCGTTCTTTGCTCTATAAGAAACTGAAACCATACCACGGTCAGGATTGTTGTATGAGGAGTTGTGCAGATTGTTGAAGTTCGGACCTTCGACTGAAGGGATATACTGCCAAGCTGCTGAAGCGTTGGATCCCGGCATACCGGTAAGTTCCTTGGATACAGTATGGGTATATGCCGCAGTGATAAGGAGATTCTTGACAGGCTCAGCATTGACGGAGATGTCTGCAACCCATCCATAGCCCTTGTTGGTATTGGTAAGGACGAAAGCAGATGGATTCTTGCTGCCATACTTGTATAAAGCTGGATACATGTGACGGCCGTCAGCACCATTGAACCTTGACCAACCAGAGTTGTCCTGCTGGATGTTCCAATCAGAAAGCATTACGCCATTGATGGTCTTCTTATAGATATACTCGGCTGTGAATGAGAGAGGGAATGAAGTGTGAGGCCTGAAATCAAGAGCGAGTGAAGTCTTCCACTCCTGAGGCATCTTGAAGTTAGGGTCAACACCGGCGATTTCTGATGGAAGGGTTCCCTGTTCAGGAGTAATGTCCTTCAAATACTTGTCTGGAGCATAAGCATTGAGGATGTCAAGAATCCTGTTCGTATCGGAAACAAGACCTCCAGCGAACTGGGAAAGAAGAGCCTTGTCGGTAATCTTGGTCGCACGACCCTTCACCATACCTGAGTTGGTTGGCATATTGGTAAAGAACACGAGTGGAAGACGTCCGGCAAAGAGGCCGGTACCTCCACGGAGAACCAAGGTCCTGTCACTTGTAACATCCCAGGAGAAACCGATTCTAGGAGAGATCTGTACGTTTGTCTTCGGCCAGACACCTGTACCAATATGACGCCCACCATAATCTACATCATATATGGCGCTGTTTGTCATGATATCGGAATTGTCGAAGAGGAGGGTATCGAAACGAATACCTGCAGTGAGCTTGAATCTGTCGCTAGGCTTCCATTCATCCTGAACATAAGCACCAAGCTGGGAGAATGTAACGGCGGCTGAAGGTGCGCTTTCTCCATTGTAACCCCAGTCGAACGCCATAGCCACAGGAGCGGCGCCTGCCATGAAACTGGACATTGAATCATAACGGAACATACCGGTACCGTTACGCATATAGATATTGAGTGCGCGCTGGAACTCATAGCTCAAACCTGCTGTAACCTTGTGGTTTCCTGCATAATATGTGATATCATCCTTTGCAGTGAGAACACTGTTCCTAACACGGTTCTTCCAAGTGAAGAGTTCGTATCCGAAGAGCATGTAAGGCATATCAGGCTCGCCAAGGTCGCCTGCAGCGATTTCCACGAATGGGAATGGAGCTGAATCACTGTCACGTACGTCATCAACATCGGAATAAGTTACGAGGAGCTGGTTCGAAAGGTTGTTGGAGAAACGGCTGTTGAGATCGAACGAAATAGTGCTGATCTTGTTGTTCTGAATATATGCAGCATTTGAGTAAACAAGACCGTACTGGCTCTGGGCACTGTATGAGAAGGCGGAAATGTCACGAGAAGTTGAAGGCATCTTTACTTCCCTTGCATTGGAGTAGTTGTATCTCAGGGCAAGGGTGTTCTTGTCATTGATGTTCCAGTCGAGGCGGACAAGGAACTTGACGTTCATCTTGTCTGCAGAATAATCAGTGTATGAACCCGGATTATAACCGTACTTGCTTATAAGGAAATTCCTCATAGTCTCGGCATCCGAAGTTGAAACGCGTGAGATCATCTTGTCAGGATCAGCTACACCGTCAGCGGAAGTCCGCCACTGGTTGGCCGTTGTAGGAACGGTTGAATACTCACCGTTAGCGAAGAAAAAGAGCTTGTTCTTGATAATCGGACCACCGAGGGTGAAACCGTAAGTGGTGGAACGGTCAATGGTACGCTCTGCAAGTTCGGTGTTATTCACACGGTTTCCTCTCATGTTCTCATTGCGATGATAGATGTATGCCGTACCCTTGAAGGTATTTGTACCTGACTTGGTGACAGCGTTGATTCCACCACCGATGAAGTTGGACTGGCGAACATCGTAAGGGGAGATTACGATCTGCATCTCTTCAATGGCATCGATTGAGATTGGGTTTCCACCACCTGGAAGGCTGGTGCTCAGACCGAAGTTGTTGTTGAAGTTTGCACCGTCTACAGTGAAATTGGCAGAACGTCCTGAACTACCGGTGAAGTTCATTCCATTACCACCGTAAGGTGAAAGTTTTGCAATGTCTGTGATACTTCTGCTGATAGTAGGGAGAAGCTCAATCTGGGAATTGTTGATGTTAGTAGCGGCACCTGTCTTCTCAGCAGAGAACTTGGATTTCGCATTTGAAACGACAATAGCTTCGGAGAGCATCTCGGAATCATCTGCCATAGTGGCATTGAGCGCATAGTTCTCAGCAAGCTGAAGGGTAACGTCGGTGTAGGTCACTGACTGATAGCCGAGGCAGCTTACTTCTACGGAGTAAGGACCGCCTGCACGCATACCGTTGATGTAGAAATAACCCTCAGCGTTTGCTACAGCATAATACTGTGTTCCTGAAGGAGTGTGGACGGCTACTACTGCTGCGCCAGGGATGGATTCACCCTGAGCGTCAGTGACTTTACCGTTCATTGAAGATGTGGTGACCTGCGCGAAGGCAGAAACACCCACCAGAATGGCCGCGATTGCGGCCAAAGCTCTTTTAATTGTTTGACGCATAATGGTTTATATAAGATATAATCATTGTCTGTAACAATAAAGTGCAAAATTACGGCTTTTTTGAAAAATACACCAAAAAAAACCAATGTTTTGATATGGATTTCAATAAATTTCATGAAAAAAGTTTGCAATTAACATTTAATATGTACCTTTGCACCGGAAAACGTGGACTGATTTGATTGCTTGCAACCACACAAAAAAAAGCTAAAATTTTATCATATAGCTCTAAGTGTCTCTCCACGTGTATATTACGTTGGAGATTTTTTATTATGAAGAACTACCTTTTCACTTCCGAATCAGTTTCAGAAGGCCATCCGGACAAAGTCGCCGACCAGATTTCGGACGCCATACTCGATGAATTCCTCCGCCAGGACGAAGCCGCCAAGGTCGCCTGCGAGACTTTCTGCAGCACCGGACTCGTAGTGGTAGGCGGAGAGGTCCGCTCCGACCACGCATATGTGGACATACAGAAGACCGCCCGTGATGTCATCGAAAAAATAGGATACAACTCTTCCGAGCTGATGTTCAGCAGCCAGAGCTGCGGTCTGCTCTCGGCCATCCACGAGCAGAGCGCCGACATCCGCATGGGCGTCGTCCGCGAAGACCCTGAGGAGCAGGGAGCCGGCGACCAGGGAATGATGTTCGGCTACGCGTGCCGCGACACAGAGGAGTACATGCCTCTGCCGCTCGCCCTTTCGCACAAGCTTCTCATCATCCTCGCCGACATCCGCCATAACCAGCCGGGAGTGATGGACTACCTCCGTCCGGATGCAAAATCACAGTTCACCATCGAATATGACGGACAGACCGGAAAGCCGGTCCGCGTCCACACCATAGTGCTCAGCACCCAGCACGACGA
>JAZLLN010000120.1:0-17115 GCA_045598165.1 Candidatus Cryptobacteroides sp.
AAAATGGGAGCCACACAAAAGGGCTTTTCGCTTCAAAATCGGCTTTTCGGAGCATCGCCAACCAGCCTGTAGCGGCCTGTAGAGCCGATTGGATGACTCGAAAAATTTTTCAAAAGGGGGTCAGGCTGCAATGTGGGTTAATATTTACAGACCTATGAGCGGAGGACATTTCAACTACAATCAAAGCTTGATTTCAGAGATTGCAGACACAATCGCGACTGAAATAGCAAGAGCACTTCTGCCGAAGCCCCAGAAAGTGCACGAAGATTATTGGACAATCGCGCAAAACGCGAGTGACTCGCGATTTGCGCAACTATTTCAGAGGGAAGACCTTGGCGATACGGAAGAAATTCCGTATGTTTGTATAAAACAGCGACAACATGCCCGCCAACTATACCCTTTGGTCAGAAAAGTCCATTGAGAATATTCAGGAATTGGAAGTGGAAATCATTGATTGGGCCTCATCTCTATCTAAAAGGGGGAAGGATGCCTTTCTCGCATTGTATCACCAATGCAATGCAAATGTCGCCACAATGGCTCATACTCTTATGGCTCCCGATTTCTCCTGGACATCCTACCATCAGGGAATCGGCGGAAAAACGCTGGATGAACTGACCACTTTCACCAAAGACATTCTGGGACTCGTCGGCAGGCATAAGGGGGCATCCGGACTGGACGATTGGGAACTTGTCGAGGAGAAATGCAGGCTACTGCGCTGTGGCATTACCGAAGAGGATGCTGAAAAATTGCAGCAATCAGAACGCAGGCTAGGGTACTTCCCTGTTGTCGCATTTGTGCAGGCATGGCTCTCCTCAAGAAATGAAAGGGACCGCCATATCTACCGACACGGACTTGCCATCTGGGAAGACGCTCAGGAAGAACCTCTCGCATCAATGGCGGAAGATTTCGACATAACTGCGGAAAGATGCCGACAGATAAGAAACCGCCTTTTTGAAGAACTCAGTGATTATCTCCATACCATCGAGACCGAAGGTCCCTGCCCATATGACTGTCTTGGCAAGGACCTGGCCTCCAAAGTCAACCAAGCGGAAGGAACAGCATTCACAGCCGATTTCATTAGATTCATACTCGGCAGCACATATCCACACCTCACTGTTGTCGGAGGCCATCAGGACAGCTTCTTCGTCAAACTGAAAGGCGGCACGGAAGACACCTTCGTTGCCGCAATTCCGCGAGCTCTTGCCGAAACGTTTGATTTCAACTCGTTTCTTACCGCCGCACAGACTCGCAACACCGAAAAACGGACAAAAACCCAATATCTGCAATTGCCCGAATGGGATTTAGAGGCAAAAGAACTGGCCTGCGCACTTGCCGGATTGCGCTATGGATGGACTTCAGAAAATGGAAGTCTTGTCATACCGCCCAATGCGGACAAAAACCGCTCGGACATAATGGAAGACATAATAAGGGATGCCGGCCACCCCTTGACCATAGACGAAATTGCGGGCGAATATGCCAGACGTTACCCCAACAGGAGCACCGACAAGACAAAAATCCGGGCAAATATGCAAGGAAATCCCAGGATAGTTCCAATAGGCAGGTCCGGCATCTATTCCCTCTCCGAATGGGATTCCGGTCAGACACGTGGCGGCACCATCCGTTCTTTCGTCAGAGAATGTCTGAACAACAGTGGGACGCACATTGTTCCAAGCAAAGAAGTATATGAATACGTCCGCCGGTTCCGGCCGAACTCATCTGACGAGAACATCATCACCAACCTGATGTTGGAAACTGACAAGCCATTCAGAATCATCTGGAAAGATGACGTGTCTTTTTTAAGCTACTCGGCCGATCCACTCCCGGACGGCTACAAACAGATTACCAGGACCTTTACTGAAAAACGAAGTTTTGAAGAAAGCATAGCGCTGCTGGATGACTTCATCTCCCATTTCGGATACATGCCCAAGGTCTGCGATGACCCGGAGCAGACGCGACTGGCCAGATTCCTGTCCAACATCAGAAGTCTCCGCCGCCACGGCCTGCTGCCACAGGAAGAAATGGAAGAGCTCCAACGCATTGAAAACAAGGTAAATGGCGGATGCATACAATTGGAATTATTCTGACAATCTGTAATACGACAAAGTACCTATGAACAAAGCAGAATTAAAAGCTCATCTCGACAAGATGAACAAAGCCGGACTGGAGAAATTGCTATTGGACATCCATTCCAATTTTCCACGGGTGAGAGATTTTTCTATGACATCGTAAATCCCCCTGTCATAAATTGGGAACAGCTGTACCTTGAGTGCCGTGATTATGTCATTGAAGCCAGTACAAGCAACAAAATCAACCGTTTGGGCGTACCTTCCGCAGCTTTGGCAAAGTTCACTCATTATAGTCCGGACAAGGAAATTGCCTTGGACTATATGTATGAGACTTTTGACATTCTTGTGCGGGGATTGCTGTTTCAAAAGTATTGCGACAGCCTGAATTACTCCTTTGTCGGCTGCTATGTCGACGACTGCAAAAAGTATATGAAGAAGCGCAAATGGCTGGATGGCGAAGTAGACGGAAAATTCAGAGACATTGTCACAAAATACTTTGAACCCGGAAGTGACGGCCACAAATGGCTTCTATCTTATGCCGGACTGTAAAAGTTGCGCAAAACGCGAGTGACTCGCGTCCGTGCAAAGTCACTCATTCAGCCCAATCTTTTTCAGCCGCGAACGGATGGAACCCGTGTTTCGCTGCAATATGTCCGCCAATTCTGAAATTGACTTGCCTTGCCGCCAAAGGAAAAGTAGTGCATTCTCTTCTTCATCAGTCCAAGGAGCATAGTCATTGGGGTGCATCTGTTTCTGCATCTCCATGTAAGACAACCCATTGTCGGAGGTATCAGACTCCGCAGAAAATTCAGCATAGGGTTCGGCGTATGGCTCGTCTACATCGGTAATACCAAGATGGCTACATATCAGATTCACAAACCTGTCACCAAACTGAGCCTTCTTGTACTCGCCGATACCGAAAGCGTCTCCGAATTGGGACAGACTG
Organism: Candidatus Cryptobacteroides sp.; assembly: GCA_045598165.1. Taxonomy (GTDB): domain Bacteria; phylum Bacteroidota; class Bacteroidia; order Bacteroidales; family UBA932; genus Cryptobacteroides. The sequence continues at coordinate 3,013 of JAZLLN010000120.1, forward strand.
GTCGGTTTCAAGCTTGCCAGAGAATGTAAAGATTTATCTGGCAGGACAATATAAGCCGGCTTATGCATTTCGTTCGCAATGGTCTTGCGCAATTCCCTGAGCTTTTCAAACAAAACCTTGTCTTCTGACTGCGGTTCCTCTTCTGGAACGGATTGCGGATTTTCCCGTTTGCGCTTGTCCAGACGACGGTCTTCTCTGACAATCACCGACAGTTGCGCTCCCTTTCTGCCATACAGCACATCCTCGCCCATTGGCGTAACTTTCAGATGATTATATTCATCGTACGCAATTTCTATATACCCCAACTGCAACATCTGCAGAAGATACGCGCGCCAGTCGGCATCCGGAATATCACGCCCGACACCGAAAGTCTTCAGTTTATCGAGGCCCCTTGCCAGAAGCAATGGCGAATGATTTCCCCTGAGTATGTCCGTTGCCAAAGAAAAGCCCGCCTGCTCCTCTGCCCTCCTGATGGCGGACAACGCTTTCCGAACAATCAAAGTACCATCAAAATACTGCGGCGGATTCTTGCAGACATCACAATTGCCACAACTGCAATCACTTGTCTCGCCAAAATAATTCAAGAGTATCCGCCGACGACAAACCTGTGCCTCGGCATATTCCTGCATACGCTTGAGTTTCTCGATATTGATATCCTGCTGACCGCTCTCCAGAGCAAACTTTCGAAGCATAATCAAATCCTGCACATTGTAGAACAGCACGGTTTCAGCCGGCAATCCATCCCTTCCCCCACGTCCAATCTCCTGATAATAGTTCTCAATACTCTTGGGCAGATTATTATGTATGACGAAGCGTATATTGCTCTTGTCAATACCCATACCAAAGGCTATCGTGGCACAAATTACATTAATCCGGTCATTAATGAAATCATCCTGCACGCGTGTCCGCTCCTGCGAAGACAATCCTGCATGGTACACAGCTGCAGGGATACCGTTCTTCTGCAGGTCGGACGCCATATCCTCTGCCCCTTTCCTCGACAGACAATAAACAATACCGCTCTCTTCGCGGTGGCGGGCAATAATCTCCAGTATCATACGAATCCTTTCGCCTTTCCGATACGCCTTGCGGACATCAAGGCTCAGATTCGGACGGTCGAAACTGCTTGTAAAAATCCTCGGATTATTCAAATGCAGCTGCCCGACGATGTCATTTCGTGTGAGTTTATCCGCAGTCGCAGTCAAGGCGAGAATCGGTATGGAAGGAAAAAGCTCCTTCAACTGCCCCAATTGCGTATATTCAGGTCGGAAATCGTGCCCCCATTGCGATATACAATGCGCTTCATCGACAGCAAACATAGAGAGCTTGATGCATTGTTGCAGCCAAGGAATTTCAGCGACAAGACGCTCGGGAGAAATGTAGAGAATCTTGAGTTCTCCGCGCTGGCAACGTTCACGCACAGAGATGTTTACCTGTTCATCATTGCCGCTGTTCAAAGCCTCTGCAGCTACACCGTTCGCCTGAAGGGCATCCACCTGATCCTTCATCAGAGAAATCAGAGGCGACACCACAATGGCGGTTCCTTCCATCATCAGAGCGGGAATCTGATAGCAAAGCGATTTGCCGCCGCCCGTAGGCATCAGCACCAAAGCATCCCGACCGGAGAGCACATAATCAATAACATCCTCTTGAAGAGGGCGGAACGAATCATAACCGTAAACAGTTTTCAGAATCAAACGTGCATCGCCCTGCTGGTGCTTTTTGCACGGACGCGAGTTACTCGCGTTTTGCGCAACAATTTCATCGGTGAAGTCTTTCATAGAAAAATACAATTATAGCGTCCGGGACATTTTAATAAAGGGATGTGCTTGTAATTTCAAAAAATTACTATCTTTGCAGCAAATCGTGAGAGTGGATGGGCTTACGATGAAAGCGCGAAGTCCCGCACACGTTGCCCTGGCTCCTGAAGCAGTTCCGCTCACGTGGGCAAATCTACAGGCAGTCTCAATTTGAGGCTGCTTTGTTTTTCGCCTCAAGCATAGCATCAATTGAAGTGATACAGTATTGCACCTTAGTGCCATCCTGTTTCTTTACTCCCACCATCAACCTTACACGGCCAATCCCTGGAAGGGTATGCCTGAGCTGAATCATCTTTGTAAACTGTTTCTGATTCTCAGTTCCACTCCTTGCAGCCTTCTCTCCCACATATACGGCATCTCTCATAATAGTATCCAGCTGCAGCACAGCCAGAGTTGAGAGATAAGTCAAAGAAGCGTGCCCTGCTGTCTCATCTACGGAAATATGTCTCACATAAATCCAGTCCCCAAGGCTATCATTAAACATCCTCATCTCGGGATGAGTCTCACGCCAGTGCCTGTAGAAACTGAAGATTATCTTTTGCCGCTTCCTCCTGTCCTCCACACTGTCACCCGTAGGTATATCCTCTGGTGCAATCTCAAAAGACTCATCGCAGGTAGCCTCCTCAGGAACATCATACTCACCCGGGTACTGCCTCGCGAAATCCAGATACTCCTCGTAAGAAGGAATCGGGAGCTGATAGATATCCGGCTCCTCAGCGTACCCTACAAGAAAAATCCACGGCACACCCATCACCTCGGCGGCCTTCTGAATCACCCTGAGGTCCTTGCTCTTGAAAAGGGCCCTCACATTCTGCCGCTGAATGCCCATCTTGCGGGCGAACTCCGCCTTCGGCATCCCAATCCTCTCAAGGAGCGCCTCTCCCTTTTCTTCAAAATAAATCGAATTCATACCCCAAAGTTACGTGTAATATTTTGCTATTACAACATAAACTTCGGGTAAATGTCGAAGTTGCGCATTACGCGAGTCACACGCGTTTTGCGCAAAGTCCAATATATTCCACATCCACATCATGCAGCATCATATCCGAAGAATCCGTGCAATAACTGTAACGCAGGGTATTGATTTCCTCTGCCTGGGTGAACTGAGCTATCGTTTCGGCATAATAGGATGACAACAGATCATACCAGCCACTGAAATCCGCATCCAGCCTGTTCCTCATCTCTAGAGCATTCATATTCAGCAGCAAGCGTTCGCCAGCGAGTATGCGTCCTTTCACCTGAAGTGCAAAAACCTTCACCCTGTTGCACAAAACCCTATAATAAACATGGCTGAGTCCCAAAACCAATGCTACATCTTTCTGCGGCAAGGCACGATCCCTGTCAAGATACGTCAGGATCATGCGCATGAAAACGAAACGCTGGACAAGAGGAAGTTCCTGGTAACAGTAAGCAATCATTGTGGAGAGAATCTTTTGCTGTTCGTCCTGCGGACGGACGGGAAAATCTGACAAATCGGGAATATCCATGGTGACAGCATGTGCTCCATAACGAGACTTCTTGCTCACGAAATTCCTGAATGTAACAATAAGCCAGGCATCAGCGGCAGAAGCATCCTTCAGCTCTCTGAAAATGGGATAAGCATTGTCCTCATCACCCCTCAAATACAGAAAAAACTCCTGCAAAGCATCCTCAAACGCGAAAGGAGCCCTCTTCTCATACGCCCGGAACCGCTTTAGAAGCCTCGGTCTCAAAGATTCCGTCAATACCCTGTAAAGAGCTTTGTCACGAGACTCGATATCTATCTCTTCATCCAGCATCAGAGCAATGAACTGCGCAGATTCAACATTTTCCATTCGTTCTTTTTTTATCAGTGAAGATAGTAATATATTTTTATTACAAAAACTTTCACAGAAACTGTAACATTTCAGCTTTGTCCGGTACTATTAGGGTGAAATGAAAAAACTTTAGCATCATCATGAAGAAAATGAACGCAATGCTCGCTGTGGTCGAGCAAAGTGCATCGCAATGCACAAAGAACCTGAAGGAACTTGCCACTTGTTTCAAGAAGGACACCGGCGATTTCCTGGGTGCCAAGAAAACCTATACTGCACGCGAAGGATATGCAGACGACACTTCCAAGCGAGGTTTCAAGCGTGTGGTATCAACTGTAGATGAGAAGATTGAGGCTCTGCAAAAGGAGCTGACGGTTCTTCTGACTGACTTGTTCTCTATCGAGCGCACCAACAGCATTGGAGCAGCCAAGGTGCCACTCGTTGTCGATGGCCATAACTTCGGCGAATTGACCGCCATAGAGCTTATGCGACTGAAGTCGTTCCTCATGCGGGAGGAGTTCGAGCAGATATACAATGCCATCCCTGTTCGTTCCGATGCCGAGGAATGGACACGCACAACCGATTCTGACTATGAAGGACGCGAGATTTGGGAAACTCCTTTGATAAAGGGTGTTGCAAAGACCTCGGAGAACGAGGAGGTCATCCTCAAGGATCCGAACCTGAATCCCGAAAGCCTTCCTGCCAACTATGTAGCAAAGACAACCGTAAAGCGCAAGACGGTGGAGGTGGGCGACTATACCGCTCAGACTTTCTCTGGAGAATGGAACCAACGCCAACGCTCCGAGCTCCTTCGCCGTCGTGCCATTCTGCTCAAAGCGGTTATTGAAGCACTCAAAGTGGTGAATGATGTAGAGGCGGTCGCGTCAGATATACAGGTGGAAGCCCTTCTCAACTATATTCATTACGGGAAATAACCAGGGCAAATGCCCACAACAATAATTGACTGAAGCTTTACTTTTTACCCATCAGCATTATGCCGCTCAAATATGGACATTGCTCATAATGGAGCAACTCGTCAATATGGCACAAAGCATTAGCATTGAGTCAAAAGCATAGGCTTTAGCCTTACCGGTCGAAGACTGCTGGAATACGTGATTCATGAGAACCTGAAGACTGCAAGTTCGAGTCTTGCATCCGCCTCGAACATCATTCAACATGGCGGATTGGTGCAATGGTCAACACATCAGGAACACAGCTTTAGCATCATTGCAGCAGGCACATTCGACAAACTCCAACCCTGTTCATGAAGGAAAAGAGCGAACAGGGGAAGGCGGGTAGCTTAGTGGCAAAGCACACGACTTGTAATCATGAGATCGTAGGTTCGACTCCTACCCCGCCTGCAAAAACATTAATACTTGATATACACAAATAAACCCCGGCGTTTCCGCCAGGGCAACCGCTTCATTCAATGTAGCCAAACAATCAAAAAGAAGCGCTCAAAAGTTCGCTCCCAAGTTTGTGGAGCGCAAGTTCTATCTTTTCAGTCTGTGCCTTGCGGGGTTTCGACTTTCCGTGCATATATGCCCATATCTGTTTAGGGTTGATACCTGAAATTCTGCCGAGAGCGGCGGGCGTGATGATACCGGCATAGTAAGTAAGCAAGTCTTCAATATCCCACTTCAATACAAACTCGAATTCCTTGTCGAGCCATTCGGGATAGAAAGCGGCATTCTCCCTGCCTATTTCCTCCTTGGTGATACGTATGGTCTCCTTGAGTTCAGCTACTGCCTCGTCCACATTGTCGCCCATTCCGATGAGAGGCGTGCAGTCAGCGCAGTATGCCGTATAAGTGCCGTCCTTGGCTCTTGAAATGTTGACGATAACTTTCTCCATATTATGTTTGTTTTTATAGGAGAGAAGCTTAGAGCCCCATCTCCTTGATTAACTTTTGTGCAAGCCCTTTTTTCATTTCCTTGCTTCCGTGGTCCGGAACCGCAAAGCTTTTACCGTTTTTGGTGTAAATTACGTGGCTTCCGACTTGCCTGACAACCACCCATCCGCTTCGTTTAATCATTCTGTGTAATTCACTTGACTTCATTGTTTGATTGTTTGGCACCACAAAGATAGACATTTTTCTATTATTCACAAAAAATAATAGATATTTTTCCATTAAATATGCGCTCTTGGCTCTCTGAAAATGGCAAAGCATTATTCTCATCACCCACAAATACAGAAAATTTCTCGTAGAAACTGTAACATTTCAGCTTTATCCGGTACTATAAGGGTGAAATGAACGCAATGCTCGCATATACCGCCTGCAAAAAAATAGAGACGTTATGACCACAAAATACCACAATTTTGACGGGAGTAAGGTGTTCTTTACTTCCAACACACACTTCAACCATACCAACATACTGAAGTTCTGCGATCGTCCCTTCAAGAACGTTGAAGAGATGAACGAGACGATGATAGCGAACTGGAATTGCATTGTCGGGATGGACGATGACGTGTTTCACCTTGGAGACTTCTGCCTTGGTGGTGCAGCAGAATGGACAAAGGTGCTCGACCGCTTGAATGGAAAGATCCATTTGATTGTGGAAAATCATGATTTGAAGAATCTCCGCCAAGGATTCGCCAACAGCTTCGAAGAAGTGGTGATGCAACGCCACATCGTGATAGAAAAGCATAGCATCTACCTTAACCACTATCCGTTCCTATGCTTCGGCGGAGCATACAAGAATGACGTCTGGCAACTCTTTGGTCACGTCCACACCCGCAAGAACAACACCGGAATAGATTCCGATCGCCTTCAGTACCTCTATCCCACTCAATATGATGTCGGAGTAGATAACAACAATTTCACACCAGTTTCTTATGAGCAGGTGCGGAAGATAATCGAAAAACAGATAAACGAAAACAAGCAAACACCCCTGACTTCAACGCGAGGATAATCTCAATGGAAGAGTTTATGCAAATCGCAGAAACGCAAATGTTTGGAAAAAACACTTGCAATTTCAAAAAATCACTATCTTTGCAACAAATCGTGAATCCGGATGGGAATGGTGGAAGCGCGAAGTCCCGCATGGCCTGCCCTAACTTTCAAAGTAATTCCGCTCACGTGGGCAAATCTACAGGCAGTCTCTAACGAGGCTGCTTTGCTTTTGTTATTACCGGCTCAATGGCAGTGATGCAATACTGCACCTTCATCTTGTCACTCCGCTTGACTCCCACCATCAACTTAACCCCACCGATTCCGGGAAGGATGTGACGCATCTGCAACATCTTCTGGAACTGCTTCTGGTTTGCGTTATGCTGTTTCGGGGCAAGTTCCCTATCAAGAACAGATTCCCTCAATATTGCGCTCAACTGCAGGACAGCCAATGTCGAAAGGTATGTCAATGCAGCATGTCCCGCAGTCTCTTGGATTGAGATGTATTTGACATAAATGTAATCCTGAAGGCTGTCATTGAACATTCTCAGTTCCGGATTCAGAATTTTCCAATGAGCATAAAAGGCCTGAATCAATTTCTGCCGCTTCCTCCTATCCTCCACACTGTCCCCCGTAGGGATATCCTCTGGCGCAATTTCAAAAGAATCGTCGCAGGAAGTGGCGTCCTCCGGAACATCATACTCACCCGGGTACTGCTTCGCGAATTCCAGAAACTCTTCGTAAGAAGGAATCGGGAGCTGATAGATATCAGGTTCCTCAGTGTACCCCACAAGAAAAATCCACGGCACACCCATCACCTCGGCGGCCTTCTGAATCACTCGGAGGTCCTTGCTCTTGAATAGCGCCCTCACATTCTGCCGCTGAATGCCCATCCTACGGGCAAACTCCGCCTTCGGCATCCCAATCCTCTCCAGGAGCGCCTCCCCCTTCTCTTCAAAATATATCCTATTCATACCCCAAAGTTATGCGTAATATTTCAATATTACAACATTAATTTTATTCAAAAAACTCTCGCAAAAACTGTAACATTTCAACTTCGTCTGGTACTATAAGGGTGAAATGAAGACTTAATTGCAAACCAAAAGAAAGATGGAGAATAAAGTATGTAAGATTTGTGGCTACGATGATGTTCCGGATGGAAAAGAGATCTGCGAATTCTGCGAAAATGCAAAAGCATCAATCAGCGATGAAGGGATGCGAAAGAGCGTTTCAGTTGATTTGCATAAGTTTTCTTCAATATTTTCAAAAGAAGGCGATTTTGTAGAAGTGACAGAATGGACTAATGAAGAAGGATTCGATATTTGTCTATGCACTTCCGAAACAAGTAAAAGAGGCGATAACATGTCATTGACAAGAGATGAACTCGAAGCCATCCACAACGCACTTGTAAAACTTGGAATGGAGTTTTTACAATACAAATAGACATCATTGCAAATATGAGACTTCGATATCAAATACTTTTATGCCTTTTGGCATTACCAATTAATGTTCTGATTTTGAACATCGTCTGGAATTGGATTATACCGTCTATTTCCGGATGGAAGGAAATCAATTATCTCCAAGCTTGTGGATTGTTCGTACTATATTGGAGTATGCATGGGTTAGTGCATTTCACCATCAACACACGCCAAAAGAATCACTGGAAAGACACATTATAGATTCATTATGAGCACACGAGCACGCATTGCCTTCATCGTCCGTGAGGAAGGCTACAGATTGGAGTACAGCAAGCATTGGGATGGCTATCCCTATGCCGTTCTGGGGAGCCTTCCCGCAGGCACATTCACCATCGAAGATCTGATAAAGCGTTGGGGATTGACCGAGGAGTTGGAGGGCTTTACGGAGTATTACTACGAATTCGACTTTCGCAACAGGTCGATGAAAATATGGGGAGCCGACATGAGCGAAATCCCTTGGAAACAAGGCGAATTGATGTTCGACGGCACCATCGAGGATGCATACAGGAGGTATTATCTTGATGCCCCCGAACCGCAGATGCCTGACCAAGCCGTGGTGATGACACATCTATCAAATCCCACATTCGCAGAGTTCGACAAGCAGAAGCTGTCGCTCCGTTCCCAGGATATTCTACTCGACACACAAGCGGCAAGCATCTATGGTGTAACCGTAACGGAAGTGAGACGTGCAGCAAGCCGGAACAGGGAACGTTTTCCCTCCGATTTCGCATTCCGACTCACCCGGGACGAGATAAGGTCACTACCCGATGAACTGCGAAAAGACTTGCACTTCGAAAAGAACCATTATCTGCCATACGCATTCACCGAGATGGGGTTCTCCATGCTTGCAATGCTCCTTTCCTCAGAGACGGCAGCCAAAGCAAACCTCGATATGATCAGTGCCGTTTCAGCAACAAACTCCATCCAATCTCTCATGCAGAAGTTCTTCGAGTCGATGAAGATTTCCCACCCGAAGCAACCATTTTAAAATGAACAGAAATGATACCAAGAGAAGAATTCCTGAAGGCGATTGAAGCCTTGAAACAGCAGAATGCGATTGATGACAACTTCCAAACCCACATGGAATCTGCATTCCCAGGAAGTTACGCTCCAATTTATGAGAACTGCCTGTGGTCTTTGTCTATCCATTTGCTGGAATTGGCCATGGAGGACCGATATGAATACGTCAGTTGGTGGGTTTATGAAACCGATTACGGCAAGCGCGAGGATATGACAGAGATTTCATGGACGGAAGACGGCCAGGAGAAGTCCGTCAAGCTCACGACTGCAGAAGCCCTATACGATTTCCTGGTAGAAAATGCCAAGAATAACGATTCCAATGAACCAATAGTCTCTGACTCCAACACTAAGACAATCTCAATGGAAGAGTTTATGCAACTCGCAGAAAGGCAAATACTTGGCAAAAAAGAATAAATAGACCTATGAGCGGAGGACATTTCGACTACAATCAAAGCTTGATTTCAGAGATTGCAGACACAATCGCGACTGAAATCGCAAGAGCACTTCTGCCAAAGCCCCAGAAGGTGCACGAAGATTATTGGACAATCGATGAACACGATTGCCCCTGCAGCTGTCATAATTACTACCGATACCATGAATTCAAAACGTATGAAGAAGCAGAGAGTTTCCTCCTCTCGAACAAATCCATTGTGCCTGCCGAGCATAATTATGGCATCAGCTTCATCAGTAAGGAGGACAAAGTGTTCCGTTCCACAAAGCTGCTGATGGGAGGAACAAAAGACGCGAAGCCGATACCGTGGCTCTACTCAATTCATCATTGCATCTTTGATCACTACCCGTATGATGCTGACGTGCTCGAACTGAACGAGGAAACGATTGAAGCGATGAAGCAAGCGTATCTTCAACTTCGAAAAGCCTACGTATATGCCCAACGAGTGGATTGGATGCTATCCGGTGATGATGGAGAGGATACTATGCAAACGCGCCTCAAAGAAGAATTGGATAAAGTTCAGCAGGAATTTGACAATAAAGACTGGGCCTGCCCCTACGAAGGATGGAATGAAGATGAATAACCAAACGCTTTAATCCTAAACATCTTTCAAAATGGCACTCCGTTCTTCGGCGGGAATTTCTCGATGGCGTAACGGAGCATAGTGCGGGGCATCCGGGACCTTGATTCCCAGAAATTTGTCGCCCTCGCCGTACTGGCCGGGTCCTGTCTTGAAAAAAAGCGACAGCTCCGCTACTTACGACGGGTCGGCTTTTGCAAGCATTTCTGAAAGGAGTTGGTTCATTTCAAATTATGGCTCCCAAACCTCATCAAGGCCAATCTTCCATGCCGGAAATGGAGTATCAGTCACAATCTCATTGTAAACTTTCAGCATCTTGACACGAATCATTTCCGCTTTGTTAACAACCGCAGGAGTAATGCAAAGCAATAGGGGAAGTTGCCCTGATATCTTAACCTCAATGCCAAAGCCGTGTTCACTCTCCTCCTCAGAGCGGCCGAAGTCCATCTCCATCACCCCATCCTTATCTTCTCCCACCAGTATTTCATACAGGGTGGGGCAATGCTTCAGAAGTTTCGGCATCTGTGCTTTTTCATTGGACAACCGCCTGAAGTAATTGCCCCAATTTACAAACAACATCCCACGTTCAGCATCGACTCTCGTAAAATTTACAATAAGAAATACACCGGGCTTGACCTTATACACAAATTCAATGACATCCTTGCGAACAGCAAACGTCATATTCGGAGTTTCAAGGTTAAAAGTAGCTCCGCTCTTGGTTGACAACATCCGTCTCATATCCAAATAATGACAATATTTCTATTGCTACCACATCTCATACAAATGTCTGCAGACATCCGTGAGTTGAGGTATGCGGGTGCGCCTCAGTTCAAGAATAATACCCAGACTCCTGCAAAAGTCACCAAGCATTGCTTCGGTATGGGAATCATCGGTTATGATGCGCTGAGGAAGGAATCCTTCCGATTTTACCATCTTGACATATTGACGCAAAACATCCTGTTCGTAAGTATAAGAGAACTCACAGGGTTCAGAAACAGCTAATTCCCCGGACTTCTTGTCGATACTTAGGAAAACGAGGGCGGAATATGCATTCTCCAGATCAGATTTGGAGCCGATGAAACCGGGCATATGAATCACCCTGCAGAATTCAGCACCTTTTTTAGGCAGGGAACGAAGAACTTGGAGTTCGGATTCCGAAAGAGCTGTCGACTCAAAATCTCCAATGCGGCCGGGGAGTTCTGTCCGCTCTACCTTGTAGCCTCCCTCTGTCCTGACAATGAGAGGGATAGTCTTTCCTCCCCTGTCCGTAGCATATACGCGATTGGTGGCACTGAAACCAAGAGTGGCAAGATCATCGGTATTGAGAATCTGCCGGCAGAACCATTCCACCGCCTCAAGAGCCTCTTTCACACGTGCAAGTCCCCGCTCATCGGAGAGCATCATCGACGGATGACGATGAGGACGGAAATGCTGCGGCACGGGATAACCGTGTTCAGTCTCGATCTTTACCCCGTGAACTTCCGCCCACTGCCCGACATAAGTGTATTGTTCCGGGGCTACCACACCATCTTCCGGATCCAAATACATAATCGCGTAGTAATCTGCCCAATTCTGAGCTTCCAAAACCTCAAAAGAAGGCAGGTTATCAGCTTTTGCCAAAGTGAGGTAAAGTTGGAAACTCGCCGGGCCGTCATATAGCTGGACATCGAAAGATTCTCCCCCATAGCCCATCGTGATCACATACATCTGGGAACCATCCCCCATCCTGACTGCATACACATCAGAGTCATTTAGTTCTTCCCATGGCTCAAGCCCACGGATACGGAATGCCAGTGACATGACTTCATCGACCATATTGCCTTCCTTCACGACAAGCGCGTCCTCTTTTTTCGTTTCCACAGGGGTTTCTTCCTCCCACTCACTGAAACGGTCGCAAATAAACCGGCATTCATCCTCGTCGATATTTTCAGGGTCGAAGTCCCGCCCCATATCGTACCACTCAAGGCGCTCTCTGTCTTCAGCATCGAGCCGACTGCGCGCCTTTAGCCGCTCGTGGAGTTCAAGGAGTTCCTGATACCCCCAGATACCACCACAGTCCTCAGGAGGACAGGCACGTCTGCCGCTCTTGAACACTATGCCACGGGCATCAGATGTCTTATATTCTTCAGTTGAAGAGAGACGGATTTCATGTCTCCAAGAATCGCCGAAATCATATTCCCAGGTAACAGTCCCACCCTTTTCCCGAAGGATATCGGCCAGCATATACTCTTCCTGATACCGAACCTCACCCCAGCCCGCGTGCGAGTCATGTTGGTAATACGGGACATATCTCACGTTTCCACCCGTGGTTATCTGGTTAAGATGCTCATTTTGCCAGCCCATGAGTTCGATTACCAGTTCGGTAAGATGACGCAGGGATATATTCGAGGGGCATTCGAACTTACGCCAGATGACAGGTGAAAGTCCCTTGAGTGATATCCTTACGATACATTTCTTCACCTGAGGAGATGGCAGAAAATGCGGATAATTCTCTTCATCATAACCAGCCCGACTTTTCCTTTTCTTTTTGGACGAACGACCACTGAAGATAGGGCCAGAGGTCATCTCGCTCATAGATTTCGCCAAGGAGTTTTCCGCTTCTTTGCGGCTCATACCTGTCATGTGCATCAGTGCTTGTATGAGATCTTCCGGATATTGTGACATATACCAACATTTATTATTTCTTCATAATCTTCCCGTCCTTGATTTCGAGACCGTTCTCGTTGAGCCACTCTTTGGCCATATTGGCATCAGCTTGATCTTTGAAGTTGTACCACTGCCGGATGATGCCCATATCTTCGACCGCATTGCGAAAACCGGCAAACGGACGCCTGCCGCGGAGCACCTTGAATAGCCTTTGTTGTTCTCTTTCTGAACGCAATTCCGCAAAAGCTTCCATAATGCGGAATGACTCGTAACTCGGAATCGGTTCTATACGGACGAGGTCGTGATAAATGAAGGTCCGTATTGCATCCTGCTCCCATTCTTTGTAAGAGCATATTTCATCTTCAGTAATTTCTCCTTCTTCAATCATATGTTCGGAAAGAATGAATGTCAGGTCTCCGGTAGTGAGATCTACAAAATGTGCAGCACCGCCTTGAATAGCCTCATGGTCAGTGAGGGCGCACGCAAGTTCGGAAAGAAGGCTATTCTGAATCATGTAATTTCAGTATGTTCTTTTTCAAAGGTACAACTTTTTATGAATTTATTTGAAAAGAGTATCTACCTTTACGAGGAAATTGAATCCTTTTGTATGAAACAAGCCAAGAAGAAAACCGTCAGACAGCCGAAACTCAATAATTTTGTCTGCCCAAAGTCAATGACACTGGAAGAATGGCAGATTGCACTGAGAAAACAGCAGGCGCAAACCGAAAATTTCGGAATATCATCCAGAGGGAATGGAGAATATCTCGTCAGGAATGCCACTTCCAGAAGCGAATACAAAGTAATATACAGAGGAGCTGCCAGCAAATGGAATTATTGCTCCTGCATGGACTTCAAGACTTCAGGGTTAGGTACCTGCAAGCATATTGAAGCAGTCAAACTGGACAGGCATTGCAAGCCGTCGCCTGTACCGTCATACACCTCGGTTTACCTTGATTACCACGGTGAAAGAAGTGTCAAGATTCGAATCGGATCGGACGACAAGGAGGCTTTCAACGCACTTGCAACTCATTATTTCTGCAAGGACGGCACGCTGCAGAAGAAAGCATACTCTACTTTCGGGAGGTTCCTTTTGGAAGCCAAAGCCATCAATCCATCGTTCAGGTGTTATCAGGATGCCATTGACTACGTTGTGGAATGCAGAGAAAGGGAGAAGCGCACCAAACTGATAGAAGAGAAGTACCCCGATGCCGCAGTCGACTCCCTACTTTGCACAAAACTATACCCTTACCAGAAAGAAGGAATCCGCTTTGCCGCAAAGGCCGGGAGAGCCATCATCGCGGATGAAATGGGCCTTGGAAAGACGGTGCAGGCCATCGGAGTTGCTGAATTGCTCCGGAGAGAGGGTTTTGTAACATCCGTTCTGGTGCTGGCGCCCACGTCACTGAAATACCAGTGGAAGTGCGAAAT
>JAZLLN010000121.1:0-7091 GCA_045598165.1 Candidatus Cryptobacteroides sp.
ACGCCTCCGCCCCGACCTCTACATTGAGCGCGTCGCCGGCGAAGTGCCTCCGCGCTTCGTCGAGGAGACCCGCTGGGGCCTGATACGCAACTTCCAGATCCTCCACCTCCTCGATGAAAGACTGGAACAGCGCGGCACCCGCCAGGGCGCCCTTGTGATGGGCTAGATTCCGTTCACAACAGGGTTTCCAGGACTTGTCAACAAGTTCATTGGCCATTCCGGCTATCGAAAAAATACGGACGGTCAGATCAGGCCTCGTTTTGACAACCATATCTGGAAGAACTTGTCATATACTGAATATACTCCGTTGTCGTTCGTGATGAAGTCCTTGTCAAGAAGCCCCTTTAAAGCTGAAGATACGCTGCTTGCCGATACGAGAGAATGCCTTTTCACAAACGAGCCGCTCATAACTTCAGCAGCTTTCCCCTCGGATGCTATGGCAAGGAAGACTGTCCTTTGTTTCTGTGGCATCTGATAGAACAGGGACTCGTATGTATCCGAGGACAGGTGGACGACAAAGTCAATTGCCGGCTCAACCATAACCACCGAGCAGGTCTGCCCGTAGCCCGTTCTCGAATACAGGATATTCAGAATTCTATGGATATAACTTGTCACGCCATCGAATCTATTGAACAGATCTTCAAGAACCGCAGGGTCGAAACGCTTGCCAGCCTCCTCGAATTTATCATTTGCAAACTCGGTGTATTTCTCAATCTCCAGCGGTTTAAGGTTCATGATGGTGACGGACTGGTAAAACGGCCGTGACGGAGATGTGAACATCCCATTCATCAGGTGCCGCTGGCTGCCGGCGAAGATGAAATGGGCATTCGTTGTCTTCTGGACATACGTGCGGAGTGTAGCCTCCACCGTAGCATCTCTATATTTAGTTATCTGCTGAATCTCGTCGATAGCAACAATGCATGGACGGTCGGCACTTTGCAGATAGCGGAAGATCTCATCCAGGGTCGCAATGGGGTTCCTGATTTCCCCAAGGCCCACACTCCAGGATGGCAGGCCGTTGATGTCAAATGTTATCTCGGAACGGATGGAGCCGATTGCTGTCACGAACTTCTCCCAAGCATTTCTTCCCTTTGGCTTGAGTTCCTCCAGTACTGCCTTGCCGAGCATGTTCACCAAGTCACTGACTGACTGGGTTGCGTAAATGTCAACAAGAAAGCAATGGTACTTCTCGCGGAATTCGTCGCAGTCGAATACATGATTGATCAGTTCGGTCTTGCCTATCCTTCTCGGAGAAATAATGGCGATATTATTCTCATTGACAAGTAGTGAACGCATGTCATCAGTCTCCTGCTTCCTGTCGCAGAAGTACTCGTTACCGGCATATCCGTTGGTGATAAATGGATTTCTCATATTCAGTTGTTATACTACACCTGCAAAGATATAAAAGAATATCTCATTATCACAAAATGATAACCTAAAAATAATAGTCAATCACGTTTCTTCGAACAGATCGACTGGATAATCTGTTCGGCGGAAGCCCCCTTCCACAGATTCAATACCGAACGATATCCCATAGAAGTTCGTGAGCCGGGAGGACGTCCGTCGCCAACTGGAATTCTACTTCCTGACAAAATGCTTGAAGTCTGAACCGACCGTGCCTTTCCGGAATGTGGTTCCAAGCCTTTGCCACTCCATTTCATTCTTGGATTTCTATGCTTAGAACGAATATCCGATACCGATATATGGCCAAAGAACATTTGACAGATTCGGCTTGAGACCTATCGCGAAAGTCAGGCCTGCCGGTTTCTGATACCGGTATGAAATGTCGGCAAAGAGAGTGCCGCCGAACTGCGGGTCTTTTGCCGCCTCGTTGACAGCTATGCCGGCGTAAGCGCCTGCTCCCAGGACAAGGTGGCTGTTCTTCTTCCCGAACATATAGTTGAACTCCACCGGAACTCCGATGCTGTGGGTAACCCCGTCATTGCCCTTAGTGTCGAAGAAATCCACTCCACTGTTCGCATAACCGTATCCCAGGCCAGCACTGAATCCGAACCCCGAGTTGCCTTTGAAACGGGCGTCATAGTTTATGCCGGCCAGGCCCGACGAGCCGAAGAGTTCAAGATTGATGGATCTGGTCTGCGCACTCAATGATGCGGCCATCATAACAAAGACAAAAAGTAATGCAAGTTTTTTCATGATGATATAAAAATTTAATCTGATGCTACACGTGGTTGATTATTGGCGCGAAATTTACGACCTGATTATTCAGCCAACTGATAAAGCTCATCCGTGAATTCAAAGGAATAGATTAAATAGTTGTCAACTGTAGTCGTTGTATAGTATTTTACGTATAAGGGTGAATATGTAGAGCCATAGTCTTCCCGGCTTTCCCTCTCAAAAGTCAGAGACTTTCCGTCATCATAGGTCACCCTAAAAGAACAGAAGTCGTAGATGTCAATATGGCCTTCCCATCACAATATCCTTGCTCGCAGAAGAGTGTGCAGGAACGTCCAAACAGAAGACATTTTCTTGAACAAAAGGCTTACCTGTATCCAGATTCATTCCATGAAACTGATCGATTTCCAGATGCAGAGCATGATCTGACAGATTATCATAGCTCAAAGTTGCAACTCCAAATGGATCAGGAACGATTTCACGCTGACACGAAATAACTGCAATTGCTGCTAATGTCAAAAGAAAAGATTTAAGGATGCGATATACTTTCATAGCCAGAAATAATCTTTTTCTCAAAAACGATAGATTACACCTATGTCTGTATTTGAATTTATCAAGCCTATACAAGGAGCCCAGTTAAATCCCTCATATCTTGCGCCCAATGAACCAATTGTTGCAAAAAAGTCCCAGTGCTGATCACATCTGAAACGGAGCATAGGTGTTATTCCTATGTCCGCACCTTCTGTTACAGTAAGATCGGTCCTGATCAGCGCCCGAAACCGTAAATCAAGATAGAGCACATCGCTATGCCAAGGAGTATATCTAAAATAGGCACCTGCTAAAAAATTTGAATAATTCTCAACACCTGTGATTCCAAAACTAGCTTGAACTGCAATCTTGTCGTTGAATTCATAGCCTCCCAATGCTGAAAACTGATAACGGAAGGCACTAACATAAAAAGAAGTCATGTCACCACCTATTTGCCAAGTCTGTGCATCGGCCCTGTTGCTTCCTAAAAGCAAGGATAACGCAACAATGAAAATTCCAGTTATTCTCTTCATAATTTATTAATGTTGAAATAGTTCGATATAAATAGCAACATATTGTTTTTGTTATGGTCGCCTTAGCTGTTTGGATTTAAGCAACAACTGTCATCAGTGCAATTCTATCCAGTCAGAGTAAGTCACGGTATATGCTCCGCAGACACCTGCACCGCCTTCTACGTTAGTGTAGACAAATGATGCCGGGGCAAGACCGGTACTGGACAAGTCAGCTGAAGCATGTTCGTTGTTGTAGCGTGCTTTCAAATAGCTGTAGTAACTGTCCGAGATGCGGTAAAGGGCCAGGCGGTACTTGTATTTGTAAAAATACCGATGTGCACGCACTCCATCGTATTTCTCCGAATACTCGTCCGTATTCTCAAAGAATTTTGAAGCGAAAGCAAAGCTGTGTTTTTCAGATACATTGGATTTCCGAGGTGAGTCGCTCCAGATTTGTACAGAAGGATGATTGCCTGAAAGAGTGTTGTAGTACCGCGGAGATGCTGTGACAGGAGTCTCCCCGAAAGCAGAAAGCTCGTTCGAGTCTGTCATCGAATCCGGAGAGAGATATCTGGTCTGTGTACTATACTCAAGCTCACCCCAATACTTCTCCCCGGTCTCAGGATCGGTCTCTTCCCACTGCCCCGCCTTCTCACAATACTGGACCATAGCTGCACCATAGCAGCCTCCCTCCCCATTGTCATCATAGGAGAGATCGACTATGAGCCTCTTCCAACCTGTTTTTCCCGGCATAGTCCTAGTTGTCCATTCGAAAGACGGAAACTCCTTCGGCACTACGCATTTTGTACTCACCGCCCCTGAGCCCGGCACCTCAGCCATGGCCTCCACTATATCGCCCGGAGAAAACCGGTAATCTGTCATATAGAGCTGAATCCTTTCCGGCGGCAGAAGCCTGTCATATTTCTTCATCACCAGCGGTGACCCGTTCACCAGCACTTCCACCGATTCATCCCTCGTCAGCACAGGCTCGACCTTTCCCGCCAGGGGCGTGGTTGCCTGCAGACAGAAGAATGTCGTATCATAGTCGTTTGACGGGATGAATGTCATCCAGACGATCCCTCCGCCCACCTGCTCGGAAATGTCGAAGAAGCGTTCGCAGGATGTCAGCGCCAAACATATCATCAAAACCGGTATAATTTTTCTCATGACTTAGAATCTTATTGAATAACTGAATGTAGGAATGATCGGAATGAGGCCGTACGAGCGGCCCTTGTACTCGTTATTCTTCACACTGATGTCGACATAGACAGTATTGAGCCTGCAGTATGCATTATAGAGACTCAGATTCCATGTGCGGACCTTTCCGTCGGAACGCTGCTTTATGAAGTTCATTCCTATATCGAGCCTGTGATAATCGGGGAACTTGATATTGTTGGGACCTGTGAATACTCTGCGGAACTGATAATCTACGCTGCCGTCAACCTGCTCCACCGCAGCATAGTACCGGCCCTGCGTTCCGACACTCATACGGTTGCCGGAATGGTACACCCAGCCCCCATATATCTCGAAACGCTCACTGAACTTATGAGTCGCAGTAATGTTGAACTTGTGCCGGTTGTCATTGCGGTCCGGATACCAGCGGTCACTGAAGTCCCTGAAGAAGCGCTCGGACCAGGAAAGGGTGTACGCCACGTCCACACTTGTCCTGTCGTTCTCCCACCCGAAGGCCACTTCCGCTCCGTACGCCCTGCCCTGTCCTTCAGTAAATGCCGATTCCCATCTGCTCACTGGCGGGAATATGACCGAAGGACCGGAATACTCGTAGATGTGGTCCAGCGTCTTCCAGAATCCTTCGACATCCAGGTGCATTCCGTGAGGCAGGCGGGAATATACACCGACTGCAGCCTGCTGCGAGTGCATCGGATGGATTCCTGATGTCGCCGGCAACCAGAGATAGGTCGGCAGGTCAATATAAGTCGTCTGCAGAAGGTGTTCGCACTGATCCATCCAGACGTATGAAGCCTTCAGCGCAACTGCATCGGAGAGATCAAGCCGCAGAGCGGCACGCGGCTCCGGCAGCGCATAGGTCCTGCCCTCTACAATAAAGAGAGCTGCACGAAAGCCAAGGTTTGCCGTGAGGTTAGGAAGCAGTTCCATCTCATCCTCGAAATATAATGAAGGTTCCTCACCGCGATATTGCTTGCCGTAGTCATACCGTACGGGGTCTTCGTCCTTTCGACCGGACTCGGTCCACAGACGAAGAGAGCACCCGGGAAGATATGCGTGATGCTCCCACGATGCCCCGAAACGGATATGGTGGGCTGCGGACGGTTCCCAGTCGAAGTCGACCGCTGCGCGGATGCCGTGTACGCCGGAGCGGTCCAGTTCCTCCGCGCAAGTATAGAAGTCTCCGTCATCCCAAGACCATACCCGGCCTCCATACTTGACACTAGAGACGTTATGTGAGTAGTACAGTCCCGCCTTGGAGACAACATTCCCCGTGAAGTTGTGATTCCAGATAATGCCGGCTGTGGTCGATCCCCAGTTGAGAGCACCAGCATAACTCTCGTTGCCGGTGTGCATAATCGAACCGTCCGTCATCCGGGACTCGTGGTCCGATCCTGCCTTCAAGTGGTCCATTCCGTTGAAAAAGACCATCCTGAGTATGTCTCCATTATCCAGATGATGCGTGATGCCGGCATTCAAGTCCCAGAAAGCATAGTTTCCCCTGATTCTATCATCAGGTCCGTTCTCATGGTTAATAATGGCCAGTGCCGGTATAGTGATGGCATCAAGCCAGGTGCGTCGAAGGCCCAGCTGAAATGACGTCCTGCCCTTGACCAGCGGGCCTTCCATCTGTAAGTGCCCGTCTATCAGCCCCAACGAGAAGACACCGTGGAAATCATACAAGTCTCCGTCGCGCGTGGTGACATCCACCACGGAGGAGAGCCGTCCGCCGTATCTGGCAGGAAAACCGCTCTTGTAGAAGTCAACGCTGCCGACAACGTCGGGATTGAACGCAGAGAAGAGGCCGATGAGGTGGCTGGTGTTATATACTGAGGATCCGTTCAGGAGGAAGAGGTTGTCACCTCCGGTCCCGCCATGTACGAACAGACCCGACATCAGCTCGGTACCGGAAGCCACACCCGGCAGAAGCTGCAGCGTCTTTACCAGATCGGGAGTACTGAACAGCGCGAAACCTCTGTTCAGCTTTTTGCCGTCAAGACGTGTCAGTCCCGTCTGCGTGGAGTTAAGGTTCCGGTCTATCCGGTCTGTTACCATGGATGCCATGATGGTGTCCATCTGAAAGCTTATCTCCACAGGAACCGGAGGCAGCTCCACAGGAACTTCCCGCCTTTCGGCTGTCAGCACGATGAACTTTTTATGACGCTCCCAGACTATGCCGGAGCCTCTGAACAGGGATTCCAGATTATCTTCCAGCTTCCCCCTCGTCAGGTCCTTACCCCTATACTGCGCATTGACAGGCAGGGACGTATCGAACACGAAGTTGACACCATACCTCTCGCTTATCCTGGCCATCCCGTCCTTGATCGACATCTGCGCCATGGCCGGAACCGCCAGGAACAAGGCAAGGACCAATATCAATATCCTTTTCATCGCTCCACAGTGATTTCGATGTCAAGCGCCTTCTCTATCAGCGAAACAATGAAATCAATGTCATCATCCGGGAACGTAGCTGTCAGATGCTTGCCGGAAGGCCCGGCAGAGAGTGTGCAGTGATAATATGCAGACAGTTCCTGCAGCACATCCTCCACAGGTGCATCATTGTAGACAAATTCGTGGGTGATAGAAACATCAGGGTTGAGGACAACCGTCTCAGGACGTGCTTCTTCCGGCTCTGTGTGCCTGACAGCAGAATAGATGCCCGCACCTGCAGCAAACACTACCACTACAGATGCAGCGACCGCCGCTGCTGTCACCCACCAGCGCCTA
>JAZLLN010000122.1:0-17674 GCA_045598165.1 Candidatus Cryptobacteroides sp.
GCTCCTCTTACATACCAAGTAGCATCACTGCTCTTAACAAATGTTCCTGTTGAAGATACACCAGAAAGCCAATCCTTTGTATATGTATCTGATGGTGTTGTAGTGAATAATGCTTTTACATAATTGAGACTTGTGCAACCATAGAACATAGAATTATAGCAACTCTCTGTCAAGGTGGTGGCTGGAAGTTCTGGGGCAGTGACTAGACTTGTGCAACCAGAGAACATCTGATAATAGCACCAAACAGCCAAAGTGGTGGCAGGAAGAATTTCAGGTGCTGTCTGGAGGCTTGAACACCCATAGAACATACTCTCGTAACAACGAGCATCCAAGGTGGTAGCAGGAAGAATTTCAGGTGCTGTCTGGAGGCTTGAACAACCATAGAACATATTCATATAACAAAGACCAACCAAGGTGGTAGCAGGCAGTTCAGGGGCTGTCTGGAGACTTGAACAACCATAGAACATATTCAAATAGCACATCTTTGCCAAAGTGGTGGCAGGGAGTTCTGGGGCATTGACAAGACTTGTGCAATCAGAGAACATACTATTATAGCACCCATGAGCCAAAGTAGTGGCAGGAAGTTCTGGAGCAGTGACAAGACTTGTGCAATCAGAGAACATACTATTATAGCACCCATGAGCCAAAGTAGTGGCAGGAAGTTCAGGGGCTTTTGTCAATGATGTGCAACCTTCAAACATCCCCAAATAACATCCTTCTTCCAAAGTGGTGGCAGGAAGTTCAGGGGCTGCCTGAAGACTTATGCAACCAGAGAACATAGTACTATAACACCATCCAGCCAAATTGGTGGCAGGAAGGACAGGAGCTGTCTGGAGGCTTGTGCAACCATTGAACATACTGCTATAGCACCCATAAGCCAAAGTGGTTGCAGGAAGTTCAGGGGCTGCCTGGAGACTTGTGCAATTATAGAACATACTGCCATAGCAACCTTCTGCCAAAGTGGTGACAGGAAGTTCAGGGGCTGCCTGGAGACTTGTGCAATTATAGAACATACCGCCATAGCAGCTTTCTGCCAAAGTAGTGGCAGGAAGTTCAGGGGCTTTTGTCAATGATGTGCAACCTTCAAACATCCCCAAATAACATCCTTCTTCCAAAGTGGTGGCAGGAAGTTCAGGGGCTGCCTGAAGGCTTGAGCAACCAGAGAACATATAATAATAGCACCTATCAGCCAATGTGGTGGCAGGAAGTTCTAACTTACTGGCATCAACCAGTCTGCCACAATCATAGAATAACTGATTAAAACCATAATCAGGCATTGTTGTCCTTTTTTCAGTCTTGTCCAGCAGAGACATAATGTTCCCAGATGCCTTGACTTCACTACCTAAGGCCACAATATGGTAGTAATTTCCAGAATAATCCTTTGAGAATTTCTCATTCCCTCCTTCCCCTGCTCTGAACTGAACAAATTCTCCATCTCCCAAATCTATTGAATTGCCAATGGTATATGCACTCCAACTTCCTTTCCCTTTCCTGTATTCAAGAGTAATGTCATATGGAGAACCCACTTTTGAAATAGATACAGAAGTGCTACCAGTAGATGTGATAGTAAATGGATTTGTTTCATCATCCTCATTCTCAAATGTAGCATAACTGTCAATATTCTCCTTCTTGCTGAACACAGACCTCTTGATTTCAATTGACTGTGTTTTATATTCAAATGTGCCTACCTCTGTTGCAGTTTCAAAGGTCATAGTGAAGCCACTTGACAAAACAACAGGGAGCATCACAAGATAATAGTTTGTATTTTGGGCAAAGGTGGTTCCTTCCTTGGGTGTGAGGGTGATAATCTTTTGTCCATTGATAGTTTCAGCCACAGGTCTGTCATTTGCATCCATCTTCAACTTGACTTTTCCAGCAATATCCTCATTGTTATTGCCCTTGAAAGTGATACACTTGATATCATCTCTTGAAAGGCTGAACTTGATTCCTCCAAGCACATTGTAGAATGTCATTGTTGTGCTGTTTGAGTGGGCAAGGGAAGTAAAAAGGTCATCATCAAATGTCTCTGCTAAACCTTTCTGTGAGGCAGGGATTGTTGTGGTGACAGATTCTCCATCACACTCTGCATTCTCATCATATGGATAGAGACCCCATATGCCCCAATTGCCACCCTGTGCTGACTCTGTGGAGCCAAGAATATCAGTTGTGCTAAATGAAACTGTGGTAGCATTCTCCCTGTTTTTTGAGACATAGTGAGTGGATGCTGTCCCATAGAAGACATTGATTTCATCAGCTGGCTTCCACCATATTGTCCCAACACCCTCATCATCAGTAATAAGGGTGGTTTTGGTGGTGTTGTTCTCAAAGGATGCAGTAATTTCAGGAGCTGTTGTTCCCTTGACTGAATCAATTTCAGTGACTGAGCAGGATGCTGCCATTGCAAGCATAACTGCTAATAAGAATACCTTTTTCATTAGAATAGTTCCTCTTCTGTTGTTTCTTCTGTTTGTGGTTGATATGCTGAGATTGTGCAAGTAGCAGTCTTCCCTCCATCTTCTGTCTTTGCTGTTATTGTTGCCTCTCCCTCTTTAATGGCAGTGACAACACCATCTTCTACTTTTGCTATCTCTGCATTGGATGAGCTCCAGATGACTTTTTTGTTTGTAGCATTGTCTGGCTTGATTGTGGCTGTAAGGGTTATTGTTTCCCCTACCTTTAATGATGCACTTGTCTTGTCAAGCTCTATTGATGAGACTGGGGTTGCTTCTACTGTTATGCTGCAAGAAGCTTCCTTATCTCCTGCCTTTGCTGTTATAGTAACCTCACCCTCTTTGACTGCTGTGACAACACCATCCTCTACTGTTGCAATCTCCTCATTGGATGAACTCCAAATGACATTTTTGTTTGTGGCATTGTCAGGCTTTATAGTTGCTATGAGAGTTAAGGTCTCACCCTCTGTTATCTCAGCAGTTGTCTTGTCCAGAGAAACAGATTCAACTGGATAGACTTTGGCTTTGACTGTTACCTTACACTCTGCTGTCTTCCCTCCATCCTCTGTCTTTGCTGTAATGGTTGTCTCTCCCTCTTTGATGGCTGTGACCACACCATCTTCTACTGTTGCAATCTCTGCATTGGATGAGCTCCATATCACATTCTTGTTGTCAGCATTCTCTGGAAGGACAGTTGCCACAAGTGTTGCATTGTCTCCTTCTGTTATCTCCAGTTCAGTCTTGTCCAGAGAAATGCTCTCAACTTGAATAGCCTCTCTGCCAGCCTGGTTGATAGTGACTTCTTCTGCCAGTCCATTCTCAGCATTCTTGAAGACCACCTTTGCAGTCCTTGACTCAAGGCTTGTATTCTCCAATACATTCAGATAGAAGGTGTTTGTAGATATTGCCTTTGTCTTCTCTTCCTTTATCCAATCACAGTCATCAGGTATGGCCATCTCCACATTTACATTGCTGCTGACTTCAACCTGTATTGTCTCACCTTCTGCCTTAACAGAATACTCATTCTTGGTGATAACAATTGTTGGCTCTGTCCCACTCTGATAGACTTTGATAACCTCCTCACCCAAAGAGCTCTTTATAGTAACAGAACCTTCCCTCTTTTTCACATCCTCATTCTCTGCTATATTGAATGTGAGAGTGGTGGTGGTCAAAGCTTTGGTGCCTGACTCACTGATCCAATCCTTGCATCCTTCTGCTATTGAATAGGTGAAGTCTATGTTTGCCTTGACTTCTATGGTCAGTTCTCCACCCTCAGGACCAAATTCATTCTTGGATGCAGTGGTGGTCAATGAATCCTTGCCTTTCTGGGATACAACTATGTCTATTGTTGTATTTCCTGCCTTTATCTGAACAGTGGCACTTCTGTCATCAGGAGTGTCATTCCCCTGAACAGTAATGGTTATAGTGACACTTCCAGCAGAACCACTGGTCTTGTCAAGGGATATCCAAGAATCTGCCTTGGTGTTGATGATGGATGCAGTCCAGTTCTCTGTTGCAGTGAAGGACACCTTTGCCTCTCCTCCTTCCTGCTTGATGGTTGGTTTTGTATCAACACCACTGTCTATGACAACAGCTTCCTTTGGGGTAGGGTCTGGTTTAGGGTCTGGCTTCTTGGGGTCTTCTGGCTTGGTGCAGGAGAAAGCCATACTCAAAGAGAGAATGACAGCAATGGCAGAAAACAAAAAATAATGAACTCTCATATGATTTTTATCTCTAAAATTTCTAAAAAAGGCAGGAATCTGCCTATCATTAGAGAGCCTCTGGACTGGGCCTAACAGCAATAGACATATCCTGCCTATATGGTCAATGCCAATAATGACATTGAGACATACCTTGACTGGATAGTCCATCTGCTGTTGAAAATTGTCCAGATTATCTCTAATAGATGAACTTACCTTTCTGCTCTAGGTATTTCTCCTCCCAGTAGCATCACAAATGTAGAATTTATTTTTGATTTCCACTATATCTCTACCCACAAATCCCCATAAATATCATATACAAAATAACATTGAATGATATGAAAAATAAGAGACTTAGCTCCTTTCAGGAGTTTCTGAAAGAACAACAATTGAATGAATCTGTCAATATTGAATGTGATTTCTGGGATGAATGTATAGCAGAAGTCCTCAATGATTTAGAAGAAGAGTGCAATGGATGCTTTGACTGGACTGTCTTGGGGGATTACATCAAAACAAAATTTGCCATCTTGGGCAGGACTTGGGATGAGTATATAGACAACCTTTACATTCTTGAAATTAAGGACTTGATATGGGCCCATCATGGCAAGAGTTTCTGTGATGGGACCTACAATGACAATGCTGCCCTTCACAGCAAAGGCATAGTGGTAGAGCAACTGGCAGCCACCATCTATGACAAGCTCTGTGAGAAACTTGGTGATAGCACCTCCACCAACACAAAAATCAAGGTGGCAGATTACCAGCCTGCCCCTGAACCTGATGATATATGTGATGATTTGGATGCTCTCCCATTTGAGAGGAATGTCAAGACCTACAAGGAATATACAAAGCTCAATGAGACCATCCAGCAGGCCATAAAAGAGAACTTTGATGTCTGCACCCAATATTGCATAGAGAGGATAGAAAAGGAAGTTGGCTCATTGGTTCCAGACAAAATTGTAGATTCAATTGTCAAGAAGGCATCCCCACAAATCAAGGCCAGAATCATATTGCTTTATATAGTTCCTATGGTTCAGGATTTCTTGAGTTCCAACAGCCTTGTTATGGCTGATGACAGTCCAGCCTCACAGGAGATGGTAAAGCAAGCAATAGAAGACATATCCTACAAGATGGCAGATGATGTTCTGTTTGCACTATACAAGATAAATGGTGATGTAGATGAGGAAGCTGAGTGAGATAAATGAGACCTATTTGAGGGAAGAACCTGTAAGGGAGAGAGACCCAAAGAGTGAGAGAGTCCAGCAGATAGAAGAATTTGCCAAAAACAAGAGCGAGAAAGCTGAAATCATCAAGGCTTGGACAGGATTGAAAGACCATCCAAAGGCAGAGGATATGAAGAGTGAAGTGGGAAGTGCCTTTGATGAAGGGGACTTGGATGATGATATGAGGGCTGCATTTGAGGCTGTTGGAGAAGGAGGCATTATATGTGATTCATTTGCAGATTCTTATTGGATTAGGCACAAAGGGAAACTTATCAGGGTGATGCAATACCACAAATTCATTAAATAATCTTTATCAAAAGGAGTTGGATGAACTCGGGTTCGTTCAACTCCTTTCTCTTTTTTGTGTTCAATAATGAACTTTGTTCAAAGATGGAACAAGGTTGGGGAAATTATATCAAAATAACCCAGATGGGGAAAAGTATCAAAATAATCTTACAAAACACTTTTGACACCCCCTCCCCACTATATCAAATTGATCTAAAAGATTAAAGAGTATGGAACAGACAAGAGTATGCATATATGCCAGAGTCTCAACATCAGCACAGGACTACCAGCACCAGCTCACCACCCTCAGGGCCTATGCCAAGGAGCATCACTATCAGGTGGTAAAGGAATACACAGAGAAGATATCAGGAGCCAAGAAGATTGCAGACAGACAGGCACTCTCAGAACTCCTTGAAGATATCCAGACCAACAACATCCAGAAGGTATTGGTGTTTGAGTGTTCCAGACTTTCCAGAAGGGCCTTGGACTTCCTCTCCATCATAGAACAGCTCAATGAGAAGAAGGTATCTGTATTCTTCTACCAGAATGGGCTTGAAACACTCCTCCCAGACCTCTCTGTCAATCCTATTGCCTCCTTGGTATTGGGAATAATGAGCCAGTTCAATTCCCTTGAAAGGAATCTCATCAGGTCCAGAATGTCCAATGGATACTCCAATTATAGAGAGAATGGAGGGACTGTAGGAAGGTTGGATACAGGAAGACCAACTATCAGGAGGAGTATGCAAAGGAAATCTCCCTCTTGAAGAAAGGAGTATCATTAAGGGACTGTCAGGCTCTCACAGGAACATCCATCAACCCCCTGAGGAAACTCAAAGCAATGTACATCTGACTATGGCAAGACCAAGGAAAACAGATGCTGACCTCATCAGGGAATATGGCATAATCATATCAGAAATCAATGCTGGCACTCCTTACAGGAAGATTGCCTCCACTTATAGGATAGGTCGCTCAACAGTCCTCAGATTGGCTGAAAAGGGACTCTATGTGAATCACAAATAATTGCACACTCACCTCACTTTTTCTCTCAAATCAGGCCCTCTTTTGTTATATCTATCTATGAGGACTCTCTATGTTGGGGTCTTGGGTTTATGTTTAATCAAATAGTAGTGTTCTATGGAAGAAGAGAAAAAGGACAATGTCATCCCTACAAAGAAGAAGGATAATTGGGATGAGGAACTTCAGAGATTGTATAACAAGGGGAAGTTCAGCTACAAGCCTTGGATATATGGTTGGTGATGAATGGGGACAGTTCCCCATATGGGGTAATTGTTCCCCCCAAGCATATTCAATGAAAATGTTTTGCAGGTCTGAATTGATCTGCTATATTTGTCCAGAAGTGCCACCAATGTGCCACCAAAGTATCTTTTGAGGTTCTTGTCATGGTAGGTAAGCACTTGTAAGAGAAGAAATTGGAACAAGGCTGTATAGTGGTCTGTTTGGGACCACAAAAGGCCATCAGCATTCGCTGGTGGCCTTTTGCGGAATTGGGGTCTCTATTCGATTCTTACTTTACAAGGCCCTTGTATTTGAGTACAAGCATGGTGCGGTCATCATTCTGCTCGGCTCCGGCTGTATGGGCAAGGACAGCATCATACATGCTGTCGACATAGGACTTGGCGCTCACGGCGGCAGTTCCGATGGAACGTTTCAGCTCCGAGAGTGCCGCGTCCTCACCGAACAGTTCCTTGTTTGTGTTCTCCGCCTCCGTAAGACCGTCAGTGTACATGAAAATCATGTCACCGGGATTCAGCCTGGCTTCCTCTTGACGGTAGGTGAACTCGGGGAACACACCTATGGCCAGATTGGTTATCATCTTTGCATATGCAACGTCAACGTTGCCGTCTGCACTCATCCTGCATATCATGGGAGCGTTGTGCCCGCCGTTACAGAAGTCGAGATGCCCGGTCGCAAGGTCGAGCACTCCCACAAACATGGTGCAGAACATATTATATGTATTGCCTTCGGACAATGCAATGTTGAGGGCCTTTACAATCTCGGAAGGATTGTCCTGATGCAGCGACACATTGCGGAACAATGCGCGGGTGACGGCCATATAGAGAGACGCGGGTACGCCTTTGCCGGACACGTCACCAATGCAGAAGAAGAACTTTTCGTCCCTGATGAAATAGTCATAAAGATCACCGCCAACACTCTTTGCCGGCTTCCGGACTCCATGGCGGTCTTGAGGCTGTCGTCGTCATTGAGGATTCCAAATTCACTGAGTTCGGAGGCGCTTTTGAGCAGGTAGTCACTGTTCTCGTGTGAGATGAAGCGGAATGAACGGTCGAGAATCATGGTACTCGCTCCCGGATAAGGAGATAGCTCATCGCACTTCCTGCTGAACGCCTCGGTGTCTATGTCTACCGCTATGACGGCGAAGACACTGCCCTGATACATAACGGGAATGGCGTAGCATGCAATCACGTGGCCTATACTTGTATCACGGAAGGGACTCACCCAACCTGCATTGCCGGTCTCGTTGGGGAGCACCCACCAGTCCCACTCGTAGCTGTTGGTGAACATTCCGAGGTCAAGCCTTTCGAACTCTCCCGTAAGCTGGGTGACATACGGAGTGAAGCCATATGTGCTCTTGACATCGGAATAGACATTGGGAGCGAACTCCATGGCTATGCCACAGACAAGAGGATTGGCCTCCATGAACTGTTCAAGGTAAAGGTAGCATTCTTCCGGGGTGGGACGGACGAAGGAGCTCTCGTCAAGCTAGATGAAACCGTCGGTACCCTCTCCGCGTACCGCCTTGCCGAACAGGCTGCCGCCAAGGGAATAACCTGCATCTTCTATGCGCATCAGCTGCCCTTCAACGAACGACTCCAGATAATTGATCTGGCTCTCCACCTTGCCGTCGACCTCTTTGGAAACCTCCTGACGGGCAATCAGCAGACTGGCGCCGAAGCCCAGAGTAAATATGATGCCTCCGAAGAGTATGATGCCGAGGGTAAGGTTTGCGGCAAACTTGAACCCCAGTATTTTTTTGAATTCCATTTGCAACAGCTGTTCTTTTACTGAAGATCCTTCACGAATTCATCAATCAGCGCGCGGTCCACGTGCTGCATCACCACCAGATGGGAAAGGTCTCCACCGAATTGCTCATCGTAATTGTGAGCAAGCATATATTTTTTGCAGACCTCGTCTGAAGGACGTTTGAAGAAAATCGTGTTGCTGTACTCGTTCAGCCAGTTCGGGTATCCGATTTTGTCAAGCTGTTCCTTGAAATATCCGGTATTCTCCAGAATCGCGGTGGCCTGCTTCTCCCACTGCGCCTCGCCTATCTCGTGAATCATCCACCAGAATTTCAACACGCTGGAAGTGGAGCGGGAGCAGTTTATCATTTTCATATCACCGTTCAGGTATGCCACTGAATTGTTGTTCTGGAGGTCATAGACTTCGCGGGTGGTAAGGAAGAAACCTGCCGGGTCATCGAGTCCGAAGAACTTATGCCCGCTGATTGCCATGGAATTGATGCGGTATTTTTTAGCGCTGACCATATCCCTGTGCTCTGTAAATACCAGATAACCACCGAAAAGTGCCGCGTCAACGTGTCTGTAGACTTTCATTTCGGGGTGAGAGTCAAGCACGGCGTTCAGAGCTTCCATATCGTCGATAGCACCCTTGAACGTAGAGCCCATGGCATAAACCATCAGGCACGGACGGGTTGGGTCAAGAACCTTTTCCAATTCCTCGGGAATCATTCTGCCCATAGGATCGCTCTTTACAAGCCTGAGCTCGAGATTCTGGAGGTCGGCAATGCGGGGATTCGAGTAATGGGCCTCGTCGGAAACGTACATGATCGGCATTTTGCCTGTGAGATTCCTCAGATAGTTCACTCCGAAATATATTCCGTGGTTGTTGCCGTCCGTGCCGCTGTTGGTAACGATGCCCCAGAGGTTGTCAAGTTCGTAATCATAAAATGGAGCAAAATACTCTATCACTTCACGTTCAAGCTTGTGGGCGCCGAGCAAGCCTCCGGACTTTCCAAAAGGATCACCGACATTGTTTAATCCGACGTTTTCCAGCTTGTTGGCAAGATACCAATCGTAAAAACGGTCCAAGTGAATATTCTGATTGACCGGATATCCCATGGATGCGCGTTTGGCTGCAACAATCTGCTCTGCCCAGGCATCCAATTCATCATAACCTGATTTTCTGTTGTCACGGCAGGAACATAAAATTGTAACGGCGGCTGCAGTCAGGCATAGAATTCTAAAAATCGTTTTCATCGTTGATAATGTTTTAAGACTCACAAAATTAATCTTTATTCCGTAATTATCATCTTACTGCAACAACTTTCGATTCTGCAGGCATAAGTGAGAGCATGAGGAACGTCCTGCCCTTGGAAGTGGTGAACGGGACAGAGGAACAGGAGCCTGTGTGCGGGTCGAGGATACGGACGGAGTCATATTCTCCACGCAGGCTGATTTCCTGGCTGCGTGCCTCTGAATCGATGTTGCCGATCAGGTACAGGCCGGTCTCGCCATTCGCGGAGGATATCACTTTATGCAGATAGTTGAAGGGCTTGCCTTCAGACAGGAATTCCAGGTCAGAATCGTTGCCGGCGAGAGCCGAAGCTAGGGAAGACGGCGTGGGGTCTGCAACGAATACGGCGCTTCTCCGTCCCCGTGAGCCTGACAGCATATGCTCCACCATTTTGGCAATGACCTCGTTGCCGACACCGTAATCTGCAGACAGACAGGGTTTCTGAGTGGTGAATATCACTTTGACTCCGCGCCTCCACGCCTTGTGCACCTGTTTCATATTGCTCAGGCTTATTGCCTTGACGCCCGGAAGAATGAGGACAGCGAATTGCTCTCCGTTGATTTCGTTTGCCATCTTCAGCCTGCCTCCGGATATTGAGCAGCGGCTGTCAAGCACTTCCGGATGTATGTAGGTAAAGTCTTTGCCGAGTTCGTCGGTGAGAATCCGGGAGACCTCGGGATAGTCGGTGCCGTCAATTTCCACACTGCCTCTTACCGGGCCGAGTTCTCCGTCAAAATGATGGCCGGCATACTGGGTCTGCACAGGGTACAGCATTGCAATGTCGGCGACATGCCGGCCGGGACGCGCAAACAGATAGCGCAGCCTTGCCAGAAAACTGTTGAAAGCCGGCAGATCTTTATTGTAGAGCGGATTGCGCCAGGACAGTTCGGGCGGGAAGCTTACGTTTGAATCGTCGTACCAGACGGCGTGGGGAATCAGGTTTGTGATCCCCTTCGTGTATTGCTCGATTGCAATGCGGTACATTTCCTTGACGGGGATGTCGCCCATCGCTCCGAATGTTTCGGACATCACCTCGGTTTTGTCCCAGTTGTTGGCGGATGAAGACACTACTTTATAGAACAGTTCCGCCGGACGGTCTCCGCCGATCTTGTCAATCCCGGGCATTGTCATATACTTTCCGTGAAGCATCAGGTCTCCGGAAACCCCGGTAGTGTTGGCAATCTCTTCCTGATCCTGATGTCCCGTGGAGGCTATGCCGTGGGCCTCGGCCCAATCAGCCACGGTCTTGGTGAATCCTTCCGCATACAGGGCGGAATGCAGTCCGTACATCATATTGCGGACAGCCGCTGTCCGTTCTCCAACTTCATACCACAAAGCAGGATAGAAGGCATCGGGATCCATTCCATAGCGTGTACGGAATTCGTCATTGAAGCGCTCCGTCCACATCCGTCCCTGCGCATAATACATCGTCGGTTCGTCAAAGAAGGTGGAGGTGACGACAGATGAAAACCTGTCCCCGAACACTGCCCGGTATTTTTCGTGCGTGTCCCGGATGAAAAGGTCAACCGCCTCCGGATCGAGATAATCCACGCGCGGCTTGCCGTCTTCAACGCATTCGAAGACCATAACTTTCCATCCGCCGACTTCCGGCACTGTCCACCGGAGTTTTCCGTCATTGACATAGTCCCGCAGGCTCTCCGACTTCCCGGCGACCGTATCATAGGCCGCAACAGCCATAAGTTTGCCGCTGAACCCGGCCAACTCAAGTTCCACCGTCTTGCCGCATTCAACCGGCAGTTCGTGCTTGTCCAGTCGTTTTATGGTCTTGTCGGGATGGGCAATCTTGAATCTGGGGACCCCGTCGGCGTTGCTGAACCCCATGCTTCCGCTCGGGAAGCCGTATTCGTCATAAAGGGACATCCGGGCATCGAGGGAGTCGGCAAGCCCGACGGCCCGGTTGTATATCTTCATATATTCTTCCCCGAGGTAGTCGGGCTGAAAATTGCGCCCGAAAGGGAGAATGGCGCAACCGCCGTAACCGTCCTTCTCAATCATCTGCCGGAGCTGGTATGTCACCCCTTCCATATCGACTTCGGTGTCGTTCCAGAACCAGAGCGGAACAGGACGGTACTTCATCGGAGGGTTGGCGAATTCTTCTTCCGAGATGGTCTCCGCGGTGGTAGGCCCGCCTCCGCTGCAAGCGGCGAGAAAGAGGGCGACAATGCCGGGAATGATTGTTTGTTTCCTCATTTTGCAACAGAGATACATTCCATTTCAATCAGCCAACCAGGGCGGCAGACCGGGGCCAGTGTTATGACATAGGGGATTTTCGTGCCGAAACGTTCTTTGAGAGCGGAAGAGACGGTCCCGTAATCGTCCGCATTGCGGAGATAAACGACAGCCATCCGGACGTCATTCCAGCCGCTGCCGGCTTCATCGAGGAGAGCCTCCACATTCCTCAGCATATGCAGGGTCTGGGCCAGCGGATCGCCGGGATGAACAATTTCGCCTTTATTGTTGATGGAGGCGGTTCCGGAAATCAGGATATGCGACTCTCCTCCGTACTCCACGACAACTCCGCGTTCAAACGTGACTCCGTACTCGTGTGTGGGGTTGAAATTGTCAGGCGCGTAGAGATAATGCTGACTGAATTCCCCTTTGATGGCCAGGGCGTCCATCTGCAGTTTCGCTCCTTCGGTTATGCACCCTCCGCGTATTCCCGTGCTCGCAAGGTAATGCGTATCCTTTGTCATTCCCTGCATCTCGAAATTCTTTTTCCTGCCGCTTGCGACAGCCGGGTAGTCATTGTCAATGTCATCTACATAGAGCCAGGTGCGGACGCAATGATCGGCGATGCAGAGTCCGGCGCCGGCCAGTTCCTTCTCGTATGAGCGGAAAATCTCAACGGTCTGTTCTTCGGCATCCCCGGAAGTGCGGCAAAGATTAGTATGCCACAGAAGTTCAACGGGACAGTCTTTTGTCAGAAAGACCCAGACAGCCACACTGTCTTCTCCGAGGACCGGCTGAATGACATAGGATACAGGACTATCCACCGGCCCTATTTTATCTGTCTGCTCCGCGGATGACAGGAAATACCTTCTGAATGAAACAGAATAATCGGGATGCGAAGCTGTGAACAGGGCTTCCTTCTCGAGCAGGGTGGGAATGTCTGCCGCGCGTATTATGTTGTGGATTTCTCCGAAAGATTTCATATTGTCGTTTGTTGATTGTACGTGTGAAGACTTTGCCCGGAGGAGGGGAGATAATTCACTCCATACCAGGTCATCTGCATTGCGATGAATGCCAGAGCAGCCATAAGGGCCGAAATGCGTTTTCGGGAAGCGGTGACGTGTGTGCCTGCGAGAGTCAGCATCCAGGTGGCGGCAGCCCAGCATTCCTTGGCGTCCCAGGTCCAGTAATCCCCCCAGGCCTGTTTGGCCCAGACGGCACCGCAGATCATACCTATGAGGAGTAGCGACGATGAGGTGGAAAGGAGCCTGAATGGAAGGGCGGAAGGAATTTTTCCGGAGAACAATGAAATGATGCCGGTGATGACTGAGAGCGCAAGGACAGCGTAGGCCAGCATATATATGATGAGGTGAGGAATGAACCACAGACTTCTCAGAGCAGGCATCAGGGTGCCGAAACTGATTCTCGCCACGGAGATGATGGCGAACACTACGGCAAGAGCAAGAGCGGCCGTCAGCGCCTTCCAACTGTCCCAACTTGATTTCAGGCTCATCAGTGCGGCCGAACCGAGCAACAGGATTCCTATTATAGAAACCGGTAACCAGGGGTCACGGACAAGTTCCAGAATGCTGTATCTGCCATATTCCGTGTCGTACCCCGATTGGTAAATGCTGTATCCCTTGTACCGGCAGGGATGGTTGACACCGGTTTCAAAATCCCTACCGTCTATTGACAGCCGGCTGGTATATTGTTTGGGACTTTTGCCGTCCTCGTAATATTCAATTGAAAATTCCTTCAGGGAGATGCCGAAAGGCAGCAGTACGACATCCCCTTCGGCACTGTAGGCCATATGCTCTTCGCAATCCGGGAAAAGCCTCAATTGCGCGTTTGTCGTATCGGCTGCCCCGAAGAATCCTCCGAAAAGGACAAGAAAAAGTCCAAGATGGCTTAAAAGGGCGCGGAATGATTTATTCTTGAAGTCTGTGACGGCAGTGAAGCCGACAGCCAGCATAAGAAGCAGTATTGTTGCCAGAAATGCCCAATGGTGGAAGATGCCCCTTCCCCAGGTGCCTTCAATGGCAACGAGAACGGTCGAAACAATAATCAACGTCACGGAGAATGCCCGGGACGTAATTAATCTTGCGGGCCGTGAATTGTGAAAAATGATGATGCTCAATAACACCGCTGCCGCCAGAAGCAGCGACAGCGGGGATTCGAATATGTGCGGATCTATCAACTATTTCTAGAAAATCTTATAGATAAGCCTGAATGAGAGTTGCGGCCATACGCTGATCTTCTTGACGGTTGTCAATGCGGAGCCGAGATCAATATTTCTTGCTGTAGGGTCATATGCGATGGAAGATGAATTCTGTAGAGAGGGAGTGCCGTGGAACCATACGCCCAGGTCTCCCTGCACACTGAAATGGGTTTCGGGGATGCTGCGCCCGATTCCGATTCCGACGTAGGGGCGGATCTTGGCAATTGCAAGTTGGGCGTCAAAGTGTCCGCATCCATCTTTCTCGGTGAGCATAAAGGTCTTTCCGTCGGCATTTGCCTTGAGTTTTCCCATAACGTCATGATCCATCCCGGAAATCTGGGGGTTTGACTTATGTTTGTCATAGATGGCATCAATTTCCGTCTGAGTTGTTTTTATCCTGGTCCAGAAATTCTTCTCTGTCATTCCGTTAACTGAAATGAAATCTCCCATTCCGAAGTATGCGCCTGCAACTATGTGGAAAGAACTCTTTTTCCAGGGATAATACTCAAGCATAGCCTTTATTGCGCCGAAATTGAGATTTGCTTTGGCATCCAGCCGGGTATCCTGGGAGAATGTGTCAGTTATTCTGTCGGATATTCCGGCTTGCTGAAGCTTATTGTTGGCGTTAGCAATAACGTCCTTGACGGCTTGCGTGCTGAATGAGAAATTGCTGTTGACGGCAATGTTGGGGAAATTGTATCCGGCTGTGAGGACAAGGTGGTCTGTAACTATAGGGAGAGCGAGTTCTACGCCTCCACCGGTCGTGCCGGCTTCAAGACCTATGGAAAGATGCTTGAAGGCTTCCTGAGCATTTGCATTCAGGACTGTGGCCAGAACGCAGAGTGTGATTAAAGTTTTTTTCATAGTCGTTATTTTACGGAACTATGTAAAGATATGAATTAATTTTGAAAATATAAGGTTCTTCAAGTGTAGCTCGATTGAACAAACACGTTTTTTATACAAGTGAGTCTTTTTAAAAAAAATTGTTACCTCTAGCGGAATAAACTATTCACAGAGACATAGTTATACCCTTCAAACGTTGATGAATTGCTTTCCTTCATATGATGCAACTCCTGCATCATGGGTGTCCGCTCGAAATCAAACAACTGATTATGAGATACTTAAATTGTGCAATGGGGGGGGGATTTCTTGGATTTTTCAGAGTTGCCCTTTTAGCGCTTGCTTTTTTACTGTTTTCCGGGCCAAGAGTCTACAGATACCTGTAAGCCATTATTTTGCGGAGGATGAGGGATTCGAAAACTAATACCAATGCACTTCATATATCGCTATATTACGCCTTTCTGCTGCGTATTTTTATAAGTAAAGATATTTGAATTTTCGTAAAAATGGGGTAACTTTGGGGTAACATTTAAAGTTGAACCGGTATGAAGATCAAGTACAAGATTACGTTCAAACTCCGTTCTTTCGGCAGAAAAACCATCCGTCACCAGATACGGATGCGCTTCTCTTTCAATGCGCAGCGCACGGATATTGCCACGGGATGGAATTTGGACTCGCCGCAGGCGTGGGATGAAGAAAAGGAGAAAGTGACAGAAGGGTATGTGGGATCGAGGGGAGAGACTGCCGCTGATATCAATGCTGACCTTCAGAAGATGAAAGACCATCTGGATTTGGCCTTCAGATATTTTGAGGCCAATGATATTATTCCGACTCCAGGCCAAGTGGTAAAACGCTACGAGGAAAGAATTAACGGTATTGCTCCGAAGCGACCCGAGCCTGAGAAGAAGGAAGTAAAAACGAAGGAGCCTGATTTCTTTGAGGTGTATGAGATGTTCCTTGCGGAGTGCGGAGAGAAAAATGCTTGGACACCGGCGACATTTGAGAAGATGCACGCAATGAGAGAGGACTACAAGACATTCCGTCCGCACCTGAAATTTTCAGACCTCACGGAAAAGACATTGACGGAATTCGTGACATACCTCCGGGAACAGAAAGTACTGAAGACTCCCCGAAAGAGAAAGGCTGAGAGAGCTGAGGACGACCGCGATGCCGTAACCGGCCTGAAAAATTCCACCATCAAAAAGAAACTCGGATATATGCGCTGGTTCCTGAATTGGGCGACCGACAGGGGATTCAACACCAACACCGCGTATAAACATTTCGAACCTACTTTGAAGCAGACTCAAAAGAAAGTCATCTATCTGACCAAGGACGAGATGAAATCCATCCTTGCTGCAAATCTTGCCGGAGAGACTCTATATCTGGAGCCGGTGCGTGACATCTTTATGTTCTGCTGCTTTTCCAGCTTGCGGTATTCTGATGCCGCCAGCCTGCACTGGAATGACGTGAGGGACGACCATATCGAAGTGACGACGATAAAGACAGCCGACAGTATTTCCATAGAGATTAACGATATTATGCGCTCCATACTCGACAAGTACAGGGAAATACCGTCAAAGAACGGATTGGTTTTCCCTTTCTATACCAACCAGGCCATGAACCGTGACTTGAAGGAGTTATGCAAACTCTCCGGGATTGACCAGGAGGAGCGCATCACCACATACAAGGGCAACGAGCGAATTGATGAAATCAAGCACAAATGGGAACTTATCGGCACCCACACCGGTCGTCGCACTTTCATCGTCAACGCCTTGTCCCGCGGCATTTCTCCTACCATTGTTATGAAATGGACAGGCCACGCCTCTTATTCATCAATGAAACCCTACATCGACATTGTCGACTCCATCAAGGCTACCGAAATGGCAAAGATGAATTTTATGGATTGAGCTCAGAATGAATCACCAAAGTTTTTCAGTATATTCGCAGAGTCATCAATAGAGGACACCTTATAAAAGCATTAACCCAGAGGTGTGTCTAAGACAGGGACGCTCTGGGTGTTACGATGCAAATATACGACTTTTTTTTAGAATACAAACTTTCTATGAAATATTCCGATTACACTACACTGCTGAGTTCGGCCAGGATGAGCAAGTACATAAAGGCCTGCAATGGCGACAAGGCCAAGGCAATAAGCCTATATCATTACAACATCCAATTGTCCGAACGCATGTTCGCTGTAATCAATATGTTCGAAATAATTCTCCGGAATACAATCGACAAACATTATAGGACTTATTTTGCGGATCCGGACTGGTTATTGAGCCAGGCTGCACCGGGAAAGATGTTGAGCGAGAGTGCTTCAGACATCATCGCCAAAGCCAACGGTTTCAAATCGGACGGGCGGTACAGTCCGGACAGAATGGTGTCCTCCTTTATGATGGGGTTCTGGACATATATGTTTACGCGGAGGCATTACAACGCCGGAGGGAAGACCCTTCTCCAAATTTTCCCTAA
>JAZLLN010000123.1:0-2940 GCA_045598165.1 Candidatus Cryptobacteroides sp.
TCTGCGAGGCCTTCGGCTTCAAGGTCCCCGAAGGCTGCACCCCGAAATACGCCTCCAGAAAAAAGTACGCACCCCATCGCGGACGCCCGTCAAAGCCCAAGACTACGACACTGGAGAGTTAATTGTACAAAATGACGGAAAACTCATGTTTATAGAAATAGAAGAATCAAATATTTTCAGTAATTTTGCAGCATAATGATAACAGCCATAAGGCGGTCGTTATAAATTCGTACGGGTCCGAGTGCAGCGATGTTCTCGGGCCTTTTGAAATTTATAGGAGGGATTTAGGAGGGATTTTAAATGAGAAATGCCCCTCACGTGTGTGAGGGGCATTTAGAGGCGGTGCGGACGAGACCTATTTTTGTTGTTTTTCCTTAAGGGTAAAAAAGTGAAAATCTTTGTAATTATTTGATTATTAAGTATGTACTAAATTTGTTTCTAAAAGGACCTAAACTGCGGACAACAAAGTTCAGTATCAACTCAGTATCAACTTTAGAAAATTCTTCGTATATTCGCAGTACGATTTATTAACTGAAATATTATGTCTGTTTCTTTCAAATTGCGTACTGCGAGGAAAGAGGGCGAAGCTGCTCTCACCGCAAGAATCCAAGCCGAAAAACTCGGTGTAAATCTCCTGGTCAAGACTCCAATTATGGTGGATATCGTCAAGTATTCCGCCAAGAAAGGTGGTCGTTTGTCCGATGCTTATCTAGCCTCTCCGGAGGGTATCCGAATTGAGAAGCTGAAACTTGAAATCAAAGATGCCATCAATTCCCTGACTGATGCCGGAACTGCAATCTCATACGATACTGCATCCAGAATCATTGATGATATCTACTACAAGGAGGAGCGCGAAGCTGAATCAGAAAAAATGGCCGCAATCAAACGGGCTCAGGAGGAAGCAAATCGCGTTACACTCCGCAAGTTTATAGACAAATTCCGCGCTGACATCAAGTCCGGAAACCGCCTTTCCGACAAAGGT
Organism: Candidatus Cryptobacteroides sp.; assembly: GCA_045598165.1. Lineage (GTDB taxonomy): Bacteria > Bacteroidota > Bacteroidia > Bacteroidales > UBA932 > Cryptobacteroides. Next base: position 983 of record JAZLLN010000123.1, read on the forward strand.
ACCGTTTACGCCTCAGGAACCATCAATGCCATCAATCAGGCCTGTGAACGTCTGAAGAAGTTTGAGGCATCCAAGAAGCACGTCTATGACTTCGATGAGATTGATCTGAAGTTCTACAATGAATACACGGCCTACCTGATGAAGCAGAACTATGCCATCAACACCACCGGCAAATGCATCAAGGTTCTGAAACAGATTATGTCTCTGGCCGAGTCGGAAGGCTACCATTCAAATGCCAAATATAAGGACAAAAGGTTCAAGGGAACGAGGATTGATGTGGACAGTATCTATCTGACGAGGGAGGACCTGAAGGCTTTGATGGACGTTGATCTGTCGAACAAGTCCTACGGCTACGACCTGGCCCGCGACATCTTTATGGTGGGAGTCTGGACTGCGCAGCGCGTCAGCGATTACAACAACATCAAGCCTGAGGATATCCACACCAAGGTGAAGAGGTGGATTGAGGACGTCCCGGATCCGGAGCATCCGGGAGAGACCAAGGCTGAAATCAGGACCAGGGAGATTATGTACATCGACATCTGCCAGCAGAAGACGGGTGCGAAGGTGGCTATCCCCTGCTCTACCGAGTTGAAGAGGATTCTGGAGAAATACAATTATAATATCCCGCATCTGAGCGACCAGAACATCAATGACAACATCAAGAAGATTGGACAGTGGGCCGGTCTGACCGAGGAGATTCCGATTGTCACCACCAAGGGCGGCAGGCCGGTGACGGAGAAGATTCCGAAATACAAGCTCATTCACAGCCATACCGCCAGAAGGACCGGAGCCACGCTGATGTATCTTTCCGGAATGGAGATTTACGACATTATGAAGGTTACCGGCCACTCCACTCCGATTATGCTCAAGAAGTACATCAAGGCAGACCAGCTGGAGGTGGTCGAGAAGATTACGGACAAGTACGATTACTTTGACTGATGGCAGTATGAAGAAAAAGGTTTATCTTTACAAACGAATTGATACTGAATTATGAAGATTGCGGGAAACAAACTGATTGTAGAGTGCACTGCATACGATTTCAAGGAAGAGCTTGAGAAGGATGAGCCGGAAAGCTGGCTCAAGAGCATAAGTGCGTTCGCTGACGGGGATGGTGGGGCCTTGTATTTCGGGGTGAACAACAATCGGGAGATTGTGGGCTTGAAAAATCCTCAGCAAACAGCTGATGACATCAGCAGGTTGATGAATCTCCATATGGATCCTGTTCCGGTGTTTACTTTGACTCCGGACCAGACCGAAGACGGAAAAGTGGTTCTGGAACTGAAAGTAGCAGCAGGAAATCAGACGCCCTATTATGTTGTATGGAAAAAGCGCCGTACTGCATACGTCAGGAACGGAAGTGAAAGCAATGCTGCGGATTCTCACCAGCTTTTCAATCTTGTTCTGAAGGGCAGCAACAGGAGCTGGGACTCTCTCGTGACGAACCAATCCCGTGAAAAGCACAGCTTCACCAAATTGGAGGCCAAGTACAATGAGCGTTCCGGAGGGGTTTGGGATGAAAGTTTGCTGCTCTCGTTCGGCCTTGTCACGGAAGACAACAAACTGACCAATGCCGGTCTTCTGTTCTCCGACATCTGCCCGGTCAAACACTCAAGGCTGTTCTGCACCAGGTGGAGCGGATTGACAAAAGGATATGCCATAAATGACAACGAGTATAGCGGAAACATCCTAGATCTTCTGGAATACGCGAAGAATTTCATCAAGGCTAACACAGCAGTCCGCTGGTATCCGTTGCCGTCATACAGGCTGAACTTCCCTGAGTACGCAGAGCGTGCCGTGGAAGAGATGTGCGTGAACCACCTTATACACCGTGACTATACCGAGATTGGAAGCGAGGTGGCTATCAATATTTACGATGACAGGATTGAAACCACTTCTCCCGGCGGAATAATGCTGACGGATAAGTTCGAGACCGTTGACCCTGCCAAGACTCATTCCAA
>JAZLLN010000124.1:0-3937 GCA_045598165.1 Candidatus Cryptobacteroides sp.
TGGTCTTGAAAATCAATACTTTACAAAAAGAGAAGATATAAAAACTATGATTATGCCTGGATTCCTGATTGGTATTTTACGCTTTTTTGGCTCTTTTTTTGCCAAAAAAGCTTTGGATTCAGCCATGGGCTATAAGGCCAATAAGAGGAATAGAGAACAGGTCCAAGATATTCACATAATGCAGATGGCTCTAGATTGGTCATTCACACGCGCAACCTCAGTTCAGGTGTCAATCGCAACATGCTTATGGAAATGGACCGCGTAATCCACGAGCACCTTGAACAATTGGGCTTGATTTCATTTTTCAAATGACTTCGTTTCAAACTTTAATTGCAGAATTACCTCATTACTGAATTATGCCCCCAGAACCTGACAGTCAACCCCACTGGTATGTGGCGGATGTAAACCCCAGAATAGAGAAGAAGGTAGTGGATATCCTCTTGAGAGATGGTATCGAGTGCTTCGTCCCTGTACAGAAGCCCGTTGATATCTCAGGAAAGAAGCCCAAGGTCATCTCAATGTTTCTTTCTCCTGGACTCATCTATGTTCATTGCACCGAAAGCCAGCGCCGTTCCATCCTCCAATACGGTTCTTTTATCCGACGCTTCGTCGGCAACGGCTCCGGCGGTCCTAAAATCATAGCGTATTCCGACATTGACGAATACATACCTACATATTGCGGCAATTCACCCTCCGTGGCTACGTGCTCGACCGCAAGCGTATGGAGAACGGTTCGTTCATCGGGGAGGATTATTTCGAGCATCTGTTGGCCGAGATCCGGGAAATCCGCTTGAGCGAGCGTCGTCTCTATCTGAAGCTGACCGCCTTTTCCGCAGCGACTTCGAGAAGATGCAGCTTGACAGCCCCGATTTACCCGAGCTCCCACTGGAAGGCCCAACCGATGAGTTATAACCTCCGCTCCCGTCATTCCGGGCCCGCCCCGGCATCTCATATGATTCCAGGGAAACTGCTATATCATTCATTGCCTAATTCCTGAATTATTGAATTCCCCAATTATGCCCTTCAACCCCTCTGAAACCATCCTCGACAACCTCCTTGCCCGCACCAAGGCCGAAATCGACCACCTGCGCAAGCTGCTGCAGGCGGATGTGAAGTCGAATCTCAACAAGGCGGATATGGCCGCCGAGGTGGCGGACTATATCCGGCACGAAGGGGAATTCTGGATCCGCCGTTTCCCGCAGCGCGATATCCCCTCGGCCTCACGAATATCTACGGCATCGTACACTACCCGTGCCTCCTATTTCGCCAGCAGTTTCCCGATAAGGGCAAGGGCGTCGGTGATGTGCTGTCTGCTCTTGATTGGTATATTGATGGAGGCTTTGCCGGTTTCTTTGTCTTCGACTACGATTTCGTCAATGAGTTTCGCGGTCTTTTCCGGTGAAGCAAGGGTTTCAACCAGATTGCTGAAGAAGGACAGCCCTTGATTTACCAGATTTTCAGGTTCGGATGGCGATGAAATGTCATCTTCATCCGTAGCCGGGTCGCCGATTAATGCGTCAGAAGTTGCCGAGAGTGTAGAACTGGTCTGGGTGACGCCGTCCTCGGAGGAACTGCCCGCTCCGGACTGGTTCTTACTCTGCTCTACATCGCTTGTTTCGACCGTCGCTCCCGAATCATCAGGCTGCGTTTCCTCTGCCGAAGGTTCGACATATTCTCCGACAAGGTCCATGATCTTCGTGAATTTATCATCGGACGCGAACACTGCATCGTCGCCTCCGTCCAGGACACCTTCGAACAGGGAAGTCTTGAACTTCAACTTGCCGATCATCGATTCTTCGATGGTATGTGCAGCTACCAGGTTGATAACTTGAATGTTCCTCTGCTGCCCGATGCGGTAGATGCGCGCTATCCGCTGCTCCAGAACGGCTGGATTCCAGGGGAGGTCGAGATTGATGATGGTGCTGGCAGCCTGCAGGTTGAGACCTGTGCTGCCGGCATCTGTTGATAGAAAAACACGTGTCTGCGGCAGCTCGGTGAAGTTGGAAACCATATTCTTCCGCTTTGCGGACGGTACGCCCCCGTGCAGGTTTTCATACCCTATGCCGTGATTGTCCAATTCCTGCGCGAGCAGTCGCGTCATGCGCTCCCAGCTGCTGAATACCACTACCTTGCCGTCTTCAGAGCCATCAATTATATCGGAGATGATATTCATCGCTTCCTCCACCTTGGTGTCATATCTGCTCTTTTGGTCGAGTATAAAGGTGCTGTCGCAAACCATCCTCATCTGTGACAAGCAGAGCATCAGCCTGCGGCGGTCCGTTTCGCTGAGGAAGTGCATCCGCTGCCATTTCAGCACCAGCCTGGCCACCACGTTCTTGAATTCATCGTGGATGCCCATCTGCTCCTTGGTCATAGGGACAAAGATGGTCTGGTCCAATCTTTCCGGCAGTTGGAGGTTCACATCTTTCTTGCGCCTTCTTATCAAGATGTCTTTCAGCCTGTTGCCCACGGCATTGAGGTTCTGATAACCGAGCACCTTACCTGTGTCGTCGGTAAGGATGCAGTCGTTCCTGAACTTGTAATAAGGGGAAAGAGCGTATTGGTCGGCGAATTCCACGATTGAATACAACTCTTCCAACTTGTTTTCAAGGGGCGTTCCCGAAAGAATAACGGAATAGTCTGATACTATGCGTCTTGCGGCTTTTGAAATCTGGGTGTTCCAGTTTTTGAGACGTTGTACCTCGTCCATGATGAGCAGGTCGCATTCCAACTTTCCCAGAATCTTGATGTCGTTGCAGGCTGAGTTATAGGAGACTATCTTGTAGGTGCCGGGGGCATTATACATTTCACGGCGCTTGGGGTGAGTGCCTTCTACGACAACGACTTCCGTATCTCCCGTAAATTTTTCGATTTCGCACTTCCACTGGTATTTCAGTGACGTGGGCGCCAGTACCAGAACGGATGTCACCAGGCCCTCCTTCCGAAGCAATTCAGCAACACCGATGGCCTGCACAGTCTTTCCGAGGCCCATTTCATCCGCGATGATGGCTTTCCCGGCCTTTGCGGCAAAGCGGATTCCTTCTTTCTGGTAAGGGTAAAGTTTTGTGCGAAGCAGGGAGTCGATTGCGGCATCGGGGTACTTCTCATCAATCAGTTTTGAGCGTTTCTCCCTCTCTCTGCTTTCAACGACGAAGTCAATGGCATCCTGATAGCATCTGAACGAGGAATTGATGGCCTTGGCTTCCAGAAGGAATCTCCCGAAAGTTGCGTATGCTTTCTTCTGCAGCGTGCCGTCTTTGCGGAAATAATGAGATGCAAGTTCGCTGAAGGCTTCTTTATCGTCCGAACCGATTCGAATTTTGACATTCCTTTCACCGTGATAATCAAGATAGACTGAGGTGTAAGAGGGCACAGGTGCCGGCTTGCAATGCCTGTCCAGTTTGATAGCCTCAATATGCTTGCAGGTGCCGAGCCCTGATGTCTTGAAGTCCATGCAGGAGCAGAAATTCCATTTGCTGGCAGCTCCTCTGTATATTACTTTGTATTCGCTTTTTGAATTTGCATTCCTGACTAAATATTCTCCGTTCCCTCTTGCTGATATCCCGAAATTCTCAGATTGCGCCTGTTGTTTTCTGAGCGCAATCTGCCACTCTTCCAGCGTCATTGACTTGGGGCAGACGAAATTGTTGAGTTTGGGCTGTCTGACGGTTTTCTTCTTTGTAGTAGTCTTCATAAGAATCAAATCAAAATGCACGTAAATTTAGCCACTCTTTTTCAAAGATTTGTTAAATTTACAGAAAAACACATCTGTTATGCTTGCCAGTCTTACAAAAGCTCAAAAGAAAGTTGCACGGACTTTGATTGATCTCGCTCTGGAGAGGGAATGTGCGAAACTCATCCGAAAAGTTTCCAAACTTTCAAGTAAACCGCTGGATGATGTCGAAAAACCGAATCACGCACGATACATTGAACTTTT
>JAZLLN010000125.1:0-15056 GCA_045598165.1 Candidatus Cryptobacteroides sp.
GGCAGAATGAAGCTGGCGAGGAACTCGAACTTTGTTGATGTGTTGTCTTCCATACTCCAAAGGTAAGGTCTTTTCATAGACAAACATACCTTGAAGTATATGTTTATGTCACATTATGCCACGGAAGTTTGCAAGTGACCCGAAATATTCTTGCATTTGTCAAAAACATAGTATATGGCACGCACGTTGACGGTAGCTCTCGGACCTCATTACGAGAATTTCATTCAATCAACAATCACTTCCGGCAGATATAATAATGCAAGTGAAGTTGTCAGGGCAGCGCTTCGCCGGCTTGAGGATGATGAAGCCAGACTGGCAGCCCTCCGCTCTGCTATCGACGAGGGTGATTCAAGCCCTGATGTTGAAGATTTCAACAGAGAAGTTTTTCTTGCCGAGTTGAAGGCGAAACGCAAATAAACATGGCAAGTTTCATTATATCAGAGCTGGCGAAAAAGGATATAACAGATATCTGGAATTATACAGCGTCAGAATGGTCTGAGGAACAGGCAATCCGTTATTATAATGGATTGCCTGATACTTGTGAGCGTATCGTGCATACAGGCGTACATTGAACCCATCGTTCAATAACGATCACATTCTGCGCCGCGTTGACCAACTGGAGGAGGAGTTCTCCTGTATATTGATGCCTTCACAGATTACCGACGTCTTTTATGCGAACTTCATCCAGTGGGCACACGAAAAGGGGAACTGCTTCAGCACCATCAAGCTAGGATGGAAAAGATTGCGTTCCGAGAAAAAATTCCAATCAGAAATTTTGACCCGCATAGAGAAAGGAGAGGCGGAAATCCAGCCATTAATTTTGATTGGCCAAAAATTTAGAAAAGGTTCTTAGTCTGCGTATGTGGTGACGCTTTCGTTGTGACTGTGGTTGGGCGCCACTTCCCTGTACAACCATTCCGGGGTGGAGAATTTCGTGTCGGAAAGTGCCTGAATCTCCGACAGGTCGGCGGGGGACAGAACAATCCGGCTGTCATTTCCCGCCAGAATCTTCTGAAGTTCGGCCTGAAGTTCATCTAGAGAGCCGAATTGGGGAAGATAATCCTTCAGGTTCGTGACTCTGCTCCGCACGGAGGAAATTCCCTTGCTCACCAGTTTGCTCTGAGGGGTTGCCAGGACCCGGGTAAGCGTGTCGATATCCACGTCATACATCAGGGTTCCGTGTACAATGGTACGGTCTTTCCAGACTCTCTTTGCGTATCCGGATACTTTCTTGCCGTCAACGAATATGTCGTTCCTTCCGGTCTGTTCCGCATCGAGTCCGAGAGAGCGGAGGGCGTCAACGAAGGGGGTGGTGTCAACACCTTTTCCGATGATGGTATAGTTCATGTTCTGGAGGTCGTGGTAAACTGCTCCTCCTCCGGTGACACGTCTGGCCAACAGGATTCCGTGCTCCTTGAGATAGGCCAGATTGACCTCCTGTCCCGCGTCCTGATTCAGCCCGATTATCACTGAGGGACGGTTCCTCCAAAGGTAGAAAACCGGCTCGGAAACGTCGAGATGTTCCAGGCACCACTCGTCGTAGGCCATATTGAAGTGGGGATCCGTACTCTCGTTGATAAGATAACGCATACTAATATAAACTATTGTATATTAATATATGAAACAAAATTATTATTGTCTATAATAAAATTGTTAACCGCTTTTGGGAGATATTTTTGAAGCTCCGGATGGGTGGGAAGATGCTTTCCCGGGTACCTAAGACTGCGGGAAGGGTAGTGCTTTTCGAATTCCTCGCGGCAGTTCACAACGTCGTCTTCCGTGGCGAACATTCCGCAAGTCAGCCCGACCTCTTCGTCCGATATACCGTCAAATTGAACTTCCTCCAAGGCCTCGTATCCGTCGCAGATTTCCGGGGTGATGAGAAAATCCCGGTCTCCGTTCTTCCGGGGTGAAAGGTATTCGACGGTCCCGGTCATGGTGCGCATCAGCCGGGAGATATGGAAGTCCGGATTGATAAGAACTTTCCTGTAGCCGCGAAGTTTTTGCGCCCAGAATCCACCCATGGAAAGACCGACAATCAGATCCGGGTTTTCGGTCTTGCAAATACCGTTCAGAAGACTTGACGCTTCGTCCGGGGCGATCGGCACGTCCGGTGCAATCACCTCGCAGGGGCTGAAGATACGTTGCAGTGAAACGCTTGTCTTGAATGCTCCGGAGGATGCCAGTCCGTGAATGAAAAGAATTTTCAATGTCAGAAGTTGTAAAAATCGACTTTTACGTAATTGATCACGGAGTCTTCGCTGCAGCCGGCCGGTTTGAGCTCAATTGACGGCTCCGTGTCGAACAGCCTGTAACCAAGCAGAATTTCCTTGCCGTCGTTGTTGATGAGGTATTCCTTCCCGTTTCCGTTGACTGTGAGCCTGTATTCGCCGCTGCAGCTGATTTTCAGGACCATTCCGGCATATTTTACCGGCTCGAATGTCTGTACGAATTCTTTTCTGTCGGAAAAACGGAATTTTGAGTCCGCTTTCATGCCTTCCGTGGGGAACCAGCAGAAGTCGCTCAGAATGACATCCGCTCCGTTGGCAATTGCCTCCATTTCGTGGGGAATGGGGAATATGGATGACTGGGTGAGGTAACCGGCTTCCCTCAGGCTGTCGCACACGCTCTTGCGCATAAGGGGGTAGTGCATTGATGAAATGCCGCAGCTGCCGCCTATTTCATTGAGTTCCTTGACAAGTTCGTCGGCGCTGCTGCCGTAGAACTCTTTTTTCGGGGAATAGAATATGAGAACGTCCTTGTCGAGCTCACGGACTTTCAGACACAGGCCATAGTCTTCCGTGAAGGCAATCCAGCGGTTGTCCAATCTTTCCTTTGCGGCGACGTAACCTTCATAGATGTCGCAGTGCAGGATGGGTATGATGTCTTGCGCTTCGCATTCGTCCATAAACTCGGCGAATGTGGGGATCGGTTTGCGGCAGGACAGTGTGTCTGATGCAAATATATAATTGTCTCTCAATGTGTTGAAAGGTGTCTCTTTAACCACTACTTTTTCTTCGATTTCGGAGTAATCGGAGGCATTGCGCATTGTCCGGTTGATGGTTCTGTCGTGCATCAGCACAAGGACGCTGTCCGAGGTGAACTTGACGTCACATTCCAGTGTGGGGTACCCGTAGCGGGCGGCCATCCGGACTCCGTCAAGGCTGTTTTCCGGAATATAGTTGCTGATCCAGCATCCGCGATGTGCAAATGTGGTGGGGTAAACGGTGGAATCGGTGCAGCAGGACAACGTCAGTGTCGTGAGGACTGCGATTAAAGGGAGAGAGAACTTTTTCATAACAACAAATATACTGAAAATCTGTATATTTGTGAATACGACTATGCGTTGAAAAATGAGAAAATTATCTGCTGTTCTGACTCTTTTGTCCGTTGTGTTTCCCTTCGGCCTGACTTTATGTGCAGCCGATGCCTGGCCCGACGGGCAGCCGGTTAATGAATGGTTTCTAAAAGATGAAAGCATTGATTATGAAAGGCTTGGTAAAAGATATGTGCTGACTGATGCGGGAATCGGGCCTGATGGCGAAATGCATACGGATGAAATACAGGCCCTGATTGACAGGGTTGCATCCAATGGCGGCGGCGTGATTGTCGTGCCGGCGGGGGTGTTCCGTACCGGGGCCCTGCGTTTCCGGCAGGGCACTCACCTTTGTCTGGAAGAGGGTGCGGTGCTGCTCGGTTCCGGTTTCATCGGTGACTATTTCCTGGAAATGACCCGGATTGAGGGGCAGAACTGCAAGTATTTCAGCGCTCTGGTCAATGCCGACGGTCTGGACGGTTTCACTATATTCGGAAGCGGAGTGATAGATGGAAACGGGGAGAATTATTACCGTCAGTTCTGGCTGCGCCGCAAATGGAATCCGCAGTGTACCAACAAGGATGAGCAGAGACCGCGCCTGCTCTATGTCAGCAACAGCACGAACGTGCGGATGGACGGTGTGACACTGAAGAATTCACCTTACTGGACGTCGCATTTCTACAAGTGTTCCGATGTCAGGATTACAGGATGCAGTTTCCTGAGTCCGTGCCATAGCGGAGAAGTCAAGGGGCCTTCGACGGATGCCATTGATTTGGATGTAGTTGACAATGTTTATATCAAGGGATGCTATATGTGCGTGAATGATGACGCCATAGCCTTGAAGGGAGGAAAGGGACCTTATGCCGACTCCTGCGACGACAACGGAATGAATGATCATATCCTTATCGAAGACTGCGAATTCGGGTTCTGCCACAGTTGCCTTACTCTCGGCAGCGAGAGCGTGCACGATAGGAACGTCATACTCAGAAGGTCTGTGATAAGTGAAAAAGCCGGCTGTCTTCTGAGGTTGAAATGCCGCCCCGATACGCCGCAGCATTATGAATATGTGACGGTGGAGGATATTTCGGGGCAGGTGGGCAGTTTCTTCCATCTGTTCAGATGGACTCAGTTCTACGACCTTCAGGGACGGAAGGATTTGCCGGTAAGCACGGTCAACGACATAGCAATGCGCCGTTGCGACATCAGCTGTGACGTGTTCTTCAATGCGGCGCCTAACGATGCCGAATACAGGCTTTCCGATTTCACGTTCGAAGACCTGTCAATAAAAGCCGCAGACAGTTCTTTTGCCCACGGCTTCATTGAAAACTTCAAGGTCTCCGGTTTGCGCTTTCACGATTGATCATTCGTGACTGCACAACGGGTTCTTATTTGGAAACGGTAAAATTGACAATCTTTATCGAGTCATATCCCGAATCGTTGTAGCAGACGACGGGGGAGACTGTGCCGTAAAGACCTGTTGCGCTGATGTTTTCCAGGGTAAGGTCGCAGGCATGGCTTTCGTCACTGTTGTTGATGCCTATGGGCGAGGAGAGGCCGCTCATCGTACAGTCGTGAATGTATACGTTCCTGACATCCCCGGGAGCTTTTCCCCACCCTCCAGGCTGAAGGTTGAGGCCGAAGAGCATATTGGTTCTGCGTTTCTCTCCGCTGGTCCTGTGAGGATAGTTCCCCGGGCCGAAGAAATTGCAGTCATGCACTTTCAGCCCGTCACATGGCATAATCATCCTTATGCCGTTGCAGGAGGAGTTGATGGAGCAGTTCCTTATCTCCACATTTTCCCAATAGCCTCCGGCAATGCTGTCATCCCCGGTTTCCAACTTGCAGGCATCAATGAGTATGTTTTTGCCTCCCCGAATATGTATTCCGTCCCAGCCTTCCGTAATGTGGATGTTCCTGAAAACGGCATCCTCCAGGGCATAGGCCATGAATGCGTAATTGGAAGCGCAGGTGATGGAGATGTCTTCAATGGTGACATTGCGGCATTCGCCCATAATAATCCCGTGCGGGCCTCTCATATATTCTTCACCGAGAGGGTCGAAGACGTGTCTTCCGTTGATGATGCCGTCTCCGCAGATTCTGACGTTGCTGATTCCGTTCGCAAGTATCAAGGCCTTGTTCCATCTCCCGTCGTGTGAGTTGTTCTGGTTTACCGTTCCGTCACCGCTGTCATATTTCGTCAGGTCGTGGGCGGGAATGAAGGAGGAATAGTTTTCCGGATTCATGTCTCCCACAATCTCTGAACCGCTCTGCAGGCATAGCTCCACGTTGTCTTTCAGTACAATGGTGCTGCAGAGGTATTGTCCTTCCGGAACAAGTACGCGTCCGTTTGCCATGCTGCAATCGAGTATTGCATTGTTGAAGGCCTCGGTACAGTCCGTCATGCCGTCTCCGCAGGCACCGTAGTCCTGTACGTTGAATTCTTCCTTGGGAGCTGGGGCGTTACAGGCGGCAAAAGCAATGGCAGAACACAGAATCAGACATGGAATAGTGCTTTTCATAAAGAGTTAGTTTTGTTCAAATATGACAAATATTATTGTCAAAACAAAAAACGGCTTCTTTATGCAAGTTGCAAAAACGTCTATAAAATCGTAAATTAGCACGATATTATGGCAGGACAGAAGATTGATGTCGCAGCCCAGTGCGCGAAACTTGTTTCAGATGCCCGGAAAGGTATCTTCGCTCCCGTTTATCTGCTGATGGGAGATGAACCTTACTATCCGGATATGGTCTGCCGGGCCATTCTTGAAAATTGTATCGATGAGTTCGGAAAGGATTTCAACGAGACTGTCTGTTATGGCGCGGATGTGACTGCAGAGCAGGTCGTGACGGCCGCGAGGCGTTTTCCCATGATGGCGGACAGGCAGCTTGTCGTACTGAAGGAGGCGCAGATGATGAAGGATGTGGAGAATCTTGCCGTTTACTGTGCCGAGCCCCTTGATTCCACCGTCCTTGTGATTCTGATGCACAAGGCGTCAGCCGACAAACGGAAATCCTTGTATAAATCGGTCCAGAAGTGCGGAGTCGTGGTGGACAGTCCCGCTGTCCGCGATTATGAGGTTCCGCGCTGGATAGAGAAATATTTCGAGTCGCGCGGTCTGCGGATTGATCCGCAGGCATCCCGCCTTATGGCCGAGTCTGTGGGAACGGAACTTTCGACCATTGTGGTGGAGACCGACAAGCTTCTCAAGAATCTGCAGGATGGTGCCGTGGATGTCACTGTCTCTGATATTGAGAAGAACGTGGGGGTCTCGCGCCAGTTCAGCATTTTCGAGCTTACGAAGGCTTTGTCTTTCAAGGACAGCAGGACTGCGCTCAAGATAGCGGGCCATATAGGAGATGCCGCCAGATTTGCCATGCCGATGGCTGTAAGCGCCTTATATACGCATTTCTACAGAATCCTGAAGTATTCGGCGCTGGTGGCCCGGGGGGGATATCCCACGGAGGAGGAAAAAGCGCGCGCGCTGGCGGGAGTCAACCCGTATTTCTACAAGGAGTATGATGCCGCCGTCCGTAATTATCCCATGAAAAAGGCTATGGCTGTGATATCGCTGCTTTGCGAATATGATTACCTTGGAAAGGGAGGTGACGGAGGAGCGGCCACTCCATCCGAACTCCTGGTCGAACTTGTATTGAAAATTCTTAACCTTTAGACATTATGAGAAGAATATTTGTTCTGCTGATTCTGTGCGTTTTTTCCGGATCCGCATATGCCCAGCATATTCCATTCACCGTGGAGACGGGCGATAAGATTTCAAAGGTGACCTACGACGGCAAAATGGAGGGAGGAACGCTGAAATATGTGTTTGATCACGGTTCCCTCAAGTATTATATGAGCTTTGATGACAAGTTCGAGACCATTGAGTGGAAAATTTCCGACCCTGCGAACGGAACGGATTTCAAGGCCGTGAAGAAAGGCGATACCATCGTCCTCAAAGGCAAGTCCAACGGCAAGGACATTGACCGTACAGACAATCTCGACGGCCAGCCTTGGTATCAGCAGATGGGCATATCAGCCGGGCACGTGCTGAATGGCGGCACAGTCAAATTCTACTGCCTGCGCCCTACCGACCTGAACGGCTTCTTTATGACCGCCACGGAAATGGGGGAGGTGACTTACAAGGGGAAGAAGGTGCACAGGGTGAAGGCCGCTCCGGCAGGCATCGCCGCGAAGTTCTGGAGTTGTGACTACTACTACGATTGCAAGGAACTCACCTATGCAGGGTATCAGGCTGTGGAGGGAGGCCCCGGCACGCCTGTCTCATATTGGTACATAGCGGAATAATGAGCATCAAGGTCAAAGGCGCGAGGGTAAACAACCTCAAGAACGTCACGGTGGAAATCCCGCGTGGGAAATTTGTCGTGATTACGGGGGTCTCCGGTTCCGGAAAGTCTTCGCTGGCCTTTGACACGCTGTACGCCGAGGGGCAGAGACGTTATGCCGAAAGTCTCAGTTCGTATGCCCGTCAGTTTCTCGGACGGATGTCAAAACCCGATGTGGACAATATAGAAGGCATTCCGCCCGCAATTGCGATAGAACAGAAAGTCTCCACCAAAAATCCCCGCTCCACAGTTGCCACGACTACGGAGATTTATGATTTCCTGAGGCTTGTATTTGCCCGTATCGGCCGGACTTCCTCTCCTGTTTCCGGAAGGGAAGTCCGTTGTGACACCGTCGCGGATGTTATGGAATACATATCCGCTTCGGACACGGGTTCCGTAATGTATATCCTTTCCGATCTGAACTGGCAGAATCGGGATGACCGGGTCGAACTGCTGCTTGGTCTCAAGGAAGACGGTTATAACCGCCTGTATGCCGATGAAAAGCCCGTCAGAATTGATGATGCGCTGCAACTTGGCATTCCCGACGATGCATGTCTTCTCGTAGACCGCGTCAAAGTGACGGATGAGATGGACAGTGATTTGAGGACACGTCTTCTGTCTTCCGTCAACGATGCTTTCGACAGGGGCGGGGACGTTATGTTCGTGAAGACGGAAGGAGGGGAGTTGCGCCGGTTCTGCCGGCGTTTCGAGCTGGACGGCATAAAATTCCGCCAGCCGGACGAATACCTTTTCAGCTTCAACAGCCCTCTCGGCGCCTGTCCCGTGTGCGGTGGACTCGGGAAGATAATAGGAGTCAGTGAGGACCTGGTGATCCCGGACAAGACAAAGAGCATATACGACGGTTGTATCGCCTGTTGGAGAGGAGAGAAGATGGGCTGGTTCAGAGAGCATCTGATTGAGCTTGCGGACAAATACGGTATTCCGATATTCGAACCGTACTGTAATCTCGACCGCAAGGTGAAAGATCTGATTTGGGATGGCGACAGACCGGCTCCGGGAGAGAGGTACGATGATGATGAGACCCGTCTCATCGGTATAAGTGAATTCTTTGAATGGGTTGAGACTCAACGATATAAGATTCAGTACAAATATATGCTGAGCCGTTTCAGCGGCAGGACTGTCTGTCACGAATGTCATGGGTCGAGGCTTCGCAAGGAGGCGTTGTATGTCCGTGTTGGAGGCAGGACCATCGCTGAACTGCTGGAGATGAACGTAGGGGAGATGCTGGATTTCTTCAATGGCCTTGAATTGACGGACAGGGAACGTGAAATCGTACGGGAGCCGATGCAGGAAATTCTTGGCAGACTCCGGTACATTGATGATGTGGGGCTTGGATATCTGACTCTGAACCGCCCCTGCAACACGCTTTCCGGCGGCGAAAGTCAACGTATCAATCTCGTTACTGCTCTCGGCAGTTCCCTGGTCGGCTCGATGTATGTGCTGGATGAGCCCAGCATAGGTCTCCATCCGCGTGATACAGAGCGCCTTATTGCTGTCCTAAGGCGTCTTCGGGATCTCGGCAATACAGTGATAGTCGTGGAGCACGACGAAGAGATAATCCGGGCTGCCGACATGCTGATTGATATGGGGCCCATGGCCGGGGTGAACGGAGGACAGATAGTTTTTCAGGGGGTGTTGGATGGTGGTTGTACTGTGGATGGCAAGGACCGTAAAATAGGGGGAATGGCCCCTGCCGTCCGCAGTACAACCACCACCGGAGCAAATATCGGATCTGGCACAAAGTCCTTGACTCTTAAATATCTGTCCGGGGAGATAACGCGATACCGGAGGGAGAAGCGTCCCTGGACTTACAGTATAACGGTGGAAGGGGCGATGGAGCACAATCTGAAGGACATAGACGTGAAGTTCCCCCTCGGTGTCCTGACAGTGGTGACCGGCGTGAGCGGCTCTGGAAAGTCTTCGCTTGTCGGGGACATACTATATCCGGCATTGTTCCGAAAACTCAATGACAGTGGTGATATGCCCGGGACGCATCGTGCGCTTTCCGGCAATATGGACCGTATTTCCCGTGTGGAATATGTGGACCAGAATCCCATCGGGCGCAGCTCCCGGTCCAATGCCATCACCTATTTGAAAGTCTACGACCAGATAAGGACATTGCTTTCCGAACAGCAGTATGCCAGAATAAACGGATTCGGTCCTTCAACCTTCTCCTTCAACCAGGACGGCGGACGTTGTCCGGAATGTCAGGGAGACGGTTATGTCACCATTGAGATGCAGTTTATGGCGGACGTGACCATGGTATGCGAGTCCTGTGGGGGAAAGCGCTTCAAACCGGATGTGCTGGAGGTGCGTTATCGGGGGAAGAACATTGACGATATCCTGAATATGAGCGTGGACGAGGCCATAGCATTCTTTTCCGAAGGTCCCGAGGATCTGGCCCGGGAGATTGCAGACCGTCTGCAGCCCCTGGTGGATGTCGGGCTCGGTTACATAAAACTGGGTCAGAGCAGTTCTACCCTTTCCGGGGGCGAGAGCCAGAGAATAAAACTTGCATACTTCCTTTCCGTATGCAGGAAGGATCATAAGTCGGAGAAGATTATGTTCATCTTTGACGAACCCACCACCGGACTTCACTTCTACGATGTGGAGAAACTCCTCAAGTCCTTTGATGCGCTGCTCGCCGCAGGTCACAGCCTTGTTGTGGTGGAACACAATCCGGACGTGATCAGGGCGGCGGACTGGGTGATCGACCTCGGTCCCGATGCGGGGGACAACGGCGGAGAAGTGGTGTTCGCGGGAACTCCTGAAGACCTGAAGAATGCTGGTACCTTTACCTCCAGATATTGTTGTGAAACTGTAAAATAATCTGATGTATCATATGGAAAATATTGGCAAATTCCTCCTGAAAACACTGCTGCGCATTTTTGGTCTTCTGCCACTGAAAGTGCACTATGCAATTGCTCATATCATTGCGTGGATTGCAGAAAGCATTATCGGATACAGAAGAGATGATGTTGCAATAAATCTTGGAAAGAGTTTTCCGGAAAAATATTATGATGATGTCACCCGTATTCGAAAAGACTTCTACCTTCATTTCGCCGATATAGTGGTGGAGACGATATGGTTTGGTGCCAGCAATGCAAATCGCTTGAGAAAACAGCGTATTGTTGAAATTGTCAATCCGGAAGTTATAGCCCACCTTTATGAAGTCGCTCCCAGCGTGGTTGTAATGTATTCGCATTGCGGAAATTGGGAGCTGTACGGTGGCATCGAAAATTACAACTATAAAGATACTCCCACGCATATCCGGGAGGATAATTTCTGTGTTGTTTACAAGAAGATGTCCAGCAAACTCTGGGATTCCATTATGGCGGAGAATAGGTGCGCTCCACTCCGGGACCCTAAAGGATTCCAGGGTTATCTGGAATCAAACGATGTGGTCCGCTACATTTTCAATCATAGGGGAGAAAAGAAAATCTACAATTTCAATACGGACCAGAGTCCCTATCAGAACTCTGTAGCCAATATGGACATCGAGTTCATGCACCAGCTGACCCAGACAATGACAGCAGCGGCAGTTCTTGCTTCCAAGTTCGGGATGGCAGTGGCTTATATGAATATGCGTCCGGAACATCGTGGCCACTATCTTCTGGAATATACCCCTATCTGTGAAGACGCATCAAGAATGTCTCCGGAAGAGATAATGGGCCGCTATTATGAACTCCTTGAAAAAGATATCAATGCGCTTCCTTACAATTATCTCTGGACTCATAGGCGCTGGAAATAGAAATACATTCATAGTAGAATGAAAATCGTATATTTGATACATTCGCTCTATTCGGCAGGCGGGATGGAAATGATTCTGACCTCAAAGGCCAATTGGCTGTGTTCCAGACCTGATATGGAAATATGGATCGTCACTTCGCATATGGCAGGACGTAAGCTTTATTTCCCTCTGGACAGCAGAATTCATCTGTTGGACGTGAACGTGAATGAAAGAATGCTTGGCGGTATGTATAGGAAGCGTCTGCAGGAAATTCTGAAGGTCATCAAGCCTGATGTGACTGTTTCTCTGTGTGGGAGCGATTTGTTCCGAATGCTGGAATGCTCGGACACAGGTGCGAGAATCGCTGAGTATCACTTCCTTCACGAGAAGTTTTTTATGAAATATCCGCATCGGCCGATATATGCAAGGCATAGGACAACTGAATTACATTCCGCTTTCTCGAAATGTGACGCTCTTGTCGTATTGAGCGATTATGACTTGAAATTTTATAAGGATATCATGCCTGAGCCTGAAAAGGTTCACAAAATAGGTAATATCACAAATCCGGCAAAATCCAAATCGGAATTGAATCAAAAACGTTTTTTGTGTGTTGGAAGACTTTCGCCGGAAAAGAATTTTGTCGATGCTCTGAAGGTTTGGAAACTTGTCTCCGGAAAATATCCTGATTGGCATCTTGACATTTATGGAGAAGGAAGGGAGAGACGCAATTTGGAGAGATTTATCAGAAAGGAAGGCTTGTCGGAAAATGTGTCTTTGAAGGGGAGTTGCCCCTCCATTATGGATGAATATGCCAAAAGTTCAGGCTTGCTGGTGACCTCCCGTTACGAAGGTTTCGGACTTGTTGCCATTGAGGCCGCTTCGTGCGGTATTCCGGTAGTCGCGTATTCCTGCCCCGGAGGCCTGACCGAACTTGTCAAAGACGGCAGGGATGGTTTCCTTGTCAGGGAAGGCGATATCGAGGCTGCAGCGGATAGAATAATCAAGCTTATCGAGAATGACAATTTGCGCGGGGAAATGGGAATTAACGCCATTGAAAAGGCACATGACTATTACCCGGAGAGTATTATGAATCAATGGTTGGAATTGTTTAACAGTCTGAAGAGGATATGATAGTTGTATATAAGACTCTTGAAGAATTGGAGAATCTGGAAGAAACGTGGAAAGACCTTTTTTCACGTTCGGAGAATGTGACTCCCTTCCAGAGTTATGCTTTCTGCCATTCGGCATTGCCTCTTCTCTCCGGTAATCTGTACATAACCGCATGGTTCAGGAAGGATAAGCTCCATGCTTTATTCCCTTTGTATCTGGATTCGTCCGGCACCTTGCGTTTTATTAATGACAGACATTCTGACTTTTGTGGTCCGCTTGTCACTAAAGAATCGGAAGGGGATTTTCATATGTGTCGGGAGTTTGCCGAACATATAATGGAGAATAAGGCAATCAAGCGTGTCAGGTTTGAGAATATGAGATTTGACTTGTTCCAGAGTTCTCTACAGTTCCAGTTGAAAGGTTCAGTGCTATTCGGATATTCCAGGTACTCCTTCTTCCGGATACCGGGGGTGGCATCAGAAAAATCTTCAATCGATGCGTTGGGAAATCTTTCGACAAAGGAGAAATATCGTTTGAAAAACATCTCTTCCAAAATGCAGAAAGTTTCTGCGGAGTGGAGATGTTTTGATAACTCCGATTCTGATGCATGGCCAGAGGAACTGGTTTCAAAACTGACAGGTTCTATGATTGAAAGCGGAATCAGAAAGAAGAAGTATTTCAGTCCGGAATATCTGTCTTTCATCAAGGGCGTTTACGATTCCGGTTCATTGATGATTTTCGCCACCTATGTTCAATCCAATCCTGTATCGTGCAACCTGTTCCTGAAAAACGGGGATGAATACATAGATTGGATGGCATTTTATACTGAACCTTCGTACAATGCATGGAATCTGCTTCAGTTCATTTCGTGGCTGCACGTGAAAGGTGGCGGGTCACTGAACTTCGCAAGAGGCATATATATGTACAAACTGCATAATTTCAGACCAGTCCTGCGGAATCTAGACCGGTTGAGATTCTCGAAATCATTCTTTGGAAAGGTGTCGGATATTGCAGGATGCGCCATTTCGGAAATCAAGCGGATGCACCGGTGATACCGTTTATTTTTCAAATCTCGATTTCGAATGGAATATCTGGCCTAGAACCTCACCAAGCATTGAAATAATTGCCTCCGCTTTTTCTGATGAAACATTGGTGTCGTTGATACAGACAAGCTTCGAATCAGGATTTTCAAAAAAGCTGCGGATATTCTGTTCCGAAGCCAGCGTCAGGGAAAAATGTTTCTTTGAAAGGGAAGTGGAAATTGTCTTTCCTGAAAGGAACTGATAGTCAAGGAAATAATACTGATTGACATTGTAGTCTTCCCTTATTTTTGATATTCGGGAAAGAATTTCCGATTCTGACTTCCTGAACGCTTCCTCACATACGCTGCGAAGCATCGTCGTGGCAGAATGTTTCGGTCTCAGATAGCACGGACCCGGCTTTATCCCAAGCGCTTTCCGCGCCATACGGTCTGAATTGAAAGTATGTTTGCGAAACTGTCCGCCCCGGAACAGGCAATGGTGAAATTTCAGAACGGTTTTACCTTCTCTGAAAAAGTCTGTCTCAGAACAGGGGAGGACGGGAAAAATATCGTCATTGAAATATATGTATTCTTCAGACAAACCCGGAATTCGGTGCAGGAACATTTCTATGCAGGTGCTGTTGAACGTCGGTAGATAATCTGAAGGTATGATCATATCATGCGTGATTATCTTAAGTTCGCTGGAAGCCCAGGACGGAATCTGGGAGGGGGAAGACACAACCAGATATACGTTTCGTATGAACGGGATATTCTTTTCAATGGCACGAAGCAGGTACTTCAGTGTCCCCCAATCGCGGAAGCGCTTGGCAATCACTGGCTTGTTTGTATGCTCGGAATATGATCGTTGCCAATTGGGATCAGCCCCGTTTACATAGGTGATAATAATATCCATGGACTTTTTCCAAAATATTGTAGTTCCGCTGTTTCCCATCCGTGGCGATTATCGTCCTTCCCTTGAAAGTCAAAGGACAGAATTGATGTCCCCCGCGTTTATAAAATGAATCAGACAAGCTCAGAATATGCTTGCGGTAAAGGGATTCCCTGTAGATATCCGGTCCAATCTCGTCAATTCTCATTATTGACAATTGCTTGCCGTAGCCCTTGGTGTTGTCCTGAACCGGACGAAACAAATTCCCGTTATAGGAGAAGATACGTCCTGCATTCCTTGCGCATGAAACGTCAGAAGAATAGGGAGAGCTCGGATGCTCTGAAAAATCACCGTCCAAACTGTCGGATACAAAAAGGTGGGCCTGAGTGGCCTTCCGGGAATAAATGCAGCTGAAAAGAAAATATTTCCCGTCTTTGAAGTAGATATCGGAATCCGACCAGGCCCTTCCGTCTTTCATAATCGTTCTATACTAGTGATGCGTTAAGCGACGCATCAACGTTTGTAACTTATTAATATTATATATTTTATAACAGTTCTTTGATAACCTCGATTTGAAATGAGTTCGTAATTTCGCGGGATAAATCCCGCTGATTATGAATGAAGGCAG
>JAZLLN010000126.1:0-3166 GCA_045598165.1 Candidatus Cryptobacteroides sp.
CGCTTACTCGAACAACCGCGCCGACTACACCGTCATCCCTGGCGGTATCGTTCCTGGTCTGGTCGTCAAGAATCCTGACTTCTTCGAGAACAAGGACGACTATCCGTTCCACTGGGGCGAGAACGAGTGCTGCATCAACACGGCTCCTAACTACGTTCTCCTCTGCCTCGCGTGCGACGAGATCGCCCAGTACCTGAACAAATAGGACTCTTCTTCTAATAATACATATCCAGCCTGCCACATTTCTGCGGCAGGCTGGATTTATTTTTGTGTATTGCGGAGTGGCTGCTTTACAACGCCTCTATCTGCTCCTTGCTGAGGCCGGTATATTTCATGATTTCTTCGACAGGCACACCGGCTTGCTTCATTGTGCGTGCTACCTTTTCAAGCCCTTCGGCCAGTCCTTCGGCTTTGCCAGCGGCTTTGCCAGCGGCTTCACCGGCAGCCCTGCCGGCAGCTTCACCGGCGGCTTTGCCTTCTGCGAAACCGTCCTCGTAGCCGACACGTCTGGCGAATTCCTTGGCATTCGCTATGTCCCAATCGTTCATCATATCCTTTGTGTATTGATCCATCTGTTCCTTGCTGAAGCCGGCCATCCTGCTGCCCTCGAAGTAGGCCTGGAAGGCCTTGTCCTCCTTCAGGGGGGCCGGGATGTCATGCAGCTCCTTGGAGCTTCCGAGCAAAGATAACCAAATTTTCTTGTTGTCAGTCAGTTCGTTGATGTTTTCTCCTCCCTTTCTGATGGAAGCGAATACGAACTCGGTGCTCTGGGGGAGCTGTGCGCCGCAGGAGGTTTCCGTGGTCGTGAAATGGAGGATGTCCCGGCCTTTGAGCCTCCCGTCGAGCGTTATCCTGTCGAGATTGAAGTTAAGCAGGCTCAGGACGAATGTCGGATTTAGAGAGTAGTTCCATTTTCCGGGGACACCTTGATTGGTCGCGACAAGCTTGGAGCTGTAGAAGAAGGCGCGCTGCAGGAAGTTGTCCTGCTTGGCCTTCTGCATCTCGACTATGAAATGGGCTCCGTCCTGGTCGGTGCAGAGGATGTCGATGATGGACTTCCTCGATTCCTGGGCTTCCGGGATGAGCTCGGGGTTGAGGAAGGTGACATCGACAATGTGATGGCCGTCGATGAAGGAGTTGAGCAGGCCGATGGTGGCGTCCTTGAACTGTTCGGTGCCGAAGATGCGCTTGAAGGCAGTGTCGACGGTGGCGTCGGCGAAGACCGTGGTGCTGATGTTGTTATTTTGAGTCATGGCAGTAATGTTATTATTACTGCAAAGTTCCGGACAGTTATCCGTTTACTCAAGGATAACACGGATAATGTTTGAAAACGCTGCCTGACGCGCATAGGAGACTGATTTTCTGATTGTAAATCGGATGATTTTTAAAATAATGCGGTGATACGGGGCTGGAATTCTGCTTCTTTGGGCCAGGTCCACCCTGATGGTGGGATACCTAGCCCATGTCTGTCACTTCTTTGGGCCAGGTCCCCTCCGGTGGTGGGGTATCTGGCCCGCCGCTGTTTCGTAACATATTGGATACCAATTTTTTATGTTTTCAATGCGGGCCAGGTCCCCCGGTAGCAGGGTGGACCTGGCCCATCAAATCAGATCCCCGGACACGGTCTGGGGCAAAAGTGTGTCCGCAGGGCGCGATTTCTTCGTTCCGGGCACGTTTCTGGGCAAAAGTGTGTCCGCAGGGCGCGATTTCTTCGTTTCGGGCTGATGAAAATACTCTCGAAGAGATGACTAATTATGCTATCGTTGAAATCTCCGGCGGGTATTTATATTCAAGTGACGGTGCGTTCTGTTCTAAAGCGGGTAATAGCACTTTATCGATTACAGGCCCATTCTACACTAATATAGGTGTTCAAGAAGAAGATAATCCAGTCAAATCACAATACTACGATTTCTCAAAAGGTACTTATGAATGTGTCCCTTCCAAAACTGCGACCAAAACAAATGGAGTCTATTTCTTCGGATTTGAGATCATCTCTGACACATGGACATATGTGATTGACAATTGCTCTCAGACAAAGACGGCAATAGGTGCCAATGAGGAGGTTACCTATTCTTTCCGCAGCTACAAACAGAAGGGAACCGAAAAGGAACCCGTTCCGTGGATAGCTCAAATGCGTGTGGTCGGCGACGGTTATGTATGGCATGACAATCATAGTTTTGGCCCTTTGAATGGGTGGCCCTGGACAACGAATCGTGATGATGAATTAGGGAATGCAGACAAGGGAGATGGATCAATAGATACCAATGAGGAATATATAATAACCTTCAGGTCGACAAGGTCTGACACATATACGGTGCAGATTATTGCCTCGGACGCTGGTGGGCGCGCGTCCTATGTGTTCGCCCCAGTCGTGCAGACCATAAGTTCCACTCCTTCCACGAATCCTATCGTCTTTTATGAAGGATCATCGACAAATCCAGTTACTATCAGTTATAATTCTTTTATTGATGCCGACCCAAAACCTGATAATATTCTTAGAGTTAGTTTTTCGCTTACAGATCAAAATGCAAATTTAGAGAACGAGAGTTTAAAGATTTATGATGCGTGGAGCGGAAATACCATAGAATTCAATCTTGCTACTTCTGTTACAGTTGGAACGAAACAGTATTATTGTGACATTAATCTTGAAAGTGAGTGGATTAGTTCCGTAAAAAGTAAGAGTATAGATTTGACAGTGTCATTAGGTTGGGGAGGAGTTATTACAAAAGTTGAGCTGATACAATAAAGATTAGATAATATCTCCCTCAGGCGGCAACACACATATAATATTTGTCACACATCACACATTTTGTCCGGGAGACCGGACGCCGCCTGACGGAAGAAGGGGGCTCGGCGTGAGTCGGGAATGCTGGTAATATGATAATTTGGGCTAGGTCCCCTGGTGACAGGGGAGACCTAGCCCAAATGGTGAAAGTTGACAGGTCGTTTATAACAATCCTATATCCCGAGCACGATGGCAGGAGATATGGACAGCTCAAACATTCGTTCTTTGAGGCATTCCTGTAGTGTCGGGGTGCCCAGATCAAAGTGTTCGTCTGAATAGTCTGCTACCAGGTTTGAGAGGAGGCAGTATTCTATTTTCAGAGGATCATTATCCGGCATTTCTTCGGCCACTGAGTCCACCAGCGATTCCAGCCGGCTCAGT